>NZ_VSWH01000001.1:0-658333 GCF_009602705.1 Chryseobacterium vaccae | reverse complement strand
TTCATCCCAGAAAGCTTTCTGCATAATGTCTTTGTCGGTACATACAATTCTCCCAGCACGCATACAGTTGGTGGTGAAAATAGAAAATCCGTACACGAAATTAATCGGTACGTTCAGCGGAACCACATCAGATTCCAGGATAGGCATGTACTGAAGGATGCTTACTGCATTCTGATAAAGGTTTTCATCCGACAGTTTCACCAGTTTCGGGACCCCTGTTGTTCCTGAAGTGCTCAGAAGGATTTTGATGTCCGGGTGAATAGAGGCTTCGGGCGTTTGATCTTCTTTTGCAAAGATTTTAATGGTTTCTGAGAATTCCTTTAAAGAATATCCCCAAACCTCATCTCTTGACGGATCAAAGATGTATTTCGGGCGATACTCTGCTTCCAGGCGTTCCTTAAATTCAGGATGCAGTTTCTGTCCCAGTACAGCAATGGCATGAGCTGTTCCGTAAAAATTGAGGAGCACCTCAATACCGGGCAGCTGATTGTCATTGTACAGAAAGATCAGTCCTTGCTCTGAAGGATCTAAACCCAAAGACCTGCACAGGGCCCCGGCCGGTATGGTGGTACCGGACGAAGCATCTGTAAACAGCAGGCTTTTGTTGTCAATTACATTTTCTAAAATTTTCATATACTTAGTTTTCTACGAGTACATCGTATTTTTTCATTTTCTCACGGATTTTTCCTACCGTTCCCATTTCAAGAATATCATTAAAATCAAATTTGATCTGATAAAACTGCTCCAATGCTTCTACAATGAGCAGATGGGACATAGAATCCCATTCGGGAATTTCCTGATAGGTAAGGTTTTCATCAACCAACTCTTTTTTAACAGCAATAGCTGATGCGATAATTTCATAAAACTCTTCTGTTGTGTTCATTTTAAATTTTTATAGTTTTCCATTTTCCATTTTTGAAGATCAGTAAGAACAGTACAGCAAGCACTATTTCCGAGGAAACAATGGCCGTAAAGATCCCTTTCAGCTCCCATTGAAGGCGTACCCCAAGCAGATAGGCTAAAGGAAGCTGAATAACATAAAACATGATCATATAAAGCAAGGTTACCTGCATAATGTTCCCGGCAGCGTTAAGAGCCCGGCTGATTACCATTGTAAAGCCCAGCAGCAAATAAGCTATAGACACTACATGAATGTACTGTACGGCATATCCTGCCACTTCTGGCTCCTGAGTAAAAAAAGTAACCACATATTTTGCAGCGACCTGCCAGAGCAGGGCGACAGCTACCAGATAGGTCATGTTGATTCCTCCGGCCCTCCAGACTGTTTTTTCCGCCCGGTCCGGATTTCCAGCTCCTAAATTCTGTCCTGTCAGTACTCCTGCGGCATTTCCTATTCCCCAGGCAGGCATTGTAGCCACAGAGGCAACCCTTTGAGCAATGATATATCCTGCAAGAGCTGTAGTTCCGAACGTCGCGATGATCTTAACCATAATCAGCCAGCTGGAAGCAGGTATAATATATTGCACAAGTCCTCCCAACGCGATCTTCATCATCTTTTTGAGTAAAGGAAGATCGAAACGAAATTTCACCACAATATTGATACTGGTCTTACCGGAAAGGAGAATAAAGAACTGGTACAAAACGGCCAGCAGCCTTGATAACACGGTAGCATAAGCCAGTCCCATAAGTCCATAGGCAGGAACAGGTCCAAGCCCGAAAACAAGTACAACGGCAAAGACCATACTCGAGATATGGCAGAGCCACAGGGATTTCATGGCAAGATCAGCATCCCCAGCTCCCCTGAATAATCCATTAACGGAAAGTCTCAGAATAACCAGCCCGATACTAAGGAAAACCAGCTGTGAGAATGGTAAAGCCTGCGTCATTGCTTCCGGGCTAAAGCCAAGAAAGCTGATGATCTCTCCTGCAAAAAGAAATGACAAACCTCCAACAAGTAGGGCAAAGGCAGAGGCCAGCAATATGATATAATGGGCAGTCCGGCTCATTCCATCTTTGTCCTTTTCCCCGGCTCTCCTTGCAGTGAGTGTTGCCGCAGCTATTCCCAGACCTATTGCAATGGCGTTGGCAAAATTGATATAGTTGTCTGTGATCCCCACAAGCCCTAGAACCTGATCTCCCAATCGGGCAATGATCAGTAAATTGATACTGACAAAGACAGATTCCATCAATAATTCTAATACCATAGGAATGGCAAGGCTGAAGATAGAACGATTAATACTTCCTGAAGTCAATTCTGTTTTTTTTCCTGCCAAAGCTCCGTACGCAAATACAGAGCCTTCTTTTATGATATGCAGCGCTTTTCTCATACTTCCGCTACAGAATTTTTATTGATGATCTGGTACAGCGGATTAAGAAGGGCGCCATCTTTCTTAGGAATAGCAAAAGCTTTATTTTCGCTATAGCCGTTATTCTTCAGACGGACACTGTTGATATAGAACCTTTTGAATGCCGGAACATACAGATCATACTTTTCGTACCGTTCCTTCAGATGCGGATTCTGATTTTTGTACTCTTTTATACATTCATGAACAAGAGTCCAGAATGTTTCTTCCCGGAAGTTTGAATACGTATGCAAAACATTGGAAAGATATCTGAAAAACGCATCAAAAATCCCCAGCAGAATAGAAAGTGGTACGTTTTCTTTGTTTGAAGACTGGATCAGCCCGTCTGCAAGATGGTCAGGCAGCTTTTCCCTGGCTTCAGGGGTCAGTACAATATCATCTACAAAGTCTTTAATGACAATCCTCTGAGGAAGACCATTCTTCAGCACAACCATAATGTTTTCTCCGTGAGGAGTCACACAAAGAGAATGAGTATAATAGATGTGAAGCAGCGGAGTAAGATAGGCATCCAGATACTCCGTGATCCATTCTTTGATGCTGACTCCTGCTTTTTCGGCAAAAGCCTGTACCAAAGGAATTCCGTTCTGATCAACGTACAGCAGGGAAGCCATGGTAAACATTTCTTCACCTTCTTTCAGGGAAGATATGGCACTTTCACGCCATAGAGCCCCTAAAAACTCATTGTACTGATAAGGTACAGCGGTTATAGCATTGTATTGAGGATGCAGATAGGCAACTGAAGCTTCCTCACCCAGGAAAATGGTTCCTTTTGTCTCCAGATATTCATCATCTTTAATCAGACCTTTTACCCAGTCTGTAATCGATGGAGCAATTCTCATCTGCTTAGGAGAAAGTCCTCTGATGTTTCCTGTACTCAGAATAGAAACTGCGGTTTTCAAGTATCTTTTCTCCGGATGCTCTGTGTTGAATAAAGTCCGGATGCTCTGCTGTGGGCTGTAAAAATCATTTCCTCCCCCTAACTTTATTAAAATTCCGGAAGCTATATCTCCCGCAAAATGAATCTTCAGCTTATGTTCCCACTGCCATGGATGTACAGGAATTAAATTGTAATCCTGAACAGATTTTCCTAAATCAATCAGTTGCTGCTGAAATACCTGATACAATTTGTCTCCAATTTCCGAACGGTAAAAGTTTTCCTGATCAATATGCTCCAGCGCCTGAAAGGCTGATCTGTCTTTATGGGCAGCCAGCCACAGAACTTTTATGTCCTGCCCTGCTTCCGGCGCGTAAACTTCAAGATCAGAGGGAGAAAATCCCAGCCGGCTTTTATTGACGATTACCCAGGGATGGCCTGTCATCTGATGCTCTACCGTCTGATAATTGCTGGAGGCAAGATCTTTTGAAGAAATAATTCCTCTGGATAAGATCAGCGCATCACAATATAAAGTATGAAGCAGTTCTTCTGTATATTTTGCTAACGTATTAGAATCTAAGTCAAATACGGTCTGCATTTCAAGAAAGAATTGAGGAACATTCAGGGTCTGACTTTTTACTTCATTTTCAATTTTAACAATACTGTCTTTGTCGATATGCCAGTAATCCATCATTCTTTCCTGTCCGCGGAAGCTGTATTCAATATTTTCCAATCCGGTTTCAAGTCTGAAAACGGTGAATCCTGCTTCATCCTGGAAAACAGGAATAGGTTTCAGGCGCTCTTCATGCATTAACTCCGCAAAGGTTTTAGCCATCAGATCGCGGTTGGCCATCAGCCAGATTTCCTGACTGATGGGTGTATTATTTAAAGTGGTGTTCATTTTTAACATTATATTTTGGCAGTTGTTGGTATGGCGGCATATTTTTCAACATCAAAATCCTGGAATGCAATTTTATTTTCAATCTTATAATATTCTCTTCCCAGAATATCGTTGATGATATAAGAATTACGGTAAGCTGCCATTCCCAGATCCGTTGAAATATAGCTATGGGTATGAACTTCTGCGTGCAATACATAGATTTCACCGCCATTATGATCTATTGAATAGTTCCGGTTAACCGCAAATAATCCGCCTGAATCCCTTTTAATTCTGGATTGAATATTTTTAAGGAATGAAGGTTCATGGTAGCGGTATCCTGTTCCAATCACCAGATAATCGGCTTCCTGATCATACTGAACGTCCTGTTCAAGCTGAGTAAATTCAAGCGTAAGATGGTCTGTACTGCTGTTGTCTACCCTGTCCAGCTGGCTGTTCGGAATAATGGTAAGCCTTGTATCCTCATTATCAATATTCAGATCATAAATAAAATCATAGATCTGGTTGATGAGATCATAATTAATCCCTTTGAACTGAGCCTGCTGCTTGCTTAAAATGGCTTTCCTTGCATTCTCGCTTCTGCTGTAGAAATAGTCTACATAATCAGGAGAAGTCAGCTCTAAGGTCAGTTTTGAATATTCCATCGGGAAGAAACGGTCCGGGCGGGAATACCAGCCTAACTGAGTATTTTCATTCCGGCTCTGCAACAGATCATAGAAAACCTCTGCCGCACTCTGTCCTGAACCAATCACCGCAATTTTTTTACCCTGGGACAAAAGCTCTTCCTTACGGTATAAATATGAACTGGTATGAAGAATCCTGGAATCATCTTTTGGAATAAATGAAGGGATATGGGGCTGTGTACCTGTTCCTAGAATTAACCTTTCTGTCCTGAAAACTTCGGCTTCTTTAGTTTTGGTGTGAATGGTCGTTACTACATACAATCCGTCTTCATATACAATATCCACAACCTGTGTTGAAAACCTGCATTGCGGCAATTGGCTTACTACCCATTGACAATACCGGTTATATTCTTTACGGGGAATGAAAAAATCTTCCCGGATAAAGAATTTATAAAGCCTGTTGGTTACTTTTAAATAATTCAGAAGACTCAAAGGATTGGTTGGATCAGCCATAGATACACAGTCACACAAAAACGGCGTCTGCAGGGTTACATGATCGATCATTAATCCCGGATGCCAGTCGAAACCGTCTCTCTGGTCCAGAAAAAGGGTTTTTAATTCAGAAATCGGATTGGATAATGCGGCCAGTCCCAAATTAAAAGGCCCGATTCCAATTCCGATCACGTTATATGGGGTTTCATTATTCATGTTCAGTGGTTTTTACGGTAAATTGTACGTATTTGTTCTGTGGAAACTTTTCCCAATACCATTCCCGGTAGCAGAAGTTGAGGTTGGCTTTTTTATGAGGCATTTCAATGACCTTTTCCACTTTAAAGCCTACATGTGCTTTATTCATCATGGATGCCAGAGAATCTACAGAACCTTCACCCACCATTTTCCCAACTTCAGGCTGGGCAAATACGTAATCTACCATAGATTGTGTGGAAGGAGAAACATATTTCTTTTTAGGATCGGTTGGAGCAATAAACTGATGGGTTCCGTAATCTGTCGGAAGAACATCATAATAATCGCCTACAATATCCCTGCATGGCCAATAGACTTCAATATTACAGGAAGGTTCGCCGTTGCTTATGACAATGTAACTTTGGGCTTCATCGCCGGGAAGCATAAGACGGTAATAGGTTTCCAGCGCATCAATGGGCCAGTTCATCTGCCAGATTTTAATGGCATGTTCGCGGTTGAACCACTCATGAAGCATTTCAAGATCCTGATCAAGATCAATTGGACGCATGGTGATGGTCACCTCTTCTTTTTCGAAATAGCGTTTGAAGAAAACGTCTTTTCCTTTCGGATGGATCAACTGGTCTGAAAAGAAATACTGGTGAAGAAGATTGGGAACTGTTGCATAAGAAATCGCTGACGCACTTGTAATTCCGTCAATTTCATTGGCTACTGCCTTAAAATTGGTTTTTGTTCCCCAATAACGGTTTTCAAGAGCATAACGGGTGAAGTCTGAAGGTTCTTCGGAATGTACTCTCTCAAACTCCCTGTAAAGAATATCTATCAGGGCTCTTTCTTTTACCCATCCTGTCTTTCCTAATGAAGCAATCAATGCTGAAAGATTGCTGACCAGCACATGATAGGAAACAATATCTAAAAGACGCTCATCCCTGATAAAAAGGTCTCCAATTTCAGGATAAGATTTTGCAAGTTCAACATACTGTTCCCGTGCACTTTCTCTCAGAAGATATCCCTGAGCATCTCTTATCCAAAGGGTTTCCGGCATCAGATTCTCATCAAGGCTGATCAGGAGATTCTGCTGGTGGGCTTCAGGAGCCATTCCATACCGGCTGAACAAGTAATTTAAAGGCTCAATGAATAACTGAATGTATTTTTCAAACCAGATCATCACCGACTCTTCAGGCTTTGTTCCCAGCTTTTCTGAAACATCATCAAAAAACTGCTGTATAAAGGATTTCCCATCAGAAGGTTCATCCTGGCATAATCTGGCCAGAAGCAATATTTTGTCTTCCGCCTGGAAAGGGTTTTCACGGATCAGGAGATTCAGGCTCTCAATGTTTTTACCGGCATGATACACTCCTAATGTAACAGGTTCCAGCAGTAATCTGAAGTGACTGAACTTTTTGTCAAAATTTTCGCCCGCATGTTTCCTCCATAAAGCTGATGCGTATCCTCTTGCCAGATCTTTTTCAGTATTAATTCGTATTGAGCCCGTCAACAGAACATTTAAAGAGAACTTGGGCATCCACGGAATATCCGGGCTGTACATACTTCTGATGGATGAGGTTGAGTAAAATCCTTCACCTGATTTTCCGATATAAACCAAAGTACGGTTAGTAAGCATTTCCGAACCCTCTTTTGTTGATAAAAGATAGCTGGCCTCCCACGGGTGGCATGGAACCGCATAAAAATCCGAAAGCCGTTCTTCTCCGCTGAGGTGGTTTTCTACCAGATCTTCTGGTAATGAAATGATGCTTTCCAGAAACCGACTGTAAGGAATATCCAATACAGAGTTTTCTTTCACACAGCTTTTATGGACAAGGAAATATTCAAGCTGAATTTCCCTGTTGAATTCCGGGCCGTACAGAAGCTGCTCCTCTCTGGAAAAGCCCATTCTGGCTTTGGTAAACGGATGAAGATTATGCCCTACGGGAAGCTGCTGTTCAGATTCAAGGAAGGAATAAGTTAATTCATTTTTACCCTGTAATCCGGCATCCATGATCAGTTCCAGGTTTCTAAGGCTGCTGTGGATTCTTTTGGTAAAAAGTTCTAGTCCCTGTTGGGTAGACTGTTCAGAAAGTTCTTTATAAACCAATTCTGTCAACTGATCAGTATCCGGTTGAAAAATTTGCTGATTTTTATGGTCAACCACCCATAACTCCTGCCCGTAATGATGAAAAGTACTTTCGGAACGGTAAGAAACGGGGGCGAATAAAAAGACCTCACTTTTTTTCAGATCGAATCTTATATGTAAAGGATAAATACTGTTTTGAAGTGCCTGGGCTGTAAGAAGATCATATTTCGGAACTCCTTGGTAGAATTTCCCGTTTGCGAGTTCGCGGAGCATTCCGTTCAGCAGGATCCGTACAGTAATTTCCTGTGCTTTTTCTTTATATTGAGTGGGCTGCTGTATCAAAGTCTTTTCCATGCATTTTGATTTTGTTGAGAATTTCATGTACGTCTTCAGTGGTGGTGATCGGATTCAGGAAGGTAAATTTCAGATAGAAATTCCCATTTACCCTTGTGCTTGCTACCAGAACTTCTCCGCTGTAGAACAGTTTCATTTTTATATACTGATTCAGGGCGTTCAGATCTGTGATTTCAGGCCTTATATACCGAAACACAAGAACACTCAGGTCTGTATCTGAAAGCAGGTCGAAATCCGGATCTTCAGTAAGCATTTCCGCAACATCTTTGGTAAGATCTATTACCGTGTCAGTATATTCGGAAAGCTGTTCTTTACCCATCATTCTTAAGGTAAACCAGAGTTTCAGAGCATCAAATCTCCGGGTACTTTGCGTAATGGATTTATTGATCTGTGCAGGAATCTCTTCTTCATCCATTTCTTTGGGATTCAGATAGTCTGCATGGTGTTTAAGAATAAGCAATTCTTTTTTGTCTTTAACGATAAAAGCACTGCTGCTTATAGGCTGGAAGAATGATTTGTGATAATCAATGGTCACTGAGTTTGCTCTTTCAATTCCATTCAGAAGATGGCGGTATTTCTCGCTTAATAAGAGCGCGCATCCGTAAGCTGCATCTACGTGCATCCATATATTATACTGTTCTGCGATATTGGCAATATCTTCCATAGGATCTACATTTCCGAAATCGGTTGTTCCTGCCGTAGCGACAATTCCTATCGGGATATTTCCCAATTGTTCTTCCCTTTTGATGTATTTTTTCAAAAGAGCAATATCCATTCTGAATCTTTCATCAGTAGGAACTTTTACGATCGCTTTTTCGCCCAGTCCCATGATGGAAGCATTTTTCAGATTGCTGAAATGGGATTTATCTGAAACGAATATTCTGAACTTCGATGCTTCACGTGGAAGCCCGTCCAGTTTGATATTATGATGATATCTTTTCTGTGAAAAACAGTCACGCATCATTACCAGGCCCATTAAGTTACTCTGTGAGCCTCCGGCTGTGAAGACTCCGTCACTGTTTTCAGGATGATAGCCTAGCTGTTCTGCGGTCCAGTCAATTAGTTTTCTTTCCATAAAGGTCCCTCCGGCACTCTGGTCATAAGTATCCTGTGAAGAATTAATTGCGCTGACAAGAATTTCTCCGGCTAATGCGGGGATAACAACCGGACAGTTAAGATGGGCTACATACTGCGGCAGGTGAAATGCGGTAGCATGTTTTACATAAATATGGTCTACTTCCTGAAGAAGTTCCTGATAAGAAAACAGTTTCTGATTAAGGTCTATCTGCTGTACCATGGTTTTCATTTCTTTGGCTTCAATACCGCTGAAAGGCTTTTCATTTCTGTGTAAAAATTTTCCTACAAGATCTAAAGTATCGCCAACAGCGGTACGGTAGTGATCATAATTATCAGAATGAAAAATATTTTTAAAATTCCCCAAAAAGTGAGGAGAGGTAGCACTGAGGACATCGCCCGCAGGCATTTGGTTGTGGTTCATATAAGTATTTGTAAGGTGATTTTTAAATCAATAAATTGTGAGTATTATTTTGATACAATTACATATGTATCTGACAGTCAGGTTTTTAATTTTCTACATTTTTTTACTTTTTATTTGGTGATTTATAAATTATTCATAAATTTGAACTCGCTATTGTTATTTAGAATAATTAAAAACAAATATAAAAATTATTACTTAACACCAAATTTATTTTTAATGAATTCTATAGAAATTTTAGATAAAGACAGTATTACTGCCGTAAAACTGCTTCCTGCAGCTATTGAGATCACTTCTCAGGAGCGAAGAATGATAAAAGATGCAGCGGTGCATCTTCATAGAAAATATGGCAGCTATGAAAACAGAGATTTTATAAGACATGTCCACCAGCTTGCGTCCTATTTTCTGCCCGAAAGAATTCTGAATATAGCAGCTGATTTTGCAAGCGATTTTTCAAAAGACCAATACGGAGCATTGATATTTAAAGGCCTTATGGACATCGATCAGGAGGAAATTGGTATTACTCCATCCAACTGGCAGTCTGCCGACTCCTCTAAATTTAATCTTTATGGATTTGCCTGCGCATTGGTTCACGGTGCTCTTCCGTCAAAACCTGTACAATATTATTCACAGCGTAAAGGCGGAGGATTGATCCATGCCATTATTCCTGATGAAAAAATGCGTGAAACTCAGACAGGATCAGGATCTGCAACAGATCTCTATGTTCATACCGAAGATGCTTTCTTAAAACATCAGGCAGATTTCCTCAGCTTCATGTATATCCGGAATGAAGAGCAGGTACCGTCTACCCTATACTCCATTCGTTCTCATGAATCTATCGGGGAAAACTTCAAACCTCTTTTTGAACGGATCTATAAAATTCCCAAGGATGCTAATCTGGAGACGGATACGAATGAGGAAGAGACTTTAGATTCTGTTCTCTATGGTAACTTTCGTCTTCCTTTTATGAGGTTTGATGCGGCAGAACAATTGTTCAATCCGGACATTCAGCAGTCGGAAGAAGCGCATCATTGTTTAAGTGAATTCTGGGAAGAGGCACGGCATCTGATCTATTCGAATTTTACGCCACAGGCTGGCGATGTTATTCTGGTCAACAATCATTTATGTGCTCATGGAAGGTCAGCTTTTCGTGCCGGAGTAAGGAATATTGATGGTGTAGAACATCAGTGCCAAAGAAGAATCATGCTTAGAATGATGAGTAAAGTAAGCCTGATTGATATGAGAGCCCATACTCTTACAGACGATCCATTTTTTGTAATCGAAGAACATTTGGGTAAAAACTTTCAGCAACTTCAAAATGTTTAGTTAACATTTTGAAATTCAACCATCAAAATCTCTTTTAAGTTCTGTGCTTAAAAGGGATTTTTGTATTTCCTCTGTAATTAAGGCTTTTTTAGACTATATTTGATCAAAACTATTTTAACCTCACCAACTAATAACTCATATCTCATGACAAAATCAATCATGGCATCAACTGTAAGAAAAGCAGTATGCGTTAATCTTGTGCTATTTTCCATCGGATCATTTGCGCAGGACAAAACTAAGGTTCTGGACAGTATTTTTACTTCCCTGTACAACAAGAAAAAATTCAACGGCAATGTACTGATCGCTGAAAAGGGCAAACCTGTCTTCGAAAAAAGCTACGGAATAGCGGATGAAGCAACACAGCGCAAACTGGATCCTAAAACGACGTTTGAACTGGCTTCTGTCTCTAAACAGTTTACCGCAATGGGAATTGTTCTGTTACACAAACAAGGAAAACTCAACTATGATGATAAGATCTCAAAATATATCCCTGAACTGTCTTTCTATGATAAAATAACGGTAAGAAATCTCCTGAACCACACGAGCGGACTTCCTGATTATATGGAATTATTCGAAAAAAACTGGGACAAAAGTAAATTTGCGGTCAATGACGACATCGTCAAAGAATTTGCAAAATACAAACCGGCTCTTGAATTTGAACCCAGTCAGAAATATGAATACAGCAATACAGGTTATGCATTGTTGGGGAGTATTATTGAACGGGTTTCCAAACAATCTTTTGGAGATTTTCTGAAAGCCAATATCTTTAAACCTCTGGGCATGGATCATACCCTTGTATACAGAAGCCGTTACAAACCGCAGACCATCGCCAATTATGCCTTAGGCTATGAAGAAGATAATTCCGGAAAAAAGGTTCTTCTGGACAGCTATGGAAAGGAGTTTTATACCTATTATCTGGATGGAGTTGTAGGTGACGGAATGGTGAACTCTACCGTTGAAGACCTTTTGAAATGGGACAGAGCTTTATACACGAACAAGCTTGTAAATGACGATGATAAAAAGTTAATATTTAACGATGTTACAACGGGTGACGGAAAACAAAGCGGCTATGGTTTCGGATGGAAAGTGAAAAACAGCCCAAAATATGGAAAAATAGCCAATCATTCAGGTGGCTGGTCAGGATACGTTACTTATATAGAACGGCATATGGATAACGATAAAACGTTCATTCTGCTTCAGAATAATATGACCCGGAAAACAGTTGTTCCGATAGACGAAATCCGCAAAGTTTTGTATAACGAAAAGCTGGACGTTGAAAAGCCATTAAAAGCAGTTACACCAACCGATACACAGTTGAATTCTTATACAGGAGTTTATAGTGCTCCTAATTTTCCAATGAAACTAAAGGTATTTGTGCAGGATCATGTTCTTTATATACAGGCAATAGCAGAAGGACAAGAACCCGTAAAACTGACTGCCTATGAAAATCATATCTTTACCAATGAAGAGGACGAGATCAAAATGACTTTTAATCCAGAGCTGAAAACCATTGATTTCAATCAGGGAAAATCTTTGAAATTAAAATTCACGAAAGACAAAGAATAATAACTAACCTAAGAGTTCGAGTTAAGAACTGAGGTTAAATAGTTAAAAAAACAGGCTTCCGATTTTGGAAGGCTGTTTTTTTATGTTGTTAATGTTTAAAAAAGTTATCAAACAAAACCAGCTGTTCAGATAGTGACCGGCTCCAGTATTGATCATCATGACCGCCTAAAGATTCAGTGTAGAGGTGCTGAATTTTGAGGTCTGTAAGTTTTTTATGAAAATTCCTGTTCATTTCAATCATCTGAATATCTTCTGTACCACAGTCAAAAATGTATTGCTGTCCGGCAGAAACCATGAGTTTGGTTTTACTGTCAGTCAGGAAGTTTTTGTTTAACGAAGCCACAGGTCCCAGCACTTTATCTACGTTATATTTAGTATATCCAGGTCCAAATGCAGCCAGATCCAGTGCTCCGCAGGAACTTCCCACAATACCGAAAGTTTTATTATAAACGGTTCCGATAGTAACTGCTCCATAGCCGCCCATACTCCAGCCCAGAATGCCTCGGAATTTTTTTTCAGCCTTTACCGGATAATTTTTATCAATAAACTCTACCAGCTCTTTTCCAATGAAAGTCTGATACTGAGAATCTTTAACAATCGGGCTGTCGACATACCAGGAATTAAAATTTCCGTCCGGCAGAACATAAATAGTTTTATATTCCTGCGCTTTCTTAGCCAGATCTGGAATATCCTGTTTCAGAATTCGGTCCGGATTTCCGCTGTATCCGTGAAGAATATAGACTGATGGGTAGGTTGTTCCCTGCTGTGCGTCAGGAGTAATGATCACCGCTTTTATTTTTTTGTTCATTTTTGAACTGAAGATCTCCTGATGAATGATCTTCTGAGCAGACATAGGAATGCATACTGCTGTCAGGATTATAAGACTCATTAGCTTTTTCATACGATAAAATAATTAATTACGAAATAATTTCCTAACACAAAGATGCTCATGATCTCATGAAAAAGCCTCAACATATGTTGAAGCTTTTGTTATCTTATTTCTTTTTTTATACGGCTGAGCTGAGTGGGTGTAATTCCCAGATAAGAAGCAATATGATGCTGTTTCAGACGGCTGTATAGTGATTTGTTCTCCAGAAGTTTCAGATAACGTTCTTTAGCGGTTTCATGTTTTAAAGATATTTCCAACGGTTCTTTTTTCACCACCCAGTTTTTTTCCAGGTAATGAATTTGAAACAGGGCCAGATCATGGTACTTTAAAAGCAGTTCTCTATATTCACGGACAGGATATCGGATCACGGTACTGTCTTCCAGGGCAATAATCGTAAAATCACTCGCCCGGTTTTCCACAATAGCCGCTGTAGAGGCAGCAAAACTATGCTCTTCAAAAAAAATCTTATAGACGGAATCACCCTGTTCATCTATTGTATAATACCCCACCAGCCCCGATTTTATAAAATAATAATACCTGGCTGCTGCTCCTGCCTCCTGCAAAAGCTCATTTTTAGAGTATCTTTCTTCAGTACAAATATTGATCAGCGCTGCAATTGTTTTGTCAGACAGCGGATAATACTGCTTAATCTGTTCTATAAACTCTTTCAAATCTCTAAATTACGGATTCAGAACTTTTTTCATCATCAGATCAGTCTGTTCATCATCTCCCAGCCTGAAAGTATGGGTTCCGAATGTTTCAAAGCCATTTTTTCTGTAAAAATCAAGAGCTCTATGGTTCTCCTCCCAAACGCCTAGCCACAAATATTCTTTCTGAAGATTTTCCGCCATTTCGAGAGCTTTCTCATACAGTAATTGTCCTATTTTTTTACCATGGTGGCTTTTTTTGACATAAATCCGTTCTATTTCCAGAGAAGCATCATCCTGAAGCTCTGTTTGTGCCGGTCCTGAATTCAGTTTAAGATAGCCTACAGGATCATCATCTTCACAAACAATGAAGAAATAGGAATCCGGATTATTCAGTTCGGATATCATCTTTTCTGTGCTAAAGCTTTCTTCCAGATATTGTTTCATCATTTCTTCAGAATTGCTGTCTGAAAAAGTTTCAGAAAAAGTCTGTCTGCCAAGATTTTGTACTACTTCAAGATCTTCTGCGGTTGCCTTATTGATTATAATTGGGATCATTTTTAAGTTTTAAGAGCCTGTTTAAATTTCTAATTTGATTTTTTGTACCATTCAAATCTTAATATCAATCACATTCTTTGAGTATTTTTTGATTAAAAAGATAATGTTCTTATAGTGCTTTTTCCTGACGCAAAGGATTTCATTTTTGAAGCTGCTGATTTTAAGGGGGCAAAGGATGAGATCAACTTCGTTGATTCGTCGAAGCGTATGAATAAACATACCGTTTCATGAGCGGTGAAGTGGCCTCACTTTGCCTGCTTAAAATAAAGCGGAATTATTCATCAACTTTGCGTTAACCTTTTTTGCAGACTTGAAGAAATCCAAATTTGCATGACCTTTTAAAAAAAATTTCAAGCTTGATGTATCGAATTTTATCAATAAAAATAGGATAATCAATCGTATAAGAGGCTTAAACAGGTTTAAGATTAAAATAATATTTTCTTAAACGCTTCCGCTGCCAGATGTACCTGTACGCTCCAATCGTCTGCCGCATCACTTCCTGCATCATCCGAAATATACTTCAGACACAAAAACGGAATATTTTCTTTTTTAGCGATAAGGGCTAATGGATAAGCTTCCATGTCTACGATATTGTAGTCTGTTTCAAAATGATTCATTTCAAAACTATCACCGCTGCCGCAGATACCTTCTTTCAAACCGTTCATCTGCATTCCATATTCCAGTACCGGCGGAATTCCGGACAGAGGGGTTTCATACAAACTGAAGCCAAGTCCTCTTACATCCATATCGCGCTGGATAAATTTCGTGCAGCAGACCACTTCTCCTTTCCCAAAGCTTTGGCTTCCTGCCGAACCAAGGTTAACGATTAGTTTAGGCTTTCGTAAATGAACCTCACGTGTAAGCTCTATAGCAGCATTTACCTTTCCTATCCCTGTTATTAATTTATTCTTCCCATCGAAGGCCTTTCCTGCTTCTGAATCCAGAGCAAATACAAAAAGTGTTTCTGATATCGGAAAATGAAGTTTGTCGTTAATTTTTATCATTGGAAATTCAGAATATTAAATACTGCAGCCATCCGCATCACATGAAGCACCTCCTTGTGAAAGATCTTTAAAAGGAGTTACCGTTTCTTTATAAGTCTGCTGAAGAGCATCTTCAAAAACCTGAGGCGGCTGTGCCCCGGATACGGCATATTTCCCGTTCAGGACAAAGAAAGGAACACTGGAAATACCATTATTTCTCGCTTCCATAATATCCTGATTCACTTCATAATCAAATTCATCGGAAGTTAAAGCTGATCTTGCTTCCAGATGATTAATGCCTAAATCTTCAGCCAGAGCAATTAAAGTATCTACATCTCCAACATTCTTACCATCTATAAAGTGAGCTTTGAACAACGCTTCTTCCATTTCAGAAGAAACCCCATGTTTTTTGGACAGATGAAGGAGTCGGTGTGCCTTAAAAGTATTGGTGATCAGAGCTTTTTCAAAATCAAAATTAATTCCCGCTCCTTTTCCTGCTTCTGCAACGTGGCTGATCATTTGTGAAGCCTGTGCTTCAGGAAATCCTTTTTTCTCCTTAAAATATTCAATCGTATTTTGGGTAGACGCAGGATCAAGGGAGGGATCAAGCTGAAAACTCTTCCACTCTATTTCTACTTCATCTTTAAACGGCAGTTTTTCCAATGCCTGCTCAAAGTTGTGCTTACCGATATAACAAAACGGACACATTACATCCGACCATATTTCTATTTTCATTTTTTATTTTTATTCTTGATAAAGTTTTACGTTCCCAAATTTAACCTATCATGTCATTGTAACAAAATTTATTACAATATATATTATCGACTACTGAAACTGATATTCTCTATTGAAAGTTAACTTTCTGAAACTCCCACCCTGTTACAGAAAAGAACATGAGCAATGATGGCCAGCAAGCCAAAAGAAGCTCCTACAAAACATACACCGCTCCATTCTGCATACTGCCATGCAACAGACGCCAGCCATGTTCCCAATGATCCGCCGATGAAATAGGAAACCATATAAACAGTATTTAATCTGTTCACGGCATTGGATTTTATCAGGAAATAGTTGGTCTGGTTCATAATGTGACTTGATTGTACACCCAAATCGACAAGGATAACGCCAACAATCAGCCCCCAATAGGTTTCTCCTGCAAAATAAGTGAAGCCCCAGCTTCCCAAAACAATAAGAAGTGAGTACAGAATAATCCGGTTAATATCCAAATATTTCTGAATCTTACCTACTTTAGCTGCTGCCAAAGCTCCTACAGCACCGGCAAGTCCGAAACTTCCCACGACTGAAGAACCGGCATTGAATGGCGGTTTTTCCATATGGAAAACCAGTGTGGTAAACAAAGCACACATAGATCCGAATGCCATTGCTCCTCTGAATGAGGCCAGCTGCAGAATCGGTTGCGTTTTGGCAAGATGGACAACAGAGCCCATGAGCTCTTTATAGGTTCCTTTGAAGTTAGGATGCAGTTCCGGAAGCATTTTGTAAACAGCAATCCAGACCAGAATCATAAGTCCTGCAGCAATCCCGAACATGGCTCTCCAGCCCCAGACCTCTCCTACAATCCCGCCAATGAAACGGGAAAGAAGTATTCCCAGAAGCAATCCGGACATTACCGTTCCGATATTGGAAGATTTTTCCTGGTCTGATGAAAGTTCAGCGGCAATAGGAACAAACAACTGCGGAATCACGGAAGTAGCTCCTATCAGAAGGCTAGCCGCATACAGCATCCACAATTCATTGGCAAAAGTCATCCATAGCAAAGATCCGAATACCAGAAACAGGTCAAATAAAATTAGTTTTTTACGGTAAAATTTATCTCCCAGCGGTACAATCAGCAGCAATCCCAGGGCATACCCAATCTGGGTAAGAACAGAAATCCTGCTTGCGGCACTTTCTGAAACCTTAAGATCATCTGAAATAAGAGCCAGAAGCGGCTGGTTATAATAATTATTGGCTACTACAAGCCCTGAAATAACCGCCATCAGCCAGATCACAGTACGGGAAATACCGTTTGATGAATTTACCTGCATCATAGATTTAAATTTTACATCAAATTGAATTACTAAGACATATGGAAAAAGTAGTTCAGAACCGTTAATACCAACAGGAAATACAGTTTCTTTTTGACGGGCAAAGATAATCAATAAAAAAGAGACTGCTCCGGAAAACAGTCCCTGATTCTATGGCATTTTTAAAATTATTCAAGTAACGAGAAGGTATAATTTTTCATCTGTACAGCCTCAGCAGAATACCTGGCAAGGTTGTATTATTTTTTAACGGAGAAAAGATTGTTATTATTTTCTACTGATTACATCATGATTGTTTTTGCCAATGAACTGTATTGAGAAAAAGGCTTTCAGATTTTGAAAATATTAGGGAAATTTGCATCATGAGAATTATTCCGCTTAAAGAAGGCAATTTTTCAGCCAGCAGAACGAAAGATTTTACCCTTTTAACCTCTGAAAATTTTGATACCGTTAAAGGGATCAGAATGTCAGTACAGCCTTTTCTGATCATTACAGAACATGATCATATCCTTCTTGATACCGGTATCGGATGGAAAACACCTGAAGGAAAAATTGTAATCTCCGAAATCCTGGAAAAAGAAAATGTAAAACCTGAACAGATCACCAAACTGCTACTATCCCATCTTCACAAAGATCATATTGATGGCAGTATACGTCTAACAAAGAACGGTTTTGAGCCGGTATTTCCCAATGCGGAAATATTTATCCAGAAGCGGGAACTGAACTATGCCATGGAAAACAAGGGTAACCCTTCTTTCGATTTTGAAATACTGGAAAAACTGATTTCACTACCCAACATCATCTGGATGAATGAAGATAAAGGTCAGATCACGGATGAAATTTCTTTTGAGGTTGTGGGAGGACATACGCCTTTTATGCAGGTATTCTGGATCAGGGAAAATCATGAAACTGTATTTTACGGAGCCGATGATCTTCCGCAGGAATCTTATCTGAAATACCACCTTGCGTACAAAACTGATTTTGATGGCAGAAAAGCGATGAAATTAAGGCTGAAATGGCAGAAAGAAGCCATTGAAAACCGATGGAAAATACTACTTTATCATGATCTGGATAAAGCAGTAATCCAAATGTAATCCCAAACAAACTTTAAAGGTCATTAAACCATTTGTAGATATCAACCTCAGACAGAATGTTAAGCTTTTTTCTGAGCCTATTTTTCCTGTTCTGGATGGCCTTTGGTGTCACAAAAGTATACGTTGCAATTTCTTTAGTGGTAAAGTTGAGCTTTAGATAGATGCAGAAAATCTGTTCAGAATTTTTGAGATTGGGCTGTATGGCTCCAATTTTACCAAAGAAATCCGGATATACCAATCTGAATTTATTCAGCAGCCGGGGAGAGTTTTCCTTGGCCAGTGCTATAATTTCATCCTGTACTAAAATTTTTTGACTCAAATTTTCTAAATTGGGTTCAGGTTTTTTGTTTTTCATAATTGTTTTCTCATCTCTACTTATTTCATGCCTATTTATAATATTCCGGCAGTACAATGCTTCAGTTTCACTATGCTTTAACAGCTGTTTTCAGCTTCTTTCCATAGAAGCTTTAATTTGTTTTTTTAAAATTTCATAAGGGTCAAATGGCGTATCCTGGTTTCAGCTTCGTTCTAAAAATTTCCGGGAAAGAAAATCCTGCCGGATATTTTAAAACAAAAACAAAGAAAGAAAAAATGATTAAATTTTTCCGCAATTGAAATACCACATACATACCACGTCATCTCTCCGGCCCATATAATTTTTCTAATTTAAACTCAGTCTAGGAAATTAAGCCTTCCTGTTTATTATTTACAGCAAATCTAAAGGATTACCAGGCTTATTTTTTATGATCTCAATCAATGTATTTATTCAGATGATGAAAAAATTATTAAACAACCTCAGTTCAGGATAAGAATTTTTGATTTATAGAGCTTGGAAGTTGGGGATGGAAGAGTTAGGTTCTGAAGGACATCAATAATAGATTACCATTTTTTTTAGCAAATTTGATTTTACAGAGGTTTTCAGTATTTATAACCAAAAGTGACTTCTAGCCTTTTATATTTAAACTCCTTAACCAGAACACTCAGGTTAAACAGCAGTTTAAAATTTTAATTTAAAAAAACAGATCACCTATGATCACTGAAGATTTATTACTTTCATACGGAGCTACTGTCAAATATTATAAAACTGGAGATATTATTTTTCGGGAAGGAGACTCTCCGTTGTATTATTATCAGATCAGAAGCGGCCAGGTAAAACTGAATAATTATACGGAAGACGGGAAAGAATTTCTCCAGAATATATTTTCTGACGGGCACAGCATTGGTGAGTCCCTGCTGTTTGTGGAGAGACCCTATCCAATGAATGCTGTAGCAATGGAGGAATCTCATATTCTAAAATTGCCAAAATCCAGTTTTCTGGATATCATCCGGGAAAATCCTGAAATTTCACTGAATATTTATCAATGCCTAGCTGAAAGGATGTACTACAAGTATGTCATGCTGTATAACCTTTCATTTCAGAATCCCATTCTTAAGCTGAAACAGTTGATGGATTATCTCAAAAGCTATTATGAAGATAAAAGCTCTTATTCATTCCGGATTCCTCTTACCCGCCAGCAGCTTGCTTCACTCACAGGGCTCCGTGTAGAAACGGTAATAAGGGCCATAAAAAATATGGAAAAAGACAAAATAGTAAAAATTGAAAGAGGAAAAATATTTTACTAATGAATGAAACAGCCGGATCTTTTTTACAAGTTCCGGCTGATATGTTAAGAATGTAATAGTTTGTTTTCGATGAAATTCAGTTTTTCAACAAACTTAAAACATCCGTCAAAATCAAAATAGCGTTCCTTTACTATGGCTGCCTGATACTGTAAGGGGAGATAAGTTCCCCATTTGGAAAAACTCAGGATTTCGGGCAGGGTTTCCAGCAGCTCAGTCAGAAACGGTTCAAAATCGGTATTACATAAAACAGGATCCTTCAGCAACGACATAAACTCTGGTTTTTTCTGAAGTTCAATTTCAAACAAGGTCTCTCTGTCATCAAGAGTGTTCCCAATACCCATTTTATCAAGAATAAAACTCAGTGTCCTATTAATTTTTGACCCGGCAAATGAATAGAATTCAAAATTTTCCTTCTCCGGACCGGATAAAAGAGGCCTTTCTGTTTTTGGATCGGCAATATCGAAAACTTTAAACTCTTCACGCATCTGCCTGATAATTTCTTTTCCCGCATCATCCATAAAATCATAGTGATCTTCAGAAATAAGGATCTCAAGCATTTTTTGCCTGATTCTGGTAGCCGTATCCGCAGAATCTCCTAAAAACATCGGTTTTTTGCCATCTTTTGTTGGGATTACTTCTATTTTTTTAGATTCAAAATCAATATCTTTTATTTTCCAGATCCTGGCGGAAAGATAAATATTCTCATCAACCCGGATTTGTGGAGAAAGCGGCAGCTCCCCGATCTTTATTCCCTGACTGGAAACCTTGAAGTAAACCGGAGTGTGAAATAGCGTATAAAAATCTCTTGCATTCACCACCTTCTCTCCTTCCACTCCGATAATATATTCTCTTCCAAGTTTTTCAAGGAAATCAATAAGGGTAAGATGATTAATAATTTCCGTAATTTCTTCTGATTTAATATTTTTAAAGGCTGAGTTGACAGCAAGCTCTTCCAGTAATTTGGTAAGGGTAATTCCTGAACTTCCTTTAACCATAGAAAGAATCTGGTGAACAAGCACATCATAAGGTCTCTGATGAACATTGACCGGTTCTATATACTGTTCTGTAAAGAGAAGCCAGCAGGCTAAGGACTGAAGATGACTCCATTTTTCCGTAGCATATAAAAGCAGATTGCTGGATCTTCCTTCTCTTCTCCCGCTTCTGCCTACTCTCTGGATGAGAGAAGCAATGCTGTGGGTGGCATCAATCTGGGCTACTTCGTCTACATTTCCGATATCTATTCCCAGTTCCAGGGTAGAAGTACAGGAGATGCAGAAGTTTTCCGTTTTGCTTTTCTTGGCAAAGAACTCAACATATTCCCGAACTTCTTTGTCTACAGATGAATGGTGGGCAAAATAATTGGGATGGCCACCTACTTTTTCTGAGATCTTTTTCAGCTTTACAGCCACTTCCTCCACTCTCCCTCTGGCATTGGGAAAAACCAGTACTTTACGGTCGCGGGTTCTTATATAAAGATCTTTCAGCAGTTCAATCGGCAGTTCTTCAACCGTTCCCTGAAAATATTTGAAAACAGCATTGATAGGCTTAGGATTGGTATCCTTAATAACTGTTGTGTTCTCTGGGTTACCCAAAAACTCTTTCAGCTCAATATATTGATTATCGCCGTTAACTGTTGCAGAAAGACCTACAATCTTAAACGTACTTTTATTAATCCTCTGCAAACGCTGCAGCAATGACTGAAGATGAATTCCCCGGTCAGAACCCAGAAAAGAATGAATTTCATCAATAACCACATATTCCAGCGAGGAAAATAAATGCTGGACGTTATAGGGTTTGTTGACAAACATAGCCTCAATGGATTCGGGAGTAATCAGTACAATTCCGCCAGGATCTTTAATCAGTCGGTCTTTGGCTCCTTTTGAAGCTTCGCCATGCCATTTGGTTACCGGTACATCCAGATATTCACACAGCTTTTCTACCCTCATAAACTGGTCATTGATCAATGCAATCAACGGTGAGATATAGAGCACTTTCACGCCTGGTTCCTTAAAATTTACTTTTGACAGAATAGGCAGAAAAGCGGCTTCGGTTTTACCTGAAGCCGTTCTGGAAATAAGAATATAATTACGGTCCGTTGAGATAATTTTTTGAATCGCAGCCTCCTGGATAGGTCTTAAACTCTCCCATTTCTGATCCCTGATGTATTTTCTGATCGGCTCAGAGAGTATGTCGAAAGCCGTCATATCTCTTCAATACTGTCTAAAAGTACCAGATCATTCGGTCTTTCATCAGAAATTTCAATTTCTCCGAATAGTCTTTTTTTATCCGCACCTGGGTTTTGTCTGATGATATTCAGGATGTTTAAGAAATCTCTGATCACTTCTCTAGGCGTCAGGAATTCCGAAGCCCCCGGTTTATTAAACATTTCTTCCATAAATGCAGAAATATCCTCATCTGTGACGTTCAGTTCTGTTTTATAATTGAAATCGAAAATCAGCTTTAATTTTTTCAGCAGCACAAATATTTCGTTGTGATCCAGTGGGGTTAATTTAATAACCGGTTGAGCAAAATCTCTGATCTCCGCAGTTTCAAATTTATTGGTTTCCAGTCTTGTTTTTAAAGCCTGATAACTGAAAAGTCCCCGCCTTTCATTTTCCAGAAATTCTTTTGTTCCGGCAAAATTGATGAACAGATTGGAAACTTTCCCCTGAAAACAGTCGTTATAAATTGATAAGATCTTTTCATAATTTTTTTCACGGGCAGCAGCCGTGGAAATTTTATACAGATTAACCGCTTCATCCAGATTGATCATAAAACCGCTGTAACCCATACTCACAAAGAACTTACAGAAATTTTTAAGCATGTCGTAATAATTGGAATCATTGATGATTTCCCTCACCCCAAGATCTTGTCTTGCCTCTGTTTTTGTAGAATATTCCCCTTTCAGCCATTTCAGAGCATTTCTTCGTAGCTGGTCGTCTCCTGAAATATAGCCTTCATAATATTTTATGATCACCGAACCAAAATCAAAACCCCCAACTTCAGTAATTTCGTTGACTGTTTTCATAATAGCGCTTCTGATCAGATCTGTATGTTGGTCATGACGGATATCTGTAATTGAAATCCTGTTTTCTTCAGCTGTTTTGGTAATCACCTGCTCGATCCATTTTTCAAGCAAAGTCTGGAGCGCGCCTCCTTCCGGTTTAGTCTGAATGGCAATATTATCCATGATGGCAGAATAAAGGATCACACTTTTCCCGTCATTGGAATAGATCCTGTTATCCGGGGTAAAATCTGCATTGGCTACTACAAATTTCTGTTTCAGGGCAACCGTATTCAGTAAATGAAGCATAAAGGATTTTCCGCTTCCAAAATCTCCGATCCAGAATTTGGCCATGCTGTGACCGTTTTTTACATCATCCAGAGAATTGATAAATGCATTGATCTCTTCTGATCTTCCAACGGTTATATGCTGTACACCAATCTTCGGCACAACACCGCTCACCAGGGAATTGATAATGGATGTGGCTTCTTTGGGCTTAATATTTTCAATCATTGTTCAAAAGTTTTTTATAATAATCTGTATTCATCGTAAAATAATCATCCTCTTCCTCAATAAGGATGTCGTCCAGGATTTCATAACAGAGATCGTTGATAGAGTCAATCACAGCCCCCATGAAAAGGTTTTTAGCTCTTAGAAATGTACTCATTTCACTCTGTGGAATATTAAAGCTCTGCTTTTCAAAAAGGGTTAGAACTTCCTGCTGAATATCTGTTAAATTCAGTTCTTCACGGTATTTCATGATCTGAGGTTCTGCGTCTGTCTGAGCAATATTGATCGTTAATTCTTCACTGCCGGCAGAATCTTCAGTTTTTATTGATGTGGTTTCCGGTTCATCGCTAAGATATTCTTCCAGCAGAGCCACCGTTCCTGAATGTTGTCTTTTGACATCCTCAACGGCATCAGGATCAATAACGATTTTCTTCCGCTTTGGAAGATAAAGCTGATTGGCCTTTTCAATAGCTTCCTCAAGATTTCGGTCTCTGATAAATTTACTTAGAATTCTTTCAAAATCATGTACCTGTTCTGTAGTGGAAAAAAGGCTTTTCTGAATGCTCTTAGTCAGCTGTTTTCTGTCAAGCTTCGGAGAATTCATATCTTTATCCAGGTAATGGATATACAGTCTCAGTGCACAGTTTTTATCATGGCTGGCAACAAATTTTGAAGCTTCAAAAAAGATCAGATCTATTGAAGGATTCTTAATATTAACATCTGCTAGCCTGAAAATTTCCCTTTCAAAAGCCGCCGGGTTGGAATAATCTCCCTTAATTTCATCAAACTTTGTTTTCCAGCGGCTTGTATTATTTTCATTAAGGATGATATTGGTTTTATAATCGGCATCCAGAATCTGATTCCGGTTTTCAGCAAGAAAAATCTCCAGCTTAGAAACAATTTTTCTGTTATACTGATGCTGTATGTCCGGATTGGCGTAAGGAAAATCGGTATTGATTTTTCTTTTAATTCCGTAAGCCTCACGAACATTATTCTCACATAATTTTAAGATATGATTCAGGATCTCTCCCTGCACAGAATCGTAAGTATACTGGTAGTTTAAGCTGTCTTTTTTGTAATTATACTGAAGGCAGACGATAATTTCCGACAGCTCTTCAATCACCGAAGCATAAGCCCTGTTGACCGGAATACAGTTATTCTGAAGAAATTCAAAAGCTCTTAAAAACTGTTTCAGGATCTGTATTCTGCAATATTCAATTTCGTTAAAAACATTGGTTGTGAACCATAGCTTATCCATTACAACAGCCTGTTCAGCCGTCAGATTAAGCTTTCTGGAATATTTTCTTCCTGTTTTCCAGCTTTCAGAATCAGATGAGGATTCGTCTGAAGCCAGACTGTTTTCAGGAACAGCTGTTCCGTAATGGATAGGAACATCAGCATTTCCGGAAACATCAATGATGGATTCGTCATGAGACATAAAAGGATCGTTCTGCATGGTTTCGTCAGTATTTTGAAGGTCTGTTGTGTATTAATCTATATTGAATGAATTAAACTTCTAATATAGTATAATAATTCCAGATTCAAAACTAGGTGAAATAGAGAAAAATCCATTACGGTTTCCCGTAAGAATTAAAAATGAACGACCCATTTTATTTTCTAAGAGTCTGAAGAAATATAAAAATCCACATTATCTTTTTAATGAAAAAATGGCCCTCCAAACACCACCCATTAGGCCTTAAAAACACCTGATAATCAATTATGTAAACTATTTTTTCACAATTACATTCACTGCAAAGCTAATTGACTATTCATTCACCATTATTCAGCTGCTTCTGAAATTCCTCAAGATATTTCGCGATATGGATTCCGTCTGCCAGCCCGTGGTGAGCTTCTATGGAAACCGGAAGATATTTTCGGTCATCCTGGATATTGAATTTACCGAAAGTAATCTTCGGAACAGATTCCGTGCGGTCAAGATTTGTCGGATGAAGCAATGCACTGAAAGAGTTCCACGGAATAGTTGTATGCCTAATCAGATCTTTTCCCAGCTCCCCATTATTAAGCCTGATTCCTGATGTTTCCTGTACCTCAGCAATTTCTTCCTGCATCGCTGCATTGAAAGTTTTAAAATCTTCTGAAAAATTCATAAATGCAAAACCAAAAGTCCCGTCTGCCCTGCCTATGGTCGTTCCTGCATGAATCGTGTCATACAAAACCACTTTTCCGTCAAGGATCCGGAGTTTCAGTTCGTCAACTGCATTTACGGCCTTCATTGATTTATGAAGATAAGAAGCGAAAAAAGAATACCCGTTTTCTTTGGCATGTCTGTAAGCATTGGTACAGTCTACTTCTGTTGTAAAGCCAAAATACGGGCTTGCCATTTTTGAGAAAAATTCAAAATGCTCTTTACGGTTCCAGTTTTCTATATCGATGATCTTCATTGAATGATTTTTTGCAAATTTCGTCATGTTTTGGAACTTTTAAAACTTGCAGGAAATGAAATTAATGATATACATCTGAAAAAGCTGAAAATTTTTCTCGCTAATCTTAGAATCAACTCCGTTTATTCGATGAAGCATACCTGTAGCCCTACAGCTTCATCAGTGACAAAACCGCATTCCTTTGGTTACTCAGAATCAGTAATTTCAAAAATAGTCTTTGCCTTAATTTTTATTTTTCGAAACAGCCCTACACAACAAAAAAATCTGCGTAATCTGGTAATAAACATTAAAGCACAATTATTGCATTTATTTTGTCCGTTGGACGTCTAAAATTGAAAATCAGAATTCATAAGAACAGATTAAAATTCATATTATGGAAATACAAAATTATAAAGGAAAACACTGGTCAGCAAGAAAAGTTGACGGAATCTACATCGTAAGCATAGAAAACAGAGCCGGAATTGTAGAAGCCCTCACTGATTTTATTACCGCTCACAATATCCATGCAGGAGAAGTGACTGGCATAGGTGCGGTGGATGAGGCAACATTGCGTTTTTTCAGACCTTCCGAAAAAAAATATGTTGACAGAACATTTAGAGAACAGATGGAAATCACCAATATATCCGGAAATGTCTCAGAAATTGAAGGAAAACCAAGTCTTCATCTTCATATTACACTGGGAAGAGAAGATTATACCGCAGTGGCAGGGCATCTTCTGGACGCCAGAATATCCGGTGCAGGAGAATTTATATTTTATCCGTTAAATATGAGAGTAGTAAAAATCAAAAATGAAGACGTGGGAATTAATTTCTATGATTTTGAAAGATAATCTCTTGACTTCTGAAAAATTTCACTGAGTTTCTAAAGCTGCTCTATAAGTTTTCAGCCTTGAATGAAAGCAGGAATCCGTAATAAACAGTGGAATAAATAAAACCACACATCCGGATGAAAGTCCTTTGAAATAGCTTCCGGAGATCAGGAAATATGAAAGTCCCGAAATAAGAAATATTGATATCCATGATTTATCTTAATTTGGTGGGATTTTTGAATGTAAAATATAAACCGATCACACCATTGAAACTAATCACATTCACCAAAAAAGGAATCTACTGTCCTCAGGGGAAATTTTATATTGATCCCTGGAGACCTGTAGACCTGGCTGTCATTACACACGGACATGCTGATCATGCCCGCTGGGGAATGAAAAAATACCTGTGTCATCATTTTACCAAACCCGTTCTTTACCAGAGAATAGGACCGGATATTGAATGCCAGAGCGTGGAATATGGTGAAATAGTACACATCAACGGGGTAAAAGTATCCCTCCATCCGGCAGGCCACATTATCGGCTCGGCTCAGATCAGGCTTGAATACAAAGGATTTGTAACCGTTGTTTCAGGGGATTATAAAATACAGGATGATGGTTTGAGCACTCCTTTTGAATTGGTTCGCTGCAATGAATTTGTTACAGAAAGTACTTTCGGGCTTCCCATTTACAACTGGCTGGAAGTTAATGACCTTAATAAAAAACTTCAAAGCTGGGTACTGAAAAATCAGGAAAACTCAAAAACTTCTGTATTCATAGGATATTCTTTAGGTAAAGCCCAGCGAATCATGAAAGCCGTCGAAGGTCTGGGAAAAACATATGTGCATTATTCTATCGGGAAACTGAATAAAGCTTTTGAAGAATCGGGTATTCTGCTTCCTGATTATAAGATTGCAGACTTCAGAGAAAATATCAAAGAACTTCAGCATGAGATTGTGATTGTTCCGCCTGCTTTATTGGACAGCAGTATCATCAGAAAAATACCGGATGCAGCCACTGCTATATGCTCAGGATGGATGCAGGTACGGGGAGCCAGAAGATGGCGAAGTGCGGATGCAGGATTTCCTATAAGCGACCATGCAGACTGGAAAGGGCTTCTTCAGGCCGTAAAAGCTACAGAGGCAGAAAAAGTACATGTAACACATGGACAGACCGATATTTTCTCAAAATATCTCAACGAAATCGGGATTAAGGCGGATGTGATAGAAACTCTTTTCGGCGAAGATGAAGAAGAATCTGAAAAAGAAATCATTGAAACTCCGGAATTATGAAACACTTTGCAGATCTGATCAATGCATTGGAAACCACCAATAAGACCAATGCGAAAATTGATGCCATCATTGATTATCTGGAACGTGCCCCGGATGAAGATAAAGTATGGTTTATCGCTTTATTTACCGGAAAAAGACCAAAACGGAACGTCAATACCAATTATATGAAAGAATGGGCACTGGAAATTACACAGCTGCCTTTCTGGCTCTTCCAGGAATCGTATTCTTCTGTAGGGGATCTCGGAGAAACACTTTCTCTTATTCTCCCCCCTCCTGAACAGAAAATTGAACGTACTTTATCTGAATGGATGACCGATATTCTTCATTTAAAAGATAAAACCGAAGCAGAAAAAAAAGCATTTGTCCTGCAATCCTGGAACGGACTGGATTATACGGAAAGACTGATATTCAACAAACTTTTAGGTGGAAGTTTCCGCATCGGGGTTTCAGACAAAACACTGATCAATGCCCTGACGAAATTTTCCGGACAGGAAGCCAGTACCCTTACACATAGCCTCACAGGAAAATGGCAACCCGGTGAAATATCATTTCAAGAGCTGATTTCTGCAGAAAAAATTAATCCTGATAATTCAAAGCCGTACCCCTTCTGTCTGGCCTACCCTCTTGAAAAAGGACTGGATGAGCTGGGAGCCCCTGAAGAATGGCAGATTGAATATAAATGGGATGGCATCCGTGGACAGATCATCAAAAGAAATGATGAAGTTTTCATCTGGTCACGGGGTGAAGAGCTGGTCACTGAACAGTTTCCTGAGATCAGGGATGCTGTAAAAATGATGAAAGGAAGTTTTGTTTTAGATGGAGAAATACTTGCGGTAAAGGATGGTAATATTTTAAATTTTAATGAGTTACAAAAAAGATTAAACAGGAAAACTTTAACTAAAAAAATGTTGGCAGATATTCCGATTGAAGTTTTTGTGTATGACCTTCTTGAACTGGAAGGAACCGATCTCCGCGAAAAACCTATGGAGGCAAGAAGAGCTATGCTGGAAGAATTGTTACTGAATGAACATCCTGAAAAAATCAGAATTTCGCAGACTATAACATTCGAAAACTGGGACGAACTGAACAGCATCCAGGAAAAATCCAGAGAGATCAACAGTGAAGGACTGATGCTGAAACAAAAGAATTCACCCTATCATGCCGGAAGAAAAAAAGGTGACTGGTGGAAATGGAAAGTAAGCCCGCTGACCATTGATGCAGTGCTCATTTATGCCCAAAAAGGAAGTGGCAGACGGAGCGCTTATTACACGGATTATACTTTTGCCGTAAAAAACAGAGATTCTCTGGTAACCATCGCTAAAGCGTATTCGGGGCTTACGGATAAAGAAATCATGGAAGTGAGCAAATTTGTCAATAAAAATGCCATTGAAAAATTCGGACCTGTACGGACGGTAAAAGCAGAGCTGGTCTTTGAAATAGCTTTTGAGGGCATAGGATTCAGCAGCAGGCACAAAAGCGGGGTTGCCTTGAGGTTCCCCCGGATTGTACGATGGCGGAGAGATAAAACCGTTGATGAAATTGATGATCTTGAAGAAATAAAAAAACTGATCCAGTAAATTGAATACATTTGAAAATACCAACGGCTTTAAAGTCATTCAGCAGTGGATGACCGGAAAAGGTATTGCTCCATTTAAATTCCAGACCGAGACCTGGCGCAAATTCGGAAACGGCTACAGCGGTATGGTGATAGCTCCCACAGGGTTCGGAAAAACGTTTTCTGTATTTCTGGCATTGGTTTTAGATTTTATGAACCATCCAGAAAAGTATAAAAAAGGGCTAAAAATGATCTGGATCACTCCGCTCCGGTCTCTGGCAAAAGATATTGCCAAAGCCATGGAAGAAGCCATGAATGAGATTGGTCTGGACTGGACCGTAGGAGTAAGAAATGGCGATACCGACCCCAAAGTAAGGCAGCAACAGGTAAGAAACATGCCTGAAATTCTTGTTGTTACTCCGGAAAGTCTTCATCTGCTTCTGGGGCAGAAAAATCACAGCAGGTTTTTTCAGGATCTGAAATGTGCCGCAGTGGATGAATGGCATGAACTGCTGGGCTCTAAACGCGGAGTTATGGTAGAACTGGCCATCTCCCAATTGAGAAAATATGCTCCAGCTATGAAAATCTGGGGAATTACCGCAACCATCGGAAATCTGGATGAAGCTATAGAGGTTTTGATTCCTTACGACATCAAAAAAACAAAAATTACCGCCAAAGAATATAAAAAAATTGAAATCCTTCCTGTTTTCCCTGATGAAGTGGAGGTTCTTCCATGGGCGGGACATCTGGGCGCGAAACTGGCAGATAAAATCGTTCCGGTTATTCTTGAATCTACTTCTACCATTGTTTTTACCAATACAAGAAGCCAGAGTGAAATGTGGTATCAGCTTCTGCTGAACGCCTATCCTGATTTTGCAGGTCAGATCGCCATTCATCACAGCTCTATTGATGCTCACCTCCGGATCTGGATTGAAGAGAACTTAAGCAGTGGGAAACTGAAAGCGGTGGTTTCTACTTCCTCTCTGGATCTCGGCATAGATTTTAAGCCTGTTGATACAGTCATCCAGATTGGCTCAGCCAAAGGGGTTGCCCGGTTTCTTCAGCGTGCCGGACGGAGTGGCCACTCCCCTTTTGAAACCTCTAAAATTTACTGCGTCCCTACTCATTCCCTGGAACTGATCGAGGTTTCAGCATTAAAAGAAGCGGTCAAACAAAAAGTAACAGAACCCCGCGAGCCTCAGGTATTATGCTTTGATGTGCTGGTTCAGTTTCTGATGACTTTAGCCGTTGGAGATGGCTTTTATCCCGAAGAAACTTATGAAAGGATCAAAAAAACATATGCTTTCCGGGAAATGACGGATGATGAATGGAAAAGCTGTCTTGATTTTCTGACCATCGGGGGAAGTGTCTTAAAAAGCTATGAGGAATTTCATAAGATTATCATTATGGAAAACGGTTTATATAAAGTGACCTCAAGAAAAATCGCTATGCTCCACCGTATGAATATGGGCGTTATTGTAAGTGATGCTATGCTGAAAGTAAAATTTATTTCAGGTGGTTATATCGGTATGGTGGAGGAATATTTTATTTCAAAACTCAAAAAAGAAGAAAAATTTATTCTGGCAGGACGTACTCTTGAAGTGACCATGATAAAAGATATGACCGTCTATGTAAGATCAGCCAAAGGAAAGGCAATAACTCCTAGTTATCTGGGCGGAAGGCTTCCTCTAAGCTCTGATCTGGGACATTTTTTAAGAGAAAAACTTTCCCATGCCCTGAATCCCAAAACTTCGGAAAAAGAACTGAAATTCCTGCATCCGCTTCTGGTACGGCAGGAAAAGAACTCGCATATTCCCAAAGAAGATGAGTTTCTGGTCGAAATGATCAAAAACAGAGAAGGTTATCATCTGTTTATGTACCCTTTTGAAGGGCGTCTTGTGCATGAAGTGATGGCAGCCCTGATGGCTTACCGTATTTCAAAGCTGGCCCCGATCTCTTTTTCCATGGCGATGAATGATTACGGTTTTGAACTGTTCAGTGACAAGGAAATTCCTCTGAATGAAGAAAATCTGCATGCTGTTCTCACCCGGGAAAACCTGATGAATGATGTAATCGCCAGCATTAATTCAGCGGAAATGGCCAGAAGAAAATTCAGGGATATTGCTGTGATCTCCGGAATGGTGATCCAGAATTATGCAGGAAAACAGCGCTCCAATAAGTCGTTGCAGAGTTCAGCCGGACTAATCTTTAAGGTTTTAGAAGATCACGACCCCAATCATTTTCTTGTAAGACAGGCGTATACAGAGGTTTTCAATATACAGCTTCAGGAACAGCGATTGGTGGAAGCCTTTAAAAGAATAGAAAAATCAAAAATTATTTTAAAATATTCCAATACCTTTACCCCGCTCAGCTTCCCGATCAAAGTAGATAGCCTGAGGCAGACCTTATCCAGTGAAAGCCTTGATGCCAGGATCAGGAAAATGGTGGAACAGGCCGGAAAAAATATTTTGTTATAGATAAGTCACCGTCAATGCTTTTCATTTGGTAAAATTCACAGCGAAGCTAATTGACAATTGACTTACGAAGTATAATTCACCATTGACATTTTTAATCATTTACAGTCTTGAATATTGCCGTAAAAAATATCACGATCAGCAACGAAGTTTTCACGTTAACCAATCAGCGCGCCGCATTCTGGAAAAGAGAGAAAGCATTAATCCTGTCTGACCTTCATATCGGGAAAACAGCTCATTTCCGGAAAAACGGGATTGCTCTGGCCAATCATATTATGAAAAGCGATCTGGAAAGATTATCTGCTCTCATAGCCTATTTTAACCCTGATAAATTCATTATTGTTGGTGATTTGCTCCATGCCGGAGATAATTCTGACGTGGATGAGTTTTGCCGATGGAGAAATCAGTATCCTGATCTCTTATTTTATCTTATCGAAGGTAACCACGATCGGATTACAGAAGCCCTGGAACGTAAATTATGCCTGAATTTCAGGGCTGAACTTCTGCAGATCGACGATTTTATCTTCATTCATGATTTTGATAAAACACGCTCCGGATTTCAGATCACCGGGCATATTCATCCGGGCGTTATCCTGAATTCTTCAGTGAAAAGCTTCAGACTTCCTTGTTTTGTACAGACTTCCGGACAGCTTCTTCTACCTGCCTTCAGTGAATTTACAGGACTTGATACCAAAAATATTCCCAAAAGCGGAAAGTTTTTTGTATTTACAGATTCTGAAATTCATGAAATCTAAGGTGGAAGAGAGAGGTTGGAAATTATTTTGTTCTGAAAAAAAGCTTAGAGACTCTTTAATATGAGGGAAAATATTAAAATTAAAAAATTTCTTGCAGATTTTTTGAATATTCAGGCTTTAAACAATATTACATTTGAGTCAACTAAAAGCAAGGCAGTATAACGAGAATTGTCAATCACCTATAACTTTATTCATATACATACCGTTATTTTAAGATCTGCGTTATCTGCAAAATCAGCGAGAGAAAAAAATAATAAATAATCTCTTCCTTCTCCCTTTCTTATTTCTTTTTGCTCAAATGGATGCTGTACCATGTGATTAATACTGTTGCTAATAGAAATACCGCTCCGATCCAGGGTGTACTGTTCAATCCTAAAGAAGAGTTTACAATAAGCCCACCAGTATAAGATCCTATCGCAATCCCGATATTAAATGCTGCAATATTGATTCCTGATGCCACATCTTCTGTACCGGAAACTTCTTTTTCTGCGATTTGTACTACCAAGAGCTGCAATCCGGGCACGGTGGCAAAAGATAAGCCTCCTAAAAGAAAGAGCGTGATAATACTCAGTACCGGACTGGCAGCTGTAAAATAAAATGCCAGTAATACCAGACCTTGTGCTGCAAACATCCATAAAAGAGCTTTTAACGGTTTTTTATTGGCCATTTTTCCTCCGAAAAGATTTCCCAGGGCAATCGCAATTCCATATACCAGAAGGATGAATGTTACGGTGGATTCCTGAAATCCTGTGATCTGCTGTAAAATCGGTGATAAGTAGGTAAACACAACAAATGTTCCTCCGTATCCCATGGCTGTCATTAAAAATGCAAAGATCAGACGTCTGTTTCCCAATACTTTGGGCAGGCTTTTTAAAGAGGCTGTCTGATCGCTTTTAAGGTTTTTCGGAACCAACAGCATACTTGCGATCAGTCCTATGATTCCCAGAATGGAAACGCCGATAAAAGTGGCTCTCCACCCGAAATGCTGCCCGATAAAAGTTCCCAGTGGAACTCCTGTCACGATCGCCAGGGTAAGCCCTGAAAACATAATTGAAATAGCCGTTGCCCGTCTTTCTTCAGTGACTAACGACGCGGCAATTGTGGAGCCTATAGAAAAGTAAACTCCATGGGCAAATCCGGTCAGAATTCTGGCCAAAACCAGTGTAAAAAATCCCGGAGCTACTGAAGCCAATCCATTACCAATAACAAATAACAGCATAATCGAAATTAGAAGAATCTTTCGCGGAACTTTCCCGGTTAGGGCTGTCAGTATAGGTGCTCCTATGGCAACCCCTATTGCGTAAAGACTTACTAAAAGTCCCGCTGAAGGAATGCTGATGCCAAGGTCTGATGCTACTGTAGGAAGAAGCCCTACAATGACAAACTCGGTGGTTCCTATTCCGAATGCACTTATTGTAAGTGCCCATAATGCAGCAGGAAGGCCTTTGCTTTTCACTCCCTGTGCCTGAATCTGTATTTCTTTCTGATTATTCATCGTATTCAGATTTTATTGATTTTGACCAGACAAAGTTCTGACGAAAAATTATATTATAAAAATTATTTAAATTGTAGTTTATTATCAGAATAATGATAGTTAAGTTTTTAGAAATTCCGTTTCTTTGCAGTAAAGACAGTGCCTCCCTATGAAAAAATCAGAAGCAACCCGTTTAAATATTCTTCAGAAAGCCTTTGAACTGATTTATGTGAAAGGTTATCAGACCACAAGCATCGATGAAATCATTGCAACCACCCAGGTAACAAAAGGGGCTTTCTATTATCATTTTAAAACAAAAGATGAAATGGGTCTGGCCATCATTAATGAACTTCTGATCAATAATTTCAAAAGCATCTTCATTGAACCTCTGCAAAACAGCGATCAGCCTTTAGAAAGTATTTACAACCTGCTGTATAACGTTTTAATGGAAAATGATTTGTTAAAGGTTGCATACGGCTGCCCGGCTTCCAATTTCACGCAGGAAATGGCTCCATGGCATGTAGATTTTACCAAGGCTCTGAATAAACTTTCTGTACAATGGGAGGATGCCATTATTTCGTGTATTGAAAACGGAAAGAAAAATAACTCGTTAAAAGAGAATGTCAACGCAAAAGAAATTGCCGTTTTTGTAATGTCCGGCTATTGGGGAGTGCGGAATTTAGGGAAACTGGAAAACTCAAAATCCGTGTATCTCATTTATTTAAAAGGACTTAAATCTTATTTCAAATCTTTGGAATAATTTTTTACCAAAAAACATACTAATTAGTATGTTTTTATTCTATCTTTGAAGTGTTCTAAAAATTAATCATGTACCAGACGCTTACATTTCTTCATTCCCTGTTCCGGTGGATCGTTTTATTAAGCCTTATTTACAGCATATGGATAGCCTTCAGAGGATATTTTTATCAAAAAACATTTGGAAAAAAGGAAGATTCGGTACGGCACTGGACAGCAACCATTGCCCATATTCAGCTGGTTTTGGGAATTGTCCTTTATTCCAGGAGTCCAATCGTAAAATATTTCTGGAAGAACTTCAGTGAATCTAAAGCCTCTCTGGACCTGCTTTTCTTCGGGCTGATTCATATTTTACTAATGATTACTTCAGTTGTGCTGATCACCATAGGTTCTGCTTTGGCTAAGAGAAAAGAAACAGACCGGGAAAAATTCAGAACAATGCTTATTTGGTATTTCATTGCGTTAGTACTTATTTTTATGGCTATCCCATGGCCATTCTCCCCTCTTGCCAACAGACCTTATTTTAGATAATTATGATGAATTTATTAAAAACAAAAGCCGGCCGTCTCAGGATTCTGGCCATTCTGGAAGGAATCTCCCTGCTCATTCTGGTATTCATTGCGGTACCATTGAAATATGGGTTGGGAAACCCGGGACTTGTAAAACTAATGGGTCCGGTTCATGGAACATTATTTCTTCTTTTCCTGTTTAATACCTTAAGTGTAGGGGTTGAACAGCAATGGAAATTTAAAGAAACGACCTGGAAAGTAATCCTGGCGTGCTTTATTCCTTTTGGCACCTTTTATATTGACCGTAAAATTTTAAGCAGACTATGAAAAATGCCTTAATCCTCTGCGGAATAGCTCTTACAGTGTATATTATTTACCGGGTTTACAAATACCAGACATTAGGTAACAATCTTGAAACCCATATTAAAAAAGGAGCCATTATTCTGGATGTAAGAACGGAACAAGAATATAAAACAGGGCATATTGAAGGATCTGTTAATATTTCTTTAGGAAGCATCCGCGAAAGATATACTGAACTTCACCAGAATAAAACCTACATCACAGTCTGTTCTCATGGATTACGGAGCGTAAAAGCTGAGCATATTTTAAAGGAAAAAGGCTTTAAATATGTATACAATGGCGGTGCATGGAGTGATCTTCAGAAAATGATTTCAGATCAATAATACATAAACTCAGGATATTCCTTGCAATAATCATTCTGTTTGGTCAGGTATTTGAATATTTAATAGTGAATATTACTGAAATTCAGTTTCAGAAATCCACTTATTTTTATTTTCCAGTAATACCAAACTTTAAAATATAATAATATGTCAACACAGAATTTAACCCACCTCGAAGCCATTAAAAAGATCAAAGAACTGTCAGAAAAAGCAAGAATATGCATGTTCTGTACAGAACTGGAAACCGTACCGGTCAATTCACGGCCTATGACTCTTCAGGAAACAGATGACAGCGGGAACCTATGGTTTATCAGTAGTGCCGTAAGCAACAAGAATTTTGAAATAAAAGAAGACCGGAGGGTACAGCTTTTTTTCATGAACAATAGTGTCTCTCAATATCTTTCTGTATATGGACAAGCTTCTGTTTATAAAGATAAAGCAACGATTGATGAGAAATGGTCTCCGATGGCCAAAGCATGGTTTGACGGTAAAAATGATCCGGATGTTACCATCATTCGTGTAGAGCCTGAAGAAACGTATTATTGGGATACAAAAGCAGGAAAACTGGTCAGCCTGTTCAGTTTTGTAGCTTCTGCAATAACTGGAATTAAAACGAATAATTCAGACGGTGTTGAAGGCAATGCCACTGTATAAAGAAAAAACAGCCGAAAACTCAGGCTGCCTTTTGTAAAAGAACAGAAAACCCCGGTGATTCTGAAAAATTCAGCCACCGGGAATTTTTATTTTTTTACATCTTCCATAGATGCTCCAAAATTGATATGAAGGACATTTCCATTAGGTGTTACCAAAGCAGGGACAGATTGTATCCCCGCCTTTTCAGCTTCTGTCATTTTACTTCTGTCATTTCCTAAATGAATAATTTCTACATTTTCTGCACCAATAAGGTTAACAATATCGTGCTCTGCACTTACACAAACCGGACATCCGGCATGATAAAAAATTGACTTTTTCATAAGATTAAATTAATTAAGGATTTTAATAATATTTTTCAGTTCCTGCGTTTCTTCAGCCGTTAGAGGCTTTAACGGATTTCTCAGGTTTCCGCCTTCTTCTCCCAGAATGTTTAAACCAGCTTTTACAGCTCTTGGGAGTCCTTTATTAACGATAAATTTCAACAGGTCGAACTGCATGTAGAAAACCTCTTGGGCTTTTTCTATATTGCCTTCTTCCACCGCGTTGTATAAAGCAACATTCAGTTCGGGGATCAGATTCGGTGCCGCGGTACACCAGCCTCTTGCTCCGGCAGTAAATGCAGCCAGGGCCAGCGGATTGGATCCGTTATAAAAAGCAACATCCTCTCCCAGTTCTTTTCGCAGATAATGCATTCTCTGGATATCTCCGGAACTCTCTTTGATCATCGTTACATTAGGAATCTCCAACAGTCTTTTAAGAAGAGCTGGAGACATATCTACTCCACTGGTGGCCGGATTGTTATAAGCCATGATAGGAATAGAAATCTTGCTGGCTACTGTATCATAATGAGATACAATTTCATCATCCGTAAGCTTCCAGTAGCTCATAGGAATGATCATTACAGCATCAGCCCCTGCTTTCTCAGCAAATTTTGCATGATGAACGGTCTTATCTGTGGTAAGATTAGATACTCCTACAAGTGTCGGGACCCTCCCCTGGGTCTGTTCTATTGTTGCTTCTGTTACGGCTTCTTTTTCCTCATCGGACAGATAAGGCATTACTCCGGTACTTCCTAACGGAGCTATTCCGTGGCTTCCGGAAACGATCAGCCTTTCAGTCAGTTTTTTAAAGAGAGGGATGTCTACTTTTTCATTCTCGTCGAAAGGGGTAATAGGATAAGCAATCACTCCTTTAAATGGAACATTTTTCATTGTTTATTGATTTTAAAAATTAAATGATTTCCATTAAGAAAGTTTAAGCAGTTAAGATTGTTTACGGCAGGTTTTCTTTAAAATCAGAATGACTTTCTTAACGAAGCTTAAACTTTCAGTATTTCTTAATGGCTGGTAACTAAAGATCTCTGCCTTCTTCTTCCCTTAAGGCAACACCCAGGTTTTGTAGCTGCGGTGCGTTTTCACAGGCAATATATTTGGCAGGTTCAGTATCGCTCATATTCTGATGTTTATGCCAGGCCCATGAAGGAATGTAAACAGCATCTCCCGCTTCCCAATGCACTCTTTCATCTTCCACTTCTGTCCATCCTTTGCCTTCAATCACATACAATACCGTTTCATAGGTATGTCTGTGTCTGTTGGTCTGCTGGCCCGGAAGAAGACCTCCTATTGTCATACTTACATTTTTACTGGGAAGATCTACAAAAAAAACAGGATGTTTTCTTTCCGTTGAAAACTGGTTGTGTTCCCCCGCATTTTCTACGTTTTTATGAATCAGATGGCCTGGTTTTACGTATTTAGGTCTTGCAAAAGTTTCATGAAAGTCTTTTGAACTGAATTGTTTCTTGTCCATGATTTAAAAAAATTAAATGTTCTTTGCATTATTGCATGACAAAATTATTTTATATTTGGACTGTTTAACTGATACAGTTTTCATATAAATAGATAGTCCAGATGCTCAGACCTTGGAAATTAGAATTGGAAATCGATAAAAAACTTGATAAAGCAGTCTATTTACAGATCGCTGATACCATCATTGCAGATATTCGTTCAGCAAGATTAAAAGCAGGAGATGCCCTTCCGGGAAGCAGAAATCTGGCCCAGCTGCTGAATATTAACAGGAACACAGTAGTAGAAGCTTATCAGGTACTCATTAATGAAGAATGGGTAATTTCAAAGGAAAGAAAAGGAATTTTTGTCTCAGATGTACTGCCGGTTTCACAACGGAGATCATCTCAAAAAGAATCCGGACCGGAAGAGGAAAAACGACAGGACAATCCTATGATGATTAATTTTGACGACGGACATCCTGACAGTAAAATTGCCCCTGTAACAGAGCTGGCCAGAGCATACAGGCAGATTTTCAGCAGAAAAGCCAAGTGGCAGATGATGGGTTACAGCAGTGAGCACGGAGATCCTGCATTCCGCAAAAGTATTGCCCAGATGCTGAATCATCAAAGAGGAATGAATATCAATGAGAATGAAATATCTATCACAAGAGGCAGCCAGATGGCCATGTTTCTGACTGCTCAGGCGCTTTTACAGCCGGGAGATCAGGTGATCATAGAAAACCCGGGATACCAGCCCGCCTGGAAAGCTTTTGAATACACAGGAGCAGAGCTTCTACCTGTAGCAGTGGATCATGAAGGGATCATTATTGAAAATATTGAGAAACTTTTAACCATCCATAAAAATATCAAAGCGATCTATATCACCCCTCACAGGCAATACCCTACAACCGTTACCTTAAGCCTGGCAAGAAGGCTTCAGCTCATTGCATTATCAAACAAGTATGGTTTTACCATCATTGAAGACGATTATGATAATGAGTTCCATTTTGGGTACCGCCCTATTCTTCCCGTTTCCAGTTTCCCGGCTCTTAACCATTACGTATATATCGGAACACTAAGTAAAGTAGTTGCACCAGCTTTAAGAATTGGTTATCTGGTATCCAAAGATCAGAAATTGCTTCAAAGAATCGGAGATCTCAGAAAAATAATTGATGTTCAGGGTGATGTGATTATGGAACAGGCCGTACTACAGCTGATTAAAGATGGAGCTGTAAAAAAACATATTAAAAAAGCCACATTACATTACAGGAACAAAAGAGATTTTGTAGCCGGGCTTCTGGAAAAATACATAAAGAATTCTTCTGATTTTATACTTCCGGATGGCGGACTGGCCTTCTGGATTGTACCCAAAGCAAAATTGAACTGGAATACCGTAACAGATTTACTTATTGAAAGAAACATCAATATCATCCATCCTGAACAATACAGCTTTGATCAGACAATCAACGGTTTTAGACTGAGCTATGGTTCCCTTTCTGAAGAACAGCTGGAACAGAGTATAAAGATAATCGGTGACGTACTGGCTCAAGAGATATAGATATTTTACAGTTAATTATATTTTGCATGGAGGTACAGATTAATTCGTGAATTAGCGATAAAAATATTTCCCACAAATCGCGCAGATTGCACGGATGAAGATGGTTATTTTCACTGCGTGTTATCTTACTTATACTTTTAATTTTATCGAAATAGACTGTATTATTTTTTTAATCAGATATTTCCTGGGATACGTATGGCGAAAGGTTTTGAATCATTATGCTGCTTTAAGGCACAAAACCAGAGTTTTTCAGCAATTTTTTCAAATAAAATAAGCTGAGAGAGAAATTTCCACAAATCTCAGTGGGGTTTGTGGGAAATAAAAAACTGCAAATCCATGAGATTGAAATTCTCACAAATCTGCAGTTGATTGTAAATTGTTGAAAGAGCTTATTCCACTTCAAAAACAGCCTGTATTTCTACCGAAGAATTGACAGGAATAGAAGAAGCTCCCAGCGTAGCTCTTGCATGTTTTCCTTTTTCACCGAATACTTCCACTGTAAGATCGGAAGCGACATTCATAAGATCGGCATGTTTGGTATAATTGTCTTTGGTATTGAAAATTCCGGTCAGCTGTACACATTGTTTTACTTTATTCAGGTCTCCGCCAACAGCTTCTTTCAGCACAGCAATTACATTCAGCATAGTAGTTTTTGTGGCTTCTTTTACCTGTTCTTCATTCACGTCAGCTCCTAATTTTCCTGGATAAAGAATTTTTCCTTCTTTTAAGGCTACCTGATTAATGAATACCAGATTTCCGGAACGTACGAAAGGTTTGTAATTTCCGGCTGGCTTAGGAACCTGAGGCAGCATAATATTTTTAATCTTCATTGTGGCATTGATATCTTCTGATGCAGGTTTTACTGTGGTGGTTAGCTTTTTATTAAAAGTTCCCTTTAGGGCCAAAGCCGTTTTAGCAAAATTTCTTCCCTGCAGTTCTGCCAGAATACGTTCGTCTTTTGTAGGTCTTTCCACGTCTTTTAGAGAAGCCATACTGGTAATTCCAAGCACGCTGTTCCCCTGTGGTATGGTTTTATTCATATTTTCATACCCTCTGATGCCATTAGAAACCAATACCATTCCGTGAACAGCAAGACTGTTCCAGAAGGCCTGTAATGCCAGTTCTTTTCCGGCACCGCTTCCGGCAGACATAAATACAGAGGCAGGCATCCCTTCAAGAGCATGATTCGTCCATAAATTAACGGTTTTAGACAAAAACTCACTCATTCCTGTACTTATATTCCCAAAATAGACCGGAGATCCGAAAACAATTCCGTCATAGGAAGGCAGCTCATCCACTGAAGCCACAGGGATATTTTTTAATTTGGCATTCGGAGATTCTTTAACCTGCTTAATGACAGCCGAAGCACTGCCATTGCTTTCAATACCGGATGCTATTTCTTTTGCCAGTTCATATGTTCCTCCATTGTCTGAATGAATAAGAACCAATATGCTGGCTTTTTGATTTTGCGCCATAATGGTGGTAGTTTTTAATAATAGAATGAATACAAAAAGTGTACTTAATTTTTTCATTTTGAATACTATAATTGATAATACAAAATTAATACTGTCGTTTTTATTAAATTTGCCAAAAAATATATGCAGAACGACAATACCAAATGCGGTTTAACAGAATATACCCAAAGCAGTTTTGTAGACAGCATTGAAAAGGAAGCGTATGTCTGGTGTGAAAAAGACTGGAAACATGATGATTATGACCATACCCACAGCCGGGCACAGCTTACATTTGTAGAAGAAGGATATCAATACTTTCATATCGATCAGAAGATCTATCTGGTACCTCAGCATCATGTCATCTGGATTCCTTCAGAAAAGGCCCACCGGATCACTTCAGAAGCAAAAACGGTGAATTTAATGGTCTTTTTATTTAAGTCGGTTTTCAAGAAAGATTTTTATAAGAATGTTCATGTTTTTGCCGTCCCTCCGGTTTTGAAGGAAATGCTTTTGTATGCTTCTAAATGGAATCAGCTGCTTACTGAAGATGAAGAGCAGGATCTGTTTTTTAAAGCAATTCTAAAAAGCCTTCCTAACTTCTGTAAGGAAAGTTCATACCTTGGAATCCCCGTTCCTGCGGATATAAGGCTTATTCCTGTATGTGAGCATATCAATTTAAATTTCAGATATAGTCTGGATACAGAGTTGCTTGCAGAAAAGGCGCAAATGTCTGTTCGTTCCCTTCAGAGAAATTTTAAAAATGAAACAGGAATTACGCTTCAGAAATACCATCAGCTGGTACGCATCTTAAAAAGTATTGAACTGCTGGACACCGGGCAATATACTTTAAGCCAGATTGCTTATAAGGTCGGATATCAAAGTCTGTCTGCATTTACTTCTTCTTACAAAGCAATTATGAAATCCAGGCCGGAGATCCGTAAACATTAAATTTCAAATTTTGTAAGTTTTCCGTCTTTATAGCAGTAAAATTCATAAGCAGGTTCTTTTCTGAACATAAAGACCTTTTCAAGATGAATGCGGTCATAATACGGTTCCAGCTGTAGATATTTTTCTTTAAGGGGATCTGGCAGTTCCTCTGGTTTTATAGGTCTTTCCACTTCAAAACCATCATCAAATGCGAATTCAACAACAAAATCGGTTTTCCGCCATGAGATCACAGATTCCGTCTCTCCGCTGTGCAGGGTGGATGAAAAAGCAATTTTATCTTCTTTTATTATTTTATCTGAAGTTCCCACCAGAAGCATTATTCCGGAGACTACCATTGCACCATATCCTATCTTTTTAAACATCATTTCGCTTAAATACGGAAGAATATATTTTATAGTATATGATGAAATAATGGCCGCTACAGCAATAGCCAGCCCAAACCACAATGCTTTTCCTGAGTATAAACCGAGTGAAAGATAGATCATCAGCTTGATGAAATGGAGGAATACTTCATTGGCCGCTCTTGTTGCCACAATTTCTTCTTTTTTCAGCCCAAATCGCAGATAAAAACGATTAAACAGCAACCCAATAGCTCCTGTAATACCGGAAACAAATCCTGCACAAAATCCTATAAGTGCCAGGGCTGCCGAAGGATAAAGCTTTTGAGGTTCCTGTTCCGTTTTTTTTGCTTTGAACAATTCCGGAACATTGGCCATCAGGAAAAAGGCAACAATTAACTGCAAATAGTTCGGATTGACATATTTGATGAGCCACGCCCCTACTAAAACAGCAGGAATAGAAAAAGGGACAAACCACAAAAAAATCCTCCATCTGATATGCTTTTTAAAAACAGCAATACGGGACAAAGAACTTGTAAAAGTTCCTACCGTCAGTGAAAACGGGACTAAAGAACCAGGAAGCATCATATTCAGGATCGGGATAAGAATCAGGCTGGCACCTCCTCCACAGATTGTACTGATCCAAAAAGCAGCGATGGTAGCAAAGAAAAGCAGTGTGATATAAATGGCCATGGTCTTATTTTTAAAAGTTTTTCACCAATCCTATTCCAACATTTCCTTTCTGGTAATAAGGCAAAATCATCATTTGGGACTTTTCCTTTTTCCCATCTAAAAGAGTATTGATCTTAGGATACAGCCAATATGCCAGCTCGGTAGACAAAATTCCGAACCCGGCTCCGCCTACAACATCTCCAAACCAGTGTTTATTATTCAACATTCGGTAAACTCCGGTAAATACAGCAAGTGAATACCCGGAAATCCCTATCCAGAAATTGGTGTCCTTATATTCCCGGAACATAAACTGTGCAGAAGCAAATGCCATCGCCGTATGTCCGGAAGGAAATGACAGCCGATTGGAACCATCCGGTCTTTCTTCTTTGGTAATATGTTTTAAAGGAAGCATAAATGCTGAAGAGATGAGCAGAGAAGTTCCGTAAATAATACTTCTGTCCCGGAAATTATGTTTTCCTTCCACTCCGAATGCATTTAGCCCATACACCAATACTGCCGGAGCAAACTGGGTATAATTATCCAGTCTGATATGGTCCGGTTTATGTTCACTGATCTCATACTGAGTAGAAGAATTAAGCTGCTTTAAGCTGCTGATTCCCAGACTTGCAAATCCGTAGGAAATAAATACAGCCGGAATAATAAGCTTTTTATATCTGAACTGATGGGTTTTATCTGCGGGAACCTCATCCTGAATGATAACGCTGTCCTGAATTTTTTCAACGGCTAAACTGTCCTGTGCGTGAATCTGCTGAAAACTTACCCATATAAATAGTAAGCTTGAAATGAAACCTTTCATAAGTGTGCAGTATCTTTTGTATTAATGATACCGCAAAGTTCCATTTCAATTTAGAAGAAATTTTGAATTTTAAAAGGTAATGCTGAAAATGTGGAAATTATTTTTAAAATCATAAGAAATGATCCAGTTCTGGCGGACACAGATCTCTTTGATAATGGCAAGTCCCAGCCCGCTTCCTAAATTGTCTGTTGAAGATCTCGAAAATCTTTTGAAAAGGGTATTTTTATTAAGTTCAGCTGTTCCGGAATTTGAAATTTCCAGTGATTTTTCTGATAATGTTACATGAACATTTCCTCCTGCCTCTGTATGTCTTACAGCATTTACCAGAAGATTGCTGATCATGGTTTCGGTAAGAGTCCTGTTTCCGGAAACTTCTATTCCGTTTTCGATTTCTTCATGTAAAGAAATATTTTTTTGCTCAAAGTGCTCATGGAATACAGCAGAATACTGTGTTGTGATTTCACTGATTAACAGCTTTTCATTTCCTGCAAACTGCTGGTTTTCAATTTTGGCAAGCAGCAGCAGGTTTTTATTGATTCTGGAGCTTCTTGCCAGCGTTTTATTAAGATCTTCAATGACCTGATATTGCTGTTCTGTCATATGTTCATCCTGGATAAGTACATCAAGTTTATTCTGGAGGATAGCCAAAGGAGTTTGCAACTCATGGGAAGCATTTTCTGTAAATTCTTTCTGAGTTTTATAGACAGAAATATTATGATCAATAAGCTTTGAAAGAGCCTGGCTGAGTTCTTCAAATTCTTTGATATCTGTTTTCTCAAAACTGATTTTCTTTCCGCTGCTGAGATCAAAAGATTTAAGCCGGTTGAGTGTATCATGGAAAGGTTTCCATACCGTGTTGGAAAGTCTTCTGTTCAAGATCAGAAGCCCGATGACAATCACAATAAAGAAAAAAAGTGTGGTAAAGGCGATGACTGTAACGGTTTCATGACTTTCTTCCACGTTGGTTTCTACTGTAAAAAGATAAGGTTTGTTTTTAATATAGACTACTGTTTCAAGACATCTGAAACGGTCAAATTCCGGTTCTGAAGTATAAGATTTTTTCTCTATGGTAAAAATTACATCTTTTTTCAGTGAGTTGAAAGGAATTTTTTGGATATCAGTACCCGGTTGGATTGTATTCCACAAAGCAATGCTTTTTTCCAGTTCTTCATCAGAAAGATGCAACTGGTTCAGCTCATACGCTGATTTTTCTGCAATAACTTTATTGTGTTCATCCAGTTCACTGATCCAGATACCGTCTACCACCCAGTAGTATACAGGAATGCTAACGGCTAAAATAATCAGCACATAGATCAGAAACGGTTTGGTGGTTTTGGCTAATAGAGGTTTCAAAAGTTCTGTTCTGGGTTTAAAATTGTAATGATTCTTGTGAATAAGTCATCTGACGCGATTCACCATTACCATTCACTTACAAAGTAAAATTGACAATTCATATTCTGATGTTCTTCTATTCCCCGCTCCATTTATATCCTGTTCCGTACACCGTCTTCAGATAATGCCTGCTGCCTGCATCATAGAGTTTTTTCTTAAGATTTTTTACGTGAGCATATACAAAATCATGATTGTCCAGCATATCTGCAAAATCTCCGGAAAGATGTTCCGCCAGAGCACTTTTAGAGATTACTTTATTTTTATTACTGATAAAATACAGCAGAAGATCAAATTCTTTTTTCGTGAGAACCACCGGGGTATTATTTACAGTAACCGTCTTTGCCAGAATATCAATCTGTAACTCATCCTGAGTTATTATGTTTGTACTCCCAAAATGTTTCCTCCTGATAACAGAGTAAATTCTCGCTGAAAGTTCAGATAAATGAAACGGTTTGGTAAGATAATCATCAGCCCCTGTCTGAAGACCTTCTATTTTGTCTTCCAATGAATTTTTTGCTGAAATAATGATTACCCCCTCCTGTTTATTATCTTTTTTAAGTTCTTCCAGAATTTTCATACCGCTTCCGTCCGGAAGTGAAATATCCAGCAGAATACAATCATAGCTGAAACTTTTGATCTTGTCAAAAGCTTCTCCGAAACTAGACGCAAATTCACATAAATAATTTTCTTCCGAAAGATATGTGGCAATACTCCGGGCCAATTCAGGTTCGTCTTCTATGATCAGAATTTTCATTCAGCAAAGGTATATGTTCAATTTTGAAGAAATTCTGAATTAAGATACTAAAGATTATTGAAAGTGGAATAAAAATAAACCAGTTCTTAATGGCTACCCATCCGATCTCAGAATAAGCAGCTGATTGATTTCACTTTTAAAACAACCCAGAATAAATTCCGTATAATACATCTGTGCATTTAAAGCCTGTGTTTTATGGTGAAGCTCCAGCTTTTTAGCAAGAACAATCTCTCCTTTATAAGAAAAGGAAAAATAAGCGAAAATTTTATAGGCAGAGTTTCTTATGGGAGTACAGTATCCCGTAGTAGCAATAGACCAGTCGGATTCAAAAAGCCGGGCGGCATTAAGAGCCATAACCGAAGCTATATTTTCTGAGACACAGTCGCATTCCTCCGCTTCTTTTCTGTTTACATTCAGCAGTTTTACTTTCTGCGGCAGTGTATAAGCCGTTATTCCTCCTTTATAAAACAGGGAAGCATTATGCATTTGTGAAAAAGCCAGCTGCAAACAGCCTGATGTAACACTTTCTGCTATAGCAATGGTTTCTCCTGCAGTCATTAATGACTGGCTTATGTAGTCTAAAAGATTTTTCTGAAAGTCCATAAATTAAATATTAAGTGAGTGGTGTGAAAGGTGTCTTTATGTCTTTCTGTTTTGTGTAGATACGGGTCTATTGGCAGAACTGATAAAGTATATTTATTCTGTGCTGTTCCTGTCTTTACTCAACGTATTTAACAGTCTGTTGAGGTATTCTTCTTCCTTTAACACTTTATAATATGCCGTTTTTGCATACAATGTGAAAGAGGGATTTTCAATCTTTATTTCAGTTTGTTCAGTAACATTTAACGTACTTTCACTGTGATATTCCCGGATATGCAGAAGATATTCTTCAATATAAGTATTGATCACTTTTTTAAGGATCTCACACTGCGCATTATTCTTTATCTTTTCCAGTGATTTAATGAGAAAAGCTGTTACTCCGTATGAATTAATAACGCTAGGGAATAAAGACTCATTCTCTATCATATTGTTTTTGTCATTCAATCCGGAAAGTCTTAAAGTATCATTTTCAAATATCATATCCGCAGGTTATCAGTTATCGGTTACTTGTAAATATTTTTCAAAATAATGCAGGTCTTCCTTGTCTTTGATAGAAAGATAAAACATCACCTGCTCCGGTTCTTTCAGTCCGATGCTGCTGAAGCAGTCAAAGTGGGCAATAAGCGCCTGAATATTCTCTATCTGAATATCTTTCAGAATAATAAATAATAAAAAAATATTCTCTTTGATCTCCTTAGCATAGACAGCTGCTCCTTCTTCAAACCATTCTCCTTTATTAGGAACTTTTTTGAAGTCTTTATGTTTTAGGTTTTTTACAATCTTCTGACAGTCCATATATTTGAGTATTCGTGGTTTAAATCTGATTCATTTTCACAGACAGGTGGTCTTTGGACCTTCGTTCCCGTCCTTTTATAACTCACATCCTGAAAATGGTGTTTGCAATAAAAATTGAAAACCTTCTAGATCAAATATAGGATTAAATAATTCACATTTTTATGACCTGGATCATATCAATATACTATTTTTCTGTTTTCCAGCGTGACCTTTCCCTCTTTTTCCATTTTTTTCAAAGCTCGGATCACGGTTTCCACACGCAATCCTACCAGATTGGCAATTTCCTGCCTTGTCAGTTCTACATGAAAGCACGAGCCGCAGCTATCATCATGATAGCTTTTAAGATAGTCCAGAAGGCCGGTGAGTCTTGAAATAGGATTCAGTGAAGCCAAATTCTGAAGCATTATTGCTTTGAAGTATAATCTTTGAGACAGACAAGCATTCATTTCCATGGAAAGATGAGGGTGTATCTGAATCAGCTTTAAAAACTGGTCTTTAGGAACTCTTATAACTTCCGAGGGAACCAAGGAAACAGCATTCATCGGATAAAACTTATCTAAGAAAAGCATGGAATCCCCAAAACTCTGTCCTCCTCCTAAAATATTCTGAATAAATTCCTTTCCTTCATCATCATAATTGTTGAGTTTGATCTTCCCCTCTGCTATCTGAAAAAAATAAAGTGCATGATGACCTTCCCTGTAGATGAGCTCTCCTTTTTTATACCTTTTCATTTCTCCTCCTGATGCCAGCAAAAGCTTTTCATCAATATTCATGCAGCTTATAGTCTTCATTATATTTTATTTTTAATATTTCCGTTAAAATAGCAATTTATATTGATTCAATTCTTTTAATACAAAATTTTGCGGTCTTTAATCCTGACAATCTTATTTCTTTCCATATGTTTGATAGTCCTGATTGCAGTTTCCACACAAAGCCCTGTAAGATTAGCCATCTGCTGTCTTGTAAATGGAATCATAAAAGAATACGGGCTTTCATCTTCATGGAAGCTTTTTAAATAATCCATCAGCCCTTTCAATCGTATTGTGGGATTCTGGGATGAAAGATTCTGCATCATAATGAATTTATAATAAAGCCTCTGTGAAAGAAACCTGCTGATGTCCATATATAATTTTGGAGACTGATCCAGCAAACTCAGAAATGCAGATTTAGGAAGCCTCAAAACTACACATTCAGTAAGTGCTTCTGCATTCATAGGATATGGTTTGTCAATAAAAAGAATAGATTCTCCGCAGCTTTGTCCGTCTGATAGGATATTCTGTATAAATTCCTTTCCTTCTTCATTATAGTTGTTGAGTTTTACCTGTCCTTGAATGATCTGGTAATAATAATTGGGGCTGTCTCCTTCACAAAACAGAAGTTCTGAAGGTTTATACTGTCTGATCTCTGCTCCCGCTGAATGCAAAATATTTTCATCAATAACCATAAATAACTATGTTTAGTGGTTTCACCTGTTTCGTTAAATCTCTTAGTAAAAATGCATTGGGAAGTTACCGGATTATGAATGCAAAAATCAAACCTTAACAATTACACAAAACGTTAAAATAAGTTAAAAAAACATCTTTAATATTCAATATTTATAGTTTATTGATTATAATTTACATTAAAATAACAATTAATTTTACGACAAACAAAATTCAGCCCAACAGAAAATCTGTGAGCTGAATTACATCAATGAATTGATTTAGAAACCCCGCTTCGCCAGGCAAAACGGGATCTGTAATTCTATGAATGGATGAATTTAATTTCTGATAATTATTATTGGAACTGATGTGTCAAATTCAGGAAGCTAATTTTAAAAATAACTGAGCAGGTAAGTTTCATAATCATAAATTTTGTGGGCTTTCAAATATATACCACGACAAACCGTATCTTTTATGATTACAATCATAATCTTTTATTATTAACTATTTCGCAAACTTTTTAGTCCCTGCAACACAAAGAATAACCCCTATTGTTATCCCCAACATTCCCATACTTACCGGTTCGTGAAGAAAATAAGCCGCCAGGGCCAATCCAAAGAATGGCTGCAATAGCTGAAGCTGACCTACTGTGGTAATTCCACCCTGAGCAAGCCCTTTGTACCAGAAGATAAACCCAATAAACATACTGAACAGGGAAATATAAGCAAGCCCGAACCATCCGCGGAAGCTGATCGTTTCTATGTGATCAGGGAAATAAATAAAAAATAACGGAATCATCACAGGAAGCGCAAGTACCAATGCCCATGATATTACCTGCCATCCGCCTAATGTTTTCGAAAGTTTGGCCCCTTCTGCATACCCCAGACCACATAAAATAACCGCTACAAGCATCAGAATATCACCGACAGGCGATGCAGAAATTCCCTGCGAAAATGCATATCCTACTACTAATAGGCTTCCTATCACGGAAAACAACCAGAATACAGGATGAGGCCTTTCCCCTCCACGGAGAACTCCAAATATGGCAGTAGCCATGGGAAGCATTCCAAGAAATACAATGGAATGTGCCGAACTGACATACTGAAGAGCTAAAGCAGAAAGTAAAGGGAAACCGATTACACAACCTAGCGAGACCAGCAATAATGGAAAAATTTGTTTTTTATCCGGACGCTTTTCTTTATAGATCAATAACACAGAGAGAGCGAGAATCCCGGCAATACCTGCACGGGCTATGGTTGCAAATATAGGACTCATTTCCATTACGGCCAGCTTAGTAGCAGGCATTGATCCGCTGAATAGTAAAACGCCTATAAAGCCGTTAATCCAACCGTTGATGTGTTCATTTTTTGATATTGTGTTGCTCATGATTGTAACTCTATTTTAATGATTCAAAATTAGAAAGGTAAAACAGATAAACACAGTATCAGTTTTGTATATTTGCATGAGCACAGTTAGAAAAAATGAGTAAAGAATTTTTATACACAGAAATTGCAGACAGAATAGCTGCGCAAATCAGAAACGGAGTATTGAAGGCCGGAGACAAACTGCCGTCTGTACGAATGTTATGCCATGAACATCAGGTAAGCATGAACACGGCTAAACGTGTCTTTCTGGAACTGGAATCACAGTCGTTAGTAGAATCAAAGCCGCAATCTGGGTACTTTGTAAGCAAACTAATGTCAATAAAGCTTCCTCTCCCGGAAGTAAGCCGTCCGTCTCTAATTGCTAATAATGATGAACCTGATGAGCTCATCAGCAAAGTTTATGAAAATATGGGCAAGAAAGGGATTACTTTTTTTTCCATAGGAATTCCTTCGGGAGACCTTTTACCACAGGCCAAGCTAAAAAAAGAAATCATTAATGCTACCCGCGAATTAAAAGACGGCGGAACTGAATATGAAGAGCTTCAGGGAAATTTAAAACTGCGCAGAATGATTGCCATCCGATCGCTTCAATGGGGAGGGAATCTTAATGAAAATGACCTGGTTACCACCAACGGAGGGATGAATGCATTGTCATTCTGCCTGATGGCTCTGGGAAAACCCGGCGATACGATTGCGATTGAAAGCCCTTGCTATCCTGGTATTCTTCAATTGGCTAACGGTCTCGGTTTAAAAGTCCTTGAACTTCCTACCCATCCTACAACCGGAATAGAAATTGAAGCCCTGAAAAAAGTAATTCCACAAATCAATCTGTGCCTGCTGATTCCTAATTTTAATTCTCCGCTGGGCAGCTGTATGCCGGACGAAAATAAGAAAGAGATTGTTAAACTCCTGTCAGAAAACGGAATACCGCTCATTGAAGACGATGTATACGGCGACCTGTATTTTGGTGCCAGCCGCCCGAAATGCTGTAAATCTTTCGATAAAGATGGAAATGTGCTTTATTGCAGCTCAATTTCAAAAACACTGGCTCCGGGCTACCGTGTAGGATGGATTGCTCCCGGCAGGTATAAAGACAAAATTTTAAAGCTTAAGCTTCTTCATTCCACTTCATCTATATCTATCGTGAATGAGGCTGTGGCTAATTTTCTTAAGTCCGGAAGGTATGAAAAACATCTTCAACAGATGCGGAAGGCCCTTCAGAATAATTACCAGAACTACGCTCAGACCATTGCAGAATCTTTCCCGGAAGGAACAAAAACAAGCCGTCCGCAGGGAGGACTTTCTCTGTGGGTAGAATTTGATAAAAAAATCCGTACTACCGAGTTGTATGATTTAGCCATCAAGCAGAACATAAGTATTGCTCCCGGAAGAATGTTTACCCTTCAGGATCAGTTTCAGAATTGCATGCGTTTGTGTATCGGGCTTCCCTGGTCGGATGAAACCCGCTTACAATTACAGCAGGTAGGCAGTCTTGCCAAAAAGATCTGATTATTTATCCGGAACGAAGTTTTTCCTTGCCAGCTCTTTTCTTACCCGGCTCAGGCTCTCAGGCGTGATTCCCAGATAAGAAGCGATCATCCATTGCGGAACTCTCAAAAGAAGATCAGGATACATTTTAATGAATTTCATATACCTTTCTTCGGCAGTCTCGCCTAAGAGGGAATTGATCCTGTTCTGAAGACTTCTGATATGTTTCTGAAGCAGAAAATCACTTCGCTCAATACTGTTTGGAAACTGTTCTACCAGTTTATTAAAGAAGTCAGGGTGCAAAAACAGAACTTCCGCATCCTCAACGGCTTCTATGTAATAAATGGATTTTTCGTTGAAGTAGAGACTGCTTCGGTCAGAAATCAGCCAGCTTTCAGGGGCAAACTGTATAATGTGTTCTTTTCCGTTCTTATCAATGGAATACATTTTTAAAAGCCCTTTTTCAACAAAGAATATATGACGGCAGATCTCACCATACTGTAAAAGAAACTGATTTTTGGGAATTTTCTTTACTTCATAGTGCAGGCTGCACGTGTTCACTTTTTCAATGGGAACATTTAATACTTTAGCTAGATAATTATTAATATTCTTCATTATGCGATCTGGCTTATAGAGATGTCTTCATGTGAAGCTGTATTGACTACTTTTCCGTTTTCTATTACGATCAGCTGCGGGCTTTCATGTCTGATTCCGAAATCCTCAGATATTTTGTTGGAGATGGGCCTATACAGCAGCAAATCTAAGTAATATAAATCCAGATCACGATCTAAATTGTCTATATCTCTTTCAAAATTTTTCAATACTGTCTTACTTATAAAGCAGCGTGTTGAATGCTTGAAGATGGCAACTCTATGATGATAGGAATTCTCTATGGCTTTAGCAAGATCTTCTTCAGATTCTATTTTTGTCCAGAAGGATTTACGTTCAGGGTCGTTTTCTTTTCCTCCGAATATTTTATCAAAAAAACTCATACATTAAATTGTTTAAGGTGGTGATTCAGATGCTTATATTCTAAAAATCCCCAGTCTTTTTCAGTCATTTTACCGAATAGCCTGTGCCGGTCCGGAAGTTCCTTATTTATAGATACTTTCCGAAAATCCTTTAGTGTATTCAGCAGATTGGTTTTGGATTCATCAAAATCACATTCAAAATTAACGATTAGTTTTTGAAAAGTCGGCATATTTTGGGGAATTCCATTGTTAAAAACCCACATTTCCCATTTCGTTATGACTCCTATGGCTTCAAAGAACGGATTAATGGCAGGAAGTTCAATTTTTCTTAAAGGTACCTGAAGAACAAGATCGCAGTGTTTCAGCATCTGACATACATCCATCTTCCCCCATTTTGCAATGGAGTTTCTTGTAAGACAGGAAATTCTTTCGATGATTTCCTCAAAATGAACAGGATTATGAAGACTCTTCTTTACCAACCTTTTTCTTTCTTCAGATTTTCAATATGAGCGTAATGATGGTTGCAATGCCACACATAAAAAGCAAGATAATGTCTGAGATTATAATCTTTGTTCTGTTCCGGGTGATGAAAAGTTCTTTCGAATTGTTTATTGGTAAGGGTATTCAGCAAAACGGTCCATCGTTGGTGTGTTCCTTTGATCATTCTCATTGCAGGCCTTACCGGCATATGCACACTGTCCTGAAGCTCTGCCCATTTGGCTTCATCATAAGGTTTGATGACAGGATTTTCTTCTGTAAGAGCCAGTTTGAAACGGATAAAGCTGTTAATATGGCTGTCGGCAATATGATTAACCAGCTGTCTAACCGTCCATCCTCCCTCTCTGTAAGGTGTATCCAGCTGACCCTCTGTAAAGTTTTCAATTAAATCTTTTAATTTCCCGGGAAAGCTTTTAATGACCCTGATATGCTCATCCAGCCTGGTATCACAGATGTTCTCCGGCTGCTGAAACGGACCGATGGGAAATTTCTTTTGTTCTAAACTGCTCATTCTATTAATGTTAAAAATTTATATTGCCGATTTGTCCGATAATTCCGTTTTGGACAGTTTTTTGAGTAAATTTATCAAAAATTCGAGAAATCTAAATATGAAAAAAGCGTTAATAATCGTAGATGTACAGAATGATTTCTGTGAAGGGGGTTCACTTGCGGTTCCGGGAGCTAATGAGATCATTCCTTATATTAATCTTTTAATGGAGGAAAATGAATATGACCAGATTGTTCTTACCCAGGACTGGCATCCTGCCAATCACAAAAGTTTTGCCAGCAACAACGGAAGAAAGGTAGGTGAAAGTATTATTCTGAACTCCATTCCACAGTTTATGTGGCCTGATCACTGTGTTCAGGGAACTTTTGGAGCAGAATTCCACAAAGATCTGAACAGAGATAAAGTAACCCACATTATCCAGAAAGGAAAAAATATGGAAATAGACAGCTACAGCGGCTTTCAGGATAATAACCATTTTATGAAGACCGGTCTTGATGATTTCCTTAAATACCACGATATTCAATTGGTGGAAATTGTAGGTTTAGCCATGGACTACTGTGTAAAATACACTTGTCTTGATGCTGTAACTGCCGGATATGTTACCTGCCTGCACTTCAACGGAACCAGAGCCGTTAATGTAAAACCTGATAATGGTAAAGATGCTATTTATGAAATGATCCAGAAGGGAGTTACGGTATTGGGGTAAATAATTAGTAATTAGTAATGAATAATATTCAGGGTTGTTATTAAAAATAAGAAAGACCGTAGAAAAATCTGCGGTCTTTTTATTTGACATACCTTATATTATATAGCTCTTAAAGCATTTTAAGGTTGTTCACTTCCTGTTCTGTAAGGATTCTCCAGTGTCCTCTTTTGATATTTTTCTTCGTCATTCCGGCAAACATCACTCTGTCTAAAGCTTCTACTTCGTATCCTAATCTTTGGAAAATTCTTCTGATCACTCTGTTCCATCCGATATGGATCTCAATTCCTATTTCATTTTTCGGTTTTCCTTCAATGAATGAAATCTGATCTACTACGGCTACCCCTTCATCAAGACGAATCCCTTCTACAATCAGCTTCATGTCTTCATGTGTTAGTTTCTTATCCAATGTTACGTGATAGATTTTCTTGGCATCAAAAGATGGGTGCGTCAGCTTTTTCGTCATGTGTCCGTCATTGGTTAAAAGAATAACTCCCGTTGTGGAACGGTCAAGTCTTCCTACCGGAAACAAACGGTATGGCGATGCATTGGCAACAAGATCCATTACGGTTTTTCTTGCTTTATCATCTTTTGTTGTTGAAATATAACCTTTAGGTTTGTTTAGAAGTACATATACCGGTTTTTCAGGGGTAATACTCTGTCCGTCGAAAACCACTTTATCTGTTTTCTGAACCTGATATCCCATTTCCGTTACTACGGTTCCGTTTACCTCTACAAGCCCCTGCGTAATCAATTCGTCTGCTTCTCTTCTGCTGCAGATCCCTGAGTTGGCAATATACTTATTAAGACGGATGGTATCTTTATGTACGTCCTTTTCAATTTTGTTTAACCTTCTTTTCTGTACAAAAGATTTTGCTCTGTCATCATTTCTTTCCTCTCCATTAGATGGTCTTCTGCCATATTTCAGGCTGCCTCTTTCATACTTGTCTCTTGTATCAAAATTCTTTCCGCCTCTTTTAGGAGCCGATTTTCCGAAAGATCTTTTCTCACGGTTTTCGCTTGAATTAGTGATATAAGGCTTACGTTCAGATTTCGAACCGTGATCTTCGTCTCTGCCGTCAGAACCACTTTCACTTCTGAAAGGGCTTTTATTGAATTTGGAATTAGTACCTTTATGCTCAAAGTTTCTTTCACCTGCTTTCGGGAAAGGCTTTTTAAAAGGTTTTGATCCTGAAGAATTTCCAGATCTGGAAGCACGAGAATCATCAGAATTTTTTCTATTTGAAATTCTTGGTCTCTTTGGTCTTTCTGAATTATTGTTATCTCTGCTCATTCTAAAAATTTCTGCAAAGATAGTAATTTAGTTACGAGTTAAAAATTAAGAATCATAACTTTGCAATATAGTTTTAATTTAATTTTATAGAAAAGTAACTCATGATAACAATATTAGATGATAATTTTTCCCAGCTCAACGATTTCCTTCACGAAAAAACGTTCAGTAAGATTTTTATTCTTGTAGATGAAAATACACATGAATACTGTCTTCCGGTATTGTTAGGCAATATGGAAACCGATCTTGGATTTGAAATCCTGGAAATTGAGGCTGGTGAGGAAATGAAAAACATTCAGACGGCCAACCAGCTTTGGGAAATCCTGACAGAAATGCAGGCAGACCGAAAAGCTCTGGTTATTAATCTTGGCGGCGGGGTAATTACCGATATGGGCGGGTTTGTTGCTTCTACTTATAAAAGAGGAATTCAGTTTATTAATATTCCTACAACCCTTTTATCCATGTGTGATGCTTCCATTGGCGGGAAAACAGGTATAGACCTGATGCATTATAAAAATATGGTAGGAACATTTGCATTTCCGGACCAGATCTTTGTTTATCCTAAATTTTTAGAAACTCTTCCATTTAAAGAACTGAGAAGCGGATTCGCTGAAATGCTGAAGCATGGATTAATTGCAGATAAATTGCATTGGGAGCAGCTGATCCAGATTCATAAATTGGATATAGAAGCAGTCGTTCCGCATATCCAGACTTCTATGGACATCAAACAGGATGTAGTAGAAAAAGATTTTCATGAGAAAAATATCAGAAAAACGCTGAATTTCGGCCATACAATCGGTCATGCCGTTGAAAGTCTGTGCCTGAACCAGGGAAATCCTATCCTTCACGGGGAAGCTGTAGCGATGGGAATGATCTCTGAGGCTCATCTCTCCTACCTTGAAGGTCTTATCCCTGAAGAGGACTCACAAACCATTATTGAGAATATTCAGCGTTATTATCCTTATATGGACATCAGTGACTTCACCGATGAAGATATTACAACACTTTTACTTAATGATAAGAAGAATACGGATAGTAAAATTAACTTCTCCCTTCTTTCCGGAATCGGATCATGTACCTACGACCACCAGTGCAGCCAACAAAATATTCTAAAATCGTTACATTTTTATAGAAATCTGAATAATGCTTAACTATTTTTAGGAATAGAATTGTTCTTTTTTATTCATTTTATTGCAGAATAATAATTTAGACCTCTTCTAAACAACCGTTTAATTAAATTCATAACACACTTATAATCAACAATTTAAATTTAAAACCGCTTACAATGTAAGCAGTTTTTTTACTGACTTTCATCATGAAAAATATTTTTGGCAAGCAATTTGAAAGATACTCTGCGTCAAACGGAGTAGTAAACGGTTGACAGTAGTAAAATTTAAAATTAGAAATAGTAAAATACTAAAAAATTAAAGTTATGAAAAAGTTAATTTTAGGATTAGCAGTAACTGCAGGATCATTAGCATTCGCTCAAACCACTTCATCTTCTAACCCAATTACATTTGGTGTAAAAGGAGGTATGAACGTTTCTTCACTTTCAAAGACTGAAGGTTTAGATGACCAAAAATCTAAAATCGGATTCAATGCAGGTGCATTCGCTAATATCCCAATCGCGAGCTCATTCAGCATCCAGCCTGAGGTATTATACTCGCAATATGGTGAGAAGTCTGATTATAGAGTAGGTAATACAAAGTTCTCTAACTCTACTAAATTAGACTATATTACAGTACCGGTAATGTTCCAGTATAACGCACTTCCAAACCTTTATTTAGAGGCAGGTCCGGAATTCGGATTTATGGTAAGCGCTAAAAACAAATTCAAAAACGAATCTACAGGACAGTCTTCCACAACAGATAACTATAAAGATAACTTAAGTACATTCAACTTAGGTATCGGTATTGGTGCTGGATACTATTTTACACAAAACTTAGGACTTACAGCAAGATATATCGCCGGGGTAACTGACGTTGTAAAAAACAACTCTGGAGACGCTATTAGAAACAATGTATTCCAAGTAGGTTTAGCTTATAAATTCAAATAATAGGCTTAACATTCATTCAAGTAACAAATTTTTATATTCAATAGAAAGGCCGGGCTGTTTTCAGTCCGGCTCTTTTTTATTCAACAACTGATCAGCTTTGTTTAGCACAACATTAAAAAAGTTGATTGTTCTTTTTACCTGTTTCTCCTTTTGGCAAGAAGTTTGCCTATAAAAGATCATCGGTGAAATTTAACTTATTTCTGAGTTTCACAGATGTATTTTCATTTTTAACAAATTTTGATTTCAATAGAAAAGGTCAGGTTTATGTACTTAAATCTGACCTTTTCATTTTTATATGACTTTTATCATTTTCTTTGTTTTGGTAAGACATTTGCTGCAAAATGGTGAACAAGTATTAAATTAAAAATCATGAAAAAACTATTTTTAGGACTAGCTCTTGCGGGAAGCCTTTTCACGTATGCTCAAGAAAAAGGAAAATCAACCTCTCCTGTTACTTTTGGTGTTAAAGCCGGACTTAGCGCAGCTACTTTAAGTAAATCTGACAACTATGACAATGACCAGAAGCTAAAGGCAGGAGTCTATGCAGGGGTATTCGCCAATATTCCTATTGCTGAAAAATTCAGTATCCAGCCTGAACTTCTTTTCAGTCAGCTAGGTTCAAAAACAGAAGACAGCTACACGTATTATTCAGACAATTATAGATTTAAGCAGGAATATGATTATAAATTAAATTTAAATTATATCACAATGCCTGTAATGGTACAGTATAATATCCTTCCTCAGCTTTATGTAGAAGCAGGTCCGGAATTCGGATTGTTATTAGGCGGAAAATCAAAAGGAGACAGAACATTGACCGAAACAATGGGTAATACAACCACAACAAAAACAGAAAAGTTCTCCGATAAAATCCCTACAGAGCTTTATAATAAGTTCAATTTCGGAATTGGAGTTGGTGCTGGATACTATTTCACTGAGAATTTTGGAGTTACTGCCAGATTTACAGCAGGAGTTACTGATATATTTAAAGAAAACTCAGGAGATGCTATCAGAAACAATGCATTCCAGGTGGGTGTAGCTTATAAATTCAAATAAGAACATATATTTTCAAAAAAATGCCGGGCTTCTCTCAGAAGTCCGGCTTTTTTTGCTTTACAACATATAGCAAATTAACCTGCGTTCGGGTTAAGGAGTTTAAATGTAAAGGCTGGAAGTTACTTTTAGTGATACCTATTGAAAGCTATCAGAAAATCAAATTGAATAAAAAAATCAATATTTACTGTTAATGACTTTCATAACTTCCATCATCCAGCTTAAAACCTGCATCCATCAAATATTCCGAACTGAGTAAAATAATCATTCATTACGGGAATCCGTAAGGCAGCCGACCTTAAGCGTCTTAGATTTGAATATAAAATCAACTATGGACGCAGGAAAAAGAACCATCAACGACATTTTTAACGGAAACAGGATTCTGGAAGTTCCTTTTTTTCAAAGAGCTTATGTTTGGGGAGAAGAACAATGGGAAAGACTTTTAGAAGACATGGAAAACATAAGTTTTGCCAATAAGCCTTATTTTTTAGGTTCTGTCATTTTAAAGCAGCAACCCACGGCAACCGGCAGCAGAGTTGGAGATAAAAGAACTCTTATTGACGGGCAGCAGCGACTGACTACCCTATCCATATTTTTCAAAGTACTTTCGTTAAATACGGGTGATGATTATGAGTATAACAGGATGTTTAAACTGAGAGATTTAATTGCCATTCAGCACAATCATAACGATATTGATGCTTACGAACAAGTAATGAACTTAATGGAATTGAAAGATCTGACCGGCACTGATAATATCACCAAAGCCTATCTCTATTTTAAGCAGAATATGAATGCGGACAAATTAGATATCAACAATATTCTCTCAAAAATTTTATTTGTGGGTATTGACCTCGACGAAAATGAAGATGAACAGCAGATTTTTGACACCATCAATTCACTAGGCGTTAAACTGACGACTGCTGAACTCCTGAAAAATCATTTCTTTAACAGAGATGAAATCTCAGCTTATCAGACCTACTGGAAAAATATTTTTGAAAAGGATGATGAAGCCAAAAACTATTGGGATAAAGAAATTACAACCGGAAGATCAAAAAGAACATTCATTGACCTGTTCTTCTTTTCATATCTTCAGATTAAAATTCAGGATAAAACACTTAATGTAAAAACAGAAGACAAAATAGAATTTTCAAAAGTTGAACATTTGTTTGAATCCTATAAAAGCTTTATCAAAAATTATCTGAACAATGACAAGAAAACTATACTTGCTGAAATAAAAGACTATGCACTGATCTTTCAGGAAAACTTTGATTTCGATATTATAGAGAATGAACTTACTAACCAATCCGGAATAGAAAGAATCAATGCTATTATTTTTGGATTAGATACTTCTACCCTGATCCCTTATGTACTTTACATTCTTAAAAATGTTACAAATGATAGGGACCGTAATGAATTATTTGATTTCCTTGAAACCTACATTATGCGGCGAATGGCTGTTCATGCTACCACAAAGAATTATAATCAGCTTTTTACAGACAGACTGATTAGCCATGAAATTCTATCTAAAAAACAGTTCCTTGAATTTTTGGAAGGCCAGGCCGATAAAGTTAACTTCCTTCCATCCGATAAAGAACTTAAAGACGGTTTCGGAAATTCCTATCTGATCAATAAACAATCCGCAGGAATTTTATATTTTATTGAATCTAAAATACGTAACAGAAGTTTACAGTCTACACAGCTTCTGGGGATCAGCAAATACAGTCTGGAGCATCTCATGCCTAAAAAATGGGAGAATCATTGGGGAAAACTGACCAGTCAGGAAGATAAAATGAAGCGTAACAGAAAGCTTCTGACTTTAGGGAATTTAACCATCATTACACAAAATCTAAACTCAGTAATCCGGGATGCCAACTGGAATATTAAAAGAAAAGGAAAAGGAGATAAACAAGGATTAAATACTTATTCAGCCGGGCTTGAAACAATCAGCCAATACTTAACTCTTGATCAATGGAATGAACAGACTATTGAAGACAGAGCACAGTTTCTGTATGAAAAAGCAAAGAAAATATGGTCAATCTGATTAAAAACAATGATGTATTTCAGAGTTGGCACCTATATAAATTCAATTAAAATCCTGTTTTAGGAATCAATGCCGGAACTTTTATAAAAGTTCCGGCATTTTTATTTACGGAATTCCGCCATTAAAATAAACCAACCGAATCCTTTTGAAAGCAGAAAATTCTTTAAAAAATTCAGGTTACGGCCATCAATATTTTACAAAAACGAAAGAAAAAGCTACAAAAAACAATAACCAAAACCATCGCCAAAGGCCTACGGATAAGGGTTTTCGAAGTTTGGCAAGCATTTTGCAAAATACATGAAGTCTGATTGAAAAATTGGATAAGAAGTAAAATAGTAAAATTAAAAAATAAAATTATGAAGAAGTTATTTCTAGGGCTGGCAGCCGCTGCTGGCACTCTGACTTTTGCGCAGGAAACAAAAACTGTAACTCAGGAACCCATCAAAAAGGAAACACAACCCATCAGATTCGGGATCAAGGCAGGAGGAAACTCAGCTCAGTTTAGCCAGCAAAGCTTTGGTTTGAACAGCCAGAAATTAGGTTTTCATGCAGGAGCATTTGTTAACATTCCCATTTCAAAGCAATTTAGCTTCCAGCCAGAGGTTTTATACAACCAAATGGGTGCGAGAGATGTAGCTTACTCCACAGAACAGACAGTAGGAGCAACTACGATAAAAACCAAAGGACAGGATAAAGTAACAATGAACTATATTTCCGTTCCGTTAATGGTTCAGATGAGACCTATGGAAAAGTTCTATGTGGAAGCCGGACCGGAATTCAGTTATTTCATCAACGGAAAGAATAAAGGAGAAGCTACTGTAGCCAGTACTACAGGAGGAATCACAACCACTCAGACGCAGTCTCATTCTGAAGACCTTAATAAGGATAACATCAACAGATTCAACTTCGGTTTAGGCTTAGGTTTAGGGTATGATATTACTTCCAACATCGGAATTAATGCGAGATATGTAAACAGTCTTACCAAGATTGATAAAAGTGTACCTGCCGCTGAAAACAACAACAGAGTTTTCCAGTTAGGGGTAAACTACAAATTCTAATCAAAGAAAACCAATTTTTTAACTCCAATAGCAAAGGCCTGATTTAATGTATTAAATCAGGCCTTTCATTGTATTTAAAGTAAATTAATTAAATAATTCTACTTCCTCTCCTTTTCCTACCGGATATTCTTCTGTAAAGCATCCGAAGCAGTGATTGGAAGATCCTAAGATCTCTTTCAGATTATCTGTGCTTAAAAACTCTAAAGAATCTACTCCAAGATAGTCTCTAAGCTGTTCTGTAGTCATGTTAGCTGAAATCAGATCATCTTTGGATGGGGTATCAATTCCAAGATAGCAAGGTGCAATAATGGGCGGAGAAACACTTCTGAAGTGAATTTCTTTTACCCCTGCATCTTTCAGAATTTTCACCAGTCTTTTGGAAGTTGTTCCTCTTACAATAGAATCATCAATAATGACTACTCTTTTATCCTTGATTTCAGAGATAATCGGGTTTAGCTTAAGATTGACAACCCTTTCTCTCATCTCCTGTGTAGGAACGATGAAACTTCTTCCAATATATCTGTTTTTAATCAGTACGGGACGGAATGGTATTCCTGAAGCTTTTGAGAAACCAATTGCTGCCGGAACTCCTGAATCAGGAACTCCTATCACCACATCAGCTTCTACCGGAGCCTGTTCCCAGATTTTCTCACCGGATTTTTCTCTGATCTCATATACGTTGATGTTTTCTAGAGAAGAGTCAGGTCTTGCAAAATAAATATACTCAAATGAGCAGATTCTCTGTTTTCCTCTCTTTTCATCTACCATATAAGAGTGCAGTTTTCCAGGCTCATTTTCATTGGTGTAAATGATTTCTCCGGGAAGGATGTCTCTTACATACTGAGCACCTACGGCATCCAAAGCTACTGATTCAGAAGCTACCACATAAGACTTCTCGTCAATAGCCCCCAGAACCAAAGGTCTGATTCCGTTAAAATCTCTGAAGGCAAAGAATTTATTTCTCGTCATTCCTACTACAGAATACGCTCCCTCAATTTTTTCCATTGTAGCTTTAATGGCTCCGCGAAGACCTAAATCAAGGTTCTTCTGGATCAGTCTCAGAATAACTTCAGAATCTGATGTAGCTCTGAAAACCACTCCTTCAGCTTCCAATTCTTTTTTCAGCTCTTTTGCATTGGTAAGGTTTCCGTTATGGGCAATGGAAAGGATAATCTGGTCGTACTCGTTTTTCGCAAAGAACGGCTGGAAATTATATTTCTTTTTATCCCCTGCTGTTGTATATCTCGTATGACCAATCGCAGAATTCCCCATAAAGGCTTCCGGCTCCTGGATTTCTTTATAAACATCCAAAACCAGTCCTTCATCTTTCATATTGGTGATCTTTCCATTTTTCAGAACGGAAATACCACAGGCTTCCTGCCCTCTGTGCTGAAGGGCAAAAAGACCGAACTGAGACAAAGAAAACGTATCCAGATCATTGTCGGAATACAGTCCGAAAATACCGCACTCCTCATTGGGAGCATCCAGTCTTTCCTCCTCCTGCGTTCTGAAAAGATTGCGTCCGTAGGTCTGGTCTTTAAACTGTTTTAAATATTCACTTTTATGAATGTCTAAACTTTTCATTTCTATTTTTTCTAATTTAGAAGTTAACCGTTAGATATTGATAATCAGAATAAGTTAACTTCAATGATCATTTTTAAACTACTTTCCAAGTAGGTTTTTCAGTCTGTTATAGATCTCTACATACGCTTCTGTAACTTCTCCAAGATCTCTTCTGAATCTGTCTTTATCCAGTTTCTTCATCGTATCTTTATCCCAAAGTCTGCACGTATCCGGAGAAATTTCGTCTGCAAGGATGATCTCACCATCAGAAGTCTTTCCTAACTCAATTTTGAAATCTACCAGGATGATGTTCATTTTATCGAAAAGATCGATCAGGATTTCGTTGATATCTGAAGTCAGTTCATACATTTCATCAAGTTCTTCATAAGTAGCTGCTCCTAAGAAAACAGCATGGTGATCGTTGATAAGCGGATCTCCCAATTCGTCTTTTTTATAGCAGATATCGAAGATGGTTACCGGAGATTTAATTCCTTCTTCAACCCCTAATCTCTGAGCCATGCTTCCTGCAGAATAGTTTCTTACTACCATTTCCAAAGGAATGATGGATACTTTTCTTACCAGCTGCTCTCTTTCGTTTAATTGTTTAATGAAATGAGTTTTAATCCCTTTTTCATTTAAGTATTCAAAGATCAAAGTGGTGATGGCGTTGTTCATTTCACCTTTAAGGTCCACCTGTCCTTTCTTTTGAGCGTTAAATGCGGTAGCATCGTCCTTGAAACGTACTACTACTTCCTCAGGATTATCGGTTGCAAATACCTGTTTTGCTTTACCTTCGTACAACATTTCTTTCTTTTCCATTTCTAAAAATTCTTATTAGTTAGATTTATTTAAATTATTTTATTAAAATTCCTGTTAAAGCCGCCATTCCTGAACTCAATGATAGACCAATCGCATACGCTCTGCTTCGCCTGGAATCAGAACACACAGATACAAGCCGGAACTTTTTCAGCTTACGGTGCTCTCTATCAGCAACCCATGAATTTGGCTGAAGAATAAAATCTCCGAGTAGATGTGCCAATATGAGTTGAGTAAAGATCATGCTTACAGTTCCGAGATTTTCTTTCTAAAATATTGATTGGTTTCTACGATCAGTTCGTAGTTGGCGCGTTTCAGCCTCTGACTTACCGAGGACTGTGATATAGCAAACTTTTTAGCAAGGTCTTCCTGTGTGATATCCTGGTTCATAATCATTTCGTGAATGATTTCTGCCGTTGCTACGGTCCAGTTATCAAAATCTTTGGTAGACCATTTCAGAAGGATATTAAGATCCCGGTCTACAGATTCGTTGGAGGTTTTTATGGCCACAGTATGCCCGTCGCTTTTCAAATCTTTCAGAAGTCTGCCGGAATGTACGTACGCTGTACCATTAGATTCGGTGATCTTTTCAGATGAAAAACTTTCCTCTCCAATGCCTATGGCAAGTCTTATATCCAGATTTTCCTGGCTTTTTATCAGTGATTTAATGGCTAGAAAATGCCAGAATGCATCATCAATGCTACACTTGAATTGAAATTCGTCTCCTCTGTAGATTTCCCATACAAGCGGTGAGCTCCCCCAAGTTTCCAGAAGATTTTTGAGTCTGGTTAACCAGGCTTCCGTGTCTGCATGCTGTGAATTTATAATATCTCCGGTAATAACCGCTATCATAATGCAAATATAAGCATAATTACTTATAAATAAAAAATATAAGCAGAAACACTTATAGATATTAATTATTAGTGAATCTGCTTATATCGATTATGCAGGGAAAATAAGGTTTAAAGAAGATTAGTAAAACTTTTTTACCACTCTTATGATAAGGAGCTGTTTCCTGCTATCCGCTCATACTCCTCACGCCATCAGCTTTCCAGCTTCATGCTGCGGGGTAACCGCTGCTATCAGGGCTATGGAACTGTCCTTCTAACCTTACTTTGTTATTTTTTAATAAACTGGTAAGCTTTATCATCCAGTTTCAGGAAGTAAGAACCGGCAGAAAGATTCTGAACGGAAATATTCTTTTTACTTCTGAACGGTTCTTTCTCTGTATAAATTACCTTACCGGAAAGATCAATAATCTGGGCTGTTTTTACTTTTTCTGTTTCTCCGGCTACAAATAAATTTTCAGAAACCGGATTCGGATAGATTTTAAATTCTTTGGTATCGGTCATTAAATCTGTAACAGATAAGGTTCCTCCAAGATTCTGGCAATAATTCATAGGATGAGTATCCCATTCATTAATATTGAATGTAGTCACCGGCTGGTCTACCGTAATCTTTCTGTATAAAGATCTATCCTGCAACGTTGATGAATTGTCCTGTCCTACCACTCCAATGGCATCAACACTGGATGACTTATATCTTAATTCCACATAGTTTCTACCATTAAATGTCATCTGCGGAGCTGCTGTTACAAACCGGGCCTGATTAATAGTATAGCAGGAAAAATTAGCTGCTGGATTTAAAACCACAAATGTTTCATTATTCTGAACAGTACCTTCCAATTCATAAGGAGCAGGGAAATAATAGTTTGCCCCGCTTGGCAGCTGGATAGAAATTCTGTAGTTATTTAAATTAACAGGATGGCCTGTTTTGTTGGTTATCTCAAGAGCTTTATTATTACCTGTCCCCTCCAGGTATTTGGAAATATACAAATCTTTTGCATACACATCTGTAGCCAGTGTTGTTACCGGCAATGTATTACTGTCAGCAGACGACAGATACCCGTTATCATATGCTTTTACTGTAAAATTGTAGGTTGTGGAGGGAGTCAGGTGGTCAATGCTTACCGTAGTGCCTTTTGTTGTGGCAACCAATGTTCCGTTCTGGTAAACCTTATACCCGATTACATCTGCATCTGCGCTGGGAGACCAGCTCAATGTAGTAAAATAAGCACTGGTCTGAACCGCCGTAAGATTAGACGGAATCTGAGGTGCCACAGTATCAGGATTCTGCCCCCATATGGCTGTTACCAGGGAAGGATTATCTATAAAAGGATTCCTATTATTCTGAATGGCATACACTGCATTATTACGGTCTCTCTCCCTGTCTGAAACAGGATCGGCAGCATGCCATTGCAGCAGCATCGCAATATAAGCAGGCTCAAAAGCCCTTTCTTCCGTTCCGTCCAGCGGATTGGTATCCGAAGCAGGATTAGTACTGTTATTAAAATTGAATGTTCCTAATTTTCCCTCATATCTTACAGCGAAATAAAGCAGACTTCTTGCAATATCTCCCCTGAATTCAGGAATAGGTTCATATACCCTGCCGGTATAAACCCAGTTAGGGATGGCACTATTACCTATTTTTGACGAATTAGTGAAAGTATAATGGATGGTAGAGTTAATAACTCCATAAGGATAATTGCTTCTCAGCTGATTAATTTTGGCATCCGTAGGAATAACATAAAATAAATCCGAATACATTGGATAATTACTATAAAATGTACTCTGAGGCATCATATGCTCTCTGTTCCATCCTTCACCTTCACCTCCGGAGCTCCCGATCATCTGGGCGCTTGTATATTCATATGCATCCGGCCCTGACGGTATTTCAGAATAAATATCCAGCAGTAATGTCGTATTGGAAGCATTGTGATCATAATATTTATCAAGATCCGTCTGGTTATAGTAATTCTGAAGATCACCATAATGCCAGTTAATATTCTTCGCTGCAATAATATCATGCAGCTTAGACTTCAGAGCATAGCCTGTAAGTCCGGCTGTTCCGTCGTAGTATCCTGCCGGCGCCTGGGCGGATAGAAGTGACGAAATTAAAATAACAGGAAATAGAAGTTTTTTCATACCTTAAAAATTGGGAGGCTAAAGTAGTAAATTAAAACACTTAAAGTTCTGAAAATTTTATTAAAAAAACATTAATTCGTAAAATATAAAAAATTGAAAACTACTATTTTGCAAATAAACTGCTATGGAAGAAATAATTTTTTTTAGCATTCGTTCAATTTATTTATCTTTGGGAACTAACTATTATCTATATGAATACAGAGACTATTGACAACATCAAAATGATAGCTGAAACAGCAAGAGAATTCGCTGAGAAAAATATCAGACCGAATATTATGGAGTGGGACGAGAGCCAGACATTTCCAAAAGATCTTTTTCACCAGTTAGGAGAAATGGGTTTTATGGGAATTGTAGTTCCTGAGCAGTACGGAGGCTCCGGCTTGGGCTATCATGAATATGTTGCTATCCTGGATGAAATCTCTCAGGTAGACCCTTCTATTGGTCTTTCTGTAGCTGCACACAACTCACTTTGCACCAACCATATTTATGAGTTCGGAAATGAAGAGCAAAGAAACAAATGGCTTCCTCAGCTGGCTTCCGGAAAGGTAATTGGCGCCTGGGGACTTACAGAACACAATACAGGTTCAGATTCCGGAGGGATGTCAACCACAGCGGTGAAAGACGGTGATGAATGGATCATTAACGGGGCTAAGAACTTCATCACCCATGCTATTTCCGGTGATATTGCCGTAGTGATGACCAGAACTGGTGAAAAAGGAGCAAAAAATAACTCTACAGCTTTTGTATTAGAAAAAGGAATGCCGGGGTTTACTTCCGGAAAAAAGGAGAATAAATTAGGAATGCGTGCTTCTGAAACGGCAGAACTTATCTTCGACAATGTACGTGTACCAGATTCACACCGTCTTGGAGAAGTAGGTGAAGGATTCAAACAAGCCATGAAAATTCTTGATGGCGGAAGAATTTCTATCGCAGCTTTAAGTTTAGGAACTGCAAGAGGAGCTTACAAAGCGGCTTTAAAATATGCTAAAGAAAGACACCAGTTCGGAAAATCAATCTCTGAATTCCAGGCGGTTAACTTTATGCTTGCTGATATGGCAACAGAAATTGACGCAGCAGAACTTCTTATTCAAAGAGCTTCAACGCTTAAAAATGCAAAGCAAAAAATGACGAAGGAAGGTGCAATGGCTAAATTATATGCTTCTGAGGCGTGTGTAAGAATTTCCAACAATGCTGTTCAGATCTTCGGAGGTTATGGATATACTAAGGACTTCCCTGCTGAGAAATTCTACAGAGACTCTAAACTTTGCACCATTGGTGAAGGTACTTCAGAAATCCAGAGATTAGTGATCGGAAGAGATATTACCAAATAATTAGAAATATTTCATCAATAAATCAATAGCATACGTATTTTGCGTATGCTATTTTCTTTTTTCGGGATAATACGTCTTTCATTACATTTAATGTATCGCATAGTATTTTAAATGAATTATCTAAAATTTTCTTAAAAAAACTTGTTTTTCGTAATATAAAATTTATTAGCTTTGATATTCCACAATCAAAACAAATAATTAATATGAAAAAACAATTCTCCATGATTGGGATGCTGCTTATTACAGGTATCTCATTCGCGCAGACAGATCGTCTATGGACTGAAGGCTCTAAAAAAGCATCTTCAGAGGTTTTTGAAAACAAAACCAACATCAGCAACCCTAAAGTTTACAGCCTTGACATTAACGGATTGAAAAACGTACTGGCCAAAGCACCTAAAAGGCTTGCTCAGGGAGAAAAATCAGAAATCATTATTTCTTTCCCTAATTCTGAAGGAAAGATGGAAAATTTTAAAGTAAGAGAGCAATCCAATTTTGACCCTCAGCTTGCTGCAAAATATCCCGACATCAAATCTTACGTTGGAGAAGGTTTAAGCGACCCCAACTCTACCGTTTACTTCAGTGTTTCCCCGCTAGGCCTGTCTTCCATGGAAATTTACGGCGACAAATCTGCCGTTTTTATTGAACCGTATACCAAAGATCTTTCTACGTATGTGGTTTACAAAAAGTCTGATAAAAAAGACAACCTCAACAAATTCGAATGTACGGTGATTGATGTAGCCCAGAAAGGTGCTTCCAATGCCAGCCTCGCTGCAAGACCTAATGCAGATGATGCCAAATTAAGAACATTCAGGCTTGCATTATCATGCACAGGAGAATACACTAGTTATTTCGGAGGAACTAAAGCAAATGCGCTGGCCGCCATGAACACAACCATGACCCGCGTAAACGGTGTTTTCGAAAAAGACTTTGCCGCCAGAATGGTTCTTATTGCCAATAACGATGCCGTTATCTATACCAACGCTTCTACAGATCCTTATTCTGCAGCTTCAGGAATGAGCAGCTGGAATTCCCAGCTTCAAAGCACCCTGACTTCAGTAATTGGTGAAGCCAATTATGATATAGGACACCTGTTCGGAGCTTCCGGAGGAGGCGGAAATGCAGGCTGTATCGGCTGTATCTGTACCAACGGGTCAAAAGGTAGTGGCTACACCTCTCCGGCAGATGCTATTCCTTCAGGAGATAATTTTGACATTGATTATGTAGCTCACGAAATGGGGCACCAGTTTGGAGGAAATCATACCTTCTCTCACGGAAATGAAGGAACAGGTGTAAATATGGAACCAGGTTCCGGATCAACCATTATGGGCTACGCAGGAATTACAGCACAGGATGTACAGCCACACTCAGATGCATTTTTCCATGCGGTAAGTATTCAGCAGATTACCAATAATATTAAAGCTAAAACATGCCCGGTAAGCACTTCTACAGGAAATTCAATTCCAACAGCAAACGCCGGCCTTGATTATACAATTCCGAAAGGAACTCCTTTCATGCTGACCGGAACAGGAACAGATGCGAACGGAGATTCACTAACCTATATCTGGGAGCAGATGGATAATGCTTCCTCCTCACAAACAGGAGCCAGCTCAGCAGCAAGTGCCACAAAAGCATCCGGACCTACTTTCAGATCATGGGCACCTACTACTTCCCCTGTAAGATATTTCCCTAGAATGGCCTCCATTCTTACCGGAGCAACCACTACCGCGGGGTCAGAAATCACAGTAGAAGCTTTATCTAATGTAGCCAGAGCACTCAATTTCAGATTTACCGTTCGGGATAACAGAGCCGGCGGTGCAGGAAATAATTCAGACGATGCAGTAATTACTGTTAACGGAACAGCGGGACCTTTCAGTATCACTTCGCAAAACTCAGCCACTACTTACGCAGGCGGAAGCTCTCAAACGGTAACATGGAACGAAGCAGGGACTACCTCCAACGGAGTAAATGCCGCTAACGTAGATATTCTTTGGTCTACAGATAACGGAAACACCTGGACTACTCTTCTGGCAGGAACGCCAAACGACGGATCTCAGGCTGTAACCATCCCTAATTCATCTACAACAAGCGGAAGATTGATGGTAAAAGGTTCAAATCACATTTTCTTTGATGTGAACAATGCCAACATTACTGTAAATGCAGGCTCAGGCGGAACAGATACTGTTGCACCTACAGCCCCTACTCTTGCAGCTTCAGGAACAACAGCCACAAGCACCAATCTTTCATGGAGCGGAGCTACTGATAATGTAGCCGTAACAGGATATGATGTATACATGAACGGTTCAGTGATCGGAAATACAGCGTCTACCACTTATACCGTAACAGGTTTAAGCCCTGCAACAACTTACAGCTTCAGTATAAAAGCTAAAGATGCCGCCGGAAATATTTCCCCTTCCAGCAATACCGTAAGTGTAACAACACTTTCAGGAGGTACGGTAACCTACTGTTCTTCATCAGCCAGCAATACCGCAGATGAAAGAATTGGAAATGTAAAATTCGGAACCATCAACAATACCTCAACAGGAACTGCAGGTTATGAAAACTTCACATCTGTTTCTACCAATGTTACCAGAGGAAGCGCTTATACCATCTCTATAACCCCTGTATGGACCTCAACTAAATACAGCGAAGCTTATGCCGTTTATATTGATTATAACGGAGACGGTGACTTTACCGACAGCGGAGAATTAGCATGGTCTAAGGCAGGCTCTACAACAACTCCTGTAACGGGAAGCATTACCATTCCTGCAACCGCAGCCATTGGTTCTACAAGAATGAGAGTAATGATGAAGTACAGCTCTATCCCAACTTCTTCTTGTGAAGCATTCACATACGGCCAGGTTGAAGACTATACCCTTAATATCGTTTCTTCAGGCAGAGGAGAGCTTTCTGATACCAAAGATTTAATCACCGGATTCAGACTATATCCAAATCCTGTAAAAGATGTATTATATATTTCAAATACGGAATCTGAAGATTATAAAATCTTCGATATGGGTGGAAAACTAATCAATTCAGGAAAACTAGAAAGAGGCAGCATAAATGTAAGCGGACTTATTAAAGGAGCTTATATGATCCAGATTGGAGAAAGCGCCAAGAGATTCATCAAGAATTAATATTCATTTTTTAATGCGATGTGACTGACCGTTCAATTATTGAGCGGTCTTTTTTATATAAAATCAAATTAATTTTAATATAAATATGTTAAAAACCATACTATTAACACAATGAATTTATTAATAATAATTTATTTTAATAAAATTCAACATAATTTACTTTTTTGATTTAAATTTACAACTCAAACGCTTATTCATTGTACTGTTTTACCCAAAGGTATTTAAGGGAACCTTGAACCTGTTTTCTATGGCATTACTGTTTTCCTGAAAATTAACTGCCGGTAATCTGAAGTACATCTGTAAACGGTTAAAAAACATCATCATAAAATCTGCGGAATCTGCGGACATTCTCCTCTCTTAAATACTTGATTAAATCATTAATAGTTTAAATTATTTATATGAAACATTTATTTAAGTACATTTTATTTTTCTCAATGGCCTTTTTTTCAATGGCCTGCAGCTCAGACAGAGAAGATGAAAACACAGGAAACGTTACGCATGTATTCTATAAAAATGCGGATGAACTTGCAGTCACCTATGATCCCACCGGAACAGTAGGATCTGAAGCCAGAAATTATGTCTTTGACCTCTACAAAAAAGGCAGATGGACTGAAATGGAATACTTTTTCACGGGTAATAACCTAAACGGAGGATGGCCTCCTGCAAACGGCGGCTATAATATTGTGGATGATGTTCCCATTCTGGCAGGACAAAAATTCGACCGATACAGTGGGGCCATCGGAAACTATGACGGAACCGGAAACCCTACTCTGGGAGGAAGCTTCACAAGTCCTATCATTAACGGATACACTTACACCTTTACACAGAGAGCCCTTAACCAGCCTGAAAACAAATATGATTTTTATTATGAAATAGATGTCCTGAATTCATTACCTTTCCAGTCTCAGACGGCAGATATTATTCCATGGTTTAATCAGGCAGGAAATGGTAAGCAGACCATGTGGAAGATCCCGATTGACCCAGCTACAGGTTATCAGAAAACGTGGAATAAGCTGGCAGCTGAAGGATATGTAAAAATCACGATTAAGAAAAGTCCAAGCGGAAAATATAATAACTTAGCAGGTACAGTTATTCAGCAATAAAACCATTCAAATGTATTCAATATCAACAAAAATAAGCATCAGCAAAAAAGCCCTCATTGAAAAAAGCATCTTCACCAATGGTGAAATAAACCCTTCAGCCATTACAAAATTCATCTGCTGTGACTGCAGCCATGAAAATATGGTTGAAATCATTCCTTATCAATCCGGATTTCCTATTTTTCAGGTGTACCACGAAGATAAAATACTATCTAAAAACGAATTGCTTCAAAACGGGATGGCTGCTGAAACCTCAAAAGGAATGATTCATTTCGGGGAATTGACTGTCAATAATTTGCCCACTTTATATTTCGGAACCAGCTGTAAAACCTGCCCTGCAAAGTATATCGGTATATTTAGTTATGGAGAAAAGCAGCCGGGACTAACGGCATTACAGATTTCAGGTATATGGAAATATAAAGAACTTAAATAATTGATATTGAATATATTTACGAATAATAAAAACAAGGTCCACAATTTTAGGTTGTGGATTTTTTATTGCTCGCAGATGGAGCAGATTTTTGTTGATATTAACCGTAGTAACCTGCTGATCTGTGAGGAAGTTATGGCTGAATTACGTTCAAACCTTATAGGTTTAGCAATAAACATATGCCTTTCATCATTCACAAGTTATTTTTAACATTTAAAGTCTCATCAAATTATTAAAATACAGCACACTGCTTATTTACAAAAGGATTATATCTTTAGAATTTCCCCATTTACAAATCGTTTTCTATCTTTGCGTAAATAAAAAATTTCATGGATAAAATTGACAGTCTGAACCAAGTAGCAGAATTCCATACTACTTTCAAAGCCCCTATTTTAGATACTCCGCAAATCCCTTCTCCCGAAAGATGCAACCTTAGAGTAGAACTTTTACAGGAAGAACTTAATGAATTAAAACAGGCCATTGCCGACAATAATATTGTAGAAATTGCTGATGCACTGTGTGATCTTCAGTATGTTTTAAGCGGAGCTGTGCTTGAATTCGGACTTGGCAGTAAATTTGTAGAGTTATTCAACGAAGTTCAGCGTTCCAATATGTCGAAAGCTTGTGACAATGAAGAACAGGCACAGGAAACTGTTGAGTTTTATAAAGCAAAGGAAGTAGAATCTTTTTATGAAAAGTCTGGAGAAAAATTCAATGTTTACAGACAGGCAGATCATAAAGTATTAAAAAACAAATACTACTCCCCTGCAGATCTGAAAACAATTATCGAAAAATAATATGAAGAAATTTATTACAAAGATTGTTGCCGTTTCATGTATTGTTCTGGCTGCCCAACAGTTCAGCGCTCAAAAAGTGGTAGTAAACCGTGAGGTAGAGACTCAGAATGACGGTAAAATGCTTTTGGGAAATCAGCTGAAAGAACAGTTTTTAAAGGCTCCGTATGCAGACTGGTATGTGAAGGAATATGATGAATATGCCCTTGACCAGAAAGCGATCAGCGAACTGAGAAAAGGAAAACTAAACACGTATTCACTTGTCGTTTTCATGGGAACATGGTGTGAAGACAGCCACAGGGATTTTCCAAGACTGATGAGAATTCTGGAAGAATTGAAATACCCGGACAATAAACTAACGATTATTGCTGTCAACAGGAAAAAAGAATCTCCAAACGGAGATGAAGTGCGCTACAACATTCAAAAGGTTCCTACCATTATTGTAGAAAAATATGGAAAAGAAATCGGAAGGATTATTGAAATGCCTAAAACCGGCTATATCGAAAGAGACCTGGTTGAAATCCTGAAAAAAGATGACGGTTCTGTAATTAAAGAAATTTTTGGCAAATAAGTTGAGAAATTATAAAGTAATCATATCGTTTGCAGCAGGAGTTCTTGCTATGCTGATTCTATTCTTCGGCCTTAAATCATGTCTGAATCTTGGCGGAAAAACGGAACAGTCAGATTATTATATCCTGACCAACCAGATTTCCAAGATGAATAAAATGGTGGTGATGGAACAAAATACCTCCAGTATGCAGAAAACCAAAATGGGTTACGAGGTGTTTGGAAAGGAAGTTTCAAGCAATAGTATCATCACTTACACGAAAACCAATGCCCAGGTTTCTTATGATCTGAACAAAATGAAGATAGAAGTGGACTCCATCAACAAAAAGCTGGTGATCACAGAACTTCCCGATGCGGATATAAGAATTACACCAAGTGTTGAAATCCAGTCTCTGGATGATTCGTTCTTCAACAGGATTTCTGAAAAAGACATTAAGAATGTAACTCAGAAAGCCAAGGAAACTGCTATGAAATCTATTGATCAGAATCAGCTTCGGACTGAAGGTCGTAAACAATTAATGGAAAATCTGAATAATATTTTCGTTTTGGCAAAAGCTTTGAATTATACTATAGAAGATAAAACCGGCAAACTCGGTATTTTAGGACTCTAAAAATATAGAAGCTATGAATTCAGAAGACAATCACAAAAAGAAAGAATCTGCGAATTCAGCAGAAACGAAAAAGCAAAATCAGGATTTTCAGAATATTCCTGCATCATCAGAAAAGACCAATCCGCCTGATATTGACAAGGAAGATGTTCAAAAGTCTTCCAAAAACAAGTCGGGAAAAACGGATAACACTGAAAAATAAAACCCAAAGGTTCTGTCTCAATAGCAGAGCCTTTTTTATTTTATCACCTTGAAAATTTATAGAGAATTGTAAAGATTTCTGTTTTTATTTTCTCTCGGCAGATCTAGCAGATTAAGCAGGTTTATATATCTGTAAAATCTGGGGATAAAAATTTCCGTGTTTTATGTACCACAAATTCAAGAATGAAATTTTTGATGTGTGCTAAAACTAAGTCTAAAAAAGTTCCAGGCAAAATATACATGATCCCAATTTTATCGAAGATAAAATCCTGGCGCCTTATACCACAGCATGTAAAAGAAAAATAGCGTCCTTTAGTTTGTAAAAAGAAATTAAGTTTACAGAATTAAACCATTCACAAGAAACAGGGTGAACCATATTGCGTCAGAGGATTCTTAGACCTATGCAAAGATTATGAACCCTGTTTCTTTGAGAGCAAGGTCATAATAGAAATTTAGGTTTAGGACCTATTATCAAGGGCTTAGACAAAACTCTCAATGTGAATGATAAACTCAAAAGTTATGAGACAAAAGTATGTTATTGGCATCGATATTTCCAAATTAAAACTAGATTGTACAGTAATGAATTTTGAATACAAAGTTCAATGTGAGCTGATTATCCCCAATACAGAGAAAGGAATTACTATTTTTTTAAAAGATCTTTTAAAAATGCTAAAAATAACAAAAGAAGATCTTTTGATTTGTTGCGAAAATACGGGGATTTATAACCGTCCATTGGAAAAAGTCTGTTCAAAATCAGAATATCTACTTTGGGTGGAATATCCTTTGAAAATCAAAAAAGCAGCAAGTGATTTAAGAGGAAAAGACGATAGGAAAGATGCCAGAAAAATTGCAGAATATGCTGTGCGTTATCATGATAAAATAATGCCTTATGAAGAACCAGAGGAAGTTATACAACAAATGAATGTACTGGCCAAATCCCGTGATACACTGCTATTGCAGAAGACAGCACTGGAAAATCAATTGCGGGAAGCTAAGAGCCACGATGTGTATGTGTTTAAGCTATTAACGTATTACCAGAGAAAAGTAGAGCAGGGTAAAAATAAAATGAGTGTTCTCAATGCCGTAAGAAATAAATTAGTACACCGAATAATGGCCGTAATCAAACGAAAACAGCCATTTTTACCAAAGGAAGAATTTTTATCAATAAAAAATTCTAATAATATTTGTTTATTAACATAGAAATCTTTGCGTAAGCCAACATGTAGGCCAATAGTACTTATCCAAAATCAAAAGGTTCCGCCGGAGCAGAACCTTTCTTTCTAATCTATTATTATATGGGCTGTGGTGTCTATACAATGGTAGATTTTCCGATCTTGATATTTTCAAAATTATAATAGGATTTTTCAGAATACCGGATGTAATCGGAAATAAAGCTTCCCACTTCCTGTGTGGAATAATGCTGTTCCGCATTAAGATCCACCGTAACATATTTATTTTCTAGGGCGTGTTCTACAGCTCTTTTCAATTTATCTGCAGCATCATAAAGTTCAAGATGATCAAGCATCATGGCTGTACTCAGAATAGAAGCCACAGGATTGGCAATGCCTTTCCCTTTTGCCTGGGGATAAGAACCGTGTATAGGTTCAAACAGGGCATTTTCCTCACCAATAGAAGCTGAAGGAAGAAGCCCTATGGACCCGCCAATCACACTTGCTTCATCTGAGATAATATCTCCGAACATATTTTCAGTCAGGATCACATCAAACTGTCTGGGATTAAGGATCATTTGCATGGCCGCATTGTCAACAAACAGATAATCCAGCTGAACGCCCGGATACTGAGACGCAATTTGCTTACAAATCTTTCTCCAAAGCCTTGAAGTATCCAGAACGTTGGCTTTGTCAATAAGGGTAAGCTTTTTATTTCTCTTTTCCGCTTCTTTAAAAGCCATATGAACGATAGGAACAATATCTTCACGGCTGTATTTGCAGATATCATAAGCGTAAGCACCTTCCGGATCGGTAAATTTTTCTCCGAAATAGATTCCGCTCACCAGCTCTCTGAAGATCTGAATATCTGTTCCTTCAATGATTTCTCTTTTTAAAGGACTTTTTTCAATCAGAGAAGCATACGTTTTCAAAGGTCTTATATTGGCAAAAAGACCTAATTCCTTACGGAGTTTCAACAGTCCTTGTTCCGGCCTCACCTTCGCATCAGGATCGTTATCAAAAACAGGATCCCCTATCGCTCCAAACAGCACTGCATCTGAATTTCTGCAGATCTGCAAGGTTTCTTCTGGTAATGGATCTCCTGTTTTAAAAATAGCTTCCGCACCAATCAGTCCGTATTCCGTGTGAAATTCACACTGGAAAACCTCACCAACAGCTTCAAGTACTTTAATACTTTCTCCAACTACTTCAGGACCAATTCCATCACCGGGAAGCACTGCTATTTTAAACTGTTTTTTGCTCATACTTTTGTGTTTTTAGTTCAAATTGCTCTATCGCCTGTTTTTTGCTGATTAAAAAATCAATATCGTCATAGCCGTTAAGAAGGCATATCTTTTTATAAGAATCGAGTTCAAAAGTTTCGGTTTTTCCATTACAGCTGATGGTTTGCTGTTCCACATCCACCGTGATTTCAGTTTCAGGATTTTCTGTGCTTATTTTTAAAATATCTTTCAGGAATTCTTCGGAGACTTTTACCGGAAGAAGGCCGTTATTCAAGGCATTTCCCTTAAAAATGTCTGCAAAATAACTGGAGATGATCACTTTAAAACCATAATCCGTTAAGGACCATGCTGCATGTTCCCTGCTGCTTCCACACCCGAAATTATTACCTGCTACAAGAATCTCCCCTTTATATCTGGGGTTGTTCAGGACAAAATCCGGATTGGGCTCCCCCGTATGGATATTGAATCTCCAGTCTCTGAACAGATTTTCGCCAAAACCTTGCCTTTCTATACTTTTAAGAAATCTTGCAGGAATAATCTGATCTGTATCTATATTTTCTGCCGGCAGCGGAACTGCGCGGGATTGTATTCGCTTTAATTGTTGCATGTGTTGTTAAAAAATATATTTTAAAACCTTTTTAATTTAAATTTTCAAAAGCTGAAATTCTGCCTTCAATGGCTGCTTTGGCTGCTGTAAGCGGACTGGCCAGTATTGTTCTGGCTCCCTGTCCCTGTCTTCCTTCAAAATTTCTGTTGGAAGTGGAAACACAGTATTCACTTTCCGGAATCTTATCATCATTCATCGCAAGACACGCGGAGCATCCGGGCTGGCGAATCTGAAACCCTGCTTCGTTAAAAATCCGGTCAAGACCTTCCTCGTAAATCTGTTTTACCACCTGCTGAGATCCGGGAACAATCAAAGCTTTAACATTGTCCGCTTTACTCTTTCCTTTAATATATTGTGCTGCCGATCTGAAATCTTCTATCCTGGCATTGGTACAGCTCCCTATAAATACATAATTCACTTTGATGTCTGAAACCGTCTGTCCTGCATTTAATCCCATATATCGGAGGGCTTTTTCTTCAGATTCATTCTGTGGGGCAGGAATTACTTCATTCACAGAAATACCCATTCCCGGATTGGTTCCATAAGTGATCATAGGATGAATTTCTGAAGCATCAAAACTCAGTTCCTGATCAAATACGGCTCCTTCATCCGTTTTTAGTGTTTTCCAGTACGCCAGTTCAGCCTCCCATTCTTCACCCTGAGGGGCAAAAGGTTTTCCCTTCACATAGTCAAAAGTCGTTTCATCAGGAGCGATCATACCGCCTCTTGCGCCCATTTCAATACTCATATTGCAGACGGTCATTCTTCCTTCCATCGACATTTCTTCAAATACATTCCCTGCATATTCGCAGAAGTAACCGGTTCCACCGTCTGTCCCTATTTTGGAGATAATATAAAGGATCACATCTTTAGGCTGGACATTTTTATTCAGTTTTCCGCTCACGGTAATCCTCATCGATTTAGGCTTGTTCAGCAGCAGGCACTGACTGGCAAAAACCTGTGCAACCTGGCTGGTTCCTATCCCGAAAGCAATCGCTCCGAAAGCACCATGTGTGGAAGTGTGGCTATCTCCGCATACAATACTCATTCCGGGACGGGTAATTCCCAGCTCCGGGGCAATGATATGTACGATTCCCTGATACGGATGTCCAAGGCCAAAAAGTTCAATATTATTTTTTGCGCAGTTTTCTTCCAGCTGCTCTACCTGATTCCGGGAAAGGTCGTCCCTGATCGGCAGTTCCTGATCCAATGTTGGGACATTATGATCAGCGGTGGCAACAATCTGCTCCGGTCTGAATATTTTCAGGTTTCTGGTTTCAAGCTCTGCAAAGGCCTGAGGGCTGGTTACTTCGTGAATCAGATGTTTATCAATATAGATAATCTGTGGTCCGTCCGGAACAGTCTCCACAACATGGGCATCCCATACTTTGTCAAAAAGAGTTTTTTTATTCATTGTCATATGGTCTTGATTATTCATCTTCATCTATCCTATTTTTCTGCTGAAAGTTTCCATCATCAGATACAGATCATCATTTTTAACTTCCTTTTTTAGATCTGCTATCTTCAAAAATTCCTGATACAGAAAGTCTAATTCATTTTTGGTAATATCATATCCAATGTGTTTAAAACGGTAGGCCAAAGCTGAACGCCCGCTTCTTGCTGTAAGGATGATAGAAGATGCATTCACTCCTACTTCTTCAGGATCAATGATTTCATAGGTTTCCCTGTTCTTGATGACACCGTCCTGGTGGATTCCGGAACTGTGAGCGAATGCGTTGGCTCCTACAATCGCTTTATTAGGCTGTACCGGCATTCCCATCAGATCTGAAACCATAAGGCTCATTTCATTAAGCATCCTGGAATTCACATCGGTGTGCAGATTTAAGTGTTTATGCTGTTTCAGGATCATAACCACTTCTTCCAAAGCTGTATTTCCAGCCCTTTCTCCCAATCCGTTGATTGTACATTCAATCTGACGTGCACCGTTAGCCGCTCCTGCAATGGAATTGGCCGTAGCCAGCCCCAGATCATTATGGCAATGGCAGGATAAAATTGCTTTTTCAATACCTTTTACGTTTTCTTTCAGGTATTTTATTTTCCGGCCGTATTCTTCAGGAAGACAATATCCTGTGGTATCCGGAATATTAAGAACCGTAGCGCCTGCTTTAATGACTTCCTCACAAACCTTTGCCAGATAGGCATTATCTGTTCTTCCGGCATCTTCCGCATAGAATTCTACATCTTCCACATAGCTTTTGGCATATTTTACAGCTTCTACAGCCCGCTCCAGAACAGCTTCTCTTGTTGAATTGAATTTGTATCGGATATGAGAATCTGAAGTCCCTATTCCGGTATGGATACGTGGTTTCTTTGCATATTTCAGAGCTTCCGCAGCGGTATCAATATCTTTTTTATTAACTCTTGTCAGTCCGCATACTTTAGCATTTCGCATCAGCTTTGAAATTTCTGAAACCGATTCAAAATCTCCGGGGCTTGAAATCGGGAAACCGGCTTCTATTACATCAATCCCTAGCTCATCAAGGCTTTCAGCGATAATCAGCTTTTGCTGGGTATTCAGCTTACATCCGGGAACCTGTTCTCCATCTCTTAATGTGGTGTCAAAAATTTCAATCTTTTCAGAACTCATAATTAAATTTTTACTTAATTTTGAATCAAAACTACAGCTTACTATATTTTTTTATTTTCATTAATTCTGAAAATTACAATATCCAACAGCCAATAAAATAACCATATTCAATTAAAAATCAATTAATTATACTTCATTAATTTACAATGGCAGAATTGCAGAAAGATTTTTTGTTCGTCCTCGTCAAGTCATTGACCACTTCAGAAAAACGCCAGTTCAAACTTTATGTGAATCGTCTCGGAATAAACACAGATGCCAAATTTCTGCTGCTGTTTTCAGAAATGGATAAAATGAAAGAATATGATGAGAATATCGTTATTGAGAAAAAAATATCCACGAAACAACAATTATCCAATCTTAAGGCTCATCTTTATAAGCAGATCTTAGTCAGCCTGCGGATGAATCCCAGCCATCAGAATTACAGGATACAGCTTCGTGAACAGCTTGACTTTGCCAATATTTTATATCAGAAAGGTCTTTATAAGCAAGCTTTAAAAATATTAGATAAAACGAAGCAAACTGCTTTAGAACTGGACGAAAAAAGCATTGCTTCTGAAATTATTGATCTTGAAAAAGTTATTGAATCACAATTCATTACAAGAAGTATTGAAGGCCGTGCCGATGAACTGATCAGACAATCACAGGAAGTAAGCATACAAAATCATTATGCTACCGAACTCTCTAATCTTTCATTGAAACTGTATAGCGAAATGCTTACCCATGGCTATGCAAAAAATGATAAGGATCGGGAAGAAATACTGGACATCTTCAATGCACAGATCCAAAATATAAATCCGGATCAACTGAACTTCACAGAAAAACTCTGGTATTTCAAAGCTCATGTCTGGAAAAACCAACTGTTGCAGGAGTATAAATACACCCTGAAATACGCGTATCAGTGGGTAGATCTGTTTCATAAAAAGCCTGAAATGATCTTCAGCCATCCGGTCTGGTATATTAAAGGAAATACTTACCTCCTCAAAATCCTGTTCTTATACGGAAACATTGATATTCTGGAAGAACATTTTGAAAGCTTCAACACTACAGTGAACGCTGAAAACTTTGCTCAGAACGAGAACCTACAGTCGCTGATTTTTCTGACCCATTATAATACCCTGATGAACATTCATTTTGTAAAGGGTGAATTTTTTGCAGGTACAAAGCTGATCCCGGAAATTGAATTGAAAATGGAACGCCTGAAAGAAAAGATTGATGAACATCACTTTATGATTCTCTATCTGAAAATGGCTGCCATGTTTTTCGGAAGTAAAATGTATGATAGGTCAATTAAGTACGCAATGAAGGTCGTAGAATGCCGCGGAAATGTACAGGAAGACCTTCTCTTTCATACAAGAATCCTGATTCTGATGGTGAAATATGAATCGGGAAATGATGAAGATTATGATGAATTTATTGCCTCTACCTTAAAGTTTGCCCGGAAAATGAAAAAGCCTGAGGAATTTCATTATGAAAGCATCCAGTTTTTCAAAGAGATTAACAATCTGGTTTTAAACAAACAGCAAGAGGCATTTAAAGCATTTGATGAAAAGTTGGAAACATTTTCACAAAATGAATATTACAGAAGATCCCTTCTTTATATTGACATTCATGGCTGGGTAAAGTCTAAAGTGCAGAATGTGGATGTGATTGAAATCATCAAGCAGAAGGTAAAATATAAAAGAAAAAGTCAGCTGTAAACTGTAGCTGGCTTTTATTTCCCACAGATCTCGCTGATTACACAGATTTCATGACCCTTTTTATCTTTTTAATTGAGTAACTGAAATTAATTATTATTTTTTTGAAAACTAAAGGTTTATTATTGATACTATTGATTTTAGGGAGCAAAAGAAAGAATCAACTCCGTTGATTCGATGAAACGAAGGATTGCAATTCTAAAAACTTGCTGAAAATCATGGATTTTCTTGCGCCTTAAAAGCTGCATAATAATTTAAAACTTTTGCGCCTTTTGCGTTAAACCAACAAAAAACGGCATGATCTGCAAACCTAAATAAATCTCCCGGACAAGCATTAATTATTATTTTTTTGAAAACACAAAGTTTCATGAATAGGCAATAATGATTTTAAAGGAAGCAAAGTATAGAATCAACTTCGTTATCCGATGAAGTGAACGTTATAGGCAAACGTTTTTAAATCTATTTCTGTTTTTTTAAAAGACTTCATAAATCTGCCAAATCTGCATGATCTGCGAGAATTAAAATATTTTCCCTCTGATTTTAAAACAAACTTGCACTCTAAAAATCAGAATTACGGCTGATATATTCCCGTTATAAATTTCAGGGCATTTTCATGGCTTATTTTTCTCATCAGTTCAGGAGAAAATCTCTCCGATATTTCTTTATTGATTGCCGGATACACTGAAGCATCGGAATGTTCAGGGAAGAAAAACGGATGACGGGATTTGTCCGGATGGTCTTTCCAGTAGAAATAATCAGCTCCATAAGCGATACTGTTTTCTCCACCCAGATCTAATCCGTACTGAATATGTTCATAAAGCCGTTCCGGATGCTCCAGATCAATATAATCTTTAATGAAATTCAATCCAATTAAACCTTTTCTGTGGATCACTTCTTTAGCCAGCTCATCAGGAAGATTCCGGTTGTTCTTATAAATCGTTCTGTAATTGGAATGACTTGCCAGAATGGGAACTGAATAATTTTTCTGATCGATATAATTAAAAATATCATGAGCCAGCTGGTCACTTGCATGAGCAAGGTCGATGGCTATTTTTGTGTCTGAAAGATAATCAATCAATACTTTTCCGTCTTCTTTCAATCCTGCTGAAGCATTGTTTCCGCCTCCAAAACGATTTTCCGTGTGATGGGTAATTCCTATATAAAAGACTTTTTTTGTATTTTCAATGATACTGTCCAACTTTTTAAAACCGGAATCAAGGCTTTCATTTTCATCACAGAAAGAAGAAGCATTTTCAATGGAAGCCAGAATTCCTGTTTTTCCTTCATTTTCGGTGTCTTTATAGCTTTCATTTTCAAACAGGAAAAAATCGTCACTTTTTATCAGTTCTGAAAACAGACTGCTCTGTTGAAGCCCATATTCTGTACTTCCCTTACCTGTGGATGAATAGATCGCCATAATCTGAAGCTTTACATTTCCTTCTCTTAAAAAAGGCAGTGAAGCTCCGAACTCACCATCATTTATTTTGGCCTCTGATCTTAACAGATAATATAAAAGGTCACAATGCAGATCTATATTGAAAGTATCCATATTTAAAAAGTTTATTTTTTGTTTGATTTCTGATGTTTTTGAGAAGAAATACAGTTCAATAGACAAAGCGTACTTCAGGCTTTTTACTTCTCCTGTAAACAAAGGAATTTGAATAATTTTTCTATGAAAAGCTACTTATAAAACCCAATGATACAAAAAGCACAAATATCTTTTCTATTTTTTATATTAAATCTCATTCTAAATAGATGCTAATATAGTATATTATCTAAAAAATGCGTATTTTTGCATCTTAAAATTTCTTAGTAAACAATGATAAAAATTACACTTCCAGACAATAGTGTCAAAGAATTCGAAGGAGAAGTTACTCCTTTAGATGTGGCAAAATCTATCAGTGAGGGATTGGCTAGAAATACCATTTCCGCAGTTGTAAACGGTAAACAAGTAGAAACCACCACACCTATAACGACGGATTCAACGGTACAGCTGCTGACCTGGAATGATGATCTTGGAAAGAAAGCGTTCTGGCATTCTTCTGCCCACCTTCTGGCGCAGGCAATCCTTGAGTTTTATCCTAATGCTAAGCTGACCATTGGTCCTGCTATTGAAAGCGGATTCTATTATGATGTAGATTTCGGAGACGAAAGCTTATCTGAAAAAGACTTTGAGAAAATTGAAAAGAAAGTATTGGAAAATGCTAAAAAAGGTTCAACATTCTCATTATACCCTGTTTCTAAAGAAGAAGCATTGAAAGTTTATGCAGATAATCCTTATAAAGTAGAGCTGATCTCTAATCTTAATGACGGAGAGATCACTTTTGTAACTCATGATGACTTCACAGATTTATGCCGTGGAGGTCATATTCCTAACACCAATATCGTAAAAGCCGTTAAGATTTTAAATGCTGCAGGAGCTTACTGGAGAGGAAATGAGAAAAACCCTCAATTGACAAGAGTTTACGGTATTTCTTTCCCTAAACAGAAAGATCTTACTGAATATCTTGAAAGACTTGAAGAGGCCAAAAGAAGAGACCACAGAAAATTAGGTAAAGAACTTGGAATTTTTGCATTTTCTGAGAAAGTAGGTGCCGGGCTTCCGTTATGGCTGCCAAAAGGGACTGCTTTGAGAAGAAAACTGGAAAATTTCCTTTCTGCAGCTCAGAAAAAAGGAGGTTATGAATTTGTAATGTCTCCACATATCGGGGCGAAAGAATTGTATGTAACTTCCGGACACTGGGATAAATACGGAGCAGACAGCTTCCAGCCGATCAAAACACCGAATGAAGGTGAAGAATTCATGCTGAAACCAATGAACTGCCCTCACCACTGTGAAATCTATAAAACTTCGCAATGGAGCTACAGAGATCTTCCGAAAAGATATGCAGAATTCGGTACGGTATACAGATATGAGCAAAGTGGAGAGCTTCACGGGCTGACTAGGGTTCGTGGATTTACTCAGGATGATGCTCACCTTTTCTGTACTCCGGATCAGCTTTTAGGAGAATTTGAAGCGGTAATTGATCTTGTTCTTTATGTTTTCAGATCTTTAGGTTTTGAAGATTTTGTAACGCAGGTTTCTTTAAGAGATCCTGAAAACAGAGAAAAATATATCGGTTCTGATGAGAACTGGGAAAAAGCAGAAAGTGCCATCATTACTGCTGCTAAAAATAAGAATCTTAAAACGGTAATAGAATATGGTGAAGCTGCATTCTACGGACCGAAGCTGGATTTCATGGTGAAAGACGCTTTAGGAAGAAGATGGCAGCTTGGAACGATCCAGGTTGACTATAACTTACCGGAAAGATTTGATCTTCACTACATTGGAAACGATAATGAGAAGCACAGACCGGTAATGATTCACAGAGCACCATTCGGTTCTATGGAACGTTTTATCGCGATCCTTTTGGAGAATACGGCAGGAGATTTCCCGTTGTGGCTGAGCCCTGATCAGTTTATTATTCTTCCAATCAGTGAAAAATATGTAGATTATGCAAAAAAAGTTTCACAATTTTTGGAAAATCACGATATTAGCGGTCAGATTGACGACAGAAACGAGAAAACCGGAAAAAAGATCCGTGATGCTGAATTGAACAAGATCCCATTCATGCTTGTAGTGGGTGAAAATGAAGAGAAAGACGGTACGATTTCTGTAAGAAGACGTGGTGAAGGAGACCTTGGAGTAATGAATATGGAAGATTTTGTTTCTTACTTTAAAAAGGAATCTGCCATTTAATAAGATTAAAAAATAAAGTATTGAGAGATTAATCATTGCTGAATCTCTCAATCTTTTGATAAAATAGCAATTAACCAATAAAATTATAATACAATAGCACAAAGATTTAACAACAGGGGCCCACAGAGACGTCCGGTACAGGAGGACGCACACTTGATCAACGATAAAATTCGTGTGAGAGAGCTTCGTTTAGTGGGCGATAACGTAGAGCCGGGAGTTTATCCAATTGATAAAGCAAGACAGCTCGCCACAGAGCAGGAGCTTGATCTGGTAGTAATCTCCGATAAGGCTGAGCCTTTTATTGCAAGGATATTAGACTATAAAAAGTTTTTATACGAGCAAAAGAAAAAGCAGAAGGAACTTAAGGCCAAGCAGGTAAAAGTGGTGGTAAAGGAGATCCGTTTCGGACCTCAGACTGATGACCACGATTATGAATTCAAGAAAAAGCATGCTGAAAAATTCCTTGAAGAAGGTTCAAAATTAAAGACCTACGTATTTTTTAAAGGACGTTCTATTATCTTTAAAGACCAGGGAGAAATCTTACTTCTGAAACTTGCTCAGGAATTGGAGCATGTTGGAAAAGTAGACCAGCTTCCAAAGCTTGAGGGAAAAAGAATGATCATGATGATGAGTCCTAAAAAACCAGCTAAATAAAATATAAAAGCTATCTCAAATGAGGTAGCTTTCTTTTTTATAATCAGTATCCGGCTGATACATCAAACAAGACTTCGCATTTCTAAAATAAGCGAAGTGAAGATTAATGACTGAAAGATGGAAGTTAATTTTAGTATAGGTATTAGAGTTTACTTAAAATCAAACTATCTTAAAAAAAGATAAAACAAAAATGATACTTATTATTGATGGCATTCATAACTTCCATCTCCCAGCTTCAAACCTGCATCAATCAGATACTCTTATCCCGAACAAAGATTAATTTAATTTTTCTCTAATTTCTAATATGCGGCTTTTTTTATTACATTATTGTTAATCATTATCCTATATCAATTTTCTGTAAAATATTTTGTCCTACATTTGTTATCATCATGATAAACTAAAACATTGAGCACATTATTAATCACAAAAAAAGTAGAACAATGAGCACATTTCAATTAAAAGACGGAACAGAGATCTATTACAAAGACTGGGGAAAAGGACAGCCTGTATTCTTTCATCACGGATGGCCATTATCGGGAGACGATTGGGATAAACAGATGTTTTTCTTCCTTGAAAAAGGATTTCGTGTCATTGCCCACGACCGTAGGGGACACGGCAGATCTACCCAGGTAGAAACAGGCCATTATATGGATACCTACGCCTCAGATGTGGCAGAACTTACGGCGTTTTTGGATCTGAAGGACGCTATTCATGTCGGCCATTCTACAGGAGGTGGAGAAGCAATCCGATATGCTGCAAAATACGGAGGAAACGGAAGAGTTTCAAAAGTGGTATTAATCAGTGCAGTACCTCCTATCATGGTACAAAGTGACAGTAATCCTGAAGGAACTCCTATCTCGGTATTTGATGATATCCGCTACAATACTGCTAACAACAGATCTCAGTTTTATATCGATATTACCCTTCCTTTCTATGGATTTAACAGAGAAGGAGCCAATGTATCTGAAGGAATCCGCAGAAACTGGTGGAGACAGGGAATGATGGGATCTATCAAAGCTCATTACGATTGCGTTAAAGTTTTTTCCGAAACAGATTTTACAGAAGACCTTAAAAGTGTAGATTTTCCTGTTCTGGTAATGCATGGCGAAGATGACCAGATTGTACCTTATCAGGATTCAGGCGTTAAATCTGCACAGCTTCTTAAGAATGGAAAGTTAATCACTTATCCAGGATTCCCTCATGGTATGCCAACCACAGAAGCGGAAACGATCAATAAAGATCTGCTGGAATTTTTCAATTCATAGACTTTAGTTCATAAAATAATCTAACTGCAGGCAGTCCGTCTGCAGTTTTTCTTTTTTGGGAGGCAGTTTTTTTGTTATTTTGCAATCGGAATTCCTGAAAGGTTTGGGAAACTATGCGCTAAAAACTGACACATTCATGAAATTTGGATATCGACTTTTTTTCATTCTTTCCCTTATTGTATTCTTCCTGACCTGTTACTTCTACTACCCTTTTTTCTCCGATGACAGCCTGATCTCTCTCCGATATGCACAGCGCTTTTTAGAAGGTAAAGGACTGACCTGGAATGACGGGCATCCTGTGGAAGGCTACTCCAACCTTCTTTGGGTTCTTGGGGTTTCCTTGTTTGGCAAACTGGGTATTGACCTTATTTTTTCGGCAAGGATACTGGGTATTCTGTGTACTGTTGGGATGATAGGCACTATTCTCCGGTACTTCAGCCAACAGCCTGTAAAAAAGGAATTTGTATTTTTTGGTGTGGGATTGCTGGTAACGACTCCTACCCTTGCCGTGTGGGCAGTCGGAGGTCTGGAACAGCCTATGTATGCTCTCTTGGTTACCCTGGTTATCATTGAAGTATTGAAAATTGTCAATACCGGAAGCCTGAAAAGAGGGCTTTACCTTTCTGTATGGCTGGGACTTCTTGCCCTTACCAGGCCGGATGGATTTTTATTTACCCTTCTGGCTTCATTTTTCCTGTTAGCTACAAATCTGAAAAACAGGACCCAATTAGCTAAAATAGTGTTGTTCAGCTTTATCATCCCTTCTTTATTTCTTTTGGGACAATTGGCTTTCAGATATACTTATTATGGTGAAATTGTTCCCAATACAGCGTTAGTTAAAGTAAAAGTTACTCTTCATCATATTCTGAGAGGTGGATATTATCAGCTTAGAGCATTTGTCGGAACTCTGATTATTTCTTCTCTGGGACTCTATTTTCTATATATTCTTGTCTTCAGGAAAAAAAATATCACTGGTTTCTATTTTTTGTTAAATATCGCTGCATGGGCAGGTTATGTAACATCAGTCGGAGGTGATATTTTCCCGGCCAACAGACATTATTATGTTTTGCTTATTTTCTTTACGTTTGCTATTATTTTAGGGCTGAACGTTTCCCCTCAATTCAATTTTAAACAAAAAAAAATACAGTCTGTACTGATCCCTGCACTGATTATTAATGCCATTATACAGCTTTTTATTCCACAGAATTACAGAGCCGCCAAAGAAAGATGGGAGTTCCGTGGAATGGAATTAGGCCAAGAACTCAAAAATACCTTTCCTGATAATACCCTGATTGCGGTTACTGCGGCCGGATGTATTCCCTATTCATCAGAACTTCCGACAGTAGATATGCTGGGATTAAATGACTATTATCTTCCGAGACATCCACCTGCTAATTTTGGAAACGGAGCTTTAGGGCATGAACTAGGTGATGCCAATTATGTTCTTGAAAGAAATCCGGATATCATTATTTTCAATACCGGCAGTATTCCTTTTTTCTCTTTTGGAGAACAGATGACTAGAGATCAAAGATTTACTGATGGCTTTAGCCGTGTTGATCTCCGGTTAAAAAATGAAGATTACATCCTCTATTTTAATAAATACAGTAAGAATACGGGAATTAATCTGGTCAAAAATGAACTAACCGTTCCTGGTTATTTCTTTAAAAATACGACTGATACTCTAAGTGTTTTCAAACAGAACAAACTGGTAAAGAATATGATCAAAGGAAATACCTATACCGTGGTTCTGAAATCTATTCCGTCTAAAAAATGGGCTGTAAAATCAGTCAATCATCAAAAAGATAATGATAAGCTTCAGAGCACGGTTGCACAGAATGGCGGGGTGATAAAGATATCCGTTATTCCCACCCACAACATTTTATTAGAATCTCTGGTAGTAGAGGCAGAAGATTAAATCTTTTTTTGTATCTTTGCAAACTGTTATTCCTAAGTAATTTAGGAACCATGGACAAGATATTGATAACAAAAACAATAAAAAAGCAAGACAATGCCAAAATTAAAAACGAAATCAGGTGCTAAGAAACGTTTTGCTCTTACCGGATCTGGTAAGATCAAAAGAAAAAATGCTTTCAAAAGCCACATCTTAACTAAGAAAGAAACTAAGCAGAAGAGAAATCTTACGCAGACTTCTTACGTTGCTGCTGTGGACACAAAGAGCGTTCTACGTCAATTAGCCATTAAGTAGTTTTTATAAATCTATATTCGGTTTATAAGAATTCAAAACAAATTCAACATTTTAACCCTGAAACGGTGCCACTAAGAGAATTTTATATTCCGCCCTTTTCAAAAAAACAATTTAAATTATGCCTAGATCAGTAAATGCCGTAGCTTCAAGAGCTCGCAGAAAGAAAATTTTTAAGCAAGCTAAAGGTTTTTTCGGTAGAAGAAAGAACGTTTGGACTGTAGCTAAAAATGCGGTTGAAAAAGCAATGCAATATGCTTACCGCGGAAGAAAAGAGAAAAAGAGAAATTTCAGATCACTTTGGATCACTCGTATCAACGCGGGAACAAGAGAGCACGGAATGTCTTACTCTCAGTTTATGGGAGCTCTTAAAAAGAACAACATTGAGCTTAACAGAAAAGTTTTAGCAGATTTAGCAATGAATCACCCTGAAGCTTTCAAAGCTGTTGTAGATCAAGTAAAATAATGTAGAACTTTTGTTATCAATATAAATCCCGGGCTTTGGTCCGGGATTTTTTTGTTCCGGAAAATTACGCTTCTCCAATTATAACTTTTTTTAAACGCTCCTGCTTCCCAGGTCAATCAATCAGCCCCAGTACCCCATGTCAACAATATTATCTGATAATTTCAAAAAAGTAAATTTAGATATAACCTTGTATTTCAAAAATAAGCGAAGCGCCTTTATTTATCTTAAAAACAGCTACATTTTATTTATCCTTTGTCTTTCCTCGCGATTAATAAAAATTCTCCCTAACTTTTGAAACTGATCTATTCACTATTGCTGTATTCACAGTAATCCGGAAGTGGATTTATGATTCCGAATCATTATTTTCTTTTAAATTCCATTTTTAATGTAAAAAATCAATAAATACAATAATAATAATAATGAATAATTTAATTACTATACGGTAATGTAATTAATTATATACCTATCACATAATCAATGTTTTACTAAATAAGAATTATAAGGGAGAATCTTTGAGTTTTTATAAATAAAATTCGTTTTTATTATCTAAATTTGCTGAATTATTGAATCTGTAAAATTTTATCTAAAAGTGAAAAAAATAACGACTATTATTCTTCTTTCTTTGACAGCTTACCACCTTAACGGGCAAACTTTTATCCAAGCTTATCAAGACAGGGCCAACAAGGTTTCTCAAACTAATATAACTTCTAACCTTCAGGCTTTCGGAGATTTAGGCGTAAAAATGACAGGCTCACCTGTTAATACGAGTGCTTTCAACTGGATTAAAAATAAATATCTTTCGTATGGTTATACTGCCGGACAAATTGTGGAAGATCCTTTCACTTTTGATTATACAGCTAATACAACAATAAGTTCTAAAAACCTTGTTATTACGAAAACCGGAACACTTTATCCCAATACGTATGTAATTATCTGTGCTCATTATGACACGATTAACGGGCCTGGTGTAAATGATAATGGAAGCGGCACTTCTATCCTTCTGGAAGCGGCAAGGATTTTAAAAGATGTTCCCACTGATTATTCTATAAAATTCATTCATTTTTCAGGAGAAGAACAGGGACTTTACGGAAGTAAGCATTATGCCAATGATGTTGTTTACCAGAATAACAGCCGTAATATTGACGTAAAGCTGGTATTCAATATAGATCAGGTAGGCGGCCAGCTGGGTAATAATAATACTATCATCAAATGTGAAAGAGACGTAAGCGGGCTATCTACTAACAATGCGATGTCTAACCAGATCACTCAGGAGCTGGCGACCTGCACCACTTTATATTCACCACTACAGACCGTGATTACCAATGCTTATTCATCAGACTATATCCCTTTTGAGCAGAAAAACGAGATTATTACCGGGTTTTATGAGAATATTCAAAGCTCCCGCCCTCATACCGCCAATGATACTTTTGCCAATGTAGATCCTGTTTATGTTTATAAAATAGGAAAAGCTGCTGTAGGAGCGCTTCAGCATTTTGCCTCTGCATCCAGTGTATTGGGAACCGATGAAGTTCATGCAGAAAACGAGCTGGCAGCCATCAAAATCTACCCTAACCCGGCTAAGGATATTATTCATATTGAGCTGCCGGAAAGCGTTAAAAACTTCAATGTAGAACTTAGTGATATGAATGGCCGTTTACTGTTGAATTCAGAAAATGAGGACAGAATACTAACTTCTAACCTTATTAACGGAACCTATATGGTAACGGTAAAATCTGACCAAAACACAGTGACCCGAAAGGTCATTATTGAGAAATAGACACCACCAACAAATTATATATATGAAAAAACTCACCACAATCGCACTGGCATCATTTGCATTTCACTGCATCGGTGCCCAAAGCCTTATTCAGGCTTACAAAAACAGAGCTGATATGGTTTCCCAAACCAATATCACCACCAGCCTTCAGGAATTTGCCAATTTAGGTATTAAAACAACAGGTTCGGTAAATAATGCCAATGCACTTACCTGGATCAAAAACAAGTATCTTTCTTACGGTTATTCCGCATCTCAGATCGTAGAAGATCCTTTTACATTCAGCGGGACAAGTTCCAAAAATTTAGTCATCACTAAAACCGGAACGGTCTACCCTAACAAATATGTGATCATCTGCGGGCATTTTGACAGTCTTAACGGCCCTGGTGTCAATGACAATGGCAGCGGAACTTCTATTATTCTGGAAGCCGCAAGAATTCTCAGAAATATCCCTACAGAATACTCTATTAAATTCATTCATTTCTCAGTGGAAGAACAGGGATTGAAGGGCAGCTATCATTACGCCAACAACATTGCCTATCAAGGGAATACCCGGGTATTGGATATCAAGCTGGTCTTTAACCTGGATCAGGTAGGAGGTGTTATGGGCAATAATAACAATGTGGTCTACTGTGATCAGGATCAGGGTGGGACAACAAGTAACAATGCTGCTTCAGCTGCTGTAACCCAACAGCTTAGAAATTGCACCACACTATACTCTCCTCTTCAGACTGCCGTAGATCCGGCTGCAGATACAGATTATATTCCGTTTGAAAGAAAAGGGGAAGTCATTACCGGTTTCTTTGAAAGAATAAGAAGTTCTTACCCTCACACTACAGCTGATACATTTGCCAATACAGATCCGGTGTATATCTACAAAATAGGAAAGGCAACTGTGGGAGCCCTTCAACATTTTGCCGTTGCTACTACTGTCAGTTCATTAATGGGAACAAAGGAAAATAATTCAAAATCGATTGAATCTGTCGTGATTTATCCTAACCCTTCCAAAGATGTGATTTCAATTCAGCTTCCTGATGTGAAGACCAAAGATCTGAGCTTTGAAATCACTGATCTTTCCGGGAAATCACTCCTTAAGAGAAATAATGAAACTGAAATTAATGTTTCAGAACTTGCCAACGGAGCTTATATTGGCATTATTAAATCTGGAGATCAAACAGCAGTGCGTAAAATATTAATAGACAGATAATTGAAAACGCTAATATAAAGTATAAAATAACTAAAAAAGCAGGGATTATTTTCCTGCTTTTTTAGTATCTACAATCGTTATTTTTGTGAAAAATATAAAGAAGTAATAATCTGAAAATCTCTTATTCCTTTCAGTTATTTCACTTCTATTGTTTTAAAAATCTCTAAAAAAGTTTTTTGATTAGCCTTACTCAGATCACTGCTTATGATGGCAAATTTATTTTTGTGACGGTCTATACTGTCAAAATAAATTCCTATTGAACCTTTATTCTCTTTTTTAGGAAGCATAACCTGTCCTATATTTTTGTTGATGGTATCGTAGTAATAGTAATTATCGTTGTAAATCCCATTTTTATAATCTTTTTCAAAATTCTCAGAATAATAAATCCGGGTTTCCTTAGACTTTACTTTATCATATATTTCTTTTTCTTCAGTAAGAGAATAGTCCTCCACAAAAGGCTGGTAGTAAGTACCTCTATAAACAGAGCCTACTATCTTTTGGCCTGAGAGAATATCATAAACTTCTGTGTCTGTACTTTTTGCTTTCACCAGTGAAAAAGAGGACGGTATTTTAAAGCTTACGTTACCTATTTTTTCTGTTTTGAAAGTAGTGCTCCCCTTTTTCTCACAAGAGTTGATGAGCAGGAGAAGAGTTGCTATATAAAGGAATTTATACATTTTGGCATTAGTTTTTAGATTGTATAGCTGTAAATATACCTGTTTTTTAACAATCCATAAAACACTAAAGGTCTTTACTTATCTGTCTCTGCTCTGAAGAATATCTTCAATCTCTTCCAATGTATGACCTTTAGCTTTGAGTAAAATCAGAAAATGATACAGAAGATCGGCCGCTTCGTTTTTGAATAAATCCTGATTATTATCTTTGGCTTCAATGACCAGTTCTACAGCTTCCTCTCCTACTTTCTGAGCGACTTTATTAATACCCTTCTGATAAAGAGAATAGGTGTATGAACCATCTTCCTGGCTATCAATTTTATCAGAGATTTTAGCTTCCAGTTGATATAGGAATCCTTTTGAATTCTTTTCACCAAAGCAGCTGAAACTTCCGGTGTGGCAAACCGGACCTGCGGGAACTGCTTTAATCAGAATGGTATCCTGATCACAATCTAATTTTATGCTTTCTACTTTCAAAAAATTTCCGGATTCTTCTCCTTTCGTCCAAAGTCTGTTTTTGGAACGACTGAAAAAGGTAACCTTCCCTTCTCTTTTTGTTTTTTCAAATGCTTCTTCATTCATATAGCCAAGCATAAGCATCTGAAGTGTTCTGCTGTCCTGAATGACAACCGGTACAAGACCATTGCCTTTATTGAAATTAATTTTCATCGTATTGCAATTTTTTGGGATTTTAATATTTGTTTTAATTCTGATATGGGTACTTCATTGAAATGGAAAATACTGGCCGCCAACGCTCCTGTGGCTTTTGTTTCCTGAAAAACCTTAGCAAAGTCCTCTGCTTTTCCGGCTCCACCGGATGCAATTACAGGAATCTGCACACTTTCTGATACCAGTTGAGTGATCCGCAGGTCAAATCCGGCTTTTGTTCCGTCTCCGTCCATAGAAGTCAAAAGAAGCTCTCCAGCTCCCAAAGCTGCGGTTTCTTTAGCCCAATTGATGGTATCCAGACTGGTAGGCACACGCCCCCCGCTGATGTAAACCAGATCTTTACCCGCAGAAAACCGGGTATCAATAGCTACAACTACACACTGACTTCCGAATTCCTTCGCCAGCCTGTAAACAAGCTGTGGATCTTTTACCGCTGAGGAATTGACACTGATTTTATCTGCTCCGGCCTCCAGAAGCTTTCTGACATCTTCTACAGAGGAAATTCCGCCTCCTACCGTAAAGGGTATGCTCAGTTTTTCAGCAATATCTTTTACCAGACTTACAAAGGTCTTCCTTTTCTCTATGGTAGCCGTAATATCTAGGAAAACCAACTCATCGGCTCCATCCTGTTCGTATTTTATGGCAAGTTCTACAGGATCTCCTGCATTGCGGAGCCCTTCAAAATTGATTCCTTTTACTGTGGTTCCGTCTTTGATATCCAGACATGGGATTATTCTTTTTTTAAGCATTATCAATCAGTTTCTGAAGTTCTGTGAATGTTATTTTTCCTTCATAAAGCGCTTTTCCGATAATCGTTCCTGAACATCCGATCTCTTTCATCCTGTACACATCCTCAATGCATGAAATGCCTCCGCTTGCTGTAAGACTTACCGAAGTTTTCTTCAGAATTTCTTTATAGAGTTCCTCAGACGGGCCTTCCAACATTCCGTCCTTAGCAATATCGGTACAGATGACCTGCTGAATTCCCAGTTCCTGATACCGCAGGAGAAAATCAATAATGTCATCACTGCTTTCTTCCTGCCAGCCGGAGATCTTTATTTTCCGGTGGTGGCAGTCTGCCCCTAAGATGATCTTTTCACTTCCGTATTTTCTAATCATTTCAACACTGAATTCAGGATTCTGAACCGCGATACTTCCAAGGGTTACCTGCTTTGCTCCCGAATCAAAAGCAGTTTCTATATCTTTTTGTGTTTTCAAGCCGCCTCCGAAATCAATGTGCAGCGAAGTTTCTTTTGCTATATTTTCCAGGACTTTCTGATTGACGATATGTTTGGATTGGGCCCCATCAAGATCAACAAGATGAAGAAACCGGATTCCGTAACTTTCAAATTCCTTAGCCATTTCCACCGGATCTTCACGGTATACTTTTTTTGTGCTGTAATCACCTTTTGACAGTCGTACACATTTTCCGTCAATAATATCAATAGCTGGTATAATTTTCATTTCTAAAGGTTTAAAAAGTTTTCTAAAATCCTGCGTCCCACAATCCCTGATTTTTCCGGGTGAAACTGAACAGCATAAAAGTTATCTTTCTGCAGCGCTGCACTGAACGGCAGAATATAATCGCATGTTGCCACTGTAAACTCCGACAGGCTGCAGTAATAGCTGTGTACAAAATAAACATCAGTGTTTTCATCAACTCCCGAAAAAAGAGGTGATTTCAGATCTGAAACCGTATTCCAGCCCATGTGAGGAACAAGATCTTCAGGCGGAAACCTTTTAACCTGAGTATCAAAGATTCCCATTCCTTCGGTTCTTCCTTCTTCATTCTCTGCGCACATCAGCTGCATTCCAAGGCAAATTCCCAGAACAGGCTGTTTTAATGTGGGAATAAGCTTATCAAGGCCTTTTTCCTGAAGGTTTTTCATGGTGGAAGAGGCTTCTCCTACCCCCGGAAAAATGACTTTATCAGCCTGCAAGATCAATTCAGGATCATCGGTTACTACAGAATCTGTATTCAATCGCAGTAATGCATTTTGGACGGAACTTACATTACCTCCGTTATATTTTATTATGGCGATCATAAACTTCCTTTGGTTGAGGGTAAATTATAGGAATCATCAGATTGTTTCACTGCCATCTTCAGGGCTTTTGCAAATGCTTTGAACAAGGATTCTATCTTGTGGTGCTCGTTGTTTCCTTCTGCTTTAAGGTTCAGATTAGACTTTGAGGAGTCTGTGAATGATTTAAAAAAATGAAAAAACATTTCAGTGGGTACGTCTCCTATTTTTTCTCTTGTAAATTCAGCATTCCAGACCAGCCACGGGCGTCCTCCGAAATCTATTGCCGCCTGCGCCAGGCAGTCGTCCATCGGAAGCAGAAACCCGTATCGTTCAATTCCTTTTTTATTACCCAATGCTTTCAAAAATGCTTCTCCCAAGACAATTCCCGTATCTTCAATCGTGTGGTGTTCATCGATTTCCAGATCTCCTTTTGTGGTAATTTTCAGATCAAGACCACCGTGTCTGGCGATCTGATCCAGCATATGATCAAAAAAATGCAGTCCTGTTGAAATTTCTGAACGGCCTTTTCCATCAAGGTTTATTTCTATTTCTATATCTGTTTCATTGGTCTTTCTGCGGACTATAGCTTTTCTTGATCCGTGTTTTAAAAACCTGTAGATCTCTTCCCATTTTTTAGTGGTTAGTGTGGCCCCTTCATTAAAGTTTTCATTTATAAAAATAGCTTTAGACCCCATATTTTCAGCTAATTGAATATCGGTAATTCTATCTCCAATTACATAGGAATTTTCCAGATCATACTGTCCGTATCTATATTTTTCAAGCATTGCCGTTCCCGGTTTTCGGGTTGGTTTATTTTCATGTTCAAAACTGCTGTCAATCAGGATATCCCTGAAAAAAATCCCTTCATTTTCAAAGGCCTTCAGCATCTTTTCGTGAGGTTTTATAAAATTCTCATAGGGAAAGCTATCTGTTCCCAAGCCGTCCTGATTAGTAACCATGACCAGTTCATAATCCAGCTCTCTGGCTATTTTTGAAAGATTCTGAAAAACACCGGGATAGAATTCCAGCTTATCCAGTGAATCGACCTGAAAATCTTCCGGCGGTTCAATGATCAGCGTACCGTCACGGTCTATAAAAAGGACTTTTTTCATGAGTTGATTTTTTTCAGGGTATCAATTAATTTTATATTTTCTTCACGGTTTCCCACATTGATCCTGATGCATTCCGGAATAGCAGGAGCTCTTTTACTGGTTAAAATTTCCTCTGAAAGCATTTTTTCATACACCTGTTCTGCATTTTTCATTTTAATCAGGAAGAAATTGGCATCGGTAGGGAAAACCTTTTCAATACATTCAATATTCTGAAACTCCCCGATCAGCCACTCTCTTTCCTGAAGAGTATTTTCAACGTTCTCTTTAAGTCTGTTTTCATCATTTAAAAGATTCAGAATCAGTTCCTGGCTCAATACATTGACGTTATAAGGTGCTTTTACGGTGTTGATAAACCGGATGATCTCTTCTGAAGCATAGGCAACACCTACCCTTGCACCGGCTGTTCCCCAGGCTTTTGAGAAGGTCTGAAGAATAATCAGATTAGGATATTGTGACAACAGTTCTATGCCTGACCGTTTCCCGGAAAATTCAATATAAGCTTCATCAATCACTACAATTCCGTCAAAATTTTTAACAAAAAACTCAATGTCTTCCACACTGTTTCCGGTTGGATTATTAGGGGAACACAAAAAGAAAATCTTGATATCTCTTTCCCGGGTCTTTTTTAAAAACTCATCTTTTACCATTTCAAAATTCTCATCCAAATCGAGCTTCAGGACTTCATTCTCATTCACCATGGCATAAAAACCATACATCGCAAATGACGGATTCATCATAAGAATGGCATCTTTTTTAGGTTCACAGAATACTTTGACAATCAGATCGATCAGTTCATCGCTTCCGTTGCCTACCGCAATCTGTGCTGGTTGTACCCCTTTTATTTCTGCCAGCTTATTTTTAAGTTTTTTCTGAGTTGAATCCGGGTATCTGTTGAATTCTCCGAACGGACATTCATTGGCATCCAGCATAACCGGAGCATTAAACTCATTATGATCTCTGAAACTGATATAAGGCTGTAGTGCTATAATGTTTTTTCTTACTAAATTATTGAGGTTAAAATCTTTCATTTTTATTATTTTAATCTGATGGATACTGCATTTTTGTGAGCGAGAAGACCTTCTGCCTCTGCCATAATTTCTATTGTTCTTCCAATATTCTGAAGGCCTTTTTTAGTCAGATGCTGGAAGGTGATTTTTTTGACAAAACTATCAAGTGAAACACCGCTGTAATTCTTTGCAAAAGCATTGGTAGGCAATGTGTGATTGGTACCGCTTGCATAATCTCCGGCACTTTCGCAGGAATAGTTACCCAGGAAGACTGAGCCTGCATTTTCTACTATCGGAATATACTTTTCAAAATCTTCCATAGCCAGGATAAGGTGTTCCGGAGCATACAGATTGCTGAATTCAACGGCATTTTCAAGGCTTTCTGTCAGGATAAAACAACTGTGCTGTAATGCCTGGCGTGCGGTTTCACTTCTCGGAAGTTTCTTAAGTTGTTTTCCTACAGCTTCTATCGTTTCATTGAATACTTTAAAATTGGTAGTGATAAAGACCACCTGGCTGTCACTTCCGTGTTCTGCCTGGGAAAGCAGATCTGCTGCACAGAATTCAGGAACGGCTTTATGATCTGCGATGACCAGAACTTCGCTTGGTCCGGCCGGCATATCCACAGCAACCCCGTAACGCTGAACATATTCTTTTCCTGCAACTACAAACTGGTTTCCGGGGCCAAAGATCTTATAGACTTTCGGAATACTTTCGGTTCCTAAAGCCATTGCCGCCACTGCCTGTGCACCCCCTGTTTTATAAATTTTAGAAATTCCGCAAAGCTGTGCGGTGTACAGTATAGCCGGATTGATACAGCCATTCTGATCGGGAGGTGTACAAAGAATAATTTCCTGACAGCCTGCAATATTGGCAGGTATGGCGAGCATCAGAACGGTTGAGAATAAAGGAGCAGTTCCTCCCGGAATATAAATTCCGACTTTTTCTATAGCTCTGTTTTCTCTCCAGCAGACCACTCCGGATGTGGTCTCTATCTTTTCAGTTTCCTGTATCTGTGAAGTGTGGAATTTTGAGATATTCTCTTTTGCCTGCCCAATTGCTTTTTTTAAATTTTCACTGATCTGTCCTGCAGCATTTTCAATTTCTGCTTCTGTTACTGCAATTTGGGGTGTCTCGGCTTTATCAAATTTCTTATTAAACTTAATAAGAGCCTGGTCACCATTTTTTTCCACAGCTTCAAATATTTCAGCAATCAGCCCGGAAATCTCTTCCCGTTCAATGACAGGGCGTTTGGTAAGCTCCGGCCATGTTTTCTTTTCTGGATATCTGTATATTTTCATCTTTATATCACCATTTTATCGATTGGAATAATTAATATGTCCTGGGCTCCGTTTTCCTTCAGCTCGTCAATAACATCCCAGAACCTTTCTTCATCAATTACTGAATGAATGCTGCTCCAGCCTTTCTCTGCCAGCGGAATAACAGTCGGACTTTTCAATACCGGAAGTACAGAAGCAATGTCCTGAATTTTTTCATTGGGAACGTTCATGAGGATATATTTTGAATTTTTTGCTTTTAAAACAGCTTTAATTCTGAACAGAAATTTTTGCAAAACGGCTTCTTTCTCTTCACTGAGGTTTGAGGTCTTTGCGAGAACAGCTTCTGATTTCATAAGGGTTACGGTTTCTCTTAACCCATTTTTAAAAAGTGTGCTTCCGGAACTTACAATATCACAGATTCCATCTGCAAGGCCTATGTTGGGAGCTATTTCCACTGATCCTGAAATGATGTGAATCTCTGAATTGATTCCCTTTTCAGTCAGAAAACTGTTAAGGGTATTTGGATAAGATGTTGCAATTTTTTTACCCTGGAAATAGGAAAGGTCGTCGGTTTCGATGTCTTTCGGAACAGCAAGAGAGACCCGGCATTTGGAAAACCCGAGTTGCTGAACAATCCGGATATTTTTCTGCTTTTCAGCTAAAAGGTTTTCTCCTACAATGGCAATATCCACCACTCCGTCTTCCAGATATTGCGGAATATCGGAATTTCTGAGATAGAGGATTTCCATCGGAAAATTGTCTATGGATACTTTAAGCTGATCTTTCCCATTATTCACAAAAATTCCGCAATCTTTGAGAAGCCGTAAGGACTCTTCATACAGCCGGCCGCTTTTCTGAACTGCAATTTTTAATTTACTCATTGTATTCTTTTTTTGAATCTGAGTAAATGAGAACTGATCTGTTGGAAGTTTCTGAGAAGAAGAATTCAGGAAACAAAAAAACCGTCTATTTACTCAGACGGTTTTTAATTATTTTGATTTTTAACGTAGGTATATACTAATCAATTCCGTCTTTGCAGAGATGATAGTAGTAATGATGTACTGTTAAAAAATTCGGTTTCATTATTTTGAATTGTGGTACAAATGTAGGATTTATTTTTAAACTTCAAAGTTTTTTTACATTAATTTTTTATAAAGATCCATCAGCTGAGCGGCAATCGGTTCGTCATTAAATTTCTGTACAAACTCGAAACTCTTTTCTGCACGGCGTTTTCTTTCGGATTCATTATCCCAAAGAAATTGTATTTTGGCTTTGAGGTCCAAATAATTTCCGGGATCTACATAAACCGAATCTTTTCCACCAGCTTCGGGAAGGCAGCTTGTGTTACTTGTGATGGTAACAGTCTTTGAGAAAAGTGCTTCTATAACCGGGATTCCGAAGCCTTCAAAGAAACTTGGATAGACAAAAATGTCAGCCAGTTTATAGATTATCGCCAGTTCATCCATAGAAACTCCTTCCAGAAAGTAAACCTGTTTTTCCATTTTGTTTTTCCGGATGAAATCAGCTACTTTTTTATAGTATTGGGTTTTTCTTCCGACTACTACAAGCGGTATTTCTTTTCCCTGAATGGCTTTAACGATGCTCAGAAGGTTTTTCCGGTCTTCTATGGTTCCTACATTCAGAATAAAATGCTGCGGAAGCCCGAATTTTTCCTTTACAGCAAGAATCTGCTCATCGGTCTGCTGTTCTTTGAATGCTTTATGACAGCCCTGATAGATCACTTCAATTTTTGTTTCCGGAACTTTCAGGTAATGGATGATATCTCTTTTGGTCTGTTCTGAGATGGCTATGATTTTATCTGCCGTTTCAGCGGCTTTTTTAAATTTCCAAAGGTGGATTTTTCTGTCAAAAAAGGAATAATACTGAGGATATCTCATGAAGATCAGATCATGAATGGTCACGACTTTTCTGATCGGTTTTTTATCCCATTTCAAGGGCAGTTCACCGGAAAGTCCGTGAAAAATATCAGCATCCTGCTTCTGGGCATCTTTTCCCATTTTAAACTGGCGGGAGAACTTTCCTTTTGAGGTTTCCACAAAACGGACATCAGGTCTTTCCAGAATATCCTTACCCCGTTCTGAAGTGTTTTTATTCAACAGGAGGTATTCATTTTCTGGATAATACTGAGACAGGATCCTTACCAGGTCCCGTGAATAATTGCCCAATCCGGACGTATTATGAAAAAAACGTTTTGCATCGAAGGCAATTTTCATGTTCATGTTTTTCAATAAGCTTTTTTAACCTTTCAAAGGTATCAATAAAATAAACCCTAAATGTATATTCAGGGTTTTAATATGAGTTTTAAGAGTAAATCTTTAAAAAATTAAAGAAATACAGTTTATACGGCTACATTATTTTCTCTCAAAGCATCGTTAAGAGAGGTCTTTTTATCTGTAGATTCTTTTCTCTGTCCGATGATCAAAGCACATGGAACCTGATATTCTCCAGCCGGATATTGTTTGGTATAGCTTCCAGGAATTACTACTGAACGGGCAGGAACTCTTCCTTTGATTTCTACCGGCTCACTTCCGGTTACATCGATAATTTTTGTAGAAGCGGTTAATACTACGTTTGCACCCAATACAGCTTCTCTTTCTACGTGAACTCCTTCTACAACGATACATCTTGAGCCAATGAAACAGTCGTCTTCAATGATTACCGGAGCAGCCTGAAGTGGTTCCAATACTCCTCCAATTCCAACTCCACCACTTAAGTGTACATTTTTCCCGATCTGGGCACAGCTTCCAACAGTTGCCCAGGTATCTACCATCGTTCCTGAGTCTACGTACGCCCCGATATTTACGTAAGAAGGCATCATAATTACTCCTGAAGCAACGAAAGAACCTTGTCTGGCGATTGCATGTGGTACAACTCTCACTCCTTTTTCAGCATAATTTTTCTTCAAAGGAATTTTGTCATGAAATTCAAACGGGCCTACTTCAATGGTTTCCATTTTCTGAATCGGGAAATACATTACTACAGCTTTTTTCACCCACTCATTCACCTGCCATCCGTTTTCTACAGGTTCAGCAACACGAAGTTCACCGGTATCCAATAAAGAAATAACCTCTCTTATCGCCTTCTGGCTGTCTTCATTCTGTAATAAATCTCTATTATCCCAAATGTTTTCAATTGTTTGTTGTAACGACATGTTTCTTGTTTGATTTTTAATATAAATTATCTCTGGAAAACGTCTCGGTTTTCAGGTGTTAAAAGTACAAAAGATTGTTTTAGTATACAAATGAGATGTAGAGGATCTAACCGCAGATTTCAAACTCCATAGTACGGCTAATATGCTCTTCCCGGATAATTCCTCTGGAATATTCAATATTTGAACCTGTATTATATTTTGTTAAATAAGCCTCATTGATTTCGGAAGTCAGATCTGTTATATCATCAGGAACAGCGGCTTTAATGCTAAATATTTCATCTCCGCATCTAATCTGTCCTTCAGGTTCTTTTAGAAAAGTATTGTACCAGCTTTTTTCTGCCAGGCCCCATGATCGTGCAAAAATCCGTTCGTTAACCACAACCATCCAGATCTCCAGAAATGTTTCTCTTTCTTTTCCTGCTTTTATCCCTGTAATGTTATGAGTATTGATATAGTGCAATGCTGTGTTTTTGTTCTTGCTCATTTTTAAAATTTTCACAAATCTATTATGGAAAACAGGATCTCGAAATTTTATTATGCAGTTGGGTATTTATTTTATGTACAATATTTACAGCAGCATGGTATGAAGCGCTGTGATAAGACATTCTTTGTAGCTTTTGGCAACTGTAATTTTCTGTCCCCGGCATACGAGCTGATTATCCTCAAAATATTCAATATTGGTTAAATTAACAATGTATGAATGATGAACCCGCATAAATTCATCGGGAAGGCTTTCAATAAGATCCTTAAGGGTTTTATAGTAGATATGCCTTTTATCGTCTGTGGTATTGATTTCTACATAATTCCCCAGACCTTTTATAACCGTAATGTCTTTATAAAAAAGTTTGACCAGTTTTTTGTCTGTTTTGATAAAAGCAAAGCTTCGGTTCTCCATTCAGACGGCTTTTGTTATTAAAGAATTCTTTGGGCGTGTAGATAGGCTTTGTTCCAGTATTTTTCGTTTAATGACGAAATAATAACTCCTTTTGATGTGGAAGCGTGAATAAATTTCACTTCTCCATCGGCTCCGATATCATGAACAATACCCACATGGGAAACCCTGCTTCCGCCTGCCGTTGCAAAGAAGAGAAGGTCCCCCGGTTTTACCTCATTAATGTCTATTTTTTTTCCGGCCTCAGCCTGATCAGTAGATCTTCGGGGAAGTGAGAAGTCATTTTCCTCAAACACTTTTACGGTAAATCCGGAACAGTCGAAACCGGAAGAGGTATTTCCTCCGAATTTATACGGAGTTCCGATATATTTTTCTGCATCTTTCAGGATATCACTGATGGATCTGGATACTTTTCCGTCAAATTTTGAATCAAGCTTTCTGAGGTTCTCCGTTCTTGTTACGGTTTTTGAACCTGTATTTTTCTTTGATGAAGCCGTTTTTGAAGCTCCACACGAAACGGCTACAGCAGAAGCAATCAGTAATACGGAAAGCTTCTTTAATCTTAAGTTTTCAAATAATCCCGGTACCATAGTCATCTGATTTTAAATGAAGTAACTAAACATGCACAAATATACATTTTTATCTTTTAATTATATAATAACTATACTACAACTATAGTATAAATATATGTTAAAATTTTAATTCTGTATATTTATTCCTATATTTGAGTCCAATTTTACAGTATGGCAACGTATGAAAGTTTAATAAAGATCACAGGAACCGTGGGCGATCTGGTTTTTTACAGCCTGAACGGGAAAAATGTGGTCCGTAAGAAAAGCGGATTCAATAAAAAAGCTTTTAAAAAGAGCCCTTCATACGAGAAAGTACGACAGAACAGCTCTGAATTTGGGCATTGTTCTAAAGCGGGAAAGCTTATCCGGAGCTGTATTGACGGATATATTAAGGAAGCGGGTAATCCTCTGCTCTATCAGAGTTTTGCAAAGCTGATGACCGATATAAAAGATCTGGATACGGTTTCAGAAAGAGGAAAAAGAAGCGTAGAAAAAGGCCTTATGACAGAAAAAGGGATAGAACTGTTAAAGGCATTCAAATTTGGAAATAAAGAGATTATTTCCACAGAAACCAGGATTTCAACGGAACTTCAGCATGCTATACTTTATGCAACTGAAGATAAAGACATTCATGAAACATCATTCATTACTATAAAGCCGGATTTTGAGAAATACACCGTTGAATATATTGAAGAATCTCGTGTTTACACTAAAGAAGGGAAAATTAATTTTAAAAATCATTTTCCGGATGAGGGCCTCCTACTCTATTTCCTTATTATCAAAAATAAAGATGGGGACATTTCCCGAATGGGATTTGTGTAGATTTTAAATTTGAGGTTGAGTTGAGATTTAGAATTTCAATGTGGGGACAGGAATTTTTCCTGTCCTGGGTTGAAGTGTCCCTTCGGGACTTTGTCGTTTGATTGAAGAAATAAAAAAGTCTGCAGGTTGATCTGCAGACTTTTTTTTATTGTTTATTTTTATTTCCTGACCAGGTTCCGGTTCTTGTTGGAGTAGGAACTGAGTTTGACCAGCTTCCGTTTCCACTACCTTCTCTTGTGAGTGCTCCTCTGAACTCTCCGTCTGAAGGAAGACCCACTACAGTGGTTAAATCTCCGGTATCTGTTAAATGACCTGAAATAGTATAGTTTTCATTATTTACTTCAGAATGCATGGTTCCGGATACTTTACCGTCACTTGCTACCACAAAGTTCCAGGTTCCTTTATCATTGCCATCGTATTTCCCTGACCATGTTCCGATAAAATCGTAAATAGTGTCATCATCAGAGCTACATCCGATAAATAAAAAAGCTGTCAAAAGAAGTAAAAAAAGTTTCTTCATAGTTCTAATAGTTTTATACCCTAATCAAATTGGATTGTTTTCTTATTTATTGTTCATAAACAGAGAACAGAATTAATATGTTTATTATTGTTTAATGTCGTGCAAATCTACTAAATTTTTCATTCAGATTATCTGAATTTTAATCAGCCGTTTATATTTTTATGAATAAGCAGCATATTTTGGCTAAAATACAATTATTTTTCAAATGGAAGCTGATGAAGGAGATTTTATATGAAGAGGGTGTTTTTTGATGGTTTTATAATTTAATGTTAAGTTTGATTGTTGACATTGGTGATTTTAGATGACAAAGGAGAGAATCAACTGCATTGATTTGATGAAGTGATATAAGGAGTGGTTTGGATTTTTTTGCAATCTGAGTTGATCGCCGGGTTTTGAAATTATTAATAACGATCTGTTTAATAAGAATAGGTTGGCATTTAAATAAATTTTACACTAATCTCCTTAATGAAATTTACATAATAAATCCATTGGGAGCCTTTATTGTAAAATTACTAAATCCACCACCACAAGGTAACTTAAGCCCATTTTCACGATGAATAGTAATAATCTTTCCTTTTATGAATATTTTACCTCTTATAAAATTTATTGTATTTGGTGTTTCGAATCTAATTTCTATAAAAATTTTGTAAAAACTTTCTCTTATGGTTATTCTTTGTCCTACATATTGAATATCCCACAAACCAATGTTCATAACCAATTCGTTATTTACGATTTTGAGTATCAATTTACCAAACGGATCTTGTAATTCAATATTTAATAAATACATTTGATCTTTAAATATTATTTTTATTGGCGAAGCATGATCTATTGTAAACGGGATTAGATAATCATACAGATCATTTTTAGTCATTGAAAATCTCATAGAACCAAATACTACATTTGCACTATCTCCAAAATAGTATAAAGTTTTAGGTTTTGTAATGCCTGATCTTAAATTGTATGGATTCTTATTAAATTCTTCAACAATGAAATCTGGAAGCCTCTTTGATGTTTTTTCTGAATGATGTTCACTACAAAGTAAAGTTATTTCTTCAGCTTTATGACGTCTGACTTTTGCCCAGCCTAATAAATGATCATATTGATATATTGGATTACCACAAATTACACAACCAAAACCACATCGTTGGCGAACTTCTCTTTTAATAGATGATTTTATTGCTGGTCTATTTTGACTCATAAATGGTTATTTCTATCAAATATAACAAAAGCCCTCTTAAAAAGAAGGCTTGCAAATTATTGCAGAACTACGGGCTTTATAGAACCGGATTTTCTGGACCATTTGCGAAACATAGAGAAATCAGAATCAGTAGAAGGTGGTAATTATTTTTTTATTATACTTTTTCTTGAAAAAAAGTATACAAAATTCAAGACTGGAATCATCCGCTAAAAATTGATATTGACTCCTAAAATTTCCAAACTCGCATGGTTCAGATGGTGCTTCTTCGGGTCTAAATACGAGCCATGCTCAGACAGTGGAAATTTTTTAACGGATTCAATCTCAATTTTTTTAACGCTCCTGCTTCCTAAGTCGATTAATCTGCCGCAGTATACCCCATTTTGTCCTTAATAAAAACTCAACAGTATTATCTGATATTTTCAAAAATGTAAATTATCTACAACCTTGTATTTCAAAAATAAGCGAAGCACCTTTGTTTATCCTAAAAACGCTTTGCTATTATTCATTTTTGTCTACCATAGCGATTAATAAAAAAGTATTCTCCCCCAACTGATCTCTAATCAGTTTTGCACATCATCAATCGTCAAAAAAACAAAAAGGGCTGTAATCAATTAAATTACAACCCTTTTACGTGGAGAATACGGGATTCGAACCCGTGACCTTTTGACTGCCAGTCAAACGCGCTAGCCAACTGCGCCAATCCCCCAGCTTTGAAGCGGTACAAAAGTAAGTATTTAAACGGTATATGCAAATATTTTATCAAATTATTTTCTTAAAAAATACAAATACCTGGTGGTATCAAAAAATCAAATTCAGATAAAATACTGTATTTCAAAGATAAGCGAAACGAATCTGTATTTTAAAAATGTTTCAGTCTTTCTCCCAAAGCCTTCTTTTTTTCAAATGATCAAGCTTATGAAGCTGAGAATTGATTTCAATATAAAGACTGTCCGGGGTTTCTTTCAGTATTTTTACCTGATAACCGGGATCTATTGCTGTTTTTGAATTTGGGTCGAAAAAAGCATCTGATTGTTTCGTTGCTACTATTTTTTCCGCAAAATCATAATATCTGATGATAGAATAGCCATGCCGGCTGACTTCGATGCTGTATTTACTATCGCTTATCGCCCTTCGACTACTGACAATACCTTCTTTCGTGATATTATAAAAGATAAGCACAAAGCCGGTAATGAGGTATAAGAGTACCAGTACAAACAGTTTTTTCCTCGGAAAGAAAACATATAAGCTGATCAATCCCACAACCGCTAAGGGGATAATGAGTTCCCCACAGGAGAGACTGATGTCAAAAAAATATTGCAGCAGCAAATCACTAAACATAATAAGCAGCATTATGGTGATAAGGCTGAGCAGTATCTTTTGGAACACGGTTAAAGGCTTTTTCATAAATATCTGATTGGTATAGCTATGATTTTTTACTGTTCTTTAAAAACTCTCCGTTCCTTATACATTTCTTTATTAATTTCTATAGCATAATTCCGGTTGAGTTTTGCCGTCAGTTGCGGAGCTGCATCGGTTTTTTTCAGGCAAAATTCAAAAGTAGGCTCCATATCGTCCATTATTTCGCCCCAGTGATAGGCAGATTTTTCAAAATTCTGCTGTGTAAGTCCTGCCAAAATCTCAACCGAATACCATCCATTTTCTATGTCCGCAATGGCATATCCATTATTTCGATGAAGCGCTAAGAGTCTCTCAACGGTCTCTTCAGTAAAGTTCTGTAAATATCCTATGGCAAAGGCACAAAAAACACCATTTTCAATTTTTAAGGGATAATCGCTTTCCCTAAACTGGAAATCGTTTTGTTCTTCTTCCAACACCTTGTATGTTTCATCCAAATTGAGATAAATGGTGTGTGGTACAATCTCGCAGCCTTCCAGCGCTATCATAATACCTTCACGGACCACATTGTCACCGCTCTCATTCGTCGTAAACTCGGTCAGCAGGTTATCCGAAAGATGATTCCGTTTTTTGAACGCTAACAAAGCATACGGATCTGCTGCAATAAAATAATTCATGCCGTTGGTAAGACAGCAGTTGAATTGGAATATCTTGTTCATGGTGTTTGATTTTATGTTTTCAATTTACGGAATCATTTTACAGACAACACAGATCTTTTATTGGATAGCTAATAAAAATCGCAGCTTTTAATCTTAGGGAAAATTCCGGAGATCACACACTACTTTACAAAATCAAGGTCATAGTATTTCATTCCATTTTCTCCAATGAAGACCTGTGCGCTTTTATGCAGATCAGGATTTTCTACGACGGCTGAAAAGACTTCAAATTCTTTTCCTTGATCTGAGACAGTTGTGGAATATCTGAAACTTGAAAATTCATTTTCAATAGATTTTCCGGAGCTGATTATATAATAAAAAGCGATTGTTCCGGTAGTGGTTCCCGGTTCTGTATAAGCAATATAATTCGGCATTACTGCCAGATATGAGTATTGTTTGGATTCGAAAACAGTTTTTCCATCATGCGTAATTACTCCTTTATCGTTGCCCTGTTTTATTTTTATATAATAGCACTTTTTGGAAGGTATCCAGACCGCAGACTGGTAACTAATCTGCCCATCATTAAGCATGAATGTTTTTGTTTTGGGAAGAAACAGTCCTTCACTTTTTCTCTTTCCTTCTGAAAAGGATTCAATGTGAAAATAAGTGTTATTGGCAGAAACGACGTTGAGTTCTACAGCTTTGTATTTATTTCCGAATTTTTCCTTAAACATTTTCAGAACCTCTTCCCTGCTATAGCCAGACTGCTGAGGATAATCGGCTGGATATACCAACCCGCTTTCTTTTGCGGAAGTATTTAACTGCCGTCTTTGTGTCTCTTTGTAGTTTTTATCATAGTAGATCAGTTCATTCCCGCTTTTTGCAATCAGATGCTCCCCGCTGCCGAATATAGGTTGATCAGCCAGAGGAGAAATCACCGTTTGTAATGCCTGATTCATAAGCCCGAATTTTCCATCTTTTTCTATGGAATATCCATTCAGTTTAGGCTTAAAAAAGGAAATATCATTATATTGAGGTTCCAGTTTTATTTTTCCATGAATGTCACACAATCCAAATTTCTCATTTTTATTATAGGGAATAAGATCCTGTGCACTGGCATTGGACAGAGCACTGCCTATCATGATAAAAAATACAGTCAATCTCATAATCAAAATTTACGCTTAAATATACGAACAATCTTTTTCTGTACAATTTACTCCCCTTCATACACTGACCTAATCTCTTTCGTTTTCCCAATTTTAAAATTACCTCCAGCTTCCCTGTAAAGAGACTTCCAGGTTTTCGCTTTTAACTTCCATATCTATCGGGAAAACAATCTTATAATTGTCCATATTGACGGAGCAGTTTCCGATATATCCGGTAACGTCACCCCAAAGCTCGATATGATAAGATTCTGCATATAAATTCATCTCCGGTGACGGATGGACTTTAAGAACAACCGGAAGCGGAAGACTATTTGGATAGGTTTCCGTCTGGGCAATACTGGTGGGAATTTCATCTTTGAAAACCTTGATGTAGAGGTTCTGTTCCGGAAGTGATTCACGTCGTGTATATTCCGTAAGTTTCACCGTTTTTAGCTGAAAAGTCCGGTCATCATTTCCACAGGAAAAAAGAAGGAACACCAGTGAAATAAGAGAGAAAATTCTGATTATTTTATTCATTATTATTTATTTAAAAGTAAGAGTAATAACTTATGCAGGAGACAGGCGTCTTGATTTCAGATACAGCGCTGTACGATTCAGATAAGGAAAAAGAAGAATCAATAGCAGAGATACGAAAAGAATCCAGACCATCATTTCATAATAATCCATGGCAAAGCGAACCTGGCTTTGTACATTCATCCTTGCAGCTAAAAGCTTATCCGCTCCTTTCAACGCATGGTCTTCAGGCATTCCTTTGCTGCTGAGTTTTGCCGTCTGGCTGTGAATAAAGTTCCTAACGGCAGGATCTATTTCGCTGAGATGGTCCTGAAAAGCATTATAATGCCTGCTTTTTTCAAAAAGTTCAAAAAAATTGATAAGGGCAATGCTTACACAAAATCCCAGATATCTGATGGCAAGCGCTGTAGCAGCCGCAGAAGGCCCGATGGATGCAGGAACTGAAGAAATAATGAAAATAATGGTAGGCACCATAATCAACCCTACTCCTAACCCTTGGATAAACAGCGGAATATAATAGTTGAACTCATCCGCCTGCACATCAAATGAAAAATACATCACCGCATGAAATATCAGGAGCAGCAGAAAACCCGGCCCCCAGATATACCGTATATTTTTCTTCTGAAGAACCATACAGCACGCAATGATTACCCCTGCAACCAATCCCAGAATATTAAAAATATTGATATAGGAAAGATAAAACGGGTCAAAATGAAGTGCGGAAATAAAGTAATTATTAGTAATTCCTGATGCAAAACGGCAGATGTACATGACAAAAAGAATGACGAGCCCTACTTTAAAATTACGGTATCTGAAAACACGCGGATCAATATAAGGCCTTTTCATGGCCTTCTGACGAAATATAGATAAAACTGACAGAACCGCAATGGCTATTACACTTCCTAAAATGCGCTTATCTTCCAGCCAGTAATATTCCTGTCCGAAAATCATGATATAGCCGATAAGCACCAGCATCGCACTGTAGAGGGCAAAGCTTTCCCAATCCAGTTTGTATAAAGGAAATCTTGCACTGATCCGGTAATGTCTCATGGCAGCAGCCAGAAAAATAAATCCCGGTACATATAAAAATATCGCTCCCTTGTAGATGATATTAAAATTATAGGAATCGATGAGGTTTGCCGTAATCAGGTTATTGAATGGCAAGGCGCAGATGAGAATTCCGAAAAATACGGAAAAGCTGATCTCCCGAGCTCTTTCACTGCTCAGCCTTGTAAAAATTAAAGTTAATGACAGGTTGACATTACAGGCAAACAGCATTCCCTGGAGAAAACGTACAGGAAAGAGAACATAAATTTCCTTCGTACAATAACATATCAGGCATGCTGTGATCTGCAGCGTCATGAATAAGAGAAAATATTCTTTGGCGGCAAGAAAGCTGAAAAACCTTCTTTCCAGGCTATAAAATCCGACATATCCGGCATAAAACAAAGCTACAGAAAACTGAATATCAGCCGGCTCACAGCCGTAATATCCTGCTGCTGCATTGACATTCGCCAAAGGAAGAAAAAATATGGTGATTCCGGGAAGGGTCATCAGGAAAAGAATGATCTTAATGAGCCATTCGGGGATCCAGCTTTTAAAAAACGGAACTTTTCTAACCATTGAAACGTTTTTTCTGGGCATATACATTCACATTCATTCCCACTTTAAGAACCTCTATATCTTTTCTCTTTCCATCTATTCTGATCCTTACCGGAATACGCTGTACAATTTTCACATAATTCCCTGTAGAATTATCCGGAGGCAGCAGGGAAAAGCTGGAACCTGTAGCCGGAGACAGGGAAATGATCGTCCCCTGAAATTCCTGATCGGGATAGGAATCCGCTACAATCTTTACATGATCCCCGATATGCATATCCCTGATCTGTGTCTCTTTATAATTGGCAACCACCCATTTATCTGTTTCATTATTCACGATGAAAGCAAGCGTTTCTCCGGCATCAATCATTTGCCCAGCTTCTACGGTTCTTCTTCCCATTCTTCCGTCATAAGGAGCTGTAATTACCGTGTAGCTTACGTCAAGTTTATGACGGTCCAGCAGCGCTTCCAATTTTGCAATTTCTGCCCGTACCACTTTTTTTTCAGCCTGGATATCATTAATTTTAGATCGGGAAGCCGCATAGTTATCCTGCGAAGATTTATAATCGCTTTTATTGACGTCCAATCCGGCTTTGATATCTTCAAGGCGTTGTCTTGTTGCAGATTCTTCATTGTAAAGATCCTGGTATCGCTTATAGTCAAGCTCCTGTTTCCAGACCTTGGCTTTACTGGCTTCAACCTGTGCTAAGGCAGAAGCCGCTTCTTTTTCAGTTGTGTGGGTATTGCTTTCCAGCACCCTTAGCTCTGCGCGGGCTTTTTGGATTGCAGCCTGTGTCTGCTCCTGCTGTAATTTATATTCACGGTTATCGATGACCAGAAGAGTATCGCCTTTTTTGACTTCCTGGTTCTCCTCAAATTTAACATCAACAATGAATCCCCCGGCTCTTGAAATAACAGGATTTACATACTCCTGAACCTGTGCATCATTGGTTTGTTCATATTTGTAAAAGCTAAAAAGGCTGATAATGCCCCATATGGCAAGTCCTGCGACTATAAAAGCAGCTATCCATCCTGTAATTCTGGTAATGAGTCTGTCTGTGGGCGTGTATTTTTTTTTCATTGTATTATAAGGTCCCTATGATATTCTGTAATAAATAATAATTATTCTGTGCTGTAATTTTAGCGGCTTCCAACTCGAATTTTGTCTGAAGCAGCTGAATGTCTGCGTCAAGAAGATCCGTTACCAGTGAGGTCTGGCTGAAGTAGGTATTTTTAATTATCCGTGCATTTTCTTTAGCCTGCACCACGTTGGCTTCTGCTACTTTAATCTGTTCAAGAGCTTCCTCATATCTCAGATAGGCTTCTTTCACCTTCTGGCGCACTTTATCCTCTGTATCTTTGTGGGCTTCCTCTTCTTTTTCGAATTCCAATCTGGCTGCTTTTACCTTTTGAGGGTTATGATACAGGGAAGACAACGAGAATGAAGCTTTTACTCCCACAACCCCTAATGAATACCAATAAGGATTATAAGGATATAGAAAGATCTGTGGATTGGCATAGTAAAATTCTCCATATAAGCCTACTTTCGGGCTCACATTCGCTTTTACCTGCTTGAGCTTTATAATACTTAATTCAGTCTGCTGTTCTGAAATATGATAATCAAAAGAATGTTTTAAAGCTCTTTTCACATATTCTTCATACGTAATATTTTCTTCCCATTGATTAAAAGGAACTTCAGGAACAACGGTCTGCTCATCAGGAAATCCTAAAATAATATTCAGCTTCTGGGTAGCGATGAGGATATCATTTTTAATGGAGATAAGGGCCATTTCACGGCGTGAAAGTTCCAATTCTACCCGCAGTAGATCACTTTTCAGGACTACTCCGTTTTTATACAGGGATTTTATTTCTTTCAGCTGTGCTTTCTGATCAACAATGTCCTGTTTGATCAGGTCTCTGAAAATGAATGCTTTCTGAAGCTCAAGGTAAAGCGCTGAGGTTTTATAGTGAATATCAGACACCGCCTGCTCTTTCTGGATTCCCCTGATCTTTTGCAGGGTTCCTTCTTCTTTGATCTTCAGATTCAGCTTGTTTCCGTTATAGATATTCAGGTAAAAATCTGCTCCGGCCCGGTAGAGAGTGTGAATTACTTCGTGTTGCGTAGGTTTGGAAAACAGTCCGTTTTCATAAATGGGGATGTTGGAAGCTTTTTCTGCGGAACCTTTGATTTCAATTTCCGGGAGGCGTTCTCTTTTGGCGTCTTTCAGCTCAGCATCGGCTATTTCTGTTTCTATATTTCTGATTCTGATGTGGCGGCTGTTGTCTTCGGCTCTTTGCCATGCGTCTCTTAAACTAAGCCTTACAGTGTCATTGGCGGGACTGCCTGTCTGTGCTGTTGCAACATGGGAACTTCCAAGGATCAGCAGTCCGGTGAGATAGATTTTCATCTGATTTTTCGAATTATTGCACTGCAAATTTATTGGCTCTCCTGAAATTATTTTTATCTAAAATAGTCAAGTTTTACATGATTCCGGCCAAATTATTATCTTTGTTTTTTCATTCTATTTTCAATTATTTTATGGGCTTAATTGCGGCACTTCCGGATATCGATAAACATGATGACAGTGTATTTGTTATGCACGAAAAATCGGAGAAACTCATTCCTTTTCACAAACATGCGAAAGGACAGCTGAGCTATGTGGAAGGCGGGATTGCTTATATTACGATAGACAACCGTACGTATGTAGTTCCTGCGAGACATTTTTTCTGGATTCCTCAGGGAATGGAACATATCCTGCAGATCGGGCATTCTGCAACGGTATTGAGATCTCTTTACTTTTATGCGCATGATGACCTGTCTGATCCTTTCTTTGGCAGGCTGGGAATATATCCTGCTTCCGAACTGCTTATACAGATGATCAAATACACTGAAATCTGGGACGAAAGACATGTCACCAAGGCCAACGAAAATTTTGAATTTTTAGTAGCTTTAAAAAAAATACTCCCAAAAACTCATCAACAACCTTTACCGATCATTCTTCCTGCTACCCAAAACAAACAGATGATGAAAATTGTCTCGTACCTGGAACAGAATATAGAAGGAAAACACAGTCTGGCCAGCATCAGTGAAAAATTCGGACTGAGTGAACGCACACTTTCACGCCTCTTTAAAGCTGATATGGATATTTCTTTTCTTCAGTATCTGAAAACATTAAGGATTATCAAAGCCATTGAGCTGCTTCTCAATACAGATAAACCGATTAATGAAATTGCTGATGATGTGGGTTACAGCTCTATCAGCTCGTTTAGTGATACTTTTCATGAGTTTACACAGTCGAGACCATCAGATTTAAGGAAAACTGGGGGAAGACGGTAGTATTTAAAATATAGCTTTAAACTGAGGGCAGATTATAATCAGAAAAATTCATTTATTGAGGGAAGCATTTTTATAAGCTTTTCGTAAATAAATGCATAAAACTCCGAAGCTGCAAACTTCGGAGAGCAGGGGTCTTTGTATTATTATCGGTTATACGAAAGGATTCGTGCGATAGCAGTGAGAGAATAATGGAATCAGTATTCAGATATTTATATTTTTTAATCTTAAAATGTCATCAACTAGTTTAGGAATGACGTTTCTGGCCATGGCGATAAAATCCTGATCTGCGGATTTTATAGATACAAATTCAATATCATAATCCCTGTTTTCATCTTTTCCTGTCATGATAAATCCGGAACCGGAATCGAAATCTCTTCCCTCAATACAAGAGGTCCAGGGAGCTTGGGTAGCTTTATTGCATATTTCAAGAATACTTATTAATTCTTCTTTTGTCATAGTTATTAGTTTAATACAATTATAAAGTAAAATAGTTTCGTCTATTGATGAAAAACAACCAATACTACAGTTTGTTTTTATTATACATTGCCCTTTGATAAAATGACTGTTCCGCTATTTTCTCCTCTGCTTCATTGATGGCCGTAAGCAGATGATTTTCATTGTCTGCAATCTCTCCCAGCACTTTGGACATCAGCTCCCATACCGGCTTCATTTTTTCAATCAGTTCGCTTCCTTTTGGAGCCAGCTCAATCAGTCTTCTGCGTTCGTCCTGTTTATCTTTTTTGGAGAGGATAAGTTTCTGTTTCTCCAGCTCTTTGAGAAGACTGATGGTGGAAGGATGAGTATACCCTATTTCATTAGCAATTTCTACAACACTAAGTGTTTTTTTATGATGTAATGTGAATATCACCGGAAACCATTTAGGTTCAAAGTCAATACCGAAGGTTTTATAGATCAGAGCTCCGTCTTTTCTCAATTGCTCACTAAGCCTCTGAAGCCTTGTAGATATGGCCAGAATACCTGATTCGTCTATTATATTCATACGCTGGTATTGATGTTTAAATGATAGAACGCATTATCCGCACTCATTAACGGGAAACGCGCCGGAAGCTTTTCTTTTTCAACCTGACTGAAATGATTACGCTCATAGAAACGCATGGCCGCTTTCAGAACATCAACGGTTCCCAGATAAATGTCATTAATTTCATTTTCTTTACAAAAACGGATCAGAACTTCCAGTAAATACTGTGCAATATTCAGCTCTTTTCCTCTGAATTCTTTTTTTACAAACATCTTCCTTATTGCTCCAGCCCGCTCATCAAATTTAACCAAAGCGATTGAGCCTACCAATTCTCCATACACAAAAGCTCCCCAAAAGTTACCGCCTGTTTTTATGTAGAAATCTTCTATCTGCATAAGATCCGGCTGGTCTTCTATGGTAATCGGAATATTAAATTCCTTCTGCTGGATATTCAGGATCAGATCTATAACCTGAGTAGAATATGAATTTCCTATTTGTTGAATTTCTATTGCCATACTATATCAATTTTTACACATCAAAACTACGTAGTTGACTACATATACGCAAACGAAATTTTGCTTTTATAAATTTTTTAACAAAAACTAAACGATTTCCGTGATGCGTTTTATGCTCATCGAGCAGTTTGTTCATGTTAGATTTTCTAAACGTTATAGATTTTGGAAACCTATAACGTTGATAAGCTGCATCAATTATTTTCTGAATAAAATCTGAGAATTCTGCGGGAAACAAAAAAACGCATGCCATTGCTGACATACGTTTTTATTTATTTAAAAGCAGAAAGTGTTATTTCCAGCCCCCTCCAAGAGCCTGATAAAGTTCAATACCCGCTTTCATTTTGTTGTATTCTGCGTTTGAAATATTCAATTCTGCATTCAATGAATTTACACTGGCATTCAATACTTCAAGATAATTCGCCATACCATAGTTTACCAATTCCTGAGAATAGTCTACCGATTTTTTGTAGGCTTCCATTTCTTTCTGTTTCAGTTCAATAAAAGAATCCTGTACTGAGAACACTCTGATAGCATCGGAAACTTCTTTTCCGGCTGTAAGCACTGTTTTCCTAAAATTCAGGTAGGCCGTTTCCTGATTGGCAAGACTCACATCATAGTTTGTTTTGATCTGTCTTTTATTCAGAATAGGCTGTGCCAAACCTGCTACCACGTTGGCGAAAAGAGAATTTACACTGAACAGGTGGTCAAGGTCTACAGACTGAAGTCCTCCACTTCCGGTAAGTTTTAAAGTAGGATAAAACTGTGCTTTTGCGGCATTCGTCAGTTCAAAAGCATTCATCAGATTGTACTCTGCTCTCATCACATCCGGACGGTTAGCCAGAAGTTGTGCAGGATATCCTAATTTCACATCAATCGGAAGTTTCTGGCTTTCCAGGGTAGATCTTTCAATAGAATGGGAAGGTTCTCCCATCAGAAGGCTCATTGTATTTTCAAGAAGCTGGATCTGGGTATCAATATCAATCAATAGAGATTTTGCATTTAAAACCAATGCTTCACTTTGCTGTACGGCTACTTCTGTAAGATTTCCGGAAGCTTTCAGCGCTTTGGTTGTTTCAAGATTTCTTTCTCTTACAGCAATGGTTTCTGTGATGATTCTTTTTTGAGAATCAAAAGTCAGCAGCTGATAATAGGCAGATGCAATAGATGCAACCAAATCGCTTTTAACGGCTTTATGAGCTGCTACAGTTCCTAAATACGTGGCAAGCTGTGCTTTTTCCTGAGCTTTCAGTTTTCCCCAAAGATCGGCTTCCCAACCAATGCTGGCCGTAATGTCAAATTGGTTGACATATCTTCTTTCTCCAATGATCTGCCCAAACTGGGTATTGATCGACTGGGTTTGAAACGTATAATTGGGACCTACTGACAGCGTCGGCTGATAGGCTGCTTTGCTCTGTTTTAAATAAGCTTCTGCGGAACCAATGCTCTGAAGGGCAATTCTGATGTCCAGATTGTTTTCTAAAGCCTTGGAAATATGTCGCTGAAGTACAGGATCTGTGAAAATTTCTTTCCATGAAACATTCGCGATCGTAGTACTGTCTGAAGGAAGCATATCTGTACGGAAAAGCTTTTCGTCCACAACATTCTTCGGTCTCTCATACTCTTTCCGGGCCATACAGGAAGTAATGGCTCCCAGTATGACAGCTGAAAAAGTTATTCCTTTTATGATGTTTAATAAACTCTTCATTATATAAAATTAGAAGTTAGAAATCAGAGGTGGGAAGTTAGATTTTTATAGGGATCTAACTTCACTGCCTCAAATTTTTAATTTTTATTCTGCTAAATTGATGTCTTCTCTTTTGATTGGTTTGATTTTTTCCTGCAGTGTTTCAAAAATCACATACAGTACCGGAATTACAAATAATCCTAAGATCGTACCGATTAATAGTCCGATTGCTGCTCCTGTTGCAATGGATCTGTTCCCCACTGCACCAATTCCGCTTGCTAACACCAGAGGCAATAATCCGAAGATAAAGGCAAATGATGTCATCAGGATCGGTCTTAATCTGGCTTTTGCCGCATTGATAGCAGACATAACAATGGTCTCCCCATGATGTCTCCTCTGAACAGCAAATTCTACAATAAGGATCGCATTTTTCGCCAATAGTCCAACGAGCATGATCAGAGCGATCTGGAAATAGATGTTATTTTCCAAGCCCATGATCTTCTGGCCAAAGTAGGCTCCCATTACCCCTAAAGGAAGAGAGATAACAACAATCAGCGGAAGAATATAACTTTCATACTGAGCCGAAAGGATAAAGTAAACGAAAATCAAACTTAAACCAAAGATCAGAAGCGTCTGGGAGCCGGAAGCTAATTCTTCTCTGGATAATCCCGTAAATTCTACTCCGTAGTTTTGGTTCAATGTTTCTCCGGCAACCTGCTGTACAGCAGCAATGGCATCCCCGGAACTGAATCCGGCAGAGTTCGCTCCTGTGATCTTCACCGAAGTAAACAGGTTGTAACGGCTTACCGACTGTGGTCCGTATGCTTTTTTCAGCGTTACAAACTGCGAAATCGGAGACATTACACCGGAACCGGTTCTTACATATAATTCATTCAGATTTTCAATGTTCTTTCTGTTTTCAGGAAGTGCCTGAACCATTACTCTGAACTGTTTTCCGTATTTTGTGAAGTCGGCTGTATAAACCCCTCCGATGTATCCCTGCATCGTTGCCAGGATATCACTTACGGAAACTCCAAGCTGCTTGGTCAGAGGAACATTGATTTCCATCTGATACTGCGGGTATTTTGTATTGAATGAAGTCTGGGCAAATTCAATTTCCGGTCTTTCCATCAGCTTACCGATGAATTCATTCGTTTTATTATCCAGATCGGCATATTCACCTCCGGATTTATCCAGCAATACCATTTCAAATCCGGCGCTGCTCCCGAATCCGGGTACACTTGGCGGCTGGAAGAATACAACTTTAGCATCCGGTACAGATCCTGTAATTCCAAATAGTTTTTTGGTAATATCTTCAGAAGTCTGACCATCTTTTTTACGTTCTTCAAAAGGTTTCAGTTTGACGAAAGCAAGACCATTGTTGCTACCGTTTCCTGATAAAAATCCTCTACCGGTGGAAATTGTTACATTCTGTACGCCAGGCACTTTCATCGCGTTAGCCTGAAGCGTTTTCAGAGCATTGTAGGTTCTTTCCATGGAAGCTCCCGGAGGAAGCTGTACATCGGTAAAGATGATTCCTCTGTCTTCAGTAGGTACAAAACCTTTCTTCATAGTGTTACTCGCCCAGAATAAAATACCTCCTGTAACAGCGAAAATAACCAGGGTTACCCATTTATGTCTCAACAGGAATACAAACCCTCTTCCGTAACGTTCTGTAGCTGTTTTAAAGGCAATATTGAATTTATAGAAAAACTTCTTAAGGAAATTCATTTTTTGATATTCCTCATGATGTTCTGCGTGAGGTTTCAGGAATAATGAACATAAAACCGGACTTAACGTTAAAGCATTAACCGCAGAAATAATGATCGCTACGATAAGCGTAACCCCAAACTGCTGATAGAATACCCCTGTAGGTCCTGTAATAAAAGTTACCGGAATAAATACAGCTGCCATTACAAGGGTAATTGAAATGATTGCTCCCGTAATTTCATCCATGGCTTCTACTGTTGCTTTTTTAGCATCGGAAATACCGTGTTCCATCTTCGCATGGACAGCCTCGACGACGACAATGGCGTCATCCACCACAATACCAATCGCCAGTACCAATGCGAATAAGGTTAAAAGGTTTAACGAATATCCGAATAAATTCAGGAAGAAGAAAGCCCCCACGATAGATACCGGAACTGCAATAGCCGGAATCAGGGTTGATCTGAAGTCCTGAAGGAAAATGTATACTACAATAAATACCAGGATAAAGGCTTCAATCAGGGTATGTACTACTTTTTCGATAGAAGCTTCAAGGAATTCATTGGTATCAAAGTTAAAGGTATATTTAATTCCCTGTGGAAAAGTACTTTCCGCAGATTTCAGATAGGTTTTGATGTTCTTAATAATCTCCTGAGCATTGGATCCCGGAGTCTGGAAGATCCCCATACTGATGGAAGGATAGTTTCCGTTTTCCCCGACTCCACTGTAAGACTGACCTGCAAGCTCTACTTTAGCAACATCTTTCAGCATTAAATTCTGTCCGTCATTCAATGCTTTAATGATGATATTATCGTACTGTTCTTTATCGTTGAACTTCCCGACATATTTGATGATATATTCAAACGAGCTACCACTGTTTTGCCCTATAGAACCCGCAGCCGCTTCTCTACTCTGCTCATTAATTGCATTGGTAACGTCTGTAGGAGTTACGTTGTATGCCGCCATCTTTGCAGGATCGAGCCAGATTCTCATTGAGTAATTTTTACCTCCGAAAACGTTGGCATCCCCTACACCGTTAACCCTCTTTAGGTTTGGAATAACGTTGATATTCAAAAAGTTTTGAAGATACACATCATCCAGGTCCTTATTTTCAGAATAGAAAGACATATACATCAGGGCACTGGTCTGCTGTTTCTGGGTTACAACCCCTGAACGGGTTACCTCGGAAGGCAGCAAAGGTGTTGCTCTGGCTACACGGTTCTGTACGTTTACTGCTGCAATGTCCGGATCAATTCCCTGTTTAAAGAAGACCTGAATGTTGGCAGAACCGTCATTTCCTGCAGAAGAAGTAATATAATCCATTCCTTCTACCCCGTTGATCTGTTCCTCCAAAGGAACAACCACACTTTTCATTACCGTTTCTGCGTTGGCCCCCGTATAGCTGGCCGTAACACTTACCGTAGGCGGTGCAATATCCGGATACTGTGTAACCGGTAACGAGACAAGTCCTAATACACCGAGAATCACAATCAGAATTGAGATTACGGTGGATAAAACCGGTCTGTTAATAAAGTTTTTTATCATTAGAATTTCGGTTTTATTGATTGAACAAGACTATCCATTTTTACAGGCTTACGAATCACTGGTGTACCTGGTTTTAAACCTCCGATACCGGCAGCAATTACGGTTTCTCCTTTATTAACTCCTGATTTGATAAGAGCCATATTGTCGATTCTGTCGATCACATTTACTACGACATTTTTAGCGGTATCTTTTTCTACTTTATAGACGTAAACAATTCCCTGCTGTTCGTAAGTTGCACTTTCCGGCACAACCAGAACATTGTCATAATGCTTTGGGAATCTGATGGTTCCGCTGTTTCCGTTGCTAAGAAGTTTTTGTGCATTGGTGAAAGCTACTCTGAACTGGATAGTTCCTGTCCCTGGATCAATCTGGCCTGTAATGGCTTCAATTCTTCCTTTTTCAGGATAAAGGCTTCCATTAGCAAGCTGCAGTTCTACCATCGGAAGATTTTTGATCTTTTCAGGCATAGAGGCTCCCGGTGCCTTTTCCAGGAAGTCGAAGTACTCTTTTTCATTCATGGAGAAGTAAGCAAATACCTGAGACGTATCAGAAATAGTTGTCAGAGCGGTTTGATCAGTAGGTCCTACCAAACTTCCTACTTTTAACGGAAGTTTTCCGATTACTCCTGAAATAGGGGCACGGATGATAGAATATTCAATGTTCGCTTCTACACCTTTATAGTTGGCAACAGCCTGTCTTTTTGCTGCATTCGCCTGCTGAAGCTGAGCCTGAGCCTGAGCTAAATTAGCCTGTGCAGTCTGTAACTGTACATTACTGATGATGTTTTTCTGAACCAGCGGCTTAAGTTTATTCACTTCTACCTGAGCCGCATTCACTGAAGCCTGGGCAGCAGCAATACTAGATTCGGCAGCACCGATTCCTGCTTTGGAAGCAGCGGCATTTTCATTCAGAATATTGGTTTCCAGACGAAACAAAGGCTGTCCCTGTGTAACATACTGCCCTTCATCTACCAGTACCTGAGTAATATATCCCTGTATTTTTGCGCGGACATCATTGTTCACTCTACCCTGAACGGTAGCCGGGAATGTCTGATAACCCACTATATTTTTTGTCTCCACTGAAACCACAGGATAAGGCTTGGCGCCCCCCTGCTTCGGAGCTTCTTTTTTGCAGGCTGTCAGTGAGAGCGCTGCAATAGAAAGTATAACTAGCTTATTATTCATTTTATAGTTTATTAAGAGATTCCTGAATATTTTTTATGTTTTTATTTAAAAGTGCTTTGTAAACTTCTATTCTTTCATTGTATCCATCGTCCTGATTTTTTTTAAAATTGTTTAAATCATCTAGTAGTTTTAATTCGTCTTCCATTTTCTGAACTATTTTTTCAAATCGTATTCGCTTATAATCATCATTGATGAAAAAATACCGTTTCCTTTCATCCATTTTATTGTGATCCACAATGAGCTGTGCATTCAACAATAATGAAATACTGGTGGAAACAGAACTTTTGCTTGCGGAAAGCACTTCAACGAACTCGTCAAAAGTAATTCCTACTTTCTCATAATCGAAAAGAAGGTAGGAATAAATTTTTGAGGCTAAAGGAGGTAAGTTGAAGATGGTGCCATAAAATTTTACGGCATCCTGAAAAATTTTTTCATCAATTTCTATACTTTGATGCATAATATAAAAATTTTGAACAAAAGTAGAAATTAGTTCAGAACTAAACGAACAAAGATGATAGAGTTTATAAATAGAGGGTCTTTTAAAAATTCAATGAAGATAGATTTAACTTTTCCGCTAAATTATAATCTTCTCATAAGCCTTCCTCATTCCGTCTGCTAAAAGAACTTCTCCACAGTAAGAATATCCCTTACTTTCCAGAATTTTCAGCATAGCAATATTATCGTAGTTGGTATCTACTTTTACACTCTGAATTCCATGAGATCGGGTAAAATCTTCAATATGATCAAAGAGTTTTTTTACCATACCCTGGCCTGCAAATTTTTCATCTACAGCTACCCTGTGTACAACCACAAATTCTCCGTTACTCAACCATGCTCCTTCAATCTGGCTATAAGCCGGTTCATCATTTAGAATTAAGGCTGCATATACCGCAATATCGCCATCCACTGTCATCACATAACCGAATCCTTTTGCAATATCACTTTCTACGGTTCCAAGATTAGGATATCCATTCTGCCACTGTGTGCTTCCGTCCTGTTTCCTTCTTTCGATAGACTGTTGGATGATTTCCCAAATGACGTTTCTGTCTTCAATTTCTGCTTTTCTTAGTTGTGTCTCTGAACTCATTGTTGTTGGTTTATATTAAAATGAAGAGATTGGTGTATATTTCAGGTTTTGGCAAAGCCGGTTGCATGATTTTTTGTTTTAGGCGGGCTGAAGCCCACCTCTATTGAATAATGTCTCAATGTTACAAACCTTAATGCATGGATACATAATCTCTTATTGATTAATCTTTTTAATTATTAGTTTTTAAACGGATTTAAAATGGATGGAATCTTTTTAATTTAGGCGGGGTAAAGCCCGCCTCTATTGAATAACGATCCATCATTACAAAATTCAATGCAGGAATAAATAATCTCCTCTTTTTTTAATTTTCTAAGTATCACAAAAGGATATAACACCCTTAATTACAATGGATTATAACCTTGTATTTTTTCCAACTTTTAAATACCTTATCCGGTTTGAATTAAAAAACCGAAAACTAATTAAAAATTAATTTTCGGTTCGAAGTAGTAAAATTTAAAATTATGAAATTGTTTTTATTGATTTTCAACTTGTTGAAGATAAGCATCAATAATATTGAATGCGTTCTTCTCGTCTTTTAAATCCACCATAATTTTTAGCGACGTTGCGGTAGGCGTTGTCGTAAAGGTCAGATAATTATTTTCGACGGTATTTGTAATTTGTGCATCATCCAATTTAGACTTAATTAACTGGATTTCTGAAGGTTTATCACTTTCAAAAACCGATACTCTCGTACTTCTTTCCATATTCTATATCGTTTGAGTATCTAAATGTACAATGTTTTTTTTAAAATTACAAATCTTTGGTTTTAAATTTTATTAATATTATTTTCAATTTTATCTAAAGCCAGCTGAATTTCTTCCTTGGTAACATTAAGATGAGGTCTGAAACGAAGCGACTGATCTCCACATGGAAGAATGATTAAACCGTCTTTGAACAATTCATTCATCATATGGTTTCTTTGCTCTCCTGAAGGTAGATCAATGGCACACATCAACCCTCTTCCTCTTGCATTTGAAATTTTTTCAGGATATTTCTGAGCTAATTCTTTTAATCTTTCTAATAGATAATCACCAACTACTCTGGCATTTTCAACCAGGTTTTCTTTTTCGATTACTTCCATCACCAATTGGAAACGAAGCATATCAATAAAGTTCCCTCCGAAAGTGGAGTTAATTCTTGAACTTTCTCTGAAAACGTTGTTTGGTACTTGATCAAATTTTTCTTTGTTGGCTAAAACCCCGCAAACCTGCGCTTTTTTACCGAAAGAAATAATATCCGGCTTAGCAGTGAAATGCTGGAATGCCCACATTTTCCCTGTAATTGCAATACCCGTCTGCACTTCATCAAAGATCAGAAGGATCTCGTTCTGGTCACATAAGTTTCTTAATCCCATCAGGAACTCGTCTCTGAAATGGTTATCGCCGCCTTCAGCCTGAATAGGCTCAATAATGATGCAGGCAACTTTATCAGGGTTCATCAAAATGGCTTCCTCAATCTGAAGAAGAGCTAAGTTTTCATTCTTGATGGTTTCCTCCAGATTTTCTTCTGTAATTGGGAAGGAAAGTTTTGGGTTTAAGATCCTTGGCCATTCAAACATTGGGAAATATTGATATTTTCTAGGATCTGAAGTATTGGTTAAGCTTAAAGTATACCCGCTTCTTCCGTGGAATGCCTGTTTGAAGTGGATACAGATTCCGGCTTCGGTTTGAATTCCTTTGTCAAAGTTTTTACGTGTTTTCCAGTCGAAGCAAGCTTTCATTGCATTTTCAACGCCTAAAGTTCCGCCTTCGATAAAGAATGCGTACTGCAATTCTTCAGGAATTACTACTCTTTCAAAAACATCCAGGAATTGGGCGTATTCTTCGGAATAAACGTCAGCTAAAGTTGGTTTGTTTACAGCCATTCTGCCTAACCATTCTGATCTTTCAACAAGGTATGGGTGATTATAGCCAATGGAAGCAGATGCAAACATAGAGAACATATCCAGATATTCTCTGTCGGTTAATTTGTCATATAGCCATGATCCATGAGATCTTTCGATGTCCATCACGAAATCAAAACCATCTGCTAAAACGTGTTTTCCTACTGTTTCTTTTACTTTATTTGCTTTTATATCTAATGTTTGTTCCATAATAAATTGATGTGTGATTTAATAAGTGGGGAATCAGAAGATCAAAAAATGAGGTTCATCATTTCCCGGTTATTAATTTTTAAATGTGGGGATTGGGTTAAAAAAATTGAGAGACCTAATGATTTTTTCAAATCTCTCAATTTTCAATTTTCATAGTTAAATTAAAACTTTTACAAATCAAACTTAATCCCTTGTGCTAAAGGAAGTTGAGCTGTATAATTTATAGTATTAGTTTGTCTTCTCATGTAGTATTTCCAGACATCAGAACCGGATTCTCTTCCGCCTCCTGTTTCTTTTTCACCACCGAAAGCACCACCAATTTCCGCACCGGATGTTCCGATGTTTACGTTGGCAATACCACAGTCTGAACCTGCCTGGGAAAGGAATAATTCTGCTTCTCTTAAATTCTGAGTCATGATAGCAGAAGATAATCCTTGTGGAACATCATTCTGAATAGCAATAGCTTCTTCTAATGTCTTGTATTTGATTAAATATAAAATCGGTGCAAATGTTTCGTGCTGAACGATCTCGTAAGAGTTTTTCACTTCTGCGATACATGGTTTAACGTAGCATCCTGATTCGTATTCTTTTCCGCTCAGCACACCCCCTTCAACGATGAATTTACCACCTTCTTTTTTACATTTTTTGATTGCTTCCTCGTACTGATTAACAGCATCAACGTCAATAAGTGGTCCTACGTGGTTCTTTTCATCCAGAGGATTTCCGATCTTTAACTGTCCGTATGCTTTTACCAGTCTGTTCTTTACTTCATCATATACACTTTCGTGGATGATCAGTCTTCTGGTTGTAGTACATCTCTGTCCTGCAGTTCCTACTGCTCCGAAAACGGCTCCGATGATAGACATATCAATATCCGCATCTTTGGAAATGATGATTGCGTTATTTCCTCCTAGTTCAAGGATTGATTTTCCGAATCTTTCTGCTACTTTAGAAGAAACCATTCTTCCTACTCTTGTAGAACCGGTGAAAGATACCAATGAAACTCTCTTGTCATCCACTAATCTCTGTCCTATTTCGTGATCTGCCACCAATACGCTTGAAATTCCTTCAGGAAGATTGTTCTCCTTCAATACTTCTGCCATAATGTTCTGGCATGCAATAGCACACATTGGTGTTTTTTCTGATGGCTTCCAGATGGTAACGTTTCCGCAAATCCATGCTAACGCAGTGTTCCATGCCCAAACGGCTACCGGGAAGTTGAACGCGGTAATAATTCCCACTACACCCAGCGGATGGTATTGTTCGTACATTCTGTGCCCCGGTCTTTCCGAGTGCATGGTGTACCCGTGAAGCTGTCTGGATACTCCTACTGCAAAATCACAGATATCAATCATTTCCTGAACTTCACCAAGACCTTCCTGCAGGGACTTACCCATTTCATAAGAAACAAGTTTCCCAAGATCGTCTTTATATTCTCTTAATTTCTGGCCTAGCTGCCTTACGATTTCCCCTCTCTTAGGAGCCGGGATCATTCTGAATTCCTGAAACGCCTTCTGAGCCGTCTCAATTACTTTGTCATAATCACTTTGTCCGGAAGTCTTTACTTTGGCAATCAGTCTGCCATCTACGGGGGAAAAGCTTTCTATTGTTTTTCCTGAAGCAAAATATTTCCCTCCTGTTGAAGTTCCTTTATTCTCTTCTTTGATCCCAAGATTTTTGAGTGTTTTTTCGATTCCGAAATCCTTTACTTTTTTAGACATAAAATGTTACTTTTCGTTCCTCTAAAGATAAAAATATTATGCGAACCTCAAAATTTTAATTTTTAGTTGGCTTTTTATTTGGACTAATTATAAACATGCTTATCTTTGTAAGGTAATTTTTAACAGAAATGGAAAATTCTCAGGAAAATAATAACAACTCGAAGTTCATGAAGTGGTTCAAGCGTGTGGGATGGGCAGGATTTGCTTTTTTTACCATTAAAGGTTTGATCTGGCTCGTGATCTTCTATTTTGGAGCCGATACGCTTCAAAGTTGTATAAAATAAAAAAGCAGAGAATTGATCTCTGCTTTTTTTGTTATAAGGTTAATTGATTGGGTTATTTTATTGAAAACATAAGGCTTCATTCAACCTTTTACTCTTCCTTTTTCTTTCTTCCTGAATTCACCAAACTCTGATGCAGCAGATATTCAATCTGCCCGTTTACGCTCCTGAACTCATCATTGGCCCATTTCTCCAGAAGTTTGTACGTAGAATCATCAATCCTTATGACGAAGGATTTTTTACTTTTACTTTCTGAAGAGTTGTGAGTTTTTTCTGATTTCATTTTCTAAATTTCTCTAAGATGATGATCTGAATTATTGTAAGACAGAGAAAATCAGTCTTACAATGTAATAATTAATTGTTCACATTAATTGTAAAGTGTACCTGCATTCAAAATGGGAGTTGCTGCTTTTTCACCACATAAAACCACCATTAAGTTGCTTACCATTGCTGCTTTTCTTTCATCATCAAGTTCCACAATATTTTCTTCAGAAAGTTTTTTCAATGCAAGATCTACCATTCCTACAGCACCTTCTACAATCTTAGTTCTTGCGGCTACGATAGCTGTTGCCTGTTGTCTCTGAAGCATGGCACCAGCAATTTCCGAAGCATAAGCCAGGTGGGAAATCCTCGCTTCCTGAATAATAATTCCCGCTTTTGAAAGACGGTCTGTAAGTTCCTGCTCCAAAATAGAGTTGATCTTATCACCGCCTTCCCTTAAAGTAATTGGTGCATGATCATCTTCCAGATTGTCATAAGGGAAACTCATTGCCAGATGACGTACTGCGGCTTCACTCTGCATTTTCACAAAGTCTGAATAACGCTCTACATCAAATGCAGCTTTATAGGTATCTCCTACTTTCCAGACCATTACCACGGCAATTTCAATAGGATTCCCCATTTTGTCATTGACTTTCAAAGTCTGACCCTGTAGGTTCTCTGAACGCAAAGACATCTTTTGGGATGAATATAAAGGGTTGATAAAAAACAATCCGTTATCCTTTACAGTTCCCACATAGCGGCCAAAGAAGTTGAGCACTCTTGAATGGTTCGGCTGAATAATCATCAGACCTTTTAAGAAAAAACAGGACAACAGAAAACACAACATAGCAATGGCTACAAGCGGAATGCTTTGATCAACTCCGGAAATAAAAAGATAGATTGATGCTACAAACAGAACCAGGCAGATCACTAAGGTAAGATACCCTGACATCGGTTTTAAAATTTTTTCCATAACAGTAAATTTTAATTTGATATTATTTTGATATCATAAAGATACAAATTAATTCTATACGATGAATCACAAAATATGATTTTTTTAATAGGTTCGGATAGGTGCCTGGTGCAAGGAATTTTGGATGTGAAATAATAAAATCAGCAAGCATTGTATCTAGTCTATTTTGAAAATATACAACTACACCCCGCTTCATTGCATAAAAAATCCCGGAACATGAATTCCGGGATTTAGATTGTATTGTTTTATAATTTTATTTTTTGTTCAATACTTTGAACTTGAAATAAGAAACTACCGCTAGTAAAATCATTGTTCCTACTCCAATATATACCCAGGCCGGAACCGGAACAGGGTCTCCTGCTGCATAAGAATGAAGTCCGCTTAAGTAATAGTTTACTCCAAAATAGGTCATTACCATTGAACAGAATGCGAACATTGTTGCTATGTGGAATGCCCATCTGCTTCTCAATCCTGGTACCAGTCTCATGTGCAGTACAAACGCATACACCATAATGGAGATAAAAGCCCATGTTTCCTTCGGGTCCCAGCTCCAGTATCTCCCCCATGATTCGTTGGCCCAGATCCCTCCAAGGAAGTTTCCGACGGTTAAGGCAAAAAGACCTATAGTAAGAGACATTTCAGATACAATAACCAGTTCTTTCAACGTGGTATCATGATGTATTTTATAAGTAGGTTTATCGGAAATAATATAGAATACCAGACTGATTACCGCAATAATCATAGACAGTGCAAAGAATCCATAACTGGATACAATAATAGCCACGTGAACGATCAGCCAGTATGATTTCAATACCGGAACCAGCGGAGTGATCTGTGGATCAAGTGCTGAACCGCCATGAGCAAACCCCATCATGATAACTGCTACCATAAATCCAGCTGCCGGAATCAGAGCATTGGCATTTCTGTACAGAAGGAATCCTGCCGTGATACCTACCCATGAAATAAAGATAATCGCTTCATATCCGTTACTCCAAGGTGCGTGTCCAGAAATATACCAGCGTGCGATAAGCCCAAGGAAATGGAACACATATCCTATTGCCCCTAATATGATGATGGCTTTAATTGCCTTATTTAATTTCTTGTTAGGTTTAAACAGTTCAACAAATCCTAAAATCATCAATAATCCTCCGATAATGGTATAGAAAATCAATAGCTTAAAGTTGATGTTCACCTTATTCATGAACACTTCAAGATCTACTTTAGATTTTGAAGGAACAACAGCTTTCCCCCATTTCTGCTGATAATCTGAAAGTTTCGCCAATTCAGCATCAGCTTTACTCCAGTCTCCTGATTTCTGTGCCTGTAGGATTTCGGCAAAATATGGTCCCATTACCTGTTGAGATTCCATATCCGGCTCCAGTTTCTGGTCAAGCCATGAATGCCATGTATGGTTGGCATCATTTTTCACAGGAACAATTCTCATGAACTGGCCACTGAAAAACTCATTGAAGATCTGAACCCGTTCGTTAAGTTTAATCAGCTGTTTGTCATATTCTGACTGTTCTGCAGGCTTTTTGGCAAATGCAATATTATAGTCTCTTTCCAGAACATAGGTCATCATCCCTGTTTTTTTATCAATCGGGAAAAGATTAAGCAGAGAAGTATATCCGTCTTCATTGGCTTTGGCTTTTTCCAGAAGTGATTTTACGGCTCCAACACTAATCAAAGGGACAGCTGTCCAGCTTTCTGTATCGGTATTAATAGACAGGAACCACTGGTTGGCATCCAGGGATTTTCCGTCGGTTCCTTTAAAGCGGTCATGCTTGTATAGTTTTCTCAGAACTTCCAGTGCCTGCGTGTTCATCGGAACAATTCTTCCTTCAATATTCTGAACCAGAAGGTATCCGAATTTATCTGCATGTTCTTTACTGATCTTGTTTCTTGCAATAATCTCATCTGGAGAGATTATTCTCATTTTATTGATCGGTGATGCAGCAGAATTTTGTGTAGAAACACTAGTTTCCGGAGCCGGAGCGTGGTTATGCCCGTCTCCTTCTGTATGAACATGTTCTCTGCTTCCGTCAGTCGTCCCGTGGGTTTCAATTTTCTGAGCGTTCAATCCTAAGCTTAAGAAGATCAGAAGCACTGCCGCCGCTTTCTTTTTATTAACATCAGACAGCATTTTATTCAGTTTCCAGAAATGGGTTCCTTTCCAGAAGAAAATGATGAACATTCCTAAAAATAAAAGAGCATATCCGATGTAAGAGATCAAAGTTCCCCAGTAATCGTGGTTTACGGAAAGAACAGTACCCATTCTGTCCGGATCAAAACTTGCCTGGAAGAAACGGTATCCGCCATGGTTAAGAACGTGGTTCATATAGATTTTATAAGGCGTTTCTTTACCTCCATCAATGATTTTAACATGGCTTTCATAAGCACTCGGAGATGAACTTCCCGGATAGGTTTCCATCACAAAGTCATCCAGCTTTAAAGCAAACGGTGTGTTATATACTTTAGGCCCGAAACCTAGCATAATATTCAGTCCATCCATTGTGATCTGCTTGTAGGCATTCGGGTTTCCTTTTTCAACTGAAAGTTCAACCAGCTGCTTTGTTTTTGGTCCCTGCAGCTCAACTTTAAGCATATCCGGAACATTCATGTCTTTCTTTTTATCGCCTTCAAAAGCGATCAGTTTTCCTTTTTTAAGACCTTCAGGAACTACCAGCTTCAACTCATTGATGCTGTAAAGACTTCTCAATACTAAAGGCTGGAATTCATCCTTCTTGGTATTTCCGGTGGCCTGCGTTGCCATGGTCATAAAAGTAGCGTCAACCGGTGTTTTGATAAACAGTTTTCCGCCTTCATTTTTAAACTCTACAGCACCTTCAATAGCTCTGTTAAACGTTACCAGGGTTCCGTTGATGGATTTTGTTTCTCCCGGTTTGATGTAAATATTCTGTCTTCCGGTATTTCCTGTAGAAACCAGGTGAAGATATTCCGCTCCGTTAGGTTCAGCAACTAAGCTGTCTTTTTTTCTTTGTACATATTCTTTAGCAATAACCTTTACTTCTTTTCCACGGTAGTCATAGGTAGCTTTAAGGTCTTTATGCAAAGGAGACATCAGATAAGGAATATCCTGATAATTAAGAACATCTCCTTTTTCTTCAATCTGAATTTTTAAGAAATTTTTATCCGTTATGATCTCATTGGAAGTTTCTCCTTCCCTGATGTGCATTGTGCCTTCAAAACTGATGTATCTTGTAATGGCACCACCAATAAAGATGAATACAAAGGCAAGGTGAAACATCAGAACCGGCCATTTTTCTCTTTTCCACAGTCTGTATCTTCCGATATTTCCTATGAAATTGAGAATGAGCAGAACCATAATCAGTTCGAACCATTTTGCTTCATAAATTAATGCTTTTGCTGTTGGCGTTCCATAATCGTTTTCCAGGAACGTCGCATAAGCCATCGAGCCTGCGTACACCAGTAACAACACAGCCATTGTTCTGGTTGAGATAAGAATATCTTGGAGCTTCTTCATGATTTATTATACTTGACATGCAAAAATAAGGATGATAAACTATAAAGAGGTTAAAAAAAGCTGTTTTTTGTCACTTTAAAGCCGCTTTTACTTATTTTTAATCATTCTTAATAACATGAAAAACATTAAGAAAAATTCAATTTCAAATATCATAATAACCTAGATACATAATACCTATCCAAGCTATTGAAATATTCTATATCACCTTTCGCTTTTAAGTTTTTTGAAGCCTCCTGCGTAAGGTCTTCATAAAGGAAAAGACAAGGCAGCATTAGAATTTTCATATAGGTTTTAGTTTCCTCCAAAAGTATATAATTAAAATATATTCCTCATTTTTTCAGCGCAGTTTTTTTCTGATTTTACTTAAAAATTCGTGAGTAATCCCCAGATAAGAGGCTGCCTGCTGTTGGGTAATCCTCTGTTCCAGTCCGGGATACTTCTCCAGAAATTCAGAATATCGTTTGTCGGCAGTTTTGCCCGTCAGGGAAAGAATTCTTCTCTGAAGTGCTACAGATGACTGTTGATTCATGATTCTGAAAAGCTTTTCAATCTGCGGCATGGTTTCGTACAGCTGCTCCTTATCTTTTTTTGAAATCATCAGAACTTCACTGTCCTCCAATGCTTCAATATTTAAAGTGCTGGGAACATTGTTGATCAGGCTGTCTATATCTGTGATCCACCAGCCTTCAACGGCGAAATAAAGGGTTTGTTCCGTACCGTTCTCATTCAGATAATACACTTTGAAACAGCCATTCAGCACAAAACCTTCGAAATGACAACACTCACCTTCTTTCAGGACAATCTCTTTCTTTTTATACTTTCTGAGTTTAAAGGGTTCAGCAAACCTCCCGAATTCTTCATCGGAAAGAGGGATGTATCTGGTGATATTTTTATACAGCAAGTCAGACATTAGATGAATTATAATGGAATAAAGATACCTATATTTCAAACAGGTATCTTTACTAAACTCTTTTTCAGACAGGATTATTTTCCGTTGATAAAATCTTCAGCATCTGCAACACGGGCATACAAACCTCCTAATGCTGAAATTCCTGCGAGAAACGACCTTTGGATTTCTTCCGCTTTTACAATTTTTCCGTTCAGCTCACGATCTCTTGTTGCTATAGCGTCTCCGATAATGGTATTATTAAAACCTAAATCAAAAGCGGCCCTTGTCGTTGATTCTACGCAGACATCCGTCATCATTCCGGTGATCACCAGATTTTTGATCCCGCTTTTTTGCAGGTGTTCCAGAAGACCTGTTTCTCGGAAGCTGTTCGGGAAGTGTTTGATAATCACTTTTTCATTAGCCTCAGGGGCAACCAAGGTATTGATTTCAGATCCTGCTGTATTAGGAAGAAAAAAAGTAGCCTCTTTACTCTCGTCAATATGCCTGATATGAACAACCTGGAGATGATTTTTTCTGAAGAACCTCAGTATCTCCTGTGCTTTTCTGCCAGCCCGTTCAGCTCCTTCAAGCGTCATTTTCCCTCCTGGGAAATAATCATTCTGTACATCGATAATTAATAATGCTGTGTTTTCCATGTTTCTTTTTTGTTGTGCGTTAACAGATAGTAGTGAAATTAAAATCAGGCTCAGGGCCAGAATTCTGTTGAATGCATTGTTCATGAATTTCTTTTTTAACTTAATTATGCAAAATTACAGTACCAGAAATCCATAACCTTTGAACTAGTTCAAAAACGAATCTTCGTTTCAGCATCACAGAAAAAGATTTAAAAATTTTAGCTTAAAATTATCATTGTAAAGCACCGTAAATTCAAAAAAATAACCATAAATTACGCTCTCTTTTTGAGTAAAAAAGATTCTTTTAATGTTGAAAAAACATTAAATTTGCCCACATTGATATTATGGATAAAAAGACACAGACAAAACCAACAGAATCACCTGATACAGGTAAGATATTATCAAAGCCACGCATATTTTTCGGGCTTACTTTCATCCTTTTTTCTGTAGTTCTGACATTCTCGTTCATCTCTTATTTAATGAACTGGAAAGCAGATCAGAGCCAGGCAGGCACCATGCTTGACAAAAGCATAAAATCCTCCAATATTTTCGGAAAAGCCGGAGACTGGCTGGGAAATATTTTCATTTTTGAAAGCATAGGGATCGCTTCATTTATTATCGCTTTTTTATTTATGGCGGTAGGAACTCTGATCCTTAAGAAAAAAATATTCAAGCCATGGAAAACCATCGGCCACTCTCTGTTTTTCATCTGCTGGCTGCCTATTTTTATGGGTGCTATCACCAAAGGGCAAGGCGTGATGGGAGGTGTTTACGGATACCAGATCATGGATTATCTTAATGCAATCATCGGAACGGTTGGCCTGTGGGTTGTTCTGGTGGCAAGTATTCTTTTATATTTTATTTTAGAATTCAATCTTCGTCCCAGCTCAATCAAAGCTAAGCTGGATAGCATTAACGAAAACACCATCGGAAAGGTAAAATCGATGATGCCTAGTTCTGATGAAAATTTTGAAGCTGATGATGAACTTGAAGAAGAAGCTGAAAATACGGCACCCAATGTTACGGTAACCGACGTTTCTGAGCAACCGGAGAAGCCAAAAACAAGAGAACCGGAACCAGTACAGGTTCCGAAAGGCTTCCCTGAAGTTTCACCGGTAACCGGAGTAGAAACTATTGTAACGCCCAACCATACTTCTTTTGAAGATGACAAAAAAGATTTCTCTCAATCTGTAAATCTTAATTTGAATACAAAACCCGCTGTTCCTACTTCTACTCCGGAGCAGGCATTTGACATGAGCCCGGTTTCTCCGGTTCAGGTGCCAATTCCTGTTTCAACACCGGCCCAAGAAAACAACATTAAATTTAATGTGGAAGTAGCTCCTGTAATAGATATCCTTGATGATTCGGACAGAAAATCTCAGGAACTGGTTGAAAAACACGGATTGTATGATCATAAACTGGATCTTGCCGGATTCCAGATGCCGACTGTAGATCTTCTGAAAGATTACGGAAATGAAGAAATTTCTATCAACAAAGAAGAACTGGAAGAAAATAAAAATAAAATTGTAGGTCTTTTAAAGAATTTCAATGTAGGGATTGCTGAAATTAAAGCTACCATTGGACCAACGGTTACGTTATATGAAATTGTACCGGAAGCGGGAATCCGTGTTGCTGCCATCAAAAAACTGCAGGATGATATTGCGCTGAACCTTTCCGCTCTTGGAATCAGGATTATTGCTCCAATGCCGGGGAAAGGAACCATTGGAATTGAGGTACCGAGAAAGAACCCTACCATGGTATCCATGAGGTCTGTCATTGCTTCTCATAAATTCCAGAATACGGACATGGATCTTCCAGTTGTATTCGGGAAAACCATTTCTAACGAAGTATTTATGGCCGATCTGGCAAAAATGCCACACTTACTGATGGCCGGAGCCACAGGACAGGGTAAATCGGTAGGTATTAACGCCATCCTTACCTCGCTTCTTTACAAAAAGCATCCAAGTGAACTGAAATTTGTAATGGTAGATCCTAAAAAGGTTGAACTTTCTTTATATTCAAAAATTGAAAGACATTATCTGGCTAAACTTCCGGATGCAGAGGAAGCCATTATCACAGACACCAATAAAGTAATCAATACTCTGAACTCTCTTTGTATTGAGATGGATACAAGATATGACCTTCTTAAGAATGCTTTCTGTAAAAACCTGAAAGAATATAATAAGAAGTTCACGGAAAGAAAACTCAACCCTGAAAACGGGCATCGTTACCTTCCTTATATTGTATTGGTTGTAGACGAATTTGCAGATTTGATTATGACTGCAGGAAAAGAGGTAGAATTACCGATTGCCAGACTGGCACAGCTTGCCAGAGCCGTAGGAATTCACCTGATTGTTGCTACACAGAGACCTTCTGTTAACGTAATTACAGGGATGATTAAAGCCAATTTCCCTGCGAGAGCGGCCTTCAGAGTAATTTCCAGTGTAGATTCAAGAACGATCCTGGATTCTCCGGGTGCTGATCAGCTGATTGGTAAAGGAGATATGCTTTATTTTAACGGAAATGAAATTTTAAGACTTCAGTGTGCCTTTGTTGATACTCCGGAAGTGGAACGAATCGCAGAATACATTGGTGAACAGAAAGGATATGCTTCTGCCTTCCTTCTTCCTGAATATGTTTCTGATGACTCATCCAGTTCAGTAGGCGCTTTTGACCCGAATGAAAAAGATGCATTATTTGAAGAAGCTGCAAGAATTATTGTCTCTACACAACAAGGATCTACTTCTATGCTTCAGAGACAGCTTAAACTGGGCTATAACAGAGCGGGAAGAATTATGGATCAGCTGGAGGCAAGTGGTATTGTAGGAGGCTTTAACGGAGCTAAAGCAAGAGAGGTACTGATCAGTGACTTACACTCTTTGGAACAGTTTTTGGAAGATCTGCGTAGTTAGAAGGAAAAACAAATTGTTTCACCCTTAAAATTAAAAATCTAAAGATTATTAAATAAAGAAAATGAAAAATATTATTTCAAAAGTTATATTGGGAAGTTTTGTTGTAGGTGCAGTTGGAATGGCTCAGGCACAGAAAATTGATGCAAAAGCTAAAAAGATATTGGATGATATTACAGCCAACTATAATTCTAAAAAGAATTCTTACTTCAAATTTTCTTTTGGAAGCGGACTAAATGGACAGGTGACGAAAACAGAACCGGGGATCTATTATGCTGCAGGGGAAAAATATAAGCTTAAGATCATGGATACGGAACAGATCTATGATGGAAACAAAATTTACAACATCAATGCTGATGATATGGAGGTAACCATTGCCAAGCCTAACGGAAGCAGTTCTATGTTCTCTCCTATCAATTATCTTTCTACTTACAGAAATGATTACAACGTAACCTACAATGGTAAAAAAACAGTAAACGGAGTAAACGCAGATTTCATCAAGCTGACCCCAGTAAAATCCAACGGAATAAAATATGTTTATCTTTTTGTAGATTCTGCAAAGAAACAAATGGTAAAACTTGAGCAGCACGGAAATAATCAGGATGTAGCCGTAATCGCCATCAAAGAATACAAGGAAAACCAGGAGCTGGACCCTAATATGTTCGTTTTTGATAAGAATAAGTTCAAAAATTACGTGATCACAGAACTTTAAAAATAGAAAAACTAAATCGTAAAGCTGCTAATTCGTCTTTTTGTTATTTAGTCTTAAAAGAAAAATATAAAAATTATAAGAGCCACAAGTAAAATTTGTGGCTTTTTGATTAATTTTGGCGCATGTTAAAAATACTAGACCGATATATCATAAAAACCTTCTTTGGACCGTTTTTCTTTATATTCAGCGTATTGTTTTTCATTTTTATTGTAAACATTATCTGGGTTCAGTTGGGGCAATTTATGGGTAAAGGATTAAGCTACTGGCAGATCCTTAAACTTCTTTTTTATCTGGGGGTAAGCGTTATCAGTATGGTACTCCCGCTTACCATACTTCTGGCAAGCATTATGTCTTTTGGAGAATTCGGAGAACGGTATGAACTTGCCGCCATGAAAGCTGCCGGAATTTCTCTTACAAGGGTAATGGCACCACTGTTGGGAGTGGCAACCGTATTGGCAGTCATGCTTTTTTTCTTCTCCAATAATATTATTCCAGATTTCCAGAAAAAGGCTAAGAATATGCTTTTCAATATTGCACAGACTAAGCCGGCGCTTAACTTTACACCAGGACAGTTTATTGATCAGCTTCCCGGATACATGGTAAAGTTTGATAAAATTTATGGGGATAACGGTGAACATATTGAAGGGGTTTTTGTTCACAAAAAAGCCAGCACCTATGAAAATCAACGGTCTATTGTAGCTGAAAAAGGACGATTTGTACCGATCGCCAATAAAAACTTTCTAAAGCTGGAATTGTATAATGGTTATATATTAGAAGACAATTTTGCAGGAAAAGGAGAGAATGTAAGAAAAAAACAACCGGATCAGGCCATTAAGTTTGACACGCTGGTTTCTCACTTCGATGTCAGTGAAATCGTCAACAAGGCTATTGAAAAAGAACAGATTACGGACGATTATCGTTTCCAGACCTATGGACAACTTATTGAAACGGTAGCTAAAAACAAAAAAGACAATGCAGATTTTTTCACCAATATCGGAACCGATGTCCTGAGCCGTACCAATTCGGTGATCAGCTATATGGATAAAAATGTAAAATCAAAAGCTGCCCCGAAGTCCCAGATCAAATTAGATTCAATAAAAGGAGATAAAAAACTGGACCTTCTTTATAATTCCTATAATAATCTGGAGAGCCTGAAAACAACTGCAGCAGATAAAAAGAATGAATTCAGTTCCAATATCAAATATTTCAGTAAAGTTGTCATTTATCAGCAAAGGATTATTTCCTATTCTGTAACCTGTATCATCTTCTTCCTGATTGGGGCCAGTTTAGGATCCATCATCAGAAAAGGAGGAATGGGACTTCCGGTGATCATAGCCATCGTTATTTTCATCATCTTCTACGTGATGAATCTCGGGATTGAAAACGTGGCATGGGGCGGAAAAATGAGTCCTTATCTGGCAGCATGGCTTCCTAATCTCATTCTTCTTCCTTTCGGAGTATGGATGACGTATAAAGCCCTTACCGACTCACAACTGTTTGATGCGGAGAAATACAAGGCGTTCTTTAAACCTATTACAAAGCTGTTCGTGAAAACGAAAGAGCATACGAGATACCAGTAATGATATTAAAAATGCACTTATAAATACAGGCCTGGAGAAATCCGGGTCTTTTTTATACCTGAAAGTATGGTATTCTATTATGTCATGCCCTAAAGTATAAAAGATTATATTTACAAAAATTGTTAAAAATAATAACTACATGAAAAAAGTACTACTATTGAGCTTATTCACTATAGTCTCAGTAAATGTGTATGCACAGGAAGACAACGCTACAGATTATGATCTGAAAAATGATGAAAAATTAGGGTATATCATCGATAAAAGCGGAAAAAAAATAGAAGGAATCGTACGTCTGAACGGAGACGAAAGAAATCCGTGGGATAATCAGAAAAAAGTGAAATTCATTGCTGCAACTGATATTGACAAATCTAAAAAGAAACAGAAATTCAAAGGTTTTGATGCGGATGATATTAAAGGATATACCGCTGTTGATGAAAACAATAATGAAAGACATTTTGAAACCATAAAGTACACCAATACAAAAGAAGGTTTTAATACCGCAACCGGCGGACTGAGCGGTAATCTTAAAGCATTTAATAACCTTACCAAAAGTACACAGTTTGCAGAAGTGGTTACGGATGGGAAAATCAAAGTATATAAACTTTACGGCTATCCTACTACATTCTCCGCAGGCGGACAAATTGCTGCCGCTGACAAGGAAAATGAAAGAATGAGAAATTTCCCTTCTTATATTTATTCCAAAAGGGGTGGCAAACTGGAAGAGCTTACATTTGCTAAAGCCAAAACGGTTATTACAGATTGCAGCTATGCCAAAGGAAAGCTGACTGCAGGTTCTTATGCTTCTCTAAAAAATGACGAAAAGAAAAGATCCGGGCTTGGAAAACTGATCAAAAGCCAGATTGATGACGTCATGTCAAACATCCCTGAGATTGTGGAAGAAGTAATTGTTGATTATAACGAAAACTGCAAATAAATAACCTGAATTCGGAAGAAGTAAGGTAAGATTAATGGATGGAAGAAGGAGGATGGAAGTTATTTTTGGTTATAGGTATTGAAGGTCACTGTATAATCAAATTATTTTAAACAGAATGGCAATTATGAGTGATGACTTTCATAACTTCCATCCCCCCATCTCCCTGCTTCAAACCTTTCTAAACCAGAAATCAAGATCCCGAACGAAGGTTTCCCACGGAAGTCTCCGTTTTTAATACCACCTTACAAAATATGAAAACAATATTCATCACAGCATTCCTGGCTATCTTTATGTCTTGTAAAAAAGCAGACAACAAGGAAAAGGCTCTCCTACCGTCTTCCGGGGCAGACAGTTCTGCTGTTAAAAAAGCTTCAGAAACAGATTCATCTGATCCTATTGATAACATCAAAAAAGAATACAACAGGCTTCATGCCCTTTTGGAAGCTAAGAAGTTTACAACGAAAGGCTTTACCTACAACTGCAATGAAGAACCTTCAGGAGAGGTTACTTTCTACTCGGATAAGAATGAAATTAAGGTGATCCGGCATTCCTATGCTGAACACAGCCATTTTTCAGCTACTGAACAGTATTTTATCAAAAATGGAAAACCATTCTTTATATTCAGAGAAGAAGCAATCTGGAATTTCGATGGAGGAACCCCGGAAAAACCGATTACTAAAGACGACATTACAGAAACAAGAATTTATATCCAAAACGGAAAACCAATCAGGTGCCTTGAAAAGAAATACAGCATACGATCAGATGATTCAGAAAAACCAGATCCCTCTAAAATCCCCGGAAAAGAAATCCATTGTACAATTGAAGATCTTATGAAAACATATGGACTGCTCATAAAAAACAAAGATCAGAAAGAAGAAAAGCAATGTCTTTAAAAAACAAAAAGAGGTTTCCAGGGGAAGCCTCTTTTTTATTTTCAAAAAACTGAAAATTATACTTTCATAATTTCAGCTTCTTTTGTTTTAAGATGTTCGTCACAAAGCTTTACGTATTTGTCAGTATAAGCCTGGATTTCTTCTTCCACCCCTTTTACTACATCTTCAGAAACTCCTTCCAGCTTTTTAAGTTCTTTCAACCCGTCCTGTCTTGCGTTTCTTACCGTTACTTTAGTCTGCTCAGCTTCTCCTTTAGCCTGTTTTGCCAATTCCCTTCTTCTTTCCTCTGTTAAAGGCGGAACGTTAAGGATAATGTTTTCTCCATTATTAGAAGGTGCAAAACCTAAGTTTGAATTAATAATCGCTTTCTCAATTGCATTGATCGCCGTTCTGTCCCAAGGTTGAATAGAAATTGTCATTGCATCTGGAATAGACACGTTGGCAACCTGGTTGATAGGAGTCATTGCTCCGTAATATTCCACCATCACATCCTGAACCATCGCCGTAGAAGCACGTCCTGCTCTAATTCTTTGAAATGCGTGTTCCAGGTGCTTTACAGCTGCATCCATGTCATGCTTTACAGAGTCTAATATAAGATCTAATTCTTCCATTATTATATTATAGTTTGATAAATTACACATTAATTATAAGTGATAAATGATAAGTATTATAAAAAAAACTTAACTGCAATTACCTATTATCCACTGCCCGTAATCTGGCTCTTACTTACAAATCAACCAGAGTTCCTACATTTTCTCCGTCCACAATTTTTTCCAGGTTACCATCTTTATTCATATCGAATACAATGATCGGAAGTTTGTTTTCGTGGCTTAAAGTGAAGGCAGTCATATCCATTACTTTAAGGTTTTTCTCAAATACTTCATCGAAAGATAATGAATTATATTTTACAGCGTCCGCATTTTTCTCAGGATCGCTGTCATAGATTCCGTCTACTCTGGTTCCTTTTAAGATCACATCTGCCCCGATTTCAATAGCTCTTAACGTAGCAGCCGTATCCGTAGTAAAATAAGGATTTCCTGTTCCTGCTCCGAAGATCACTACTCTGCCCTTTTCAAGGTGTCTTACTGCTCTTCTTTTAATAAAAGGTTCTGCTACCTTATCCATTTCAATAGCAGACTGAAGCCTTGTTTTGATTCCCGCATCTTCCAGCGCTCCCTGAAGAGCCATTCCGTTGATGACAGTCGCCAGCATCCCCATATAATCTCCCTGTACTCTGTCCATTCCTTTCGCCGCTCCTGCTACTCCACGGAAAATGTTTCCTCCTCCAATAACGATCGCTACTTCACATCCTTTATCCACTACTTTTTTGATCTCTGCTGCATATTCCTGCAGTCTTTCATTGTCAATACCGTATTGTCTGTTCCCCATTAAGGCCTCGCCACTCAGTTTTAGAAGGATTCTTTTATATTTCATCTTTAATTTTAATAAATTTTATTGGAGGTAATTTCCCCGAAATTTGATTTTGCAAATATAATCATTAAAAATATTGGTAAAAGAAAAATATTTACACACAAATAATGTTAGAAATATTTTGATAAGTACGAAAAAGGATTATTTTTGCATTAATTATAAATTGAATTGAAGAAAATTATCATTTTTTCATTATTTCTATCAGGAATTGTTTCTTATGCGCAAACAGGAACAAATGTTTATCCTTTCTTAAACATACCTGTATCTGCCAGACAGGCTGCCTTAGGCGGTGATGCAATTTCCATAAGAGATCATGATGTTTCCTTTGCTATTGCAAACCCGTCCCTTCTTAATAGAGATTCAGATAAACAGCTTTCTGTAAACGGTGCGGCCTATCTTGCCGACTCAAAATATGGAACCGTTGCCTATGCCAGAGATTTCGATAATGGTCATATGGCCACGATCAATGCAAGGTATATGAGCTACGGAAGTATTCCGAGAACCGATGAAAGCGGTTATCAGAACGGAGATTTCAAAGCTTCAGATGTAGCTATTGGTGCAGGATATGCCTACCAGTTTGAAGAAGACTGGACCATTGGCGGAGGAATTAATTTCATCACTTCAAAAATTGACAATTATACGTCTTCTGCCATCTCGGGAACGGCAGGAGTTACCTACTATAATAAGAAAAATAAAGAAACTCTTTCCCTAGTATTAAGAAACTTCGGATTTCAGCTGAAATCATTCAACGGAACAAGAGAAAATCTTCCGTTCAGGGTTGACTTGGGCTACACCAAGATTCTGAAAATGATTCCTCTTGCCATCACCATTACCGCTCACGATCTTCAGCAGTTTGATATTTCTGATCAATATAATGTGAACGGACAGGAAGTAGGCTTCGGAAGAAAACTGGCAGACCACTTTTCTGTGGGAGCAGAACTTTTCCCGGAAAAAGGGTTTAATATCAGACTGGGATATAACGTAAAAAGAGGTAATGAACTTGCCGTGGCAGATCAGAGAAACTTTTCGGGACTTTCCGGAGGATTTGGAATTAAATTAAGAAAATTCCGAATTGATTATGCCCATGTGCGCTATCACAACTCTTCCAATGTGAACCAGATAGGGGTATCTATAGACCTTAGCAGCCACGCAGGAGAATAATTCTACAATATAAATCTACATTGTTATGTAGATTTTTTTCTTTACAGCCTTGGTTTTTTAAAAAAAATCTTGAAATTTGCGGTATGAAAAAACCTGTAATAGCTATCGATGGGTACTCGTCTACCGGAAAAAGTTCAATCTCTAAAGTCATTGCCGATAAATTGGGTCTTATTCACCTGGATACCGGCGCGCTTTACAGAGGGGTAACCTGGTTTGCATTACAGAACTGTATGAACAAGGATAGTACCATTGATCTTCAGAAATTGTTTAATTCATTCAATGAAATAGAACTGGAATTCAGAAATAATAACGGAGAACTGGTTCTTTATCTTAATCATATTGATATTTCCAAGCAGATCCGTACCAATGAGGTATCTGATAATGTAAGCATTGTTGCCAAGCAGAAAGAAGTAAGAGATTTTCTTCTTCAGTCCCAGCGCTCATTGGCAGAAAAAGGCGGTATTATTATGGACGGACGTGACATAGGGACAGTAGTTCTGCCAAATGCGGACTACAAATTCTTCCTCACGGCCAGTATTGATGAAAGAACCAACAGAAGATATTTTGAATTGGCAGGCCTTGGAATTAAAGCAGACAGAGAGCAGGTAAAACAGAACCTTATTGAACGTGATAAGATCGACAGTGAACGGGAAATTGCTCCATTGAAGCAGGCTGAGGATGCTATTGTTATCGACAATACAACACTGACGAAAGAAGAAACAATAGACATGATTTTATCCCACATCCATAAGATTTAACAATTTTTAATAGGCCATTGACCTCCTTTGGTATGCAAATTGTACATTTTAACACAGTAAAAACTACTATTTATTAACTATTAAAAAACTTAAAATGTCTAGAAAAGGAAAAAATACAGCAGGTATATTGGCAGGACTTCTTGCAGGTGCTGCAGCAGGTGTAATCTTAGGAATGCTTTATGCCCCTGAAGAAGGTAAAGAAACAAGAAAGAAAATCAAAAATAAAGCAAACGACCTAAAAGATCAGGCTAAAAACAAATATGGCGAGGTTTCTGAAAAAGTAAAAGATCAGTACGGTAACATTTCTTCTACTTTCAAAGAAACAGCTAATAATGTAGCCCATACGGTAAAAGACGGATATGATAAATACAAAGATCAGATCGTTTCTAAAACTGCAGACGTAGTAAAGGATGTAGAAGCTGAATTGAATGATCTTAAAAAATAAGTAATTTATTTTTTGAGTAAATTATGGGAAGGAACTTTTTGCGCGAAAGTTCCTTTTTTTGTAACTTTAAAAAAAAACAATGATAGAGACTATTAAAGAATATGCCTCGAAGAGAATAGATCTTCTGAAAATTGAAGCTACCGAAAAATCTTCTCTTTCCGCTGGGCTCATTACCTACTTTGTAGTGCTGCTTGTTGCTTTTGCTTTTTTTATTATCCTTTTCAACTTCGGAATTGCCTTTCTTATCGGCAAAGCATTGGATAATACTTCTTACGGATTTTTGATTGTTGCTGCATTTTATGCTGTAGTCATGGCGCTTGTCATTGCATTCAAGAATAAAATTGTCAATACGGTTGCAGACCAGGTTATTAAATTTTTAAATCATTAAACTATGGGCAGAAAATATGAAAGCATCGAAGAACTAAGGAGAAAGAAAAAACTGCTTCAAAGCGAAATAGACGACCTGGAAAACCTTCTTACCTTTAAAAATACAAAGGAAAGTTTAAGCGCCTTTACCAATGGACTTAGCGACCAGTATCTGCAGGAGAAAGTAGATGAAGACGGCGATGAAAAAGTAATTCTACGCAAAGACGTTATTGCCAGACAGCTTACTTCAGAGGTAAAAGACCTGCTGATCAATAAAAATACAGCCGTAGGCATTGCCAGTACTGCACTAGGCGGAAATGTTACGGACAGTCTTATCAAATTGGGAGTAACAGCACTTGTTGGCAACTACGCCAAAAAGAATATGAAAAGTCCCAACTGGAAAAAGAAATTAATGGGTGCAGCCATGATCTATCTTGCTCCTATTGCTCTTAAATATGTAAGAAAAAAACTTGAAGAATATCAGAAAAACAAAAGTGTTTCAAGTATGGAGCAGTTGATATAACAAAGCTGATAAATTAATATAAGACATCAGATTTCAGATCTATGAGTGATAGAATATTCACTTACAATGTAAAATCTGATATCTGATGTCTGGTATCTAATTTCTGAAATTTTGAAACTACCCTCTAAAGAGCTGTCCCAAAATAATCCCTGCTGCCATTGAAACATTCAGGCTTTCTGTAGACTGTGATTTTCCAAATCTGGGAATTGTTACACATTTATGAAGTAATTTTTCTGTTTCCGGACGCATTCCGTTTCCTTCATTGCCGAGAATAAGGTTCATTTTCTTTGGCTTTTCAAACGTATAGATATTTTCCCCTTCCATATCGGTTCCGATATTAACACTTTCTGTTCCGGACAAATATTCTGTAAGATCGGTATAAGCAACATTTACGCGTGTGAAAGACCCCATGCTGGCCTGTATCACCTTCGGGTTATAGACATCTACCGTATCCTCACTGCAGATAACCTGTTCAATTCCGAACCAATCTGCCAGTCGGATAATCGTACCCAGATTTCCGGGATCCTGGATTCCGTCCAGTACAAGTTGTACTTCCCTGTCTTCCATTTTTTCCTCTTCATCCAGATAGCATACTGCAACGGAATCTTTCGGGGTTTTAAGAAAACTGATCTTTTTCAGCTCATTTTCAGTGATCTGAATAACAGGTGCGTCTGTACGGCCCAATTTTTGTGGATCGGTAGAGAATATTTCCTTAATTTTAATGTTCGAATTGAAAAGTTCACAAATGATTTTATTACCTTCAACCAAAAACAAATTGTATTTTTGTCTGAACTTCTTTTTATCTAAAGACTGTAAAACTTTTATTGTATGAGCTGTAAGCATTATAAGAATTCTCCTCAAAAATATTATAAAATTATCTCATTTGCAACATTTGTTGGTCTCCTTTATGCATGCAGTACCACCAAAAAGGTTCCGGACGGCGAATATCTGCTTTCCAAAAACAATTTTGAGTTTGAAGATAAGAAAGAACCTTTTGATGAAGAACTGAAAGATTATGTACAGCAGAAGCCCAATAAAAAGCAGCTTCTGTTCATGCCGTTAAGCTTAGGATTTTACAATATGGCTAATCCTAAATATGATACGCTGCTTAATGAATACATGACTTATCCCAGTGAGATGAGAAGTCAAAAACTGAGAGATTCACTGTTCATCAAATATGACATGAAAAGCAGTGTCGGAAAAACACTCTTTCTTGACCGCCTTCTTCACAACTGGGGAAGCCCGCCTGTTATTCTGGATCAGACAAGAAGTGAAAAAAGTGCTGAATCTGTTGAAAAAAGAATGGTTTACAGAGGGTTCTGGGATGCAGAAGTAAACTTTAAACATGTGCTGGATTCTGCTTCAAAAAAGGCAGCTGTTAATTATTTCATCAAGCACAATGAACCCACTTATATTAAAGACTATTACTATAATATTACAGACCCTACCGTTAAAGGTCTTTACTGGCAGAAACTTGACAAAAGTCTGATAAGATCCGGACAGATCCTTGACCAGACTGTCCTTGAAAAGGAAGCCGCCAGAATTACCGATCTGATGAGAGAAAACGGATATTATAGATTCAACAGCTCTAATGAAGAAATATCCTTTGTAGCAGATTCTTTAAAAAGTAAAAAAAAGGTTCCGCTTATACTTGAGATCCACAGAGACTCAACAGACCGTCCTTACAAGGTTTCCACTATCGGAAATATTGATGTAGCTATCATAGATGAGCCCGGCGACTACCCTAAAAATACAGTTAAAGACAGTCTGCGCAGAATAAGGTTCCATAAAGTGAATGATAATTATAAAATGTCATCCTTGTGGAGGTCTATTATTGTGGACAATAAGCAGGTATATGATCAGAAAAAGCTGGATCTTACGAAGAGAAATCTTCTCGCCATGAATAACTTCAGCCTTGTAAAAGCTAGAGATTCACTGAGAAGAGGTGGCGGTATGGCACCTAATGACAGCATCATTGATGTTCTTTACATCTTAAAACCTCTTCCAAAATATGAACTGAAGGTAGGAACCGACGTCAATTATTCACAGATTCTGAATCTTGGGATATCCCCTTCCGTAGATCTTACCACAAGGAATGTGTTCAGAGGTGCAGAAAACCTTTCTACCAGTCTTTCCGGAGCTTTCGGATCTATAAGAAGTACCAAGGATATCAGCAAAAGAGAACTGGCTTATGAAATTTCTGCTCAGGCCTCCCTTAACTTCCCGAGATTGCTGCTACCTTTTGATTATTATAAACTTCTTCCTAAAAGATACACTCCGACCTCTTCTATCCTATTGGGAGCATCGGTACAAAATAATATCGGTTTGGGAAGGGTAAACTTTAACACAGGGCTTAACTACCAAGCCAATGTTAATGATCAGGTTTCACACAGGCTTACCCTGTTCAACACGCAGGTCAGTCTTACCAAAAATAAAGATGCTTATTATGATTATTTCACGAATGATGAAAGAATCAAGGATGATATGTTCAGAAATTATTTTGATTACACCTCTACTTCTACTATTCCAGAGATTAAGAATATTGAGAACAGATACCTTTCAGGACAACTTAGTATTGATGATGTTTCAGAAATGATTCTGAAAGACAATACTTACATAGGCTCACTGGATAAGAAAACCCAGGATCTTCTGTTGGCATTTATGGGCTCACTCGTGAATAAAGACAGACAAACTCAGGATATCCTCATTTCTTCCATGATTTATAACTTTGTTTATAGTGAGATTGGTAAAAAAGATTATCCGAATGCCTTCTATTTTAACGGAAAAGTAGAACTTGCGGGTAATATTTTAAGCATATTCAATCAAAAAAGAGATGCAGGAGGTGTTATAGCGAACCCTCAGAGAACAATTTTTGGTCTCCCTTACGCTCAGTTCGTAAAATTTGATATCGATACCCGAAAATATTTTAAGTTCAATGGCAATCAGACCTTAGTGTTGCGACAGTTTATTGGTGTTGGTATCCCTTATGGAAACTCTACGGATATGCCCGTGATTAAGTCTTATTTTAATGGGGGGTCCAATGATATCAGGGCTTGGGTAGCTTTTGGAGGACTGGGGCCTTCAGATTCCCAGATTGATGAAAGAGTTCGTACTTATATGACGAACAATGTAAAACTAACCACGAATATAGAATACAGGATTCCTTTTAATGAAATGTATGAAGGTGCATTATTTACGGATATAGGAAACACATGGAGTCTTAGAAAACCCGATGGAAGCGGAGGCTATGGCGATGAATTCAAGTTCAATAAATTTCTGGGACAGGTTGGAGTTGGAAGCGGTGTTGGATTAAGATTGAATATTGCTTATATTACTTTAAGATTAGACCTTGCTTACAAGATCTACGATCCGAATAAACCGGACGGGGACCGATGGAGATTCAAGAACTTCCAGCCTTTTAAACCTACATTGAATATTGCATTCGGATATCCTTTCTAATCCGGAGAAATGCCCAATATAAAATATACTACAGCAATCACTCTGGCGAGAATCTCCCGGAACTGGTTTCTGTAGTAGCTTTCGGGCTTCGTTACATCCTGAGCATCAAATCCCAGTGCATTCATATTATTATTTCTGGCAAAAAACAGCGCCCGAAGATTATGAAATCCCTGAGATACAATAATCACGTCTGTTTTCTTATAAACATCTTTGCAGCGTAAAATACTTTTATAGGTATTAAATCCTTTCGGATCTTCTATAATAATATCTTCGGGAACTCCTTCCTGATACACCAGGTAATTCTTCATGGCTGCAGGTTCATTATATCCCCTACTTTTTTCTCCGCTTACAATGATCTTCCTGATTTTTCCGTGATGGTAAAGAAGCGCAGCAGCATCCATTCTTTTCGTAAAATAAGGATTGGAAAGTCCTGATCTCATTTTTGGGGAAGTTCCCAGAACTAAAGCGATTTCTCTGGGAGGAATTTTGGAGATCTTGGTATAGGTACGTCCGTTCGTCAGCCCAAAAACCCAGGCATTACAAAGAATAATCAACAGAATTCCCATTTCTATTGATATGAAGGTTAAATTAAATATGTTCCTAATAATTCTCAACTAAGATCAAAGTTAAGCTTTATTTTCTTACTTTTTGCTATTGACATGCAAGCTAGTATTTTTCCCTGTGCCTCTTCTTTCTCTGTCAGATATTCATTTTCCAGAAGTTCTACCTCTCCATCTTCCAGATAACACTCGCAGCTTCCACAGATTCCGGATTTACACGAATAGGGAACCGGAAAATTCTGAACCAGCAGCTGTTGCAGAATTTTTTCTTTATTATCAGGAAGTTCAGTCAGATAATCTCTACCCAATGACGTAAATTCCACTTCAACATTTCTGATCAGCGGAAATTCTTTTTCTATCGGATAAATATCATCATTAAACTCTTCAAACAGCTCAAAATGTATGTTCTTTTTAGGTATACCGTGATGATAGCAGGCATTAGCAAGCGTCTTGATCATTTCTCCCTTTCCGCAGATCAGTACTTCATCTACAGCATCCCAGATTGTGGATTCTTCATCTGTATCATCCAGATGCAGGATCTGATTGATAATGAGACGTAATTTTTTTTCATCCAGTCTTCCGTAGAAAAACTGATCCGGTGTTTTTTCCTGTGAGAAAAAGTAAAAGATCTGGAATCTTTCCCCATATACTCTGGCCAGATTATCCAGCTGATCTCTGTATACCACTTCTTCCGAACTTTTATTTCCGAAGAAAAGAAACAGTCTTGTTCGAGGCTCATTATGCAGAATATTTTTAAAATGACTGAGGATGGGAGTAATTCCTATACCGGCAGCAAAAGCAACTATCGTCCGGAATTCACTGGGTTTAGACACCAGGGTAAATCTTCCTGAAGGCTCACTTACCAGCATTTCATCTCCTTCATGGTAATGATGAAACAGCTGAGAGGTAGCTCCTTCATTAGAGTTTACTTTTATACCCAGACATATCTTTTTTTCATACGGCGCAGAGGTCATTGAATAATCATTGATGACTTCCTCTCCATGCGCCATAAATTTTATGCTTACAAACTGTCCGGCTTCAAATCTGAAACTCTCCTGTAGATTCTCCGGAATCTCAAACTCCAGAGAGAAAGTATTTTTGGTCAGTTCTACCTTTTTCGTTACTTTTAACCGATGAAACTGTATCAGTTTCCCTTTATAGATTTGTTGTTCCATACTTCAATTCAAAAATAGACAAAAAATAATTTATGAAGAAGATAATTTTATCCACGCTTATTCTTTCCGCACTTTACAGCTGTAACAAAGAAGGCTCGAAAACCGGTGATACTGCAGCTACAGATTCACTTTCTGTAACAGAGAATGCAACTGAAACAAGTGCTTACGTTTCAAAAGAACTTTCTCCTGAAAATGTAGGAAAATATTTAGCTCAAAATAATGATACGCTTTACGTAACGAACTTTTTTGCAACCTGGTGCGGCCCCTGTATGAGAGAAATTCCTCATTTCAAAAACAAAATGCAGGAGCTGAAAGATAAACCTGTGAAATTTACTTTTATCAATTTGGATGATAAATCGGAATGGAACAGTTCCGTGAAAAGTTTTGCCCAACAAAATGACCTGGCTAAAAATATTATTCTTCTGGATGGACAACTACTGGATCAGACGTTCTTTGCCAATAATTTCAAACAGTGGGACGGCGGCTCTATTCCTTTTACCTACATGAGAAAAGGTGATAAAACCGACGAATATTTAGGAATGATGACAGAGGAAGTTCTGAACTCAAAAATTGATGCTCTTTTAAAATAAAATTTACAGAATTCATTCTGAATAATGTCAAATAAATTCAAAATCCTGTGTTTAGTTTTAACAGCTGCCATTATACTGACTGCAGTGATTAATCTGAACACAGGATTTCTCAGTTTAAATTTACAGGATTTCTTTCAGGATTCCTCCAACAGCCAGATCGCTGAAATCCGGATTAACAGGGTTCTGGTAATGCTCCTTGCCGGTATATCAATTCCAACCTCAGGTTTTCTGATGCAGGAATATTTTCAAAATCCACTGGCCGGACCCGATATTTTGGGAATTACTTCCGTGGCCAGCCTATCTGTTGCCTTTTATATTTTCTTCTCCCATAATATCCTGATTCCTGAGTTTTTGCAAAACAGTTTCCTCAGTCTGTCAGCCATTGCGGGCAGCTTAGTCTTAATGCTGGTTTTGCTCTCCATGTCAAATAAATTTCAGGATAAATCTTATCTTATTATTTTCGGATTCCTCGTTTCTGCATTTGCAGGAGCTATTGTTTCCCTTCTTCAGTTCTATGCGGAAAATCAAAGCCTGAAAAACTATATTTTATGGTCATTCGGAGCCAATAATATGGTATCCAGAAACCAGATCTATGTACTTTCTATCCTAGTTTTCATTGGATTGTTTTTCTGCTTTAAAACCATAAAACCATTGATAGGTAATTCACTGGGAGCTTCCTATGCACAAAGCTTAGGCGTAAATCTCAACCAGCTGAAAATCCTGATCATCGCAGCTTCTTCCTTGCTCTCAGCATCAATTACTGCTTTTTTAGGGCCTATCCTATTCATAGGAATTATTGTTCCCCATTTCTGCAGGCTGGTCTATAATCCATCAAAATTATGGCAACAGTGGATCCTGAATATGTTTCTGGGAATGTTGGTTATGCTTCTTTTCTCCATTGTTTCGGAGAAAACACATATTCCACTGAATGTGATCAGTTCTGTTTTTGGGATACCGGTAATCCTGGTGATGCTTTTGAAGCAGAATAGGGTTTAAAAAGTCAATAAGTGAATGAGTGTGAATGGTCAATTTATGAAGAAGCTATAATTTGATTAATATTTGCATCTAATCCGAGATTATTTATTGTCTCGCGGATAAAGCAGATTCTTATCTATAAATTTTGTAATATTGATATGTCGAATTGAAAAGTGACGATATTAGAATAAACTCAATGAGTATTAGGATAACACAGAAACAGTTAATTTCAGCAAGCATAATTTTGTTTGTATTTAGTGTTATTTTTCTGGAATATTCAAAAATGTTCAGGATGAATAAAGAGCTCCACTGGATTTATTCATCCGGGCATAATTGGTGGCTTTTTATTGCAATGCCTGTTGCTTTCTGGGGTTCTATTATATTAGGAGGATATTCCTTGGGGAAAGTCAAAAACAATAAAATCTCATATTTTTTATTTAGCCTTCTCCCTCTTATTTTATTTGTAATTTTTATTTCTGTTTAAACATGCACTTACAAATCAGACAAGCCAACATCGGATATCAAAAAATTTTAATTTCAAATGCAAATGCTGAGTTGAAGCTGGGTGATGTATGTCTTCTGATCGGAAATAACGGGGTTGGAAAAACAACGCTGATTAAATCTATTCTTCACCAGCAGTCTCTTTTAAGTGGTGAAATCCTGATCAATAATAAAAACATAAAGAATCTTTCTGTGAAAGAAATCGCAGAGAATATCGCTGTGGTTTTTTCAAAATCAAATATTCCCCAACATCATACCGTTGAAGATCTTATTTCATTAGGAAAATACATCTACTATCCTTTCTATTTTGAACTTAAAAAAGAAGACCGGGAAGAAGTTGTCCATATTATAGAGGAACTGGATCTGGTTCAGTACAGACATACTCCGCTTAAGAATCTTTCAGACGGAAATCTGCAGAAAGCCTTTATCGGCCGTGCCATTACACAGAACTCCCCTGTTATTATCCTAGATGAACCTACCACACATCTGGATGAAAAAAACAAAATAATTATTTTAAAGACCCTCCGCAAACTGGCAAAAGAACAGAACAAAATCATTTTATTCTCTTCCCACGACTGGCGGCTGGCCAAAGAATTTGCTGACAAGATCTGGTATGTGAAAGATCAAAAGCTTTTTTCAGGAATGGTTGAAGATGTTCTCCTGCAGCATGATGAACTCACCAATGTTTCTTTATTTCAGGTCAATGACCGTTTTGTTCCTCCATCTATAACTGCCCCCCAGGTTCATAAGGAAATGCTGTATTCTTTACTGCAGAAAAACTTTGAAAAAGATCTTTCCTCTCTTTATTTTGACTATCAGAATGAAATTTGGGAGATTCGTAATAACAACTCTAAGCACCAATGCGAATCTTTTGAAGAAATAATAGATTTCGTTAAAAACATTCATTAATACTCAGTTTTCTTTATTTAATTCACATATTATGCATGCATAGTATTATGCTTGTCATACAATTTAACCGTCTTATTATCAGATTATTAACAAAATTTAACGTTAATAAATGCTATGCATGCATAATATTTACTAAATTTGGGTAACACCATTAGTACGAAAGATGGATAATAACAAGGAAAAAATAGAAAACGTAGATCTCATTTTGAAGCAGACATGGTTAGCTGTTTCCAAAATGTACACAGAATTGGCACAGGAGCATGATTCTACGGCTGTTCAGGCCCTAACTCTTCTTAAGATTGATCCGAAAGAAGGAACAAGAAGTACCAATCTTGGCCCCAAAATGGCCATTGAACCCACTTCCCTGACCCGGATCATCAAACTTCTGGAGGATAACGGCTATATCTATAAGGAAAAGACGACCACCGATAAAAGAGAAGTGATCATCAAGCTTACAGATAAAGGTCTCAACTCCAGAAACATGTCTAAAGAAGTTGTTGTGAACTTTAATAAGAAAGTGATGGAAAAGATTGCTCCTGAAAAACTGGAAACCTTCAAAGAAGTCATGTCTGAAGTCATGAAGATAGCCAACGAATTATTAAACAACAGAAAATAAGCGATCATATCACCACAAGGTATATATGGCCTTTAGAAACAATAAAAATTTACATATGAAAAGAAGAATCAAACATGTAACGGTTCTTGGTTCAGGAATTATGGGCAGCGGTATTGCAGCACACTTTGCCAATATTGGCGTGGAAGTGTCACTTTTGGATATCGTTCCTTTTGAACTGACTGAAGCTGAGCAGAAAAAAGGTTTGACCAAAGATGATAAGGCAGTAAGAAACAGAATTGCTGCTGAAAACTTTGAAAAACTAAAAAAAGCGAGTCCGGCACTCCTTTATTCGCCTAAATTTGCAGACAGAATAAAGATAGGAAACTTTGACGATGATCTTCCGAAAATCAAAAATACAGACTGGATTATTGAAGTTGTGGTTGAAAGACTTGACATCAAAAAGTCAGTTTACGAAAAAATTGAACAATTCAGAAAACCGGGAACATTAATTTCTTCTAATACATCCGGAATTCCAATCCATTTCTTAACAGAAGGAAGAAGCGAAGATTTCAAAAAATACTTTGCAGGAACTCACTTCTTCAATCCGGTAAGATACCTTCCTCTTCTTGAGATTATTCCTACCAATGATACAGATCCGGAAATCATAGATTTCTATATGAACTATGGGGCTAAATTCCTAGGTAAAACAACCGTTTTAGCCAAAGATACTCCCGCTTTCATCGCTAACAGAATCGGGGTATTTTCTATGATGGATCTTCTTCATAATGTACAGAAATTAGGTCTTACTGTTTCTGACGTAGATAAATTAACAGGTCCTGTGATTGGCCGTCCTAAATCTGCCACATTCAGAACGGCTGATGTTGTTGGTCTGGATACCTTAGTAATGGTAGCCAATGGTGTACGCCAAAGCGGTGCTGAAGCGAACGACTTCAATGATGTATTCGCTCTTCCTGCCTATATCCAGAAAATGATGGATAACAAATGGCTGGGCTCAAAAACAGAACAAGGATTCTATAAAAAAGTGAAAAATGCAGAAGGAAAATCTGAAATTCACGGATTAAACCTTGATACCTTAGAATATGAACTTCAGGGAAAATCTTCTTTCCCTACCCTGGAATTAACCAAAGCTATTGATAAACCAATTGATCGATTCAAAGTATTGATCGGCGGTAAAGATAAAGCAGGTGAACTTTACAGAAAATCTTTAGGAGCACTATTCGCCTATGTTTCGCATAAAGTTCCTGAAATTTCTGACGAAGTTTATAAAATTGACGATGCCATGAGAGCCGGTTTCGGATGGGAAAACGGACCATTTGAAATCTGGGATGCCGTAGGGGTTCAAAAAGGTATTGAACTGGCTAAAGATGCAGGATATGAAGTTTCAGACTGGGTGAAAAATGTAGAAACGTTCTATAAAGTAAATGACGAAGGACAAAGCATTTATGTTGATAAAAACTCTGGAGAATACAATAAAATTCCAGGACAGGATGCTTTCATTATCCTTGATAATATTAGAAAAAACAAAACCCTTTGGAGCAATTCAGGGGCTGCAATTGAAGATCTTGGTGATGGAATCATCAACTTCGAAATCCGTTCAAAAATGAACTCTCTTGGAGGCGAAGTTCTTGATGGATTAAACAGAGCCATTGACTTAGCAGAAAAAGAATATGATGGATTAGTCGTAGGAAACCAAGGAGCCAATTTCTCTGTAGGTGCCAACCTTGCCATGATCCTTATGATGGCTATCGAACAGGACTGGGATGATCTGAATATGGCAATCGCTTACTTCCAGAAATCCATGATGAGGGTACGCTACTCTTCTATTCCTGTTGTAGTTGCTCCTCACGGAATGACTTTAGGAGGCGGATGCGAAATGACCATGCACGCAGACCGAGTGGTTGCAGCAGCAGAAACGTATATCGGACTTGTAGAAACAGGTGTTGGTGTAATTCCTGGCGGTGGCGGTACAAAAGAATTGACTTTAAGAACTTCAAGAGAATTCCACAACGATGATGTTAAAAACAACAGACTCCGTGAGGCCTTCATGAATATCGCTATGGGTAAAGTTGCTACTTCAGCTTATGAAGCCTACGATATGGGAATCCTTGAAAAAGGTAAAGACATTGTTTCCGTAAGCAAAAACAGACAAATCGCCGAAGCTAAAAAAGTAGCCAAACTATTGGCAGAACAAGGCTATACTCAACCCATCGAGCAAAAAGTTAAAGTTCTTGGTAAGGATGCATTAGGAATGTTCTACGTAGGAACCGACCAGATGCTTACAGGAAATTATATTTCCGCACACGATAAGAAAATTGCAGATAAACTAGCCAACGTAATGGTAGGAGGAAATCTTTCTGAACCAACTGTCGTAACGGAACAATACCTATTGAACCTTGAAAGAGAAACCTTCCTTCAGCTTTGCGGCGAAAGAAAAACTCTTGAGAGAATTCAGTATATGTTACAAAATGGTAAACCGTTGAGAAATTAATAGGGAGCTCCGTAGGAGCGAACTGTTAATAACTATGAATAATTTACAATTTTGAAGAGCCTCGTAGAGGCGACCTGTTAGTTTTATGGCTAATACCTATACACAAATTTATATTCAAATTGTTTTCGCAGTAAAAGGAAGACAAAACCTGATTTCAAAAGAAAACAGGGAGGAATTACATAAATTCATCACAGGTATCATTAGCAACAGAAATCAAAAATTATTCGCTGTATTTGCAATGCCCGACCATGTTCATATTCTTATAAGCATGAATCCTGTATTGTCAGTTTCAGATTTAGTAAGAGATATAAAAGCGGGTTCTTCAAAATTCATCAATGAAAAAGGATGGATCAATGGAAAATTCAATTGGCAGGAAGGGTACGGAGCTTTTTCTTATTCTAAAAGCAGTGTTGATTCTGTTGTAAAATATATTTTAAAACAGGAAGAACATCATAAAAAGAAAACTTTTAGAGAAGAATATCTGGATTTTATGTCAAAATTTGAAATTGAATATGATCCGAAATATTTATTTGAATGGATTGAAGACTAACAGGTCGCTCCTACGGAGCTCCGCAAATTGCAATACAATACAACTATGAACAGTTTACCTCTACGAGGCAAAATTTCTCAAAAACAATTTAATTAAACAAAAAATATGAAAACAGCATATATAGTAAAGGGGTTCAGAACGGCCGTTGGAAAAGCTCCAAAGGGAAGTTTAAGATTTACAAGACCCGATGTAATGGCAGCTACCGTTATTGAAAAATTAATGGCAGAGCTTCCGCAATTAGATAAAAACAGAATTGATGACCTTATCGTGGGGAATGCAATGCCTGAAGCTGAGCAGGGGCTTAACGTTGCCCGTCTGATCTCTTTGATGGGATTAAATACAGATAAAGTTCCGGGAGTAACCGTAAACAGATACTGCGCATCAGGAAGTGAGGCCATTGCGATTGCTTCAGCGAAAATCCAGGCAGGAATGGCTGACTGTATTATCGCGGGAGGTACAGAATCTATGTCTTATATTCCGATGGGAGGTTATAAGCCGGTTCCGGAAACGGATATCGCAAAAACCAACCCTGATTATTACTGGGGAATGGGTTACACAGCTGAAGAAGTAGCTAAACAATATAATATATCAAGAGAAGAGCAGGATCAGTTTGCTTTTGAATCCCATATGAAAGCCTTAAAAGCAAATCAGGAAGGGAAATTTGCCAATCAGATTGTTCCTATTCCTGTAGAATATAACTTCTTAGACGAAAATCAGAAAATGCAGACCAAAAAGTTTGACTTTTCTGTGGACGAAGGCCCAAGAGCAGATACGTCTCTTGCAGGTTTAGCAAAGTTAAGACCTGTATTCGCCAACGGAGGAAGCGTTACAGCCGGAAACTCTTCGCAAATGAGTGACGGAGCAGCTTTCGTAATGGTAATGAGCGAGGAAATGGTTAAAGAATTAGGATTACAGCCGGAAGCAAGATTAGTGGCTTATGCAGCAGCAGGTCTTGAACCCAGAATCATGGGGATGGGACCAATCTACGCTATTCCAAAGGCATTAAAACAGGCAGGTTTAGAACTAAAAGATATCGAGCTTATTGAGCTTAACGAAGCTTTTGCCTCTCAATCGGTAGCAATTAAGAAAGAATTAGGCTTAAATCCAGATATCCTGAACGTAAACGGAGGTGCCATCGCTTTAGGTCACCCACTTGGATGTACCGGAACTAAACTTACCGTTCAGCTTCTTGACGAAATGAGAAGACGCGGCAACAAGTACGGAATGGTTTCCATGTGTGTGGGAACGGGCCAGGGAGCGGCTTCTATTTTTGAACTACTTTAATTAATTATAGATTTTAAATTATAAATTTTAGATGAGTTTCAAACAAGACAATTTGATCCAAATAAAAACATTTGAATTTGCTTTAAGAATAATAAAACTTTATACTGAATGTAAATCTCAAAATGAGTTTATTTTATCAAAACAAATTCTTCGTTCCGGAACTTCTATCGGAGCAAACGTAGAAGAAGCTATTGTAGCTCAGTCTAAAAAAGATTTTATATCAAAGCTTTCTATTGCAAACAAAGAAGCTAGAGAAACAAAATATTGGCTGAAGCTTTACCCTTCTTCAAGTCTTGTTCAAATTGACATCGAGCCTTATTTAAAAGAAATAGAAATGATTATTAATATTTTGACTAAAATCATTAAAACATCATCTGAAAATTTATAACGACAAAATCTAATTTAAAATTTATAATCTAAAATTTAAAATAATAACAAATGAGCAATATACTTAAGGGCGGAGAATTCCTGATCAAAGAAATTCCTGCAAACGAAATCTTCAGTATTGAAGAATTAAATGAAGAACAAAAAATGCTTCGTGATTCTGCGAAAGAATTTATAGACAGAGAAGTAGTTCCGCAGAAAGAGCGTTTTGAAAAGAAAGATTATGCTCTTACTGAAGAAACGATGCGTAAGCTTGGTGAAATGGGAATGTTGGGAATTGCCGTTCCTGAAGAATACGGAGGTCTTGGAATGGGCTTTGTAACCACAATGCTTGCCTGCGATTATATTTCAGGAGTTACAGGTTCATTGGCAACTGCTTATGGCGCGCACACCGGAATCGGGACCCTTCCAATTGTTCTTTACGGAACTGAAGAGCAGAAAAACAAATACCTTCCGGATCTGGCAACAGGAGCAAAATTCGGGGCTTACTGCTTAACTGAACCGGATGCAGGTTCTGATGCGAACTCTGGAAAAACAAGAGCTAAACTTTCCGAGGATGGAAAACATTATATCATCAACGGACAGAAAATGTGGATTTCCAATGCAGGTTTCGCTGATACATTCACTCTGTTCGCTAAGATTGATGATGACAAAAACATCACTGGTTTCGTCATCAACAGATCTGAGCTTGAAAACCCTGAAAGCCTTACTTTCGGTGAAGAAGAACATAAATTAGGTATTCGTGCCTCTTCTACCCGCCAGGTTTTCTTTAATGATATGAAGGTTCCTGTTGAGAACTTATTGGGAGAAAGAAACAACGGATTCAAAATCGCATTAAATGCACTAAATGTTGGCCGTATTAAATTAGCAGCAGCATGTCTTGATGCACAGAGAAGAATTTTAAACCACTCTATCCAGTATTCTAACGAAAGAAAGCAGTTTGGCGTTTCTATTTCTACTTTTGGAGCCATCAGAAAGAAAATCGCTGAAATGGCAACCGGAGTTTTCGTAAGTGAGGCAGGTTCTTACAGAGCGGCAAAAAATATTCAGGATAAAATTGATGAGCTGGTAGCAGGAGGAATGGATCATCAGGCAGCAGAGCTTAAAGGAGTTGAAGAATTCGCAGTAGAGTGTTCTATCCTTAAAGTTTTCGTTTCTGATCTTGCTCAGCATACAGCTGATGAAGGAATCCAGGTTTACGGTGGTATGGGATTCTCTGAAGATACTCCAATGGAAGCGGCATGGAGAGACTCAAGAATTTCCAGAATCTATGAAGGAACCAATGAAATCAACAGATTATTAGCGGTTGGAATGCTTATTAAGAGAGCAATGAAAGGAGAACTGGACTTACTGTCTCCTGCAATGGCGATCAGCAAAGAATTAATGGGAATTCCTTCATTTGAAGTTCCTGATTATTCTGAATTCATGAGTGAAGAAAAATCAATCATCACTAATCTTAAGAAGGTATTCCTTATGGTTTCCGGAGCAGCGCTTCAGAAGTATATGATGGATATTGAAAAACAGCAGCACTTATTATTAAATGCATCGGAGATCCTTAACCAGATCTATATGGCAGAATCTGCGATATTAAGAGCTGAAAAACACTTTGCTCCTGATTCTGTAGAAGCAGCTATGGCCCAGCTTAACCTTTATAAAGCGGTTGAAAAGATCATTGTTGCAGCTAAAGAAGGAATTGTTTCTTTCGCTGAAGGAGATGAGCAGAGAATGATGCTTTCAGGATTAAGAAGATTCACGAAATATGCCAACCATCCAAATGTAGTGGCACTCACTGAAAAAGTGGCTGCTCACTATATCGAAAAAGGAAATTATTAGTCTTTTATACATAAATTTGATTAAAGCGTCTCACCTTTCTGAGGCGCTTTTTTATTGAATATCAACAGAAAAAACAGTATCTTGTTGTGCCATTCCAAAGAAGACGTATGAAAATAATAACATCTGCAATACTCGTTTTGATGCTCTCTGCCTGCAACAAAGAAAAGAATGGAAATCATAGAATTCAAAATGACAATTCTTTCCGGAAAGAACTATGTGTATGTGAAACAACCATTAAGACAGATACTATAGTTTTTGCTACAGATGTACGTTTAAAAGAAGAAGCAAAAAATATGATACTGACCTTCCGCTGTGCTTCAATTTTGACCGGAACGGCATCTGTAAGTGATGTTAACGGGAATAATGAACATTGTGAAGCAATGTACGATGTTCAGTGTGTTTCATCAGTTGATACCGGCCTTCAGCTATCCAAAGATTTTAAATATTTTACAGATCGGCTCCAGTTGCAGCAACTGTTTTTTGAGGATCTTAAAAGTAAGGAAGATCATTATTTTGAACTCAGGTTAGATAAAGACAGAAAAATCAATTCCATTACAAGACTGCATATCAAATAAGCCTTTTTTCATTAGACAATGTAATAATATGAGGACATGAGTTGTCTTATAATATCAGGAACCTCCGAATAACAGAAGATTCCAATATTTTAATTTAAAATTACATCGCATGAAAGCTTTATTATTTCCTCTTATTCTAGTTTCAGCAGCCGTTTCTGCACAAAAAACCGAAAAGCTGCCCCTCCTACCCAAAACAGATACTCTTAAGATCTTAAAACAGGGGAAGCCGGAGATCCTGTCTGTTGAAAAACTAAATGCTGCCTCCAGAAAAGAATATAAAGACCTGTATAAAATCCTAACTGTAAAACCAGATACTTCGCTCTATATGTCATTAAAAGAACCTAAAATCGACCTTTTAAAATATAAAGTCCTCAACCCTGTTAAACCTGAAATTCCTGAAACGCCTAAAACCAAAGTCAATCCAAAATAAGTTGAGAATTAATCAACTTATTTTATGATGGGACAGACTTTAAAAACCGGCTATTTTTCAGGTAGATGTAGAAAAAGTTATTTCGATTTATTCTATTGGCATCCCTAAATTTTTACAATAGTGACCATTAATTAGAAAGTAACCACCTCCAAAGTTAAAACCTGTTCTATCTTTAAAAAAATCTTCAAGTGTACGAATAGAGCCTTGCCTTTTCTTATTCTTTTTTATTTTTTTTATCAAAAATCCGTAAGATTCTTCTTTACATTCCTTACATTTTATGACTGTTTTTATATGGGGAATAGTATCGTACTTAAATCCGTTGCTTTTATTATATTTAATATTTTCTTTATTAAATAAAATAACGTAGTATTCATTTTTACTATTTGCTTTTCTTAATACAATAGAATCACTCTTTTTAACGTCTACTGTTTGCGAGTAAATATTGATACTCATCAATAATAAAAGTATATGTATACTATTTTTTATAATTCCCATAACGACTGTTTAAAGTATTATTTCTTTACAATAATCGTTTCCTGCCCATTTCTATATTCTGTAAGTAAAATCAAATTGAAAAGACCATCTTTTCGTTGTCGGTAAACACGTTTTACAGAATCTGGTTCATTTTCAAATCCATTATCTTTTGTGAATGTGTTTTCAACAATGGTAATCATTTTATTTTTTTCGTCGATATCAATTTTTCCTTCACTCAGAATAACTCCATCTTTATAGGTAGATCTCACATCTGGGGGCAGTTCTTTACTCCCCTTCTTTTCATAATTTTTAGAAGAATTTGTTCTTCTATAAGTTATTGCGGTTCCTAAAAACTGTTTTTTATCATTTAATCTTATATAAAATGACATTCCATCTATATTTCGCTCATAGTTGAAAAAGGGATACAGATAATTACTATAAACATAATTACCGATTTTTAATTTTTCAACTTTTGAGATTTCCTGAGCATACAGGAAAGAAGAACTTAATAGAACAATAAAACAAAGAAATGATCTCATACTATATTTTTATGGTTGAAACTCCCATATTTTATTTAAACCTAATTACCCCATATTTGTTTTTCATGCTTAACTTTTTCCTTGTAAAGTTTTTGTGCAAAGGAATTTAATTCTTTACTTTCATAGTAAGATAGACATGTAGAGATTATAAAATTCTTTTCTTTAATTGTGCTTTCATCTTCAACATGCAAGTAAACAGGAGGTAAATTATTTATAATTTTCTTTGCTAAACTATCTTGGATATTATTTATTTTAGAGTCAGGATCATCAGATGGACTAAATAAATCTTTTTGAGCCATCAACTGACCTATTTGAAAGTTTAAATTCTCACCATATCCATATTTTAGACATTTATAAAAAACACCATCTTTAAATTGCTTTGTAAAAAAATGTTTATTGCTATTTTTGTTAACTTTTTCACTACTTCTGTATTCAAAGTTGTTTCTCTTATATACGCTACAAGATGATAGAACTATTACTGAAATTAATGTTTGAAAATACTTTTCCCACTATTTCAATTAATTTGAAAACTGCATTACCTATTATAATATTGTCTTATAAATTCAAATTATGGCATCCAGAATGTCCAGACGGTACCGTTATATACAGCCATTTGACGCTTAGTAGTATCGTAAACAACCATTCCTGCAGATGGGTTAATGATATTCAAATGAGGACTCGCTACTTTTGGCAATACCATAGCCTTATTATTATCTTCTAAAACCAAAATTCCCTGTGCGGCACCAAGAATTCCAATATTAACCTTCGCATTCAAATTTTCCGTTTTAGAAGTTTGTATGGTAATATCAGCGTTTCCTGTATTATCTACACTCAGATCAAACCAAGTACCATTTTTAAGAATCTTAACTTTATGGTCAGTGGTATCATATATCATACTTCCATTTTGGGTAATCCCATTTTTATTTTCTACATAAGGCAATATCAAACCTCTGTTTTCAACAGTAGAAAATTCTAATGATACTGATGGATTAGTTACCGTATTTTTCCCTATTGCGACTTGAGCATTGATAAAGATTTGAGAAAAAAACATAATACTTAAAATTATTTTTTTCATTTTATGAGATTTTAGTTAAAAAAATATTCCAAAGCTTCAAATTATCCTTCGGAAAATTGAATTATTTTAATCAGGACATGTTTGGGTATTTAAGCAATACCATCCAAAAGTAATCCCGTTATCTACAGAAGTATATAGCTTCAGGCAGTTATTGGTAGTATCATAGACCATCATTCCTTCTACAAAATCAGCGGAAGCAATACCAACAGGATTGTTAGAGCTATTGAAAGAAACCCTGTTAATAACCAATGCTTTTGTTTTAGATTCCAGAGCTATCCATCCGCCTTTTCTTACCATTGGCCAGTTTTCATCATTTGCTCCGGCTCTTCCAAGTGATGTGATACCTGCCTTAGTACTCAGAGTTATTCCTGTAGAGGCAGCTGGTTTGTAGCACAAATTTAAAGCGGCTCCTAATGCATACGATCCGGAGAATCCACTGAGCTTAGCTTCCACATAATAGTAAGTGTTAGTCCCGTCAGCCAATTCTGCAGCTATTCCCGAACTAAGCATTTGTTGTTCTGTATTTACCTGTCCTGCGGATGGAGTAACCCCAGAATTGAATCTAAATACAGATAATGATGCCAGAAAATCTAAATCGGAACCAGTATTGTTTACTGCTGTTTTAAGAGATGTAAGTTCAGCCTGTGTAATATAAAATCTTACAATGGCTCCTCCCGCTCCGGTAGTCGCCAGCTCCCATCTTCTCTTTGCATATACTTTTGAACTAAAATTAATCTCAGCCACATCTATATGAGTGGTTACTTTTACATTATTCAGACTTTGTGTATCAGAGGCATCTACTTTATCCTGTATTCTGACCTGTGTTTTTCTATTGGCAAAAGTAGCAACATTCGTGAGTCTATCAGCTTCATTCATTACAAAAATCTTGTTGGGCAAATTAGAAAAAGGATAAGTTTCAGTTTCTCCATTCAGTGCAAGTCCATTGATATTTACAGGAGGTACTTTTATTGGTGTTATTCCATCTATCACTGTCCCCGGATCATACTGCCCCGGACAATCAAAGTAGCTGAAATTATTTACAACAGCATCACCCGTAGCAGATGGCGTTAGTATAAAATTACCGGTTGTAGTGGCATTTCCGCTGCTGAGGGTTGTAAATGAGGTTGCCACTCCTAATAAATTAATTACGGTCTGATAAGGTCCTGTATTATTTAATGTTATCTCATATCCTATTTTAGCTTCATCCCCTAAATTTATATGAACATCCGAAGGATCCGTAAGGGTAATCTGAGCTGGCGCAGTCGCGGAATTAAAATCCCAGGAAGTTCCTGCCGGAGGATTTGCAGCAGCACCCGCCAAACCGTTATATGTACTTACGGAATTTGTTTTAAAAGGTACACCGGTTGCCTGAATGTCAATAATTCCTATATTACAGATGAATATATTTCCTCCTGATTGTTTCACAAAATTGTGTAACGTCGGGCTATTGGAGCTTCTCAGGTTAAGAATAGCACTCAGATCTCCGTTTTTCTCTATATTACCAGTTGGCAGAAATGTAGTGGTCTGCCCTGCGGAAAACACATGGTTCCTATCAGTCTTAAGATTTAAATTATTAACCGTAAAACTTTGCCTGGCATTTAATGTTCCCTGTACAGAAAGTATTCCCGCAACGGTATTATTACCTAAAAATTCAAGAGAATAATTATCCGTACCATCTGCAGACGAAAACAGAATGTCTTTATAGGCAAGCCCGTCTCCTAAAAAATAGCTTCCCCCGCTACCATTAGGGTTAAAATTCCCTTTGATATTAATAATAGAATTTGTGGAAATAAAATCCAGATTACCCACGGAGTTTTGTATGTTCCAGGTATACCTGGGATCACCAGCAAGTGCCCCCGGATATTGTTCTGTAGCTGTTAATGTAACGGAACTGTTCGTAAGATCTATTTTACGGCTTTGGGTATTGACAGACCATAATGTAGCTGCCGTTATATTTTTCCCGTTGGTAATAAATGCTCCGCCATTTACTTTTATTCTGGCACCCCCCAGGAAACCATTTTGTAATCTTACATTTCCTGAACTTACAATGAACATTCCGCCTATAGTTTTATTTTTAAGATCCACCAGTACATCTTCATTTATGGTACCTAAAAAATTAAGAGCACCTCCAAAAGACGGTGTCATATTACTTCCCAGTGATATTTTCTCTTTAATATCAAGACTTCCTGTGCTTGTAATTAAAAAGTTCATATTGTTCGGTATAGCATCAGCACCACTGTCTATCCATTCTACAGACTTCGCTCCCCTTCCGTCATTGATTGTAACCGTCATTGAACTTCCATTTCCTGATAGCTTATCAAAAACAACTTTATCATTTATTGTAGGAATACAACCGGTAGAACTGCTCTGTCCAAATACATCAGATTGGTTCAGTGCCCAATACCGTGGATTGGTCCAGTTTCCGGTATATGTATTGTCATCAGAATTCGGGCGCCAATAAAATGTATTTTCTACAGGCAATCCGAAATCTATATTGGTATTATTACCCACATTTAAAGTACCTTGCCCATTAAGGTTCAAATGAGCAGCATTACCGGTATATTTAATATCTGAAAAACCAGCATAGTTAGACAGGACATTTCCGTTAGGAACATTCAGGTTAAACTGACCTCCGGACAAGCTTTTAATTTTTGGAGCAATACCACAGTTATCGCCTGCTGCATCCAAATACCCCACAGTAATAGTTGCCCCATCAGAGAACTGATGCGTATTATCAGACAATTTCATTGTTCCGGTTACTGTTGCAGATCCTATATCATTGATTTTGCCGTTAACCGTTAAATTTCCTTGTACGTGAAGTGAACTTCCCTGGTTTTGAAAATTCAATACTCCCGCCGGATCAGTTTGTATAAATGTAGGAAAGTTATTGGTTACAAAACGGTACTGTATGGTACCCGGCGCCGTTGCTTTCCAGACAGAATTTGCATTAAAAATTAAGTTAATACTATAATAAACCGCCAAACCTGTTCCTTCATTAATAATCGTTGCATCATTCATTCTTATGGTTCCGTTTTCTCTCAGACCATCCTTTACCTGAAGAGTATGGCCGGCACCACCAACGTTATACACCCTAGCTGTATTTCGGTCCATCGTCATAATAGATATATAAACCAGATTAGAAACCTGATTAACCTTTCCCTGATCCTGTACATAAAATGTTACATTGGACATTTTCCTGTTCTGGCTGTCATTTTTAAAATCAACTCTTGCTTCAACTTTATCATAGAATTTTATTTGTTGATTATAGCTGATAAATTCTGTCATACCAGGATCTAAAGTGATGTCTCCCCCTAAATTCAGGGATTTTGTTCCCTGCCAATCTATTCCGGTCTGATCCAATCCTGCCCAGGTCATATTGTTACAGTAAGCGTCTGTACTAGTCCCAATGGTCATAACCTGATTATTGGCATTGAATGAGTTGGCATCAAAAAAGACGTTATCCGTAATATTCGGAGGGCACCCGGAAGCCCCCAAAGAGACCCCACCTGAAGTTAATGACCAATTAAGCGGATTATGCCATTCTCCTGAATTACCAATCCAATATAAACTTCTTCCTGTGATACTGCTTATATTCCATCCTGCATTACCACCATCGTCTTTTCCGTTACTAACCTGTACCAATGGTGACGCTATGATATAGCCTCCACTTCCGTTTGGGATTTGTGCAGTTGTAGAATTCAGCCACAGACGGTCAATAGGCTGTAATTGAGCAGATAAATTGGTAAATGCAATACTTCCACCAGTAAAATGATATAAATCACACGTATTTCCTCCAATAAATGATAGCTTATCTACAACAATTCTCCTGCCCTGGAGTGAGCCTGTATAGCCATAATTTAGATTTAAATTTTTAATTACAGTATTGGTTCCTCCGGAAAGTAAAATATCATATCCATTGAATTCTTCAATGTCACTTTCGTTTGAATTTCCGTTATTCAGAAGAAAGGTTATCCCGGCTCCATTCGCCATTGTAATAGAGCCATAATGAAAATTGGTCAATCCTGTATTCTGATGATAGAAAGTTGAAGGGTTTAAAAAATTAATATTGGGCTTTCCTGCCAGGGATATAAGGCCGGCATTAGAAATATTCCATGTGTTACTTGAAATATTAAAATTAGAATTACCAAAATCTATCGCTCTGGCTGTACCTCCGGTTGAGGATGAAAAATTACCTATATTATACGTTAGTCCGTGAAAGTCAACACTTCCTCTTAAAACGTTAATTCCTTTAGAAGAATTTGTATTTACAGGGGTGAGAAACTGCCATCCTCCACCCACTCCATCAAACTGGACCGTTGTTTCAAGGTTTTGTCCTTTCATATCAAGGATATTACCCATGCTATTTGATTTTAAAATTAAATTTCCTGTTCCATTATAAAAGAATTTAGAGGTCTCTGGTAACAATTGTATGCCACCAAATACAGATAAAATACCACCACCGTTTACCGTAACCTGGTTGGCAGCACCAATGCTTAATACAAATATGCTTTTAGCCTGTACAGCCAGATCAAGATTAATAATATGGTTGGTAGCAGTCTTAAAGCTTCCTGCGTTAAAAATAACGTCAGTAGAAGCCGTAGGAGGTGAGACTGCAGGAGCAGGTGTGGTAACTACGCTAGGGTTATCCGCACTCCAGTTTGCAGGAATACTCCATCTATTGTTTCCTGTGGAATTCGTCCAATATAATGTTTGGGCTGCTATAGAATTTATACTTAAAATAAATACAATAAGCAATGAAATTTTAAGGAATAATTTTTGTTTCATCATTATTTTTTTAATTGGACTAATTGAAAAAGATAATTAATTCTCCGTTCATACATTATAAATAGTTTTCCTTTTTATAATTATGATAAACTTATTTCAATTTATATCAATAGTAATAGATACACAAAAATCACCCCTCAAAAACACTCGTTTTCGTACACTTTTTTCAATAAAAAGTGTTATTTAAAAAAAACATAAATATCTATAATTAAATAAATTAAAAAATAAAGAATGTTAATAACAAGTCCCTCATTTTTCAAGCCCAAAAAAATCACTTTAAAGTAGTTTAAACACGAATATTATAAGCGCTTAATCAGATTTTAACAAGTAATATTTTAACCAAATATTGTTGTCAATTTGAAAAATACCCCCATTATTCTATTGAAAAAAATGGTAATGATGAAAACAGACCATCCCTAACTTTCAACTTATTTTGTCAATTTTATTAAACCAACATCAGTCCTAGATAAGAATTTCTTATTTATACAGATTTGAAGCTGAAAGAGGGAAGTTATCAATAATAAGTGCAACACTGTTTTTATCTTTTTTAAGGTAATTTGATTTTACAATACTCTTCAATACCTATAACTAAAAGTAACTTCCAGCCTGAACTCAGTTTAATATAAAATAATCTTTATAAATGCCTTATTTTTTTTGAGGCATTTTTTTATTTTTGTAGTCTATATTTTTCTATAGAATGACAAAAGAAGAACTGCTGCACAAAGCAATTAAAATAGCTGATAAGGCACATAAAGGACAGACAGATAAATACCACGCACCCTATATTGCCCATGTCATGCGGGTTATGGAATATGGCAAAACCATGGATGAAAAGATCGTAGGGGTACTCCATGATGTAGTGGAAGATCATCCGGCAGAGTTCAGCTTCGATTATTTAAGAAGTGAGGGTTTTCCGGAATACATTATTTTCGCAGTCAGCTGCCTGACCAAATTTGATCCTGAAGAAGATTATGACGAATTTATCAAAAGAACCGAAAGGTCTCCCCTTGCTGTTGCTGTAAAGCTTAATGATCTTCGTGATAATATGGATCTTAGAAGAGTAAACAGGGAGCTTACACCTAAAGACATTAAAAGATTCAATAAATATCTGAAAGCCTATCGTTATCTGATTGAAAAATATTAATCCGCTCCCGGGAAGTCATATGTTTTTGTAGGATGGTTGGTTCCATCGATGTTGATGTTTAAAGCAAGATAAATAAAATGCAGATTCTTATTTCCTTTTGCTTCAAACTCACGCTGCCACAGATAACCTGTAAGAATTCCGAAGTAATCATCGATCTGATATCCGAATCCTCCGTATACCCTGTTTCTGGCAAATGTCGGTTTCATTGGGCTTACCAGGAACATTTCGTCATAAGCATTCGCAAAAACAGTCCCTTTTTTAATGGTTTTTGAATTCAGGGGAACACTGATGTTCAAACGGTATCTGTAACGCATTCTTTGAGAAGCTTTATCAGTAGCAGGTTCATAAAACCAGCTTTTCTCAACACGGAAACGGTTTTCAAACTTCACGACTCCTTTTTTGAAATCAATCACGTCCTGAAGCCATACCCTGAACTCCTCTCTGCTTAATTTATGATCTTTGTAGTTGACATATCTTCCCAGACCTACAAAAGGTTTATGATTCTTGGTAAGATTATACCCTATTCCTCCCTTAATTTCATAATAGTCCGGATAGGTATAATCTTCATTTCCTCTAAGCTGACCTTCCGCATAGAGGAAAAATTTGGGATGAAACTTATACGTTAGAGTCACTGCATTGAAGCTGGAAATGTGTTCCTGTGCTTTGAAAAAGGTCATACTGAAAAGTAAACTCAGGCTTAAAAAAAGTTTCATAAAAATTTTTTGCAAAAATAATGGATTTAACAATTTAGTAATATTAACTTTCATTCACATCAGATTAATATTTACTTAATGTTAATCGTATATGAAAAGCCTATATGAAACCATCGTTGAGGCATTGCGACATCAAACGCTTCGGTATATTTTGTATTGGTCAGGTTGTTGATCAAAACATATACAGAAAAGTCTTTTTTGGCAAAGCTCAGCTTTTCATCAACAAGATTATAGGTTCCCAATCCAAGACGTTCATTATATCTGTACACCAATTCGTTGGTGAAATTTCTGAGAAATTTAGTTTCCAGTTTGGCAATGAACTGATGCTTCAGATTATCGAGAATATATCTTGAAACAAAATCATTGGATTCTTCTATTTTACTGTCTATATAAGTATAGCCAACTGTATATTTAAGCCAGTCAAATACCTTGTGGTTGATTTCTGCTTCAAAACCTTTGGTATCAATTTTCCCTACGTTCTGGGCATACCATATCGGATCTTTCAATGTTTTTTTAACCCAGTCTATAGAATTGTTGGAATTTCTCATGAACCCACTTACTTTAGCCAAAATTTTGTTATTCTGGAACTGATATCCAATTTCTGAGGAAACCGCATTTTCAGGAAGCAGGTCAGGATTTCCCTGTTCTGTTTTACTTACATAATAGAGTTCGGTAAATGTAGGAACCCGGTGTACCTTGGCAATATTTCCGTAAATCTTATGATTCAGGTTGAAGTTATACCCTACATCCAGTCCCGGGTAAAAAAAGTTCCCTTCTTTAGAATAGTTCGCCCACGAAATTCCCGGGCTGATGTTCAGCTTTTTATCCAATAATGAGAAATGATGCTCAAAGAATACCTGAGATACAAAACGGTTTCTTTCTCCCAGATTATTACTTGCCAGAAGCTCCTTTCTGAGTTCAACCCCTACACCGGTAGTACCAAGTCCCCACTGATAGCTGCTGTTTACCTCTCCGCCAACATTATTTCCGATATGCATATTTCGGTAACCATCTGGTTTATTCCTGTCATAAAGATACATATCCTGCCCTCTTCTCCAGTAAACATTTGAGCTGAGCTTTAAATTTCCAAATTTCTGCTGATGAGCAAGACTTACAATAGATGCCTGAGTTTCTTCATACTGCTCAGTGGCAGCTTTAGAAGCATAAAACCCGTTGGCTCCGAATTTTTTCTCTGAAAAACCAGCCTGTAATTTAAGATCTCCGTTTTTGATATTCAGTCTGCTCTGGTAAAAAACATTTCTGATCTCGTAATCGGTATTGTACATATACCCTTGTGAAGAAGCTGAATTAGCCTGAAGTGAGTTGGAAAACTTTTCATTTCCCAGCTGTGCATTAAATCCGAATCCATAGGTCTCGTAATCACCACCTTCTGCACTTATTTTCACCCGTTTTCCAGGATTGGTTTTTGTAATAATATTGATTACTCCGGCATACGCATTCTGTCCGAATCTCCTCGCAGCCGGGCCTTTGATGATCTCAATCTTTTCTACATCTTCCAGATCTACAGGAACGTTCATAGAGTTATGCCCCGTTTGGGAATCATTCATTCTGATCCCGTTCAGAAGCAGTAAAACCTGCTCAAAAGAACTTCCCCTGAAGCCGATATCACTTTGCACTCCATTAGCTCCTCTCCTTCTGATATCCATCCCCGGAACCTGCTGAAGAATTTCATCAATACTTTTTGCCGGAGAACTGGCAATATCTTCTTTGGTGATTACTGCAATATTCTGGTTGGCACTTTTATAGGGTGTGGAAATAAATTTTCCCTGAAATTCAATATTTTCAATATCTGTAGTTTTTTCCTGTGCATTGCTCCAAACCATTGAACCCAGTAAAAATATACTTCCAATCTTTTTGATCATAACTCTCTCCGTTTTTATCCTTAAGTCAGTTTCTTTAATAACGGCTTCAAAAGTAAGAGAGTTCGCCAAGACAGCCAAATGATAGTTATCATAAAAACGATAATGAGACTCTATCTTTTATCAGTATCATCACGTAATGCAGCATGCATATTTTCATAAATGGGGATAGGTATGAATCATTTTTATTCATTTATTCGTGGCGATTATATTGCATTTCAATCTGTGAGCTTAAAAAAATAAACATCTGTGAAATCTAAAAAACCAGCAGGAAATTTATTTTGTATTAATATTATTTTTTGTCACGCTAGGTTTTAACTTCTGTATACATATTTTTAGGAAGTTAAGAATGGAATCAATTACATTGAACCGATGAAGCTACAGATTAAGTCCGAAAACAAAAAAGCTATCTCATAGAGACAGCTTGTGTGAGGGAGTAATTATCTTTTTCTCATTAAATGTGTAACTAGATCTCTGAAAAATTTTCTCATTTCTATATTACCTATTTATGAATGCAATTTTAAATAATTTTAAAATACAAAGCAATAGCAACTTGGGAAAAATATAGTTAAAATTGTAAAGAAGATTGAAAATAGAGTAACGACACAGCAATCATATAACCTTATGACTGTTAAATACTTATTCCAAGCCTCTTTTTAACAGTTTTTACCAAGGGTAAAAATTAAACCTGACTTAATTCTGTTGAAGGACCTATTTTTAGCCTATTATTTTCACCAAAAATTCGTAATTTTGTGGGTCTTAATTTTACGATGAAAATAATCTTCCTTTTCTTATTTTTTATAGGCATTTTTAAATAAAGAATATAAAATGGAAAGTAGGATTACAGAAAATTTAAGGAAGAAAAAACATGGCTAAAACAACAGAAATAGATATAAAAAAACAGATATTCGTTAAGAATGCTCATCTTAACAATCTGAAACACATTGACGTACTGATCCCGAAAAATAAGCTGATTGTGATCACAGGCGTTTCGGGAAGCGGAAAATCTTCACTGGCTTTTGACACCATCTATGCCGAAGGACAAAGAAGATACGTTGAAAGCTTAAGCTCTTATGCCCGTCAGTTTTTGGGAAAATTAGAAAAGCCGAAAGTAGATGACATTAAAGGGCTTGCGCCTTCTATTGCCATTCAGCAGAAGGTTATTTCTTCCAATCCTAGATCTACTGTAGGAACTTCTACTGAGATCTACGATTATATGAAGCTTTTATTCGCGAGGATCGGGAAAACATTTTCCCCGGTTTCTGGTGAAGAAGTGAAGAAAGATTCGGTATCTGATGTGGTAGACTTTATCAAAGCTTCTAAAAAAGATACTTCATTCTTACTGACTGCTCCTTTGGAATATGATGCGGCCAACTTCAAGGAAACTCTGAATATATTAAAACTGGCTGGATTTACCAGACTGGAGATCAGTGGAAATCTGGCCGGAATTGAAGATCTTGAAAGTTTTGGATTTGCCCCTGAAAAAGGAATGGTGATCAATCTGGTGATCGACCGTTTTTCTTATGAAGAAGATGAAAGTTTCCTTCAGCGTCTTGCAGATTCTATCCAGATGGCATTTTATGAAGGACGCGGCTACTGTTCCCTGAAAAATACAGATACCGGAAAAGTAAAAGAATTTTCCAACAAATTTGAACTGGACGGAATAGAATTTCTAGAGCCGAATGTTCATTTTTTCAGTTTTAACAACCCTTATGGAGCCTGTCCTGCCTGTGAAGGTTATGGAAAGGTAATCGGAATAGATGAAGATCTTGTCGTTCCGAATAAGACCCTATCCGTTTATGAAGATGCCGTTGTTTCCTGGAAAGGCGAAACGATGAGCGAATGGAAAAAAGAATTCATTAAAAAAGCGGGTGACTTCCCTATTCATAAGCCTTATCATCAATTAACCAAAGAACAAAAAAGTTTTCTTTGGAAAGGTGACGGAAAAAACAGTTTCCCCTCCATCAACAATTTCTTTAAAATGCTGGAGGAAAACCTGTACAAGATACAATACCGCGTTATGCTTTCCCGATACAGAGGTAAAACTTTATGTCCAACCTGTGAGGGATTGAGGCTGCGTGAGGAAACAAGCTGGGTAAAAATAGACGGACATAATATTCAATCGATGATTGAACTTCCGTTGGATGAATTATTCCCATTGATACAAGGCCTTAAACTTTCCGAACATGATCAGGAAGTGGCTAAAAGACTGATGTACGAGATTACCACCCGTATTGAGTTCTTATTAAAAGTCGGCTTAGGATATTTAACCCTCAACAGAACCTCCAATACATTATCCGGTGGTGAAAGTCAGAGGATCAATCTGGCAACAAGCCTTGGAAGTTCATTGGTTGGATCAATCTATATTCTGGATGAGCCTTCTATCGGACTTCATTCCAGAGATACGGAAAACCTCATCGGTGTTTTAAAAAACCTCAGAGACCTTGGAAATACAGTGATTGTAGTAGAACATGACGAAGACGTTATGAGAGAAGCGGATTATATCATTGATATTGGTCCGGAGGCAGGTTATCTCGGAGGTGAGCTGGTTTTTGCCGGAGATTATACGGATCTGAAAAATGCTGATACCCTTACTTCAAAATACCTCACTGGAAGACTGAAAATTGAGGTTCCTGAGAAAAGAAGAAAGGCCAAAGAATGGATTCATATTAAAGGGGCAAGACAGAATAACCTTAAAAATATAGATGTAGATGTTCCTCTGGAAAGTCTTGTCGTTATTTCAGGGGTTTCCGGAAGTGGAAAATCTACCCTGATGAAGGAAATTTTAACCAATGACATCCAGATCCAGCTTGGAATGGGCGGCAAAAAGGGAGATTATGATTCTGTAGAGTTTCCTAAAAGACTGATCAAAAATATTGAACTGATTGACCAGAACCCGATCGGAAAATCTTCGCGTTCCAATCCTGTAACTTACCTGAAGGCCTATGACGACATAAGAGATCTTTTCGCTAAGCAGAAAGTCGCTAAAATGATGGGTTATAAGCCGAAACATTTCTCTTTCAACGTAGATGGCGGACGATGTGATGAGTGTAAAGGAGAAGGGGTCATCAATGTATCCATGCAGTTTATGGCAGATATTGAGCTGGAATGTGAGGTATGTAAAGGAACCAGATTCAAAAATGAAATTCTCGAAGTAAAATTTGATGAAAAAAGTATTTCCGATATTCTTCATATGACGGTAAATGAAGCATTGGAATTCTTTAAAGATAATAATGAAGAAAAGATCGTTACCAAACTGAGACCGCTCCAGGATGTAGGTTTAGGTTATCTTCAGCTCGGTCAGAGTTCATCTACTCTTTCAGGAGGTGAGGCTCAGCGTGTGAAACTGGCTTCATTCCTTGTAAAAGGAGTGACCAATGATAAAACCTTGTTTATCTTTGATGAACCTTCTACAGGTCTGCATTTCCACGATATTCAAAAGCTTCTGAGGTCTCTGCAGGCTCTAATTGATCTGGGACATTCGGTTATTGTTATTGAGCACCAACCGGATATTATTAAATGTGCGGACCATATTATTGATATTGGCCCGGAAGCAGGAAAATATGGCGGAGAGGTTGTTTTTGCGGGAACTCCGGAAGAACTGGCGAAGAATAAAAAATCCCATACGGCGAAATACATCAAAGAAAAACTTGAAAACTAAATACAAACAGAGAGCCCCAAAATAGCTCTCTGTTTTTTATTGAAACCAATTATTAAACATTATACAAAAACGGACTTTGCTTCATATAGTCCTTTCCTTCAATTTGAGAGACCAGAAATGCCGCCAGATCTGCAGCACCTATTCCCTCTCCTTTACAGTCCTCAAGACTTGTTTCTGTATTACAATGTTCTTCTGTCAGGCTTATTAATGGCAGTCTTACCAAAGTCCAGTCTAGGTTGCTTTCTGAAAGAAGTTCATATTCTTTTTGTTTGTCCTGAGTGGTTTCTGCATAATTCTGATACATCCAGTTTGTGGCCATGCTTACTCTTTCATTTTTCCGGTCGAAAGGAGTATTTACGCTTAAGCCTGTTGTTACGATATATCTTTTTACCTGATAAAGACTCATCGCTCCGATGATATTTCTTGCAGCATCACTGAATATGGAGCGTTCTCCTTTTGGTTGTCCCAGTGTACTGATAACAGCGCTACAGCCTTTAACCAGCCTGCTGATGGAATTAAAGTCTCTTGCGTCACCATGTACAGTTTCGATCATAGGATGGTTTAAGGTAAAAAGTTCGGGATTTCTAAGTAAAAGTTTTATCGGGTATCCCTCTTTAATAAGTCTTTGCACCAGAAATCTTCCTGATTTTCCGGTTCCGCCGATAACGGCAATTGTATTTAATTTCATAATAATTTTTTTAATAATATTGCTGACAGCTTCAGCATCTATTGCAGACAGCTGTTCAGTTTAAAATAGCAGAAAGTAGTTTTCTGATATTTCCGTTTAAAAAATAGATAATAATGGCTCAGGGAATCTGAACCTTTAGTATTCAGAATACAATATGCATCTGAAATAGGGGGTAATATTTTACAAAGCGAGTTTGATGGTTTAAAGATAGGAAATTTTCAGATTTTTTCAGGATTTAGAAATGAGCTGTAAAAAAGACTGCAAATTTTAACATTTAATTCATGTATCGTATTAAAAATATCACTACATTTACTATGTAATACAACTGAAGTGAAAACATTTTTTGTCTTTTTCAGCTTTGAAATTGCAATTAAATTTGAAATAAAAATTTAAGCACAGCATTGTCGGCTGTGCTTTTTTATTGTTGTCTAATTAAAAAAATGAGATGTATTATCTATTGGATCCGCTTCTAAAGAGCGGATTCTTTTTTTGGTACGGAAATAAGTATACTATAAATTACAATAGTCTTTTGTATGGAAAAATCTAAAAAACAACACACAATGAATAGAAAGTTTTTAGATGCAAACGGTCTAATTTTTATGGGGAATTGCGGATCAGCTCCTCTCCATTTACCAGTATAATTACTATCAAGGGCGAAAATTTAAAATCTTTTGAGCTCTATGATATTTCGGGAAAATTAGTTAATAAGGGTACTTTTAATGAGAAGACAATTAATTTAAATAATTTGGTAAAAGGTGAGTATATTTTAAAGATATCAACCAACAATAATAGGACCACAATAAAAAAAATCATCAAAAAGTAAATACTAAAAATTAATCCAGTAATAGTCGGAAGATTGGTCTTCCGACTATTTTATTTCATGCAATAACAAATGCTGAAAAAGGCAGGCAATAATATACTTTAGTGTATTAAATATATGATTGTCTTTGTTCAAATAATTTGTAATTTTAAACATTTACAGGCCCCATAGTTCAATGGATAGAATAGAAGTTTCCTAAACTTTAGATCCAGGTTCGATTCCTGGTGGGGCTACTATACAATGTTCGGTAATAATTTTATCTATTGGTTTTTTCAAAGGTTTGTCAGTTTACAAGGCTATACAATTAAAAAAAGAAAATTAATCTCTTACACTCCATTTTCGCCCTACTCAATACGATAAGAAGCTGGTAAATTATTCAATAATGCAGAAGATGCATTATTTATATAGTTTATCCATGAAGACGTTTTAAAAATAAGCTGCTTCATACTTGTTCATCTTCCAAAATGATTATGATAAAAATAATTCATTTTACATTTACCATTGATACCAGGAAATATGAGTATATTACTTTAACTATGAGAAAAGAATTAACGCTGCAGCAATTACAACGTGCAACATTGGAAAGTCAGGGATTAACAAAGCCTCTTCCGTTCGGGAAAGGGAAAAAAGCAGTACTTAATGCTTTGGAGCATCTCGGGTACATACAGATCGATACGCTCTCAATGGTTGAGCGTGCCCATCATCATACACTCTGGACAAGAATTCCGGATTATCAGCCGGATTACCTGGAAGAATTGGTAGAAGAACGTAAAGTGTTTGAATATTGGTTTCATGCAGCTTCTTATCTTCCCATGAGGGATTTTCGTTTTGTTTTACCCCGGATGAATAGCATTAAGCACAGTGAATCTCATTATTATAACGCCAATCCCGAAGTAATGCAGCATGTTCTTGATGTGATCCGTATTGAAGGCCCTAAAAGAGCAAGAGATTTTGAAAGTGAAACCAAAAAGCCCGGAAGCTGGTGGAACTGGAAACCGACAAAACTGGCTTTGGAAAGACTCTTTATGCAGGGAGACCTGATGATCTGCGGGCGAAACGGCATGCAGAAAATGTATGACCTCTGTGAGAGAGTACTTCCCTCAACCGTTAATACCACAGAACCTTCTCCAATGGAAATGGCAGAATATCTTGTAAAAACACACCTCCGGGCTTATGGTTTTACTACCTTAAAACAAATTACCCATCTCAGAAAAGGGGAAATATTGAAGAAAAATATCAATGAAGTTTTACAGTCCATGCTTCAGGAAGGAAGTATTCAGAAGGTAGCTATTGAAGGGATGCCATCTGTTTTTATACAAACTACACTGCTCGAAAAAACATTCAAAAAACCAACTGCGGGAATACATCTGCTATCCCCCTTTGACAATTCTATTATTCACAGGGACCGTATCAGCCAGGTTTTTAATTTTGATTTCCGCCTTGAGTGCTACACTCCACAGGAAAAAAGACAGTATGGTTATTTCTGTTTACCTATCCTGTCCGGAGACACCTTTATCGGCCGTGTAGATTGTAAAGCTCACAGAAAGGACAAACGTCTTGAACTTATCCATCTGCATATTGAAAATACCCGTATCAATATAGATATATGGGTTGAGCCTTTTATCGAATCCGTGAAACGTTTTGCCAGATTTAATGACTGTGAATCTATCATTCTTACAAAAGTTAGTCCGGCAGAGCGTACTGAGACCTTCAAATCAGTGCTGAATTTTCAGGGATAACAACCGGATTATCAGACTACCCTATTTTGACTTCCTGCCTCTACATCAAGCTCGATATTAATGACCGTTCCTTCATTTTCAGCAGATACAATCTCCATAGTTCCTTTGAGATAAGCGATTCTGTTTTTTATATTGCTGAGACCAATTCCCGGACTTTTTTCGATCAGGCTGGTATCAAATCCGGCTCCGTCATCTTCTGCCGTAATGTAAAACCTGTTATGGTTCTGGCTGCATTGAAGGATGATATGCGAAGGTTTACCGTGACGTACGGCATTGGAAAGCAGCTCCTGAACAATACGATAAATATGCATCTGTGTGGCAGCCGGAATATTTTCATCTATGTCTATAGCCTGGAATTCAATCTCGGTATCATCATTTTGCAGTAATTCACAAAGGTCGCGCAAGGCAGTTTCCAACCCGATTTTCAAAAGACTTTCCGGCATCATATTCCTCGCGATACGTCTGAGTTCTGTTACTGATTCATCCAGTCTGCTGATGACTATGTTCAGGTTATGATATTCTGATTGAGGCTGCTGGGAAAGATTCATTTTAATTCCTGCCAGCATTCCTCCCAAGCCATCATGCAGATCACGCCCTATCCTCTGGCGCTCGCGTTCTTCCGCTCCCAGCATCGCCTGAACAAGAGTCAGCCGGTGCTGATTTTCCATTTCTTTCAAATGCTGTTCATGATTAATTTCTTTCTGTTTCGCCAGCTTTTTTGCACTTTTATAATAATAGGCCAGAAAAAGAACCCCTATCAGAAGCGTGGTAACCGTTATTCCTAATATCCAGCTGGTTAGTTTATGGTTTTTACTGTTCAGTTCACTTTGCTTTTTATCAGCCTGAAGCCGGGCTATTGTTTTTTCTTTTTCAGAGTTTTTAAATTTTGCTTCTATCTCCGCAATATCTTCATCCGAACGGGCTACATGCAGGCTGTCGCTCAATGAGCTGTATTTCAGCTGCCATTGATAGGCTTCAGTATCCTGACCTAATGCATGAGAAACTTTGGCCATCTGTCCATACACTTCTTTTCTGTTATCCAGATCTACCATATACCGGCTGCTAAGCATCACCTGATTCAGCATTTTCTTAGCCTGATCATACTGTTTGGTTTCAAAAAGAAGACCTAAACGGTATCTCACAAGATCACTTTCCAGGTAGGTATCCTCAATACTTTTTGCAAATTCTATCCCTTTGTCATAATAGCGGATAGCTTCATCATGCTTTCCTGTCTTTTCAAAATAGTTCCCTGTTACTTTATAATAATCCCCGTAATCTGTGGATTCCGGATTTTTGGCCAGTATTTCCCAGGCTTTATCCAGTCTGGATTTGGCTTGTGAAAGTTTCTTGCCATACACAAATGCTTCTGCCGAATAAATATAAGCCCTCACCAGAATGTTGCTGTTAGCCGGAAGGCTGCTTTTCATCTCAATGATTCTGGAAAAATACTCTTCTGCATTCTCCAGTTGGTCCGAATTCATCAACAAAATTCCCACCTGTGAATAGAACATGGCCAGAGAATCTTGTTTTCCGCTTTTTTTAACCAAAGGAATTACTTTGTTGATAATAATTTCCAGGGCTTTCTTCTCATCGTTTACTTTTTGGGCATTGATCGCTTCACTGTACCAGGATCTTGCCAGCGTATAATAAGCATCTGAAGAATGAAATACAGAAAGCAGTGAATCGGCTTTATGAAGAGCTTTACGGGTTTTAACGGGGTCTGTATCCAGGTATACTTCAATGACACTGCTATAATACATCCCAAGTAGAAAACGGTTATCTTTAAAACAGGATCTTCCGGCAGCAAGATATTTTTCTGCCTTCTTCTGATCTCTTTTTACTGCCCAGTAATGAGCCAGCTGAAACGCTGTTCTGGCTTTTGCACTGTCATTTTTCTGAGTCCGGAATACTGAATAAAGACTGTCATGGTAAGCCTTGTGATTAAGAGGCAGCTGTGCTTCACATAAAAGCCCCGTAAAAATGACCATCATCAGAAAACTGATTTTTTGTAGAAACTTTATGGGCCTGCACGGCTGTGTTACATCGTTTTTTAATCTGCTTATCATATCCGGGATAGTTTTATTAGCAATATTTTTTATCATTATTGTGTTGAGAATCAGGAATCTCTTCTCAAAAATACAATTAAGAATCAATACATCATCTATTTTTTAGATGTATGGATTTCAGGCGGTCTTTGTGAAAACGGAAAGAGCTGTCAGAAAATTCCGTCAGCTCCATTCCTTTAAAAACCACTTTCGAAAACGGAGTTTTTTTAAACTCAAGTTTTCATCTGCCAGGATACATTCTCCTGATCAGTCCCACAATCGAATATAAAATTTTCAGATTCATATAGTTTAATTTCTGACCTATGAAATTCTCTTTATTTTTTAATTACTTTTTTCGATACTGAAGTTCCGTTCTTTAAGGTTCCCTGTAAAATGTATACCCCTTTAGGCAAGCCTGAAATATCAATATTTCTACTGTTTTCAGCTGTCAGCATGACTTTTCCATCCAAAGAATTAACCGTTATCTTTTTAATATCTTCTTTTGATTTTAAGGTAACAAAATCTGCACTTGGATTTGGATATACTGCAATATCTGATGATCTGCTTTTTGTTTCCGCAGTTGATAAAGACCCTGGAACAAGGTAAGACATTAATTTTGTAGTAGTGGAACTTCCATTGAAAGTAGCAGTATTGATCGTAAAACTCAACACAACTCCTTCATTCTGGCTGATCCATTGATAGGATTCAAGGTTATAGGTTGCCGGGGGTAATCCCGGAATAGTTTGTGTGGCTGATCTTATTCTTTTAACCCTCATCACATTGGAAAAAGTCCCAACGGGGGTAATCACTGTTCCGTAACCATCCGCAACAAAGGATACTTGCCCCGACTCACTCATATTGCTTGTTGCAGAAACTCCGTTGAACTGATACGTATCATCAAACTGCTGCTGATAAGTAATCGGAAACTTATATTCGATTAATGGATCAGTATAGGTTGAGGTTCCTTCCCCTACAGTCGGTCCAGAATAGGTTCCGAGCATCGTTGCTTCTGTATCTGTCATGGAGACAAACTCATAAACTTCTGCCTGTGCCGGCTTAGTGATTCTGTTAGCTCCGGGAAACCTGAAACAATTGGCCTGCCCCGGACAGGCATTGGTAGTGTATGTTGTGACATTCACTGCGTTGTATGCAGAAAAGTTCCAGGTCATATTAGCTCCCGCAGGTCCTGCACTGATAGAAGTAGCTGTAAAATCATCAGCCCGGAATGTAATAGGAACGTTAATACGATCTACTCCTGCTCTCGTTATCGAAGGCTGGGCGTATCCCATTACCCCGATAACAGCAAATAAAATAAAGTTTAGCTTTTTCATTTTTTTAAGTTTACTGAAGTGATTTATAATGAAGTGTTTTTTATGACAAATCTATATTTTACCTCAACGATCATCAATCCTTAAAAAAAAGTATTTTTTTATACCGGAAATCAGGTATTTTTTATGTCAAAAGGAAACCTTATTTTATGAAAAGGCAACATCAATATTTAGGAGACCTAAAAGTATCGGGACTGCCTAAAAAAGACAGTCCCGGATATTGCAAAAATATATTTTTTAGAGGATCAGAACTTATAGACAAATGCATTAACATTCATTCCTGCACCTACAGAAGCAAATAAAACAACCTCATCTCTCCGGATCTGATGGGAAGGAAGTTCTCCATTTAAAATCATCTTCAACAGAGAAGGAATTGTGGCAACACTGCTGTTCCCTAACTTTTCAATAACCATCGGCATAATATTTTCCGGCATCGGTTGGTTATGAAGCTGATAAAAACGCTTTACAATGGCTTCATCCATTTTTTCGTTAGCCTGATGGATGATAATCTTGTTGACACTGTCAATGGAGAAGCCACTTTTTTCAAGGCACAATTTCATGGCTTCAGGTACATTTATCAGAGCAAATTCATAGATTTTCCGGCCATCCATCTTGATATATTTTGTATCTGGGCAGCTTTCATTATTGTATGACTTTCCGAAATACAGATAATCTTTTTCATTAAGGGTATAGGATGCGGACAAGTGAGACTGTATACCGCTTTCATTGTTGCATGCTTCCAGAATAACTGCTCCGGCACCATCAGCATAAATCATACTGTCTCTGTCATGAATATCTACCACTCTGGAAAGAGTTTCTGCACCAATAACCAGACAGCGCTTGGCAATCCCTGATTTTATAAAAGCATTGGCCTGTATTACGCCTTCTATCCATCCGGGACAGCCGAAAAGCACATCATAGGCTACACAAAAGTTATTTTTAATCTTTAAAAGATGCTTTACCCTGGCAGCCAGACTGGGAACTGTATCAGACTGAACCGTCCCGAAACGGACATCTCCGAAATTATGGGCAAAAATGATGTAATCTAATGTTTCAGGATCTATTTTTGAATCTTCTATGGCCTGCTGGGCTGCTATCAATCCTAAATCTGAGGTGACCTGATGGCTGGAGGCATACCTCCTTTCTTCTATTCCCGTGATCTCTTTAAGCTTTTGGGCTATAACGGCATTAGTCTCTTTTAATGATTCGCCGCTTTTATTGATAAAATGATGCTGATCAAAAAATAAATTAGTAATGGTTTCCGGCGGAATATAGTTTCCTACTCCTATTATTTTGCTTGTCATGAAAGTTATATTCCTTTTTAATTCTTTTCATCATTGAATTGAATTGGTCTATAAATATAACGTAAATTATCTCCAAATTGTATCTGAATCAAAAATATATCATTTTATTTAATATCCTTCGCATATTACTTGCATTTTTTATGGGTAAATCTATAGATTAGTTGAACGATTGTCTGAAGCTTAACGGTGTCTTGTCTGTTTTCTTTTTGAACAGCTTATTAAATGACTGCGGATGCTCAAATCCCAATGCATAGGCCACCTCTGATACTGAAAAACTGGTTGAAATAAGGTATTCCTTTGCTTTTTCGATAAGCTTTTCATGAATATGCTGCTGAGCATTCTGCCCAGTAAGGTTACGAAGCATATCACTAAGATAATGCGGTGAAAGGTGAAGACTGGATGCCAGATATTCCACTGTCGGAAGACCATTGGTAAGGGTTTCCTGCTGATTGAAATAATCATCTAGAATCGTTTCCATTTTAGACAACAAGTCACCTCCCACGGTTTTCCTTGTGATAAACTGTCTCTTATAAAAGCGGTTGCTGTAATTCAGCAAAACTTCAATATAGGAAACAATCACATCCTGACTGATTTCATCTATGGCAGTATTAAGCTCATTTTTTATATTATCCAGAAGTCCTGTAATAATTGTTTTTTCCTGATCAGACAGATGAAGGGCTTCATTGGTATCATAAGAAAAGAAACCGAATTTTTTAATGTTTTTTGCCAAAGGATAGTTACGGATAAAGTCAGGATGTATCAGTATTGTATACCCGCAGTACTCTGCTTCTGTATCAGTAAAAAGGATCTGTCCTGGTGATGTGAACATCATACCTCCTTCATTAAAATCATAATATCCCTGCCCATATCCCATCTTTCCATTCTCCGAAAATTTGTAGGAGATCTTATAGAAATTCATAATAAAACTTCGGTTCAACAATTCCTTATTGATCTTCATTGTGGAATTGTCTATCAGGCTCACCAGAGGATGAAGCGGCTTGGCAAGCTGTAACATGTTGTGCAGTTCTGATATGGATGAGATTTTCAGCGGAATGTGTTCTTTCTTTTCCATACTATAAAGATAAAAAATTATTAGGTTTAAAAACAGCATAAATCAAGCGTCTATGCTGTTATTTATAGGTTTATTTAAAGAAACTGTTTTCCCAGCTGTTCCCTGAATGCCTCATCTCCCAATTCAAGACGTTGGGCATATAAAGCCTTAGCATCCTCTCCTGCTACATATCTCAGTTTTTTCTTTCCATCTGTAGCAGCTTCATATACCACTTCTGCAATCTGTTCCGGTGAAGAAGCTGTTTCCATCATGCCTTCCATATTGGAAAACATGGAATTGAGCATTCCTTCATAAGCAGGACTTACTGCTGAGTCTAAGGAACGTCCTGCAAAATCTGTCTTAATACCGCCCGGAGAAACCGTTTTGATGGTTATTCCGAATGGATCAAGTTCAAAAGCCATACTCTCGCTCCAGCCTTCTAAAGCCCATTTGGTAGCATGGTAAGTGGATCCGAAAGGAAATGCAATCAATCCTCCAATAGACGTTGTGGAAATAAACACCCCGTTCTTTTTCTCTCTGAAATACGGAATAAAAGCCTGTGTAACACGAATCACTCCCAAAAGATTGGTATCCAGCTGTTTCAGAATCTGTTCATCTGTCAATGCCTCCAAAGGACCGATAAGACCATATCCTGCATTATTAAAAACCACATCCACTTCACCAAGGTTTATAGCTTTGCTTACCGTAGACCGGATCTGCTCCAGATTGGTTACATCCAGCGGGAGAACCGTCACATTTTCTAATCCGGCTAATTCTCCGGCCGCTTCAGGATTTCTCATTGTTGCAATAATTTTCCATCCTCTGCTCTGAAATAACTGTGCTGCTGCTTTTCCTAATCCTGTGGAAGCACCTGTTATAAAAATTGTTTTCATTCTATTTTTCTGTATTTAAATTACAGGACAAATTTCCGCTAAAGGAAAAAGTAAAGAGTTGCCAAAACGGGGAAACATGTAGCCAAAACGGACTTATTTCTGTTCTTATCTTTCAGCTGTTTTTTGTAAGTTTGCTGATCATTATGGCAGCCTATATTCTTGAAAACACCACCATCAGCACACTTTCTGTGTATGATCTTCTGAAACACACTGACAGCAGTGCGTTTATAGAGATCAAGGATTTTCAACATATTTATCCCCTTGCCATTGAAAATGATGCGGGTGTATTTACGAAAAAAACTCTTCAGGATTTCCCTTCTGTCTCTGTCAGTCAGGTTGGAAGTTCGCTAGTCAGCACCTGCAGCTGCGGTAATACCAGAAATAAGCTCTGCGAACATCAGGCAGAAATCATCCATAGTATTTTAGAGGTCAATAATTTTAAGATCTTTTTTGATTCTTTTATCCGAAAAAAACAGTTCCTTTCTAAAGCGAGAGTTTATGGACTGGACTGTGAACCTGATCTTGATGTTTATTTCAGACTTGAATATCTTGACGGAAAAATTGAGGTATATCCCAGAATTAAAGAAATGCTGCCAATAGATGAGCAGACTTTTAAACAGCATCTGCTGCCACAGCGTTCTTCCATTATCGATGAACTTGCTCTCCGGGAAACAGGCCGAAAAAAAATACTGGTCATCGGCAGACACCGTTACTATAATCATCTGAATTTCTCTTTAATGGAGGCTGAGACTACTCAGAACGGAAAGATTAAAAATCCGGTAAATACCGTGGATACCACACAGCTGATCTGGAAAGCAGAACAGCCTTCCGATATTAAGTTTTATACGGCAGTTTCCTCTTTCCAGAACAATTACAGTGAAGATTATACAACCTCTGAACTAGAAGCCCTCAGTCTGATCGTACACAATCCTCTAAACCTGAACGTTTACTATCACGACAGGGAGCTTTCAGAAACTCTATCGGCAAAATCTCTGGTTCCTGTAAAGCTTGAGACACTTCAAGCCGAAATCCAGCTGAATGTCTTTAAAAAAGATCCTTTTTATGAAGTTACAGGAGAACTTCTGTTCAATGATGTGTCTGTACCTTTTAAAAACATAATACTCAGGAATGAATGTTTCGTTTATAGCAAGAATACTTTCAGCTTCGTGGATAATCCGGATATGCTCAGAGTTATTAAATTTTTTAAAGCCAATCATGAGATCCTGCTGGTTCATGCTTCAAAGTACGAGGAATTCATGCAGACTGTTCTTTCTTCCATTGAACAGATCATTCACATCAATTATAGCTATATACACCCAGCAACTCAGGTACAGCTTGAAGAAAAAAATTATCAGACCGAACGGGTTATCTATCTTCGTGAACAGGGGAATTACATTGCCATAACTCCTGTTATGAAGTATGGAATGGCAGAAGTCCCGGTCTATTCAAAAAAACAACTTTTTGATACTGACCAAAACGGAAATCCGTTTAAAGTCAACAGGAATGAAAATGCTGAAGCACGTTTCACTTCACTCGTTATGCAACAGCATCCTGAATTTGAAGAACAGATGGACGGATATGAATATTTTTATCTTCACAGGGATAAATTTCTGGATGACAACTGGTTTCTTACCGCCTTTGAAACCTGGCAGAATGAAGGCATTGTGATATTGGGCTTTAATGAACTAAAAAACAATAAACTTAATCCTAACCGGGCAAAGATCAACATTCGGATCACCAGCGGACTGGATTGGTTCAATGCAAAACTGAAAGTAAGTTTCGGAGAAAAAGATGCAGCCTTAAAACAGCTTCACAGAGCCATCCGGAACAAAAGCAAATTTGTACAGCTTGATGACGGCACACAGGGAATTCTTCCTGAAGAATGGATCAGCCGTATTTCTGCTTATTTTCAGGCAGGAGAGATTGATGCTGAGCTACTCAGAATCCCTAAGATTAATTTTACCGAAGTCTCTTCACTTTTTGAAAAAGAAGTATTAAGTGAAGAAGTGCAGCAGGAAATCACCTCCTATTCACTTCAGTTTTCATCGGTTAAAAATATTCCCCAGATTCAGGTTCCTGATGGACTGCAGGCTATATTAAGAGACTATCAGCATGACGGACTGAACTGGCTGAGCTTCCTGGACGGATTTAATTTCGGAGGATGTCTGGCTGATGATATGGGACTTGGAAAAACAATTCAGATTATTGCTTTTATTCTCGCTCAGAAAGAAAAACGGGGTCAGAAAACCCATCTGGTCGTAGTTCCCACTTCCCTCCTTTTCAACTGGCAGGAAGAGATCGGCAAATTTGCTCCTTCTCTAAAAGTTCTGGTCCATTATGGCTCCGATCGACCAAAAGTTTCAGACCATATGGCTGATTACGACATTGTGCTTACCAGCTATGGAATGCTGCTTTCCGACATTCGTTTTCTGAAGAGTTTTCATTTCAGCTGTATTTTCCTTGATGAATCACAGACGATTAAGAATCCTGACTCTGAACGATATAAAGCAGCCCGTCTTCTGCAATCAAGAAACAGGTTTGTCCTTACCGGAACCCCCATTGAAAACAACACATTTGATCTGTACAGCCAGCTTTCCTTTGCCTGTCCTGGATTATTGGGCAGCAAACAGTATTTCAAAGATATTTATGCTATTCCTATTGACAAATTCGAGTTCAGCAAACGCGCTCTGGAACTTCAGCAGAAAATACAGCCGTTTATCCTCCGCAGAACCAAGAAACAGGTGGCCAAAGAGCTCCCTGAGAAAACAGAAATGGTAATCTATTGTGAAATGAATAGCGAGCAGCGCAAGATTTATGATGCTTATGAAAGAGAACTTCGTGAATTTATTACAGCCAATGACGATGACGATCTGAACAAGAACAGCATGCATGTTCTGACTGGGCTGACCAGACTCCGCCAGATCTGTAATTCACCTATTCTCTTGAAAGAGGGCTATTCCGGTGAACATTCAGTGAAAACAGAAATACTGATGGAACAGATTGAAAGTAAATCAAAAGACCATAAAATCCTTGTATTCTCCCAGTTTGTGGAGATGCTGGATCTTTTGAAAACTGAACTTGAAGACCGGAATATCTCTTTTGAATACCTTACCGGGCAGACTAAGGACCGCGGTAAAGCCGTAAAAAATTTCCAGGAAAATGAAGAGATCCGTGTTTTTCTGATCAGCTTAAAAGCCGGAGGAGTCGGGCTTAATCTTACGGAAGCTGATTATATTTATCTGGTAGATCCGTGGTGGAATCCTGCGGCAGAAAACCAGGCTATTGACAGAAGTTATCGTATCGGGCAGACCAAAAATGTCATTGCTGTCCGGCTGATCTGTACCAATACGGTTGAAGAAAAAATACTGACTCTACAGAAGAAAAAGAATGAACTGGCTCAAAACCTTCTTAAAACAGACGGAGCGGGTATTCAGAAACTATCTAAGCATGATCTGCTGGAAATTTTAGACTCGAAGTCATGATAAAAATTTTCGGGCATTCCGTTCCGGAATGCCCGAAAATTTATTAATTTAAGGATACATAATCTTTTTATCCAGCTCAACAGGATTGTTGAATCTTTTGATATTCTGTCTCATTCTTTCATTCACTTCCCGTCTATTGGCTGCATTTACTTTTGTTCCGTCATTCAGGAAGAACTGATCACCCTCTGCTCCGTTCCTGATGAAATTAATCGGAGATTCATAGAATGTAAGTTTCGTTGTTTTATATTTTTCCCAGGTAACCGGAACGCTTCTTTCCCTCGACATGTCAATAAACATATTTTTAACGGGTTTATCCAATTTCACAGACTTTACCAACTCAAACTTGTAATTGTTCTTATCATCGTAAAGTTCTACAATAAGCCCCGGCAGACCATGAAATTTATACGGTCCTTCCTGAAACGGAATATCCTTGGCAAACCAGGCGGTCCATTCTCTTCCACCATAGCTTGTTGTTGCTTTCTGAAGCTGAAGATCTTTCACTTTTTTACTTTCCCCAGTAAGCTTCCACTGTTGGGAATCTTTGGTCTGAAGCTTTAAAACGGTATCTTCCATAAGATCATATTCATCATAATTTTCATTTCCGGTTTTATGATAAATAATGGTTGAGGTATTCAATTTGCTATCTTTAGGAAACTGAAGGTTATTGGTGATCAGAGAGTCTGCAATAAAGAAATCCCTTTGGTAGTATTCTACTTTTTCAGGATGGATGTCCAGATGAAAATTCTCTTTGGTCAGAACTTCTGAATCTGCATCTTTTTTGTAAATGACATCATAGATGAATCGGTGGGTCTGGGATTTAGCCCAAAAGCCGGCAGCCAGAACTGCCATAAGTACTGTTTTTTTCATGTTATTATTTTTCATTAAAAGCAGCCTGAAAAACAAAACAGAATATTTGTAAGACACCTTTTACAAACGATCTGATCATGAATTCACGGCTTTTAAATTTCTGTAAAATAAGTTCAATTTTTCAACACATAAAAACTCCGGAAATATAAAGTTTTGATAAATTTCAGGGATAAAATGTTAAAAGGAGCAGTAATGTTTTAACAATAATCCACAGGAATAGCATTTTAGTTAAAAGTCTCTTAAATGCAGGCGTTTTCAGCAATTCCTTATTTTGAAAAAAGAAAAACCGACAGAATATCGCCTGCCGGTTTAAAAAACAAAAATTGATATGGATATGATTTAGATATGTGTTTATTTTTTTATGATTTTTTCGGTGATAACCTTATGATCTTTAGTCTGAATTTTTATCAGGTAAGTTCCCGCTGCCAACTCATCCAAGCTTACAACAGCAGTGTTTCCTTCTGATAATTTTCTTCCTGTCAGATCATATATCTCATATTTTTCCAATTTCTCTTCCGTTCTTATAGTTAAAGAACCTGATGTTGGATTCGGGAATATTTTTGCGACAGCTTTTTTTGATACTTCTGCGATAGCAAGATTTTCTGCCTGTACATTAATGGTATAGTCTTCTGCCTGTCCTATGAACCATCCTGACGGGCACGGAAGATTTTCCAGCGTTCCCATCCACGAACTTGACTCATATGCTTTTACCAGCCTGAAACGGGTTGCCCCCAGCAACGCATTGGAAGGGATGACAATTGTTCCTGAAGTCACTCCCGACTGCTCATGGCCAATAGGATCAGAATTGTCTAAATATCCCAGGTTAAACGCTTCATCGGCATCAAATATATTATTGTGATTAAAATCTATATAGGCATACGCTGAAACAGTAGTCTGACCGTGGGTTCCTCCGGTCATTGTAATAGGATAAGAACCACCTCTGTTCACATCAAATATAATATTTGTGAAATTTTCCAGCACTTCTGAATTCCCGTCGATATTGCTGTCATTGCTTTTTCCTGCAAATTCTACTCTGCTTATTTCACTTACGGTATGGGTACTTATATTTTCAGTGCCGCAGTAAGGTGCCGGGAAACCAACATTATTTCCGGCAATAAAAATGGTATAGTCCTCTGCCTGTCCCGATCTTAAATTGGTATCACAGGCTGTACTGATGGAACTAGGTGCATTCGGATCCGAATAAGCTGCTGTATTGTTATTTTTAAGCACTCTCATTCTTGTTGTTCCCGAAGAAGCGTTTGCCGGTACAGTAACCGTTCCACTCACAGTTTCAGCATTGGCAGGATTGGCCGCCCCCAGTCTTCCGACATAAAAACTTTCTCCGGCATCATTAAAATTTCCATTCTGATTGAAATCTATAAAAACGACCACATCACTCGGAAATGTACTTGAAGGACCTTTTACAGAGATTGGATAACTGTTTCCTGCCTGCAGGTCTGTAGATATTGAGGTAAAATCTTCATATACAGGTGTAGTTCCAGACTGAAACGGCGATGTATTGTTGATATTTCCAAAACTTACCAAGGTAATCATATTGCTGTCTGCTCCGTATTGAAATGCCGGACTGCAGTACTGCGCATCCATCATCATATAAAACAGCACAGCTGCAAGAGTAGATAATCTTTTCATGTATTTCTTAATTTTCTTGAGACAAAATTATATTTATTTAGAATTAATAAAAATAATAAACTAATGATATTTGTCATTTTTTGAATATTAACAAGATAATTAATGAAATACAACAATATATAAGGCTAAAAATCAGAATATTAATAAAATTAATACTCTTAATCCATCAAGAATTAGACTGTAACAGAATCTGCCTGATCTGCGATTTAATCATTCTTTTTCATTTTGATTTACAAATAATTATCACTCTCATCCCTGAAAATATGGGCTATTTGTGGGAAAACATTTCTGCCACGAATTTTTATTTATTGTGGATTTTACAAACTGGCTGTATAGACTTTGGCTAGAGCCAATGGATTGTTTTTTTATTTAGGCGGACTAAAGTCCACCTCTATTGAATAAATTCTACATACCAGAAGATGTTTGCCTGCTATTTTTTCTCTCGCTGATCCAGCAGATTACGCAGATTTTTTATTCTATGGGAAATAAAAATTGTAGATGCTTAAAAACTTTGTGAACTTCTATGCGCAAAGTTTTAAACCTAAAATAATTCTTAAGTGTTAAATTTCTTTTGTGCCTGTGTGGTTAAAAAAGCCTGTTTTATGCCCTTGAAAACTGGTCTAGCTTTTTTAGTAATGTAGGAATTCTGTATGGACCATGCATCTGTTCTACTTTTTTAAGAATTTCATCAGAATCAGCACCTTTCACCGTAAGAAATAAGGGAGTTTTGCTTTCTCCGCGAAATATATTTTTTCGTAAAGAATCCGGGGCCGCAAATTCATTTTTTGCGATTCCGATAATGGGATATTTCTGTTCAAGTGCATCATAAAGATAGCCTCCTAATCCTATCTTTCCATCGTTATTTAAGGTAACATAGCCGTCTACAATGATTATATCTCCTTCTTTTAAGGTTATTTTCTTTAGCAGGCTAATAATACACGGAAGTTCTCTTTTGTAAAAAGCTCCACTTTCATAATCAGAGCTGATCTCTGTTTTTTCGGTAAAAATTTCAGATTCTTTTTCAGAAGTCCAGTCTTCAAATGCAATACATACTGTATTGGCGTGATCCTCATAATAGTAGGTATCAAAAGCGTAAATCATAGTATTCTTAACTTAAAAAAACTCACCAAAATGCCACAAAATCCCGGACGGATCATGTACGAAGCATTCTTTTCCCCATTCCATCGTTCTCACCGGAGTAAGTCTGGTTCCTTTATATTTTTCTGTGAAATTCAGAGCCAAAAGCTCTTTATAGAAGTTATCTGTATCTTCCACTTCCATGAAAATCATGGTATTGTCTACCCAATCTTTCGCATAGTAATCCTGAAGATAAAAACCGGTTTCTCCTTTTTTAAACAGAGATAATTTAGGTTCGAGAATGAATTCTTCAAATCCGAGATCTTTGTAAAAACGACGGCTTATTTCAAAATTTTCGGCACCAATAAACGGGCGGATGGATTTTACCTGCTGTTTCATTATTTTCTGTTTTTCCATGTCGACCAGTCCATTTCAAAACGGATTTCTCCTTTTCCGTGCATTCCGTTTTCTTTCCAGCCTGATTTTCGGTAAAATGTTTCTGCTCTGGTATTGGGAGCTGTTCCCAGCCAGACATCATGTTGGGTTTGTTTAAAATACCAGTCGATCATTTGATCATGAAGCTGTCTTCCGATTCCCTGATCTTCAAAATCAGGATGAACAAAAAGTGCCCAGATATTATGTTCTTTCAGATCAACTATTGAAAATCCTGTAATTTCAGAATCAATTTCTGCCACCCAGCCCCTTCCTCTTTCAAAAAGAAACTCTTCACAATCCTGATCAGTCACTAATCCAGGATCTGACAATACATTCTCTTTTACAGAGTTTCTGACTCTCTGAATCTGAAAAATATCCTCTGGTAATGCTTCTCGGATTATTACTTTCATGTAAGGTGATGGTATTTTGATAAATACAGAAATACAGAGCATAAAATCCTGCATTTCTATAATTCAATCTAAAGTTATTTTTTATCTACAACAATTCTTTCTGCTCTGTTGGCTATTTCCCAGGCCGTAGCAAAAACAAGCTGGGTTCTTTTTTCCAGCAAAGGATAGTCGATTTTATCAGGATCATCTGTAGGACGGTGGTAATCTTCATGAATTCCGTCGAAATAGAATGCTACCGGGACATTATTTTTAGCAAAGTTATAATGATCTGAACGGTAATACAGCTGCTGAGGATCATTCGGATCATCATACTTATAGTTCAGTTCCAGATTATTGGTTTTGGTATTGGCTTCTTCATTAATCACTTTAAGCTGTGAGCTCAACATTTCGGAACCGATTACGTATACATATTGTTTTCCTCTGTTATCCGGATCATCACGCCCAATCATGTCTATATTAAGATCTACAACGGTATTCGCCAACGGGAACACCGGATTGCTGGTATAATAATCTGATCCGAACAGGCCATGCTCTTCTCCTGTTACATGAAGAAACAAAATAGATCTCTTAGGTCCTTTTCCTGCTTTTTTAGCTTCCTGAAAAGCTTTGGCGATCTGCATCACGGCTACGGTACCGCTTCCGTCATCATCAGCCCCGTTATATACCACACCGTCCTTGGTTCCTACATGGTCATAATGTGCCGAAATCACTACAATTTCTTCAGGTTTTTCACTTCCTTCAATAAATGCAAGGATATTTTCTGAATCCGGAAGATTTCCACCGCCTCTTTTTTTCATAAATTCAGCCGGAACCTTTTGATAATAGGACCCAAGTGCTTTCGGATATGATATTCCTAGACTTTTATAATAGTTGATCATATACTCACCCGCTTTTTTCTGCCCCGGGCTTCCTGTATCTCTTCCTCCCATTTCATCAGAAGCAATCACATATAAGTTTTTCTTTAACTCATCTGCTTTAATGAACTTATATGCAGAAAGAAAAGCTTTATCACCTTTAGCGGAAGAAGAAGACTGATCCGGTGCTCTTTCAGCTATTTTTGCAGTTCCGCAGCTTACCAGTACAGCAGCGGAAAATAACGGTATAAGTAATTTTTTCATTAGAATAATTATTTGTCTAAAAATAACAAATTTTATTTAACCGGAACGATACTGCTTACAATTTGGCTTTATTTAAGGGAATTATGATCATAAAACTTATTTTCATCTATGTTTAAAACAAGTTAAATTTAAAATATAACCAATAAAAAACATAATTAACAATGCAAATCACATTAAAACATTGTTTTGTATAAAAATATGATACTAATTTCATTATATTTGAATTAAATACAGAATAGATGGAAAAAATTTACGGATTTACTCATTATTCATTTTTCACAGAAATGTCTGATCTTGCCATCAGGCATAACAGCTTTGATCTTTCTTTAGGAATTCCCGATTTTGACATTGATCTGCGCCTGACAACATTTTTAAAAGAAGCCGCAGATTATGACAGTCATCATTATGAACCTTTGGCAGGCAATCCGTTTCTTATAAAAAATATCATACAGTTTAATGGGCGGCGAAAAAACAGTATTCAGCTTAAAGAAACTGAAGTCACGATTATCCCGTGTGCAACCTTTGCTTTACATACTGCACTAAAATCCGTTTTGAATCAGGAAGATGAAGTCATCATTATACAGCCTTCTTATTATACCTATGGTCCATCTGTAGTGATCAACGGAGGTATTCCTGTCTATTATGATCTCGACCAAAATTTTACTATAGACTGGGAAAAGTTTCAACAATGTATTTCTAAAAAGACAAAAGCAATCATCGTTAATTCACCCCAAAACCCTACCGGAAAAATATGGAAACAAAACGACTGGCAGCAGTTGTACGAGCTGATTAAAGATCAGGAAATTTACCTGATTTCAGAAGAGATTTATGATACTTATTGTTATGATGGTGTCGAGCATTACAGTTCTTTGCTGCATCCGGAACTTAAAAACAGAACGTTCTGTATTTTTTCTTTCGGAAAAATGTTTCATACCTCCGGCTGGAAAGTAAGCTATTTGGCAGCATCCGAAGATCTGACTTCAAAGTTCAGGTGCTATCAGCAGTATATTTCTTATAGTGCCAATGCTCCGGCACAATATGCACTGGCAAAATACTTGGAAGTCTTTGATCCGTCTGAAAACCAAAGATTGATGCAGAAAAAGAGAGATCTGTTTTATGATATGGCTCAAAACACTCCTTTAGAAACCCTGCAGAAAGCAGAGGGAAGTGTTTTCCAAATTGTTAATTTCAGAAATATTTCCAAAACAATGACCGATGTAGAGTTCTCCAAATGGCTGACTGTTGAAAAGAAAACAGCCTGTTTGCCTCTCTCTGCATTTTATCATTCAAAACAGAACTCAGATTATGTGCGATTTAGTTTTGCTAAAAAGGATGAAGTGATTATTCAGGCGATGGAGTACCTGAGAAGGAATCTTTAATTTTTATTTCGCACAAACCTTTCTGGATATTTTTTTTCGCAATTGTTGCAGATTGAACAGATTTTTAATTCAATGCTATAAAACTAAAAAAGACACCACAAATGCGGTGTCTTTTAATATATTTTATCGTTTCAAGGCTACAGAGCCAGAACTCTTACATCAATTCTTCTGTTTTTAGCTTTACATTCATCGGTATCATTAGCCGCGCATACGGGATGCTGTGAACCATAACCATCTGCTTCTACCCTATCTGACGGAATTCCCAATTCCAGAAGTTTAAGTTTCGCCGTCTGAGCTCTCAGATTAGATAATTTCAGATTGCTTTCTTCATTTCCGGTATTGTCTGTATATCCACCTAATTTGATCTTAAGATCCGGATACGCATTCAGAATCTCAGCAAGATTATTCAGCTGTGCTTCAGACCCTGCTTTCAGGTCGCTTGATCCGGTTTCAAAATAAAGGTTTTCAATAGTATACCAGATATTGGGATCTAAAATGGATTTATCTTTCTTATCTACTGCATTATACAGCTGATATAGTTTACTTCCTTCACCAATAGCAATTGTTTTTCCTCCTTTCAGCTTAATTTCCTGAACATTTCCGGTTTCATATACAAAGTCTCCGTTTTCATTAAGATGCCCTTTCACTTCTCCCGGAATAGCTTCCTGAACAGCACTCACGGTAGTGGAATGTGCCTGCGATGCTCCCATAAGACTTTCCAGCTTAGCCTTTCTGTTAGCTTCAATCTTATCTTTATGCAGTACTGCAAGTGTTGGAGCAATTACCAGTGAAACGATGGACATCAGCTTAATCAGAATGTTCATAGAAGGTCCGGAAGTATCTTTAAACGGATCTCCCACGGTATCTCCGGTTACAGAAGCTTTATGTGGCTCTGAACCTTTGTAGTAGGTCTGACCGTTAATATCTACGCCTTTTTCAAAAGATTTTTTAGCATTATCCCAGGCACCGCCGGCATTATTCTGGAACATTCCCATAAGAACTCCGCAAACGGTAGCTCCTGCTAAGAAACCTCCCAATACTTCAGGTCCGAAAATAAACCCGATCAACAAAGGAGATACAATAGCAATCGCCCCCGGAAGCATCATTTTCCGGATAGAGGCATCGGTAGAAATGGCGACACATTTTTCATATTCAGGCTGTGCTTTTCCTTCCAGGATTCCCGGAATTTCACGAAACTGTCTTCTCACTTCTTCCACCATAGCCATGGCTGCCTGTCCTACTGCTGTAATAGCCAGAGAGGAAAATATAAAAGGAATCATTCCTCCTACAAATAATCCGGCCAGAACATCTGCTCTGTAAATATCAATACCATCAATTCCTGCAATTCCTACGAAAGCAGCAAATAAGGCCAGTGCTGTTAATGCTGCAGAAGCAATTGCAAATCCTTTACCTGTAGCTGCAGTTGTATTTCCTACCGCATCAAGAATATCTGTTTTTTCACGGACTTCTTTCGGAAGCTCACTCATTTCAGCAATACCTCCGGCGTTATCTGCAATTGGCCCGAAGGCATCAATTGCAAGCTGCATAGCTGTTGTAGCCATCATTCCGGCAGCAGCAATTGCTACTCCGTATAGTCCGGCACATAAGTAAGATCCGTAAATTCCTCCTGCAAGCACAATAATCGGAAGCAGCGTTGATTCCATTCCTACAGAAAGGCCGCCAATAATATTGGTTGCATGCCCTGTGGAAGACTGTCTCACAATACTGGAAACCGGTCTTTTACCCATGGCAGTATAATATTCTGTAATAATACTCATTAGGGTACCCACAACCAGACCTACCATTATTGCTCCAAAAACGCCCATTTTTGTAAATTCATGCCCTCTGAGGGTCATGGTTTCTGGAAGTGTATAATTTACCAAAAAATAGGATGATATGGCAGTGATTACGATACTTCCCCAGTTTCCCAGATTCAGGGCATTCTGAACAGAGGAAGTAGATGAGCCTTCATTATCATTAATTCTTACGAATAAAGTTCCTATCATAGAAAATATAATTCCTGTTCCCGCAATAAGCATCGGCAGAAGAATCGGGGCAAATCCACCGAAAGCATCATTGGAAATCGTTTCTCTTCCTAAAACCATGGTTGCCAATACAGTTGCCACATAAGAACCAAATAAATCGGCTCCCATGCCTGCTACGTCTCCCACGTTATCTCCTACATTATCTGCAATGGTAGCCGGGTTTCTTGGATCATCTTCTGGAATTCCAGCTTCTACTTTTCCTACCAGGTCAGCGCCAACGTCTGCTGCTTTTGTATAGATACCGCCTCCCACTCTGGCAAAAAGAGCAATAGATTCTGCTCCTAAAGAAAATCCGGTGAGAATTTCAATGGTTCTTTCCATTTCATGGGAATCCACAGTAGCTTCCGGAGCAAAGATCTGTTTAATAATCAGAAATAAGGATCCCAAGCCCAAAACAGCCAGTCCGGCAACACCCATTCCCATTACGGAACCTCCGGTAAAAGATACTTTAAGTGCTTTTGATAAGGATGTTTTTGCTGCCTCTGCGGTTCTTACATTGGCTTTTGTAGCGATCTTCATTCCAATGAATCCTGCCAGGGCTGAAAATACAGCTCCTACGGCAAAAGCAACTCCGATGCTCCAGTGAGAATTGGCGTTACTGGAACCCATTACAGCCAAAAGGATGGCCACTACTACTACGAAATAGGTTAAAATCTTGTACTCGGCCTTTAGAAAAGCCATTGCACCATCAGCGATATGTCCACTGATTATTTTCATTTTTTCATTTCCGGCATTCTGTCTGCTTACCCAATTGCTCTGCAAAAAAGTATACAACAGCGCAACAACACCAAAAATTGGCACTAACACAAATAGATCCATAGTTTAATATTTTTTTGATAATAGAAAATTAAATATAATAAATAATTATCACTAAAACATCAAAAAAAACCAACAGTTTAAAGTTACGGCGTTGGAAAAGTGTTGGACCTGATCCCTGTAAACAGCCAATAAAAAAGGATAAACGAAGAATCGTTTACCCTTTTTCTATGATAAAAATCAGCGAATATTATCCGCCAAATTTATTGGCATAATCTGTTTGAGAAGCTTTGATCACTTTTTTAGCGTGCTCCGCTCCGTAAATTTCATGGATTCTGCATTTTGCAGGCTCATCCGGTAAATTTTTATACGTAAGGAAGTAGTGCATTAATCTTTTTACTTCAGCTTCAGGAAGCTCAGAGATATCTCTGAAGTGTCCGAAAGCATGATCTCCGATCATTACAGCAACAATTTTGTCATCTGCTTCTCCTCCATCGATCATTTTAAATCCACCGATTGGAATAGCTTCCATTAATATTCCTCCGGAGTGAATGTTGTGCGAACTTAATACACAAATATCAAGAGGGTCATGATCTCCCATGGTTACATCATCTGCTCCTGCTTCTACAGCAAGTTTCATTACTTCATTATGGCAGTATGTTCTTGGAACAAAACCATACAAAGCAGGGATAATATTGGAAAATTTCTGAGGCCTGTCTACCTTCAAAAATCCTGTTTCTTTGTCAACTTCATATTTAATGGTATCTGAAGGAACGATTTCCACAAATACATTTACAACATTTGGCGCATCTTCTCCCGCAGTAATTCCATGCCATGGATGTGCTTTAAAATTTGGAATCATTATTTATCTGTTATTTTTTAAGTTATTATTAAAATTTCTCTTCGAAGATCTTCTATTGTATCGGCAATATAATCTTCACTTTCCATGTAATTCATGATGAAAATGGTCTTGAATTCATCCAGATCAGCATTTCCTTTCAACCCTTCATACGTTTTATGAAGCAGATCAATCACTGCATTCTTAGAATCCACGATATTCTTCCATGAATTTTTTGTCAGATAAAGCTGCTGTGAAGAGTTATATTCAAATTCTTCATTGATTGCTTTTTCAGTAAGGAAAATAAATTCATGAACCGCAAGATCTTTATCAAATTTCTGAATAAGATTGGAAGGTTTCATTCTTTCCAGAAAGAGAGTCATCCTTTCATAAGAATGGGTTTTGTTTTCTGTATTCGATTTTACGGAAAGAAGTTTGATCTCCTGATTTTTAAGGGTAATATAGGTATGTACAAATTGTCTCAGCAAAACCAGAAAAGGAATTGCAATAATCAATGCAAAAGCATAAGGTAAATATCCTGAAAAACTAGTCATAATTTTAGACCGCAAAATTACTAATTATTTTCCGGGTTCTAAAGATTTTTTGCATATATCCGTTAATAAAAATTTTTTAAACCTTATACAGGAAAATAACCTTCAGGAATTGGGAAAGAGAAATAAAAAAACAGCCGGAAAGCTCCGACTGTCTGTTTAGTTATTTTTTAATAATTTTCTTATTGACTTTTTCTTTACCTGAACTCAGTTCAACCAAATAGGAGCCTTGTTTTAATTCGCTTATATCAAACCCGTTACGTACAATACCTAATACGGATAGATTCGGTTTATTGATGACCAGTCTTCCCGAAAGATCATAAACTGCTACAGATATTTTTTCGCCAGCACTGATCTTTTCCAGGTTTTTAAAGTAAATAAGTCCTGATGACGGATTAGGATACACTTCAACAGCCAAAAGGTTACTTTCTGCGATCTGCACATCTGATAATTTGCTGTTTCGTTCTGTTTCAGAAGCTTTAGTGGCCACCGGTGCGAAGGTATAACATGAATTATCGCCAATATAAAGGTAATTTGATTTCCCAGGATCCGGTGCCAATACAACATTATTTTCCAGAAGGATATAGTCTTTTGCTTTAATGGTAATTTCAGATTGGTTTACAAATGACTGATCTTTTATTCTTACTTTCTGAGGAGAATTAATCAGCTCAAAACTATATCGGTTAAAATCTCTTCCTGAAACCAGCATCTCACCGCCGTTTACCGGATTCATCTGCCAGGCCAGTTTAGTAGATTTTCCCGCATCAATTCTACCCGCTCCCATTCTTCCGACGTATGGAAGGTTCTCCGGAATGGTATCAAGATCGGATGCTCCTAATTTCAGAATAGACTCTACTTCATCTGCATTCAAACAATTATTAGCTGAAAATAATAAGGCCACAACACCTGATACCTGCGGGGCTGATAAAGAAGTTCCCCACGCGCCTCCATAAGAAGTGTCACTTTCTGCAGTTGCTCCCAGAACATTATATCCTGAAGCATACACATCCACTTTATCGTTCACTCTGTTAATGGTTGCAGGATCTCCGATGTTATGTTCTACTCGATCTTTCCAGATCATCGGAATATTGTTGTAAGTAAAGCCTACATCTTCATGTCCCACGGTAGAAACACTGATCACATGATTGTAACTTGCAGGATATACATAAGTGAAAGGACCTCCACAGGTAGATGAATTTCCTGCCGCTGCAATAACTACTGTTCCATTAGCATATATTTCATCAATAACGCTTTGTTCAATAGTACTTGGTGCACAATATCCGTTATGCCAGCTGGCATTAACTACTCTTGCTCCTTTTTTTGATAATTCCAATAATCCGTTAACACTATTGTTCATTTTATAAAGTACAGTAGAGTTAAACCCGGTTCCAGGGATTCCCTTACCATTATCGGTATTTGCCGCAGCGTGGCTTGCTACTGCTGTTCCATGAGAATCCGGATAGGTATAAGTATCCAGGCTGGTTACTTTTCCTACAAGGTCTTCGTGGGTAAGCCTGATAGGGGTATCACATATTCCTATTTTAATATTAGGATCTCCATGAGTGTAATCCCAGGCATTTGTTATATTGATGAGATCAAGACTTTTGCGGGGAGCTGAGCTTCCAATGGGATAATGATAATCATTCGGGGTATATAAAATTTCCGGTTTACGGGTTTCTTCTATCAGAGGAAAATATCTACTGAATTGCTTTAAATCCTCGAAAACTTCACTTTTATTAACCTCCAGCAGATATATTCTCTGCAGAAATGGGGTAACTGCCAGGGGAAAAGCTTTTTCAAATTTATAGATTTCATATTTCGATAAAACTTGTGTAACAGATCTGTCGGTATGTTCTAAAAACAGGTTTTTACCATTGCTTTTTATTTTGGGAACATTATCGTTGTTTGCAATTTCTATATAGTAGGCTTTATTTTGAGCAAAAGATAAGGCGGACCATAAAGAAAATGCAGCAATTAATACTTTATTTTTCATATTGCTGTATTTTATTTTTTAATTCCTTGATCTCTTTACTCTGCTGAATCATATATAGTGTTAATTCTTCTACTTTTTTAAGCAGGAGAATATTCATTTCTTTCAGCTCCACCCCGTTTTTGATAGCTTCTTCTGTAGTAGGTACCTCCGGAAGGTGGCCGTTTTCACTGATGAACTTATCCAATTCATTCAATGGCATCAGTTTATAGTCTTTTTCGAAGACATAATCTGCCCAGCCGTTGTCTGCTGCAATGTCAACCTTTATTTTTTCAGTTCTGATTCCGTTTTTCACAAATAATCTGTAATCGTTACAGTCAGAACAGTTGAAAGTAAGACTTGAAGGTCCTAAAACCATTTTACCGTTTGCTTTCAATGATAAGATACTTTCAAAAGGACCGTTAAGGCTTGTTATTCCTGAGACATCAAAAATCCCTGGATTATTGGGCTGATATTCCTTGTACGACAGCCACACCAAAGAAGAGCCATTCCCAACATTGGCACCGTGATTCAGTACCTGAAATGTATCAGAAGTGGTGGTGGAAATGAATTGGGACCTGCCCATTGCCTTAAAAATGTAGTTAGGATCAGGAGCTGTATTGATTCCTATGCTTCCTTTCGCATGAATTCTCATCCGCTCAGTACTCATTGTTTTTATAACCAGATCCTGCTCATCTCTTGTTCCGATATATTCTTTACCCGGAGAGGTTCCTAAATTTCCTAATAGATTCCATGTTGATTGGGCATTTGAGAATGCAGCCATAGCAATAGCCGCCAAAATGAATGTTTTTTTCATGATGATTAAATTTAAGTTTTATGGTTTATTTAGCTTTTTTACACCATGAATATACAACTATTTACCTTACAAAAACTTTGTAAGAGAAAAAAATCACAAATTTGTGAGGATTAAGCTATGAAATAATAAATTCGGATACCCTCTTAAACAAGAAAATATATACATTTAATTTTCAATGAGTTAAAAAAATTATCTCTACTGAAAAAATTTAACGAGCAGAAACAGGCTTATAGGTCTGAGTAACGTCCTGCGTTCAAAATTGTTTAATAAAACCTTTTAAGAAATTTATTTTCAATAACACCATATTCATGAAGTTCTGCTCCAAAACTTTTGAAAAAAACCTGAATTCCCCGGATATTGCTTCCCATGAAATTGAATGATTTTTCATGAATATACAGATTCAGAATTCTGTCGATTACAAAAGAAGCCCCATTTTCATTTTTATATTTTTCATCATTGACCAAACTTAGCAAAGAAAACTGTTCTTTGTCTGAAACTAAAACAGCCAGGCTGATTAATATATCATTAAAAAATGCCCCGCAGAGCTTAAGGGAATTATTTTCGGAAAGAAAGAACAGATAATTTTTAAGTTTCTGCCAATCCGATTCTTTGGAAAGTCCTTTTAAATTACTGCGAAAAAAAAGAATGCTCTGGTCATTAAGCTCGATTTCCTTATAATGAAGGTGCTGAGCCATTTTAGCGGTAGATTTTCTTCCTTTAAAGTATTTTTTTCTTCTTAACAGGACATAGTCAGAAATGGGAATAATGTAATTTTTTCTTTTTTCCGGCTCCGATGAAAATGTATTATGCTGATTAAATGAATAGAGAAAAAGAATATATTTCTTTTTTAAAAACTGTAAAAACAGATCATTGATTCCTGAATCATCAGCTTTTGAAAAAACCCCAAGCTGCTGACAGAAAAGTGGCATATTAACGAAATTAATTCCTACTTTTCGATCTATATGAACAGGCATTACCGCTTCATAATCTCCATAAACCAGGACATGCCAACTGCCTGAAAGCTGATCTAAAATTTCCTTTCGGGCATACCAGTTTCTCTGTTCAGAATTTTCCAGGCATTTTGTATATTTTACGAAATCAATCTCGTTATATTTCACTCTTCTAATCATAATAATCCATCATCTGAGAAACTAAAGTATGAGTTCTGCGTAATAATAATGTGGTCTAAAAGCTGGATGCTCAGTATTTTCCCAGCCTCTTTTATTTTTTGTGTAATATGTAAGTCTTCTTTGCTGGGCTTCAGGCTTCCTGAAGGATGATTGTGCGCGATAATAATCCCTGTTGAAAAATGATCCAGAGCGGTCTTGAATAATATTCTTACATCTACGATAGACTGGCTTATGCCTCCTTGAGTCAGCTGGGCAATATGAATGACTTTGTTGCTCTGGTTAAGAAATATTCCCCAAAACTCTTCGGTTCTCAGATCTGACAGCTGATTTTTTAATAAAAGATAGGCATCATTACTATTTACAACCACGGCTCTTTCCGGAATATCCTGAACAGCTCTTCTTCTCCCGATCTCTAGGGCTGCGATAATAGAAATGGCTTTAGCCTCTCCTATCCCTTTGAACTTCATCAATTCTTTGGTAGAAAGCTGACTTAGCTGATGCCAGCTGTTGTTTACTGAAGAAAGAATCTTTCTTGCCAGTTCTACAGCCGTTTCATCTTTACTTCCGCTTCCCATAATAATAGCCAGTAATTCAGAATCAGAAAGTGAATTTCGGCCTTTCAGCAAAAATTTCTCTCTGGGTCTGTCATCTTCGGCAAGAAGTTTTATGGGCATTTTTTTAGGGTATAAATGATGAGTTATAGATTGTTAATAGAAAGCGTATAAAATAACCGGATATTTAGATTGATCAAGGTATTTTGCAGTCTCATTGAAAGCATTTACCGAGAGCATGGGACAGCCTAAGCTTAAACAGGCCGGAGATGATGATTCTTTATCCGGAACACATCCCAGTGAGTGTAATACAATTGCCCGTTCCATAGCTCTGCTGTTGGAAGCATCGAGACCGTTCATCCTGTAAGCTTTACCGAATTTTCCGTTATAGCTCTGCAGAATTTCATATTTTCCAAGGGAAGATTGATAGGATCCTTCCGTATTACTGAATACTAAAGCCTCTGAATTCCGTACTACAGAACCGGAACCGTGAGAAACGATTGCTTTCTGTAGTATTTTATTGTTTTTCAGGTCATACACAAAATAACGGTATTGTCCTGAATAGGTTTTAAAGTTGATAAAAACCGCGATATCCTGATTGTAATTTTTGCCCTTCAGAAAACTTTTAATTTCCAGAATCTTTTCTTTCGGAATACCTCCGGAAACGGGAGTTCCCTGCGACTCAAATTTAGCACAGGAAATGATAAAAAGAAATAGGAATATCAATTTTTTCATTATCAAAAGCAGGTTTATTCTATGATCATACCGTCTTTCATCACCAATTTCCGGTCTGTAATTTCAGCAAGACCCGGGTTATGGGTGACAATCACAAAAGTCTGGTTGTATTTATCTCTAAGGTCAAAAAATAACCGGTGAAGATCATCGGCATTCTTTGAATCCAGATTTCCGGTAGGCTCATCGGCAAAAATAATCTTCGGTGAATTGATCAAAGCTCTGGCAACAGCAACCCTCTGTGCTTCTCCTCCTGATAACTGATTAGGCTTGTGATGAAGCCTTTGCTCTATCCTAAGATCTTCAAATAAGGCGTATGCTTTTTCAAGGGCTTCTTTCTCATTTGCTCCTCCTATTTTTGTTGGAAGCAGAACATTTTCTAATGCGGTAAATTCCGGAAGAAGCTGGTGAAACTGAAATACAAAACCAATGTTCTGATTTCTGAATTTAGAAAGCTGCTTATCATTCATATTAATGAAAGATTCTCCTGCAATAGAAATTTCTGTATTGTATTTATTGGAATTGGTTGGAAGATCCAGTGTTCCAAGAATCTGCAAAAGTGTAGATTTTCCTGCTCCTGATTCTCCAACGATAGACACCACTTCACCTGTTTTAATGTGGATATCAACTCCTTTCAGTACTTCTAAATTCCCATATGATTTATGGATATTCCTTGCTCTAATCATGATTCAAAAATAGTGAATAAACATAAATATACGAAATGTTTCAAAGCAAACATTCTAATTTATTTTTGATGAGATTGAAGTGAATATTATCTTAATAATTCATCAACCTTCTTTATCATTTCTTTAAATTCTGCTTCATTAAAGCCAACAGAACTAAACACCACTTTCCCGTCTTTATCCATGATATAGTTTCTGGGAATATATTCTTTGGCAAAAAGAGAATAAGCAGATCTGTCTTCATCCGGATAAATAGGCAGCTGAAACCCTTTTTTTGCCTTAAATTCTGCTATTTCACTTTGAGAATGCTCACGTCCAATGATAAGTAAGGAGAACCTTTTATCATTCTTATATTTTTCCCAAATCTCTGTCTGTAAATGAGGAAGCTCAAGCATACAGGGTTTGCACCATGTTGCAAAAAAATTGATCAGAACAACTTTCCCTTTCAGATCAGATGATCTTATCATTCCTTCTTCACTTTTAATCGTAAAACTAGGAATGACCTGGCCTACTTTAATTTCCTGAGCCAATAAAACCATATTGAGAAGGAGAGATGCAATAAGGATGAACTTTTTCATTTTTGTTTTTTCAATAACTAAATATAATAAGTATTCCTCAAATAACATGGAAATAAAATATCATTTAGCAACTATAAAAAAAAGCCTCCCGGATTGGGAGGCTTCACTATTTTCAGTTTAGAAAATTACAGTAACAAAGTTAATGGGCTTTCTAAATATGTTCTTAATGTCTGTAAGAATTGAGCACCGGTAGCACCGTCCACTACTCTGTGGTCACATGCCAATGAAAGCTTCATGGTGTTTCCTACAACAATCTGACCGTCTTTAACAATCGGTTTTTCAATGATTGCTCCTACTGAAAGGATTGCAGAGTTCGGTTGGTTGATGATGCTTGTAAATGTTTCAATTCCGAACATTCCTAAGTTGGAAATAGAGAATGTGGAACCTTCCATTTCATTTGCTTTAAGACCTTTGCTTTTCGCTCTTGAAGCCATATCTTTTACTGCTGCAGAGATCTGAGTGTAGTTCATCTGATCTGTATTCTTCAATACAGGAACCACTAATCCGTCCGGAATAGCTACAGCTACACCGATATTGATATTTCCTCTGTGGATGATCTTGTCTCCTGCCCAGCTTGAATTTACCTGCGGATGTTTTCTTAAAGCAATTGCAGTTGCCTTAATAATCATATCATTGAAAGAAATTTTGGTATCAGGAATAGAGTTGATCTCTTTTCTCGCCTCAATAGCTTTATCCATATTGATCTCTACCATCAGATAGTAGTGAGGTGCAGAGAACTTACTTTCAGCAAGACGTTTTGCAATAATGCTTCTTACCTGTGAGTTTGGTGTCTCCGTATCTTCACCCTGAACAAAGCTTACAGCAACCTGAGCAGCAGCACTTGCAGCCGGAGCTGACGCAGCTGTTTTCGCAGCAGGCTGATAATTTTCAACATCTTTTTTAACGATTCTTCCGTTTTCTCCTGAACCCTGGATATCGTGGATGTCCACTCCTTTATCCTGAGCCATTTTCTTAGCTAAAGGAGAAATTGCTACCCTGTCAGAAGAGGATGAACTTACAGCCGGAGCTGCTTTTTCCTCAGCTTTAGCTTCAGTTTTTTGTTCGGCAGGTTTTTCTGATGATTGGGAAGCTGCTTTTGGAGCTCCTACACCTGAAACATCTGTTCCTGCAGGACCGATAATTGCTAAAACGGAATCAACCGGAGCTGCTCCGCCTTCTTCTACACCTTGCTTCAATAATATTCCGTTGAATTCGGATTCAAAATCCTGTACTGCTTTATCAGTTTCGATTTCCGCAAGAAGATCACCTTCTTTTACAGTATCGCCTACATTTTTATGCCACTTAGCTACTTTACCTTCTGTCATTGTATCAGACAGTCTTGGCATAGTAATCACTTCTACCCCAGCCGGAACTTCTGCTACAGTCTGCTCAGCAGATGCAGGAGTTTCTGTTTTAGGCTCTTCTGATTTTTTTTCTTCGGAGCCAGCACTGGGAGTAGCTGTTCCTCCCGTTAATCCTGAAATATCTTCTCCTTCATTTCCGATAATAGCCAAAACAGAGTCTACAGCAGCTGCACCGCCTTCTTCTACTCCTATGTATAAAAGAGTTCCTTCTACTTCAGATTCGAAATCCTGAACAGCTTTATCTGTTTCAATTTCAGCTAAAATATCTCCTTCTTTTACCTTATCACCTACTTTTTTATGCCATTTCGCCACTTTACCTTCCGTCATAGTGTCGGAAAGGCGGGGCATCGTAATTACTTCTGCCATAATCTATATTGATTTGAGATTCGAGATTTGAGATTTGAGAATTCGGAAATTTCAAACTTCAAATTTCAAATTAATTTTTATTTATTAATTTTCTAATTTATCTAAGAATGGATAATCTTCCTGAGCATACACATACTCATAGATTTTTTCAGCATCCGGATATGGAGAATTTTCCATAAATTCGATACATTCTTCAACAAAATCTCTTGACTTGTTATCCATAGTCTCCAACTCTTCTTCTGTAGCCCATCCGTTAGCCAAAATTCTCTGTTTTACCAGTTCGATAGGATCATCATTCTTATGAACCGCTACTTCTTCTTTAGAACGGTAAGGTTCAGCATCAGACATAGAGTGTCCTCTGTAACGGTATGTTCTTGCTTCAATGAATGTAGGTCCGTCTCCTCTTCTTGCTCTTTCTATCGCTTCATAAGCAGCTTCAGCCACTTTTTCAGGATCCATTGCATCTACTGCAAGACAAGGCATTTCATATCCAAGACCCAGTTTATAAATATCTTCGTGGTTGGCTGTTCTTTTTACAGAAGTTCCCATTGCATATTGGTTGTTCTCTACAACAAATACTACAGGAAGCTTCCAGTTCATTGCCATATTAAATGTTTCATGTAAAGACCCCTGTCTGGCAGCACCATCTCCGAAGAAACAGATATTCACCGCTTTTCTGTCAAAATATTTATCTGCAAAAGCAATACCTGCTCCCAAAGGAATCTGTCCACCTACAATACCATGACCTCCGTAGAAACGGTGCTCTTTGCTGAAAATGTGCATAGAACCACCCATACCTCCTGATGTTCCGGTAGCTTTACCGCAAAGTTCAGCCATGATTCTCTTAGGATCTACGCCCATCGCCATTGGATGGATGTGACATCTGTAAGCTGTAATCATACTGTCCTTCGTTAAATCCATTGCATGCGTGAAGCCGGCAGGAATAGCTTCCTGGCCGTTATACAAATGTAAAAAACCTCTGATCTTTTGTTTTAGATAAAGAGAACGGCATTTGTCTTCAAACCTTCTCCACATAGTCATATCTTCATACCACTTCAGGTATACCTCTTTAGAAAATTCTTTCATGTGATAGCTCTTGCTTATTTATGATGAAATATTTGAGCAAAATTATAAAAAAAACTTTGTTTTTATCGTATACATACTAATTGTTTTTTTGCTTATAGTGTTATATTTGAATTTTAAACTTAAACATGGAAGAAAAACAGCCGTCATTGGTACATAAAATTTCAAAAGTCATCTCTGATTTTTTCAACCCTTTAGTTTCTCTGTTTATTTTCTACCTTTATATGAGTGTAAGAGAATATTCACTTAAAGATTCTCTGTTTTATTTTGTTCCTATTCTTTTAATGACTATTATTCCTGTCATTATCTGGCTGATCTGGAATGTAAAAACAGGAAGATACACCAATATGGATGTATCTGACCGTGTACAAAGGAAAACTTTATATATATTTGTAGCAGGCTGTCTAATGAGTTATCTTATTTTTCACTATATAAGGAATGGATACATCGATCTGGTTATGCTGTTTATTCTGATCCTTCTCATCACCATGCAGATCAGTAATTTTTTCATTAAAAGTTCCATGCATACTTCTTTCAATATATTTGTGGCTGCCTTATTTTTTACACTAGACTGGAAGATGGGCCTTGTCTGGCTGGGCATCGCCACACTGGTAGGAATTACAAGAATTATATTAAAAAGACATACAATAAAAGAAGTATTTATGGGGGCCGGAATAGCATTTCTGGTATCTTTTGTTTATCTTTATTGCGATATACAATTTCAACATTAAGAACATCTATGAAAATTAATCATCTTACGTCTGCGGAAGAGAACTTTATGAAACTGTTTTGGAAGCTGGAATCTTTTTACCTGAAAGACGTTATGGAGCAGCATCCTGAGCCTAAACCTCATCAAAATACGGCTTCTACTTATTTAAAAATACTTGTTGAAAAAGGGTATCTTACTACAGAAAAAGAAGGCAGAATATTCAAATATTCCGTGATTGTTCCTATGGAAGAATACAGGAAATTTTTACTGAAAGAACTTGCTCATCATTTTTTCAATGATTCCGGAAAGGAAATTCTTGAGTTTTTATTTAACGAAAATTTAATCTCACAAAATGACCTGAAGGGTTATTTTGACCTTAAAATAGAAATAAAGCCAGCCAAAGCTGAAGAACCTAAATTTGAAATTGCTGAAGAAGTACTCAATCCTAAAAAAGGGAAGAAAGGAAAGGAAAAAGAGAAAAGCAAGGATAGTAAAGAGAAGAAGAAAAAGAAGAAAAAAGATTAATCTCTCTATATAATGTAGGTTCGCGGAAGGAGTGTTGACAATCAGTTAGTTTTTTGACCGAGCTAAATCCAACCATTTAAAAACAGACATAAAAAAAGCGGCTTAAAAAAGCCGCTTATATTTTTACCAACGATTTCCGCCTCCGCCACGGTTGTTGTTACCATAGCCTCCGCCTCTGTTGTTGTTATTTCCGTAACCTCCGCCTCTGTTGTTGTCGAAGCTTCTTCTTGGCTTTTCTTCTCTTGGCTTAGCCTCAGATACGTTCAAAGTTTTTCCGTTGAATTCTTTCTGATTAAGAGCCTCAATTGCCTGCTTTCCTTCTTCATCACCCATTTCGATGAAACCAAAACCTCTTGAACGGCCAGTTTCTCTGTCAGTAACGATTTTAGCTGATGATACGTCACCGAATTCTGCAAATAGATCATGCAACTCATATTCTTTAGTTGCGTAATTGATGTTTGAAACAAAAATGTTCATTTTAAATAAAATTAAAAAATTAATAAAAATTTGGGTATATAAAAGAAAAACAACATAAATTAATGAACAAATATTGATTCCAAATATAAACGTATGCAAGATACAATTAAAAATTTCAAATCAAAGCTTTTTTTACAGTGTTTCTCACATTATGTTGAATTCAAAAATATAATTAATTGAAAAAAGAAAAATATTTATTGTTTTTCAATAAATATTTACCGATATTTGTTTTCATAAATTTTTCTTAAATATGAAAACAATGGAAACCAACACTAAACGAGTTCTTTCGATCATGAATGTTATTTCATGGATCGTTTTTATCGGAGCATGTATTACCGCAGGAGCATTAACCTGTTCATACATTATCACTGTAGTTAATCCCGAAGCAGCAAAAAAGCTCTATAAAGGCATTAGTTTCTACAATCTGTATCAATCTAATTCACAGCTGTATTATCAGATAATGACCACTATTATTTTCCTTGCCTGCTACAAAGCCTACCTTACCTATTTTGTGGTGAAAATTTTCCTGAAGCTCAATCTCGCAGCACCTTTTAGTGAGGATATCAGAATAATGATTACTAAAATTAGCTATGCAGCCCTTTCAATAGGTCTTATTTCCCTTATTGCCGAGTCTTATTTTTTTGATAAAGACTCTGTAACAACCGGGATTTCTCCCATTACCAATCTGTATGAATTTATAGGTTCCGGATCTGAATATCTGTTTTTCGGAGGAATTATCTTTATCATTGCCCAGGTATTTAAAAGAGGAATTGAACTTCAGTCTGAAAATGAATTAACCATATAAGTTATGCCGATTATTGTAAATTTAGATGTCATCATGGCCAAAAGAAAAATGTCACTGAACGAACTTTCGGAAAAAGTAGATCTTACACTCTCCAATCTTTCTATTCTGAAAACCGGAAAGGCAAAAGCCATAAGATTCAGTACTCTTGAAGCCATCTGCAAAGCCCTCGAATGCCAGCCCGGAGACATCCTGGAATATAAGGAATAAGAAATCATACCCTGAAAGAGGGAAGCATGAACTTGTGATCTGAGGCCAACTACTTCCCTCCTATAATCTTATCCCAATTTAGATTATATTAGAGTCATTAAAAATCCGTTAATGTGAAACAGCATACCACCAATTACCTCAATACTCTTATTGAAACGGCGGAAGACTGCCCCGTGTCTCAGGCACAAATCCCGCCTGAAAAGAAAGAAAAAACATTAGCCAGCCTTCAGTATGGAATAATTTCCGGACATCCGTATCAGTTTTCGTCAGATGACATTATTTTTGAATGCTATGCTTTAAAGAATGATATTACTGAAAGTGAAAAAGAATCAGAAAGAATTAGGTTTTTCTCAAAAGGGCAGCCATGTCTGAGATCTTCTCCGTTAGCCAAACGCTACGGATTCGGGTTTCATCATAATAAGGAAGGAAAAGTAGCTGTTTATCCCGCAGAAAGCCAGGAATACCAGCAATTGTTAAATGACAGCTCAGTTGTTAAAGTAAAAGCAATGCGCTCCAAAAGAAAATGATTGAGAAAATGAATGGTTTTCTTCAGATCAGTAAATAGTATTTCCTTGATAAACCCGGTTTTAAACACTAAATTTGTCATGCAAATTATTAAAGACATGAACTACCATACCAGAAAATGGGTAAAACCCGAAGACCTGAATCCCAATCATTCACTTTTTGGAGGAAGACTTCTTCAATGGATTGATGAAGAAGCTGCTCTATACGCCATCATCCAGCTGGAAAACACAAAAGTAGTTACGAAGTTTATCTCAGAGATCAATTTCGTAAGCTCTGCCAAACAGGGAGATATTATTGAAATAGGAATTGAAGCTGTACATTTCGGATCATCTTCCATTACCTTAAGATGTGATGTCCGCAACAAAATGACCCATCAGACCATTATCACCGTTGATAAAATTGTTATGGTAAACCTTGATGCTGACGGAAATCCGGCTCCTCACGGAAAAACCCAGATTGAATTTGTGAAAGACAGACTGAGCAAGCCATGAAGATCTTCATCAAGAACATGGTATGCAACAGATGTATTGCTGCCGTTGAAAAAATATTTAACGATGCCGGGACGCCGCTTCATTCAGTTATTCTTGGAGAAGCCGAAACAGAAGCTGAAATTCCAGATGGAGTTATGCATCAGATTGAAGAAAAACTGCTGGAAACAGGCTTTGAAAGGATTAAAGATTCTGCCCATCAGCTGGTTGATAAGATTAAGAACATCATCATCATCAAGATCAGCGGGATGGATATTGACGAAAACTTTCTCCTCTCTGAATATTTAAGTTCAAAACTTCATAAAGAATACAGCTCTCTTTCAAAAACTTTTTCTCAAAACGAAAATATCACGCTCGAACAGTTTTTTATCCTGCAGAAAATTGAAAAAGTTAAGGAGCTTCTGTTGTATAATGAGTTCAACCTTACGGAAATTGCAGGCAAGCTTGGTTACAAAAGTGTTCAGCACCTGTCTACACAATTCCGTACCATTACAGGCTTTACTCCTACTGAATTCAAAAAACTTAAAGATCATCACAGGAAACCGCTGGACAGCGTCTAAGTAAAAAGAAAATCTAAAGTCAGATCGTTTGAGAGAGATAATATGAGTAAAATAATTATTTTAAAGGGAAAACAGTCTCACAGGCTTCCCCACTCTCTCAAATTCTTTTTCTTTTCTAAACCTATAAAACCCTCATCTCAATAACCTTTCCTAATTCTATAACTATTATCCTTAAATTTATAACAGGCTTAAGTTCCGTTTTTGGAAATTTGTACTATAAAATTCAAGGATCATGGAAAGACAATATAATATCCTCGGAATGACGTGTTCCGGCTGTCAGAAAAAAATCTCAGAAAAGCTCAACAGTGTTCACGGTGTTAAAGCCGATGTGAATCTGGAAAACAGTACAGCAACCATCACTTTCGATCACGAAATTGAGCTTTCAGCTTTAAATCAGGCTTTATCAGAAATAGGAAAATACAGACTGGAAGACCCGGAAAAACCGGAAAAGGCATTTGTAAAGCCTCAGGACAGAGTTTCCCCTTCTTCAGTATATTATTGCCCGATGGAATGTGAAGGAGATAAAGTATACTTTAAACAAGGTGAAAGATGCCCGGTTTGCAATATGTACCTCGTACCTATTGAAGAAAAACACGCTAAAGATCCCAATCACAAACCTACTTACTCTTCATCAAACCTACCGGAAAGTTTTAAAAATAATATTGGAAAATACTATTGCCCAATGTTCTGTGAAGGGGATAAAACCTACAATTCAGATACAGGCTGCCCGGTTTGCCATATGCACCTGGAGCCCATCACTGAAGAACTGGTAAAGAATGCTTCACAACACAACCATTCACATTCGCATTCACACGACCATCATCACGGACACCATCATCATGAAGCACCGACAGTAACAGATGAAATGGCAGGAAGATACTATTGTCCGATGTACTGTGAAGGGGATAAAACCTATGACTCCAATGTAGGATGTCCCGTCTGTGGAATGGATCTGGTAAAATACCCCGAAAAAAAAACCGCAAAATACACCTGTCCGATGCATCCGGAAATCATCAGCGATGAACCGGGAAGCTGCCCTATCTGTGGAATGGACCTCGTAAGAATGCCTGACAGCGGAGACGATGAAGAGGACGAAACCTATAATATCTTAAAAAAGAAATTCTTTATTTCCCTTGCTTTTACCATTCCTGTTTTCATTCTTTCGATGGGCGGAATGTTTATTAATTTCCCTTTTTCTCATCAGATACAGGGAATTATAGAACTTATATTAACGCTGCCTGTTATGTTTTATTCAGGATGGTTCTTATTGAAAAGAGGCTGGATTTCTTTCAAAACATGGAACTTAAACATGTTCAGTCTTATTGCATTGGGGGTTGCAGCTGCTTTTATTTTCAGTATAACCGCTATTGCTTTTCCGGATATTATCCCGCATGAAATCCGTGGACATAATCATGAGATTCCATTATATTTTGAAGCGGTCTGTGTTATTTTAACATTGGTTATTTTAGGGCAGCTTATGGAAGCAGCAGCGCATAAAAAAACAGGAAATGCCATTAAAGAGCTGATGAACCTTTCACCTGATGAAGCCAATCTTATGGTGAACGGAGAGGAAAAGAAAGTTCTTCTTTCCCAGGTTAAAATCGGTGATTTATTAAAAGTAAAGCCGGGAGAAAAAATTCCGGTAGACGGAAAAATCATTGAAGGAAATTCTGTAGTGGATGAAAGTATGATTACCGGAGAGCCCGTTCCTGTAGAGAAAAATATTGATGATAAAGTTTCATCGGGAACCATCAACGGAAATCAGGTTTTTATAATGAAAGCTGAAAAAGTAGGTGATGAAACCCTTCTTTCACAAATCATTAAAATGGTTAATGAAGCCAGCCGAAGTAAGGCTCCTATTCAAAAACTAACCGATAAAGTTTCCAAAGTTTTTGTTCCGGTAGTTATTCTGATTGCGGTGCTTACGTTTGTTCTATGGCAATTTTTCGGACCGGAAGGAAAAAGAAGCCTTTTCGCATTTGTTAACGCCGTAGCGGTTTTAATTGTAGCCTGTCCGTGTGCACTTGGCCTTGCAACGCCCATGTCTTTAATGGTAGGGATCGGAAAAGGAGCCAAAAACGGAATCCTGATCAAAAATGCGGAAGCCCTTGAGCAGATGAATAAAGTAAATGTTTTAATTACGGATAAAACCGGTACTCTTACAGAAGGAAAGCCGTCTGTGGAATATATTGAAACAACCGGCAGTGAAGACAAAAACCAGATGCTAAAACTGGCATTTTCACTGAATCAGAATTCAGAACATCCATTATCGAACGCCGTAATCAAAAGAGCAAAAGAAGAGCATATTTCTGCCGAAAAAGTGGATCAGTTTGAAAACATTTCCGGGAAAGGAGTAAAAGGAAATATCAATGGAAAAACAGTTTATTTAGGAAACGAAGGTCTTCTGACCAGCCATAATCTCAGCATTCCTGAACATTTAAAACAAAAAGCGGTAGAAGTACAGTCAAAAGCACATACCATTTCCTATATTGCAAAGGATCAAATTGTATTAGGTTTCATCAGCTTTACAGATAAGATTAAAGAAAGCTCCAAAAAAGCAGTCAGACAGCTGATGGATGAAGGAATTGATGTCATGATGATGACCGGAGATAATGAACACACAGCAAAAGCAGTTGCCGATGAGCTGGGCATCCAACATTTCAAAGCCAACTGCCTTCCTGAAGATAAATTAAACGAAGTAAAAAGACTGCAGCAGCAAGGTAAGATTGTAGCCATGACCGGGGACGGAATCAACGACTCCCCTGCTTTAGCCCAGTCTGATGTTGGAATCGCTATGGGAACAGGAACTGATGTAGCCATTGAAAGTGCAGAAATCACCCTTCTGAAAGGAGATATTTTAGGAGTAGCCAAAGCAAAACTTCTGAGTGAAAAGCTTCTTAAAAACATTAAAGAAAACCTGTTCTTTGCATTCATCTATAATGTATTGGGAGTTCCGGTTGCGGCAGGATTATTGTATCCATTCTTTGGAATTCTGCTGTCTCCGATGATTGCCGCGGCAGCCATGAGTTTCAGTTCTTTATCTGTGATCCTGAATTCATTAAGATTAAATTCTGTAGATCTGGATATTAAGCAAAGATAAAAACGGTTTATTAACCTCAATTTTACATCACATGAAAAAAGAAAGTCTTTACATTGGATGTTCGGGATTTTATAATAATGACTGGAAAGGGTCATTATATCCTGAAAATGCCCAAAGTAAAGACTTTCTTACTTTATATTCACAAGTCTTTAATTCGGTGGAAATCAATTCAACTTTTTACCGTAAGCCAACTGCTAAAACTCTTCTGAAATGGTATAATGAAACCCCTGATCATTTTAGGTTTTTCATCAAAATCCCAAAAATCATTTCGCATGAAAAACGTCTGAAAGCATGTAAAGAAGAGATTACAGAATTCTCCAGTCATATTGCTGATCATTTAAAAGAAAAGCTTTCCGGGTTTTTATATCAGTTCCCGCCTTCTTTTAAAAATTCTCCGGAAAATCTGGACCTGATTCTCAACAATATTAATTTCGGATATATTAATGTCATTGAGTTCCGTCATCATTCCTGGTGGCAGGAAAATGTCTTTACCTTATTAAAAGAACACAAGATTATTTTTTCCGGTGTCAGCTTTCCGGGCGATCTCCCGCAGGATATCATCATTAATCATCCTGGAATTCTTTATTACAGGCTTCATGGAAAACCTATCCTTTACAAATCTGAATATAGTTATAGCTTCCTTAATGATCTTGCAGAAGAAATGCTCAAAGCGGAAAAGAAAGTCTTTATATTTTTCAATAATACCTGGGGAACAGCGGCCATCAATAATGCTTTGTATTTAAAAAAGCTTTTAGAAGTGGATTAAACTAAGAAAAACATTTAGAGTTTTCATTTTTCTACCAGAACATCCACATTAATGGAAGGTTCACCCGCTGAAAACTTTTTCCATTCTCCGAAATAGTTTCTGTAATAGGTATTCTTTGAAAATGCAAAAATATTTCCTGCCAGATAAAGTTTCCCTTTAAAATCTTCAGAAACTCTCACTGATACAAAAAAATCTTCATTAATCCAGATTCCTTTATCACTCACATCAAGAGAAACCATATTATTTTTAACATCATCCTTGGTAACAGTCATTTTCAGCGTTTCATTGGCCAGAGATTCCCCCGGAAAACCATTTTCAGATTTTTGAATGTCAAAGATTAATGTAACAGGCTGTTCCAATGTAAAAAAAGCCAGATTAACATTAATTCCCTTCACCTTAACTCTTTTAGTATTCTTAACCCTTATAGCATATTCCCTGAACAATTTGGACGCATCTTCCGAGTTGTAGCCGCAGTAGCTTCTCTTTGCATTTCTGGTTCCAAAATTTTTCAGAACGTATTTTTTAGGGGTAATTTCCACCTTATCTATTTCAATAGCCCTCTCTTTAAGAACAATAGTATGATTTTCCAATGCTTCAAACGCTGAAATATTCATCTGAAAGGGCTCATAACCATTCACTGCTATTTTTAAGATTTTATTTTTTTCAATACCCTCGAGATTGATTATGTACTTTCCTTGTCTATCTGTAACATCTCCAATATCTGTATTTTCAACTCCAATTCTTGCATCGGAAACTGGAGATTGCTTTTCGGTAACAATTGTTCCTGATATTTGTTGAGCAGATAATTTTCCTGCGGCCAACAGCAGAAATAGGTATTTGAGTTTCATGATTTCAAAATAAGTTCCGAATATAAGAAGAATAGCATTATTCCAGCAGACTTTAAGAAATAATAAAACTGGAAGATGGAAGAAGGAGGTTGGAAGTTACTTTTAGTTATAGATACTGAAAACCTCTGTAAAATCAGATCAGCTAAAAAAAGAGATCAATCTATTCTTTATGACCTCCATAACTTCCCTCTTCCCGCTCCCAACTTCAAATCTGTATAAAGTTTTCAATTAAAATAAATCACCAGGAAAAGAAGAATGTATTATTCATCAGAAAAAGCATTAATAGAAATATTGTCAACATCAATAAATGTTAAAAAATAAAGATAATCAAACATAAACTAAATTTTAACATTTTAGTTAAAAAACATTAAAAAGAAAGCACCTTAAAATAACCTTAAAAAGCAGATTTTTAACAAATACTGGCATATATTTTGTTAACATTTACATGTTAATTTTAACGATTTTTTAACAATTTAAAATTCCATTATCTTTATGAGAAAAATTTTTGCGGAAAAGTCAGTAAACAAGACTTTTCTAGGGATGCTTGCATTGGTGAGTGCAACTTCATTTTTACTAAACAGCTGTAATTACAAAACTGATGTGAAAGAATCCCAACAGGTCATTTCACAGGAATATCCCCCCGCAGAAATAGTTCCCGGGTCTGATGAAGAAACGATAGATCCGGATAAAAGGGTCATTTATCTTACTTTTGATGACGGTCCCAATCAGGGTACAGAAAATCTCATCAGAATCCTTAATAAAAGAAATGTGTGTGCTACGGCATTTTTAGTTGGAAAACATGCTTATGGCAGCAAAAAACAGAAAGATGATATGGAACTTTTAAAAAGCAATCCATTGATTGAGCTGGCTAATCACAGTTTTACACACGCTCATAATAAATACACCGATTTTTATAAAAATGCGGATGCTGTAGTTCATGATTTTAACATTGCAAAAGACAGCCTTAAGCTTTATGATAAAATAGCAAGAACTCCGGGAAGAAACATCTGGAGGCTTAACAATATTAATGTAACAGACATCAAGAGTTCTACTGAGGCTGCCAATGGTCTCAAAAAAGCAGGATATAAAGTGATTGGATGGGATCTTGAATGGAGACCGTCTCCGCAAATGACTTTAAAAGGAAGCCATGAAGCCATGCTGAGAAAAGTAGACAGCATCTTCCTGAATGATCTGGAAAAGACTTCGAGACATCTTGTTTTCCTGACCCACGATCAATACCTCAGAGACGCAGATTCTATCAACGAGCTGGATATGTTTATTGAAAAACTACAGAAGAGCAACAAGTTTGTGTTCAGAAAAATATCACAATATCCTAAGATCAACGAGATTCTGAATTAATAGTATGATGCCTTAGAATCTAGACATTCATCATCAACTACCCTGTACATCATCAGCTAATGTCTCTCAACTATTTTGCAGATTCATTAGTTTTTTGTTTTTATTATTCTGAAATTTGCATTTATGGATATTAAAGTAAATTATAACGCAATACTACAGCATCTCCCGGCAGGAGTACAATTGGTAGCTGTTTCAAAAACACATCCGGCTGAGGCTGTTAAGGAGGTTTACGATCTGGGACAAAGGGTATTTGGAGAGAACAAGGTGCAAGAATTAATGGAAAAGTATCCGCTTCTTCCTAAAGATATCCAGTGGCATCTGATCGGACATCTGCAAACCAACAAGGTGAAGTATATCGCTTCTTTTATAGATACCATTCAAAGTGTGGACTCTGAAAAACTTCTTTCTGAGATCGACAAAGAATCAGGAAAGCATAACAGGAAGATCAAAGTACTTCTTCAGGTAAAAATTGCTGAGGAAGAAAGCAAATTCGGACTTGACATTCCTGAAGCCAGAAATTTGTTTGAAAAATATCTTAACGGTGATTTTCCAAATGTTGAGGTTACCGGACTCATGGGAATGGCTACATTCACAGACGATGAACAGCAGATCAGGAGAGAATTTTCAATTTTAAAAGCTCTTTTTGATGAATTTAGTCAATCAAAAACACTGGAAACCTTATCAATGGGAATGAGCGATGATTTTCCGGCAGCTATTGAATGCGGAGCCAATTCCATACGGGTTGGATCTGCAATTTTCGGCAGAAGAGATTATTTAAAATAGAATTTTTAGGTATGGTTTTTGCTAATAATTGAATCAAAAAATTTAAATTTGCAACTATGCAAAAAATCCTTATTGTAGAAGACGAAAAAGCAATCTCAGGAGTATTACATAATATTCTTTCTGATGAACTTACTGATTATGAATTCATTATTGCCGAAGACGGCCTTGAAGGTTATAAACAGATAGAAAAAGAAGATTTCGCACTGGTGATCTCTGATATCAAGATGCCTAAACTTTCAGGAACTGAACTTTTAAAACAAAGTATTCTGCTGAAACCTGAAACCACTTTTATCATGATCTCCGGTCACGCAGATATCGACTCTGCTGTTTCCTGTCTGAAGGAAGGTGCATACGACTTCATCTCCAAGCCCATTGACATCAACAGGCTGATCACCAGCGTAAAGAATGCACTGGCTAAAGAGTCTTTAAAGAAAGAGAACAAAAATCTTCAGACTGAAAATAAAACCTTAAAAAAGAAGGTCAACAAAAAATATCAAATGATTGGTGAATCTTCTGCCCTTAAGAAAATTCAGGATATGATTGAAAAGGTTGCTGTTTCAGATGCAAGAGTTCTGATCACAGGACCTAACGGTGCCGGAAAAGAGCTGGTAGCTCACGCCATCCATAACCAGAGTGAAAGAGCAAGAGGTCCAATGGTGGAAGTGAACTGTGCGGCAATCCCGTCTGAACTTATTGAATCTGAATTATTTGGACACGTAAAAGGTTCATTTACAGGAGCAATTAAGGATAAGCAAGGAAAATTTGAGCAAGCCAACGGTGGTACCATCTTTTTGGATGAGATTGGTGATATGAGCCTTATTGCTCAGGCTAAAGTATTGAGGGCTCTTCAGGAAAGTAAAGTTTCTCCGGTAGGAAGCGATAAGGAAATAAAGGTAGATGTAAGAGTGATTGCGGCTACCAACAAAAATATGCAGAAGGAAATTGAAGAAGGAAAATTCAGAGAAGATCTTTACCACAGGCTTTCTGTGATTGAAATTTATGTTCCGCCTTTGGATGACAGAAAGGAAGATATTAAATTATTAGTAGAGCATTTCTCCGGTATGATTGCCGATGAACATGGTACTGCTGTGAAAAAATTTGATGATAAGGCTATTGGAGCTCTAAAAGCGCTTTCATGGACCGGAAATATCAGAGAACTTAGAAATGTGGTGGAAAGATTAATTATTCTTGGCGGAAATTCTGTTTCTGAGGAGGATGTTGCAAGTTTTGTAAGGAAATAATTTAATTAAACATTAAATAAATTATAAAAATTTGCAGTAGCCTTACTGCAAATTTTTTTTTTGGAACTATTGAAGATATAACTATATGAATCATAAAATACTATGAACTTTTTAAACAAAAATTATACGAAAGAATGCCTGACTTTGGCTCTTCCTGTTATGCTTACACAGGTGGGGCAGGTCTCGGTGAATTTATTCGACAATATTATTGTCGGAAAACTTTTAGGAGCAGATGCACTGGCGTCTGTTTCATTGGGGAATGCCGTATTTTTCTCCATATTTGTACTGGCGCTGGGGTTTTCATTTGCTATACCGCCGCTGGTTTCTGAGGCGCATTCCAAAGAGGATCATGCGACCATTAACTCTGTATTCAGCCACGGATTTGTCATCAATATGTCTGTAGGGATCATCCTGATGGGGCTTCTGCTTTTAGCGATGCCTCTGCTCTATCACTCCGGACAGCCGGAAAAGATTATCCCGAACACAGTGGACTTCCTCAGTATTATGGCGATCAGTATGATCCCATTCATGGCTTTCCAGACCCTGCGTGAAGTTTCTGAAGGGCTATCTTATACCATAGGAGTTACCAAGGCTACCATCATTGCCAATATCATCAATATTGTACTAAACTATGTTTTCATCAAAGGGCTTTGGATCTTCCCGGAAATGGGTGTGAAAGGATCTGCTTTAGCAACGCTGATCTCTAGAATTTTCATGGTAGTGTTCCTGTATTTTGTATTGGTAAAAGAGAAGAAAACAAGACGTTATATCAAGGATTTTTCTTTAAAAATTCAGGATTTCTCCAAGCAAATGTTTGATAAAATGGTGAAACTGGGATTACCAACAGCCTTACAGATGTTCTTTGAAGTAACTGCTTTTGCGGGAGCTGCATTCATCTGCGGACTGATCTCTGCTCATGATATTGCTTCTCACCAGATTGCATTAAGTATGGCCTCATTCACCTTCAATCTATGTGTTGGTTTCAGTGTAGCGTCAACAGTAATGATCGGAAGAAAATTAGGTGAACAAAACTTTGTTGAGCTAAGAAAAGTGGGAATCAACAACCTGAAGATCGCATTTATTTTTATGTGTATCTGCGGATTGGTCTTTATTTTAGGCCGAAATATCCTTCCTACGTTCTTTACCAAGAAAGAAGAGATTGAGGTGATTACTTTAGCTTCTAAACTCATGATCATTGCTGCCCTATTCCAACTTTCAGACGGAATTCAGGTGACTGCTCTTGGTATGCTTCGAGGATTACAGGATGTAAAAATACCATCCATCTACACTTTTATCGCTTATTGGGTTATTACCATTCCATTAGGATATTTCCTTTGTGTCACTTTAAAAATGGGTGCTTTCGGGATGTGGATTGCTCTGGGACTGGGACTTACGGTTTCTGCTGTATTCCTGGTAAAACGATTCTTAAATATGTCTGCAAAGAGGATTAAGCAGACCTTATAAAAAGTACTTCTATAAAAATGAACGCAGAGCCTGAAACTCTGCGTTTTTTTATTTTATTTTACTACTTTTGAACCATCTTATTTTAAACGATACCATGAAAAAAATACTATTCCTGCTGGCTTTATATGCAGGTTCTTTTTATCAGTCTCAAACTAACAGATTCACCTACCAGCTTCAGTTCAGAAAAGAGGCTTCGGAAGATTACAGGGAAAGTCTGATGAATCTGGACATCAGTCCTAAGTCCGTTAAATTTTACGATAAAAGATTCGCTGAATACGATTCTATCAATAAACTGGATCGTGGAACCACTTCACGTTACAGTACCAGAACTGATCAGGTTATTGAGAGAAAACCGGATTCCTTCAAAAATAACTGGTATAGAGATTTCCATGATTATTTCATTGTAAAAACAAATGATGAAATGAAATGGAAACTGCTTCAGGAAACACAGGAATACAACGGTTATAAACTTCAGAAGGCCACAACCGATTTCGGAGGCAGAACTTGGACGGCCTGGTTTTCCAATGAAGTGAATATCAAAGAAGGTCCTTATAAGTTCAGAGGTCTTCCGGGGTTAATCTTTATCCTCGAAGATGCAGACCAGAATTTTGTTTATAAACTGATTAACAATAAAAAGCTGAGTACGGAATTCGATACCAAAGATTTTATGGAAAGTCATTATGGTAAACAGGCGATTCCCATAACCAACGAAAAATTCAATACCTATGTTGAAAATTTGTATGCAGATCCTACCCGGATATTTGCAGAGGGGGTAAAAAACGGCAACAAAGCCAATTTTAAAAATGAAACGGTAGAATCTATTGCAGAACTGAACAGTAAAAAAGCAATGCTGCAGAACGGAATTAAGGAGCGGTATATTTATATTGAGAAAGATAAGCAGCCTGTTTTTAAATAAACCAATATGCTAACAACAGAACAGATTCATGGGATGATGCTTAATTATGACCAGAATATTTCAAGGCTGGAAATCATTATTGAAGGGGTCAACAAAGCGGTTACTCACCTAAGATCAGAAGAACTTGGCATTGATTGGTGGGGAACATTAGATGAGAAATATGAACATGAATTAATTTACAGACTGGCTATTCTTGCTTTCGAGGACTATTTAGAAAAGACTATAGGAAGCTTTAAGGTGGAACCCTCAAAAGAAAAAGACTATCTTCAGCTCTATCATTCAGAACCAGCTATTGACCTGATTTTTTCACTGGCGAAATATATAAAATGGAATCCTGATGCTTCTGAACAATTGAGCAAACATAACCTGAACCCAAATCTCTACCCTATTTATCATGGAGTTTTAGCATTAAATGAAAAAAGAGATCTGAATGCAATCATTAAACGATTACAAAACTGGAGGATTCAGCTTGTGAATCTAGCCTATTTTAAATCAGAATAAAATGATTGGATTAAGATATTATTCGTAAATATAATATTCGTAAACAAAAAATATAAGCGGTCACACAGGCCGCTTTTATATTTACTCTACTTTTTATCCCAAAATTTTCAGGCTTCTTTTCACACCGTCCAGAATGGCAACATCTGGTAATGTTCCCCAGTCTTCAAATTCGAAGTTCCGGAAGAGTTTCAGGCTTGGTTCATTGTGTAGGAAAATAAGAGCAACAAGGGTATGAATTTCAAATTTCGTTCGCATTAAAGCTCCATCAGACCACATATTAATAACTATAATTATCAGGTCGCTCCTACGGAGCTCTCCTTAGATCATGTACTAAATTCTATGAACAGAGTACTCCTATGGAGCACTTAAAAAGCTCAAATAAAATCATATTTTTTTACAAAAATTTATAATTTGATCATCAAATTATAGCACTTAATATAAGTTTGATTTTCTTATCCCGAAATGAGGTTAATTAGGGGTCGACAATGAGTTTTTATAATATTGTCAGAAAAAATATAAGCGGTCACACAGGCCGCTTTTGTATTTACTCTACTTTTTATCCCAAAATTTTCAGGCTTCTTTTCACACCGTCCAGAATGGCAACATTTGGTAATGTTCCCCAGTCTTCAAATTCGAAGTTCCGGAAGAGTTTCAGGCTTGGTTCATTGTGTAGGAAAATAAGAGCAACAAGGGTATGAATTTCAAATTTCGTTCGCATTAAAGCTCTATCAGACCACATATTAATAACTATAATTATCAGGTCGCTCCTACGGAGCTCTCCTTAGATCATGTACTAAATTCTATGAACAGAGTACTCCTATGGAGCACTTAAAAAGCTCAAATAAAATCATATTTTTTTACAAAAATTTATAATTTGATCATCAAATTATAGCACTTAATATAAGTTTGATTTTCTTATCCCGAAATGAGGTTAATTAGGGGTCGACAATGAGTTTTTATAATATTGTCAGAAAAATATAAGCGGTCACACAGGCCGCTTTTGTATTTACTCTACTTTTCGTCCCAAAATCTTCAGACTTCTTTTCACACCGTCCAGAATGGCAACATCTGGTAATGTTCCCCAGTCTTCAAATCCGAAGTGCCGGAAGAGTTTCAGGCTTGGTTCGTTGTGTAGGAAAATAAGAGCAACAAGGGTATGAATTCCGAATTTTGGAGCGTTATCTATACAATACTGAAGAATTTCCCTGCCATAGCCTTTTCCCCTGCAGCTTTCATCCAGATAAATACTGACCTCTGCCGTTCCGCTGTAAGCAGCTCTTTCATGAAATGAGCTGAAGCTTACCCAGCCTACTATCCTGCCTTCATGATCTTCTACCATCCAAAGCGGTCTTGTGTCCGGATGATGCTCATCAAACCATTGATGCTTACTTTCTACCGAAACTTCCTCCACATCTGCTGTTACCATTCTCGAAGCAATGGTTGAATTGTATATTTCAACAATTTTCCCAAGGTCCTGTAATGCCGCATTTCTGAATGTGATCCCGTTCATTATTTTTTATTCAAAATTAATAAAATTACACAACACCCCCTAAATAAAAACAATATGGAATTAAATTTCAATCAAATAACACAAAAACACCCTATAAAAACAAGAGCAAATAAAATTAAATAAACATTAATTAGGAATAAGAATTTGTAATTCAGGTAGGTTTGAAGTTGGAAAACGAAAGAAGAAAGTTATGAAAGTCATCAATAATAGCTGTTGATTTATTATTTATCTGTTTAAGTAATTTAATTAGTAATTATAGCTAAAAGTAACTTCCAGCGTCCCTCTTCCAGCTTCCAGCCCTTTAATCAAATTAAGTTCTTCAAAGCTCTATTTAAACTTCTTACTGTAATTCCCAGATACGCCGCCATATCTTCTTTTGAAAGATGAATCCCCTGCTGTGCCTGCAGTTCAAGAAGCTGTCCCAAAGTATGTTCCGTTGTATAAAGCTGCTGGTAGGATGCACGGCTGGAAGTATTGACAATCCTTTGTGCAAATACATCGAGCAGCAGATTATTCAGAGCCAGATCGCTTTTAATCAGAGATTGGAAATAAGAAATTGATAAAGTATAAACACAGACATCCGTTAAAGCTTCAATACTGCATAAACACGGAATATTCCGGATCAGTTCTATTTCCCCGATGATCTCTCCCCTTCCAAGAAACTCCACGATATATTCTTTGCCGTTCTCCTCCACAAAAAAACATTTGGTGATCCCGTCTTTAATCAACATAATCTGAGAAGGTTTCTGGTTCTGAACCAATATTTCTTCTCCTTTCGAAAAAGATTTCAACATAATATTTCTTTTATTTTCTTCCTTATCATAAAGGCTTTCTATATAATCTAAAAATAACTGATTGGTTCGTAACATATGATATCCGGGACAAATGTCCTTTCCTTGTTTATTTTTTATTCTGAATTTTGCGGTAAGAAAAATACAAAAACTAAAATGAATAATCACATCACCACCATTGCTTTTGACGCAGACGATACACTTTGGATTAATGAACCTTATTTCCAGGAAGCAGAAAAGGAATTCTGTGTATTGCTCGAAGATTATCTGCCTCAGCACTCTGTTTCCCAGGAATTATTCAAAACGGAAATGCAGAACCTCCATCTTTACGGATATGGTGTAAAAGGTTTTATGCTCTGCATGATTGAAACGATAAGCAGGGTTTCAGGAGGCACAGCTAATTTTCAGCTGGTTAACAGAGCCATTGAGATTGGTCAGGAATTGCTTCAAAAACCCATAGAGCTGCTGGAAGGTGTTACCGAAACCCTGGAAAGCCTGAAAGGAAAATACCGTCTGGTAGTAGCTACAAAAGGAGACCTTCTGGATCAGGAACGTAAGCTTAAAAATTCGGGACTGCAGGAATATTTCCATCATATTGAGATCATGAGTGACAAAAAGGAAAGCGATTACAGAAAGCTCCTGAAACATCTGGACTGCCAGCCTGAAAATTTTCTTATGCTTGGTAACTCCATAAAATCTGATATTCTGCCTGTTTTAGAAATCGGTGGATCTGCCGCCCATATTCCTTATCATATCACCTGGGCTCATGAACAGCATGAGAACACTCTTGAACACGAACATTTCATGGAGCTGAAAAGCATTAATGAAGTGCTGAAACATTTGTAAATAATAAAACCGCTGTTTGAAAGCGGTTTTGTGTTTTCAGTCAGTTTCCGCAAAATTCCAGATATTTTTTTATCATTTCAGAATTGTATTTCTTTTCAAAATAAGCTAGTCTTTCATAATATTCGGGGCGTTTTTTTTCTTTATAGTGATATACCCCTGCAATAATTTCCACTAAGCTTTTTGTTGAGGATGAATCATTAAGAACGAGCTGTTCAAATTTCATCAGAACTGAATCAAGCTCGGTTTCAGCCCATCTGATTTCTCTCTGATCCATCTGATCCAGTAACTCATCCTGATATTTGAGAGCTCTCATACTGTCGACATATTTTTTGTCAGCTATCCTACTTTTCAGACCATCCTTTTCCCAAAACACATTTTTATAGAGTTCATCGGCAAGAAATGAATTAAAACCCACACACCCTAACTTGCTCCTAACAGAATCGTTATGTTTTAAATAATAGGAAAAGAGTTTATCCAGACCATTTAGTTTTCTTTCAAAAAAAGTTTGCGAAACATATGCTTTTACAACCGGAGTACCGTGATAAGCCATATACTCTATTTCCTCATCTGATGCATTTTTACCCAGATCAGAATAAAGCTCAAATATACTGCTTCTTTCTCCTGCATACCCGATGGCAGCAGACTCTACCATTTTGCTTTCAGACAGTTTTTTATAAATCTCATTCGTTTTTTCAGACAGCTGTGCGAAGCTTAGAACAGGAATCAAAAATAAAATACAGTATTGTTTCATAAGTGTGTTTATCAGTTTCAACGGAACAAAAAAGCCCGCTTAGTATCAAACGGGCTTTACCTTTAAATATTTTCTATTTCTTTAAACATTTTTCTAAGAACTGGTCCTGTTCCCATAAAAGATGCAGGATATTTTCTTTGGCCATATAACTGTGGGCTTCTTTTGGCAGAAGAACCATTTTTACCGGCGCTCCCAGGTTTTTCAGAGCCTGGAAATATCTTTCGGTCTGAAGGGTAAAGGTTCCCGGATTATTGTCTGCGTCACCATGCACCAGCAGTAATGGAGTTTTCATTTGGTCGGCATGCATGAAAGGAGACATTGTATTATAAATTTCCGGAACATCCCAGTAATTTCTCTGCTCCATCTGGAATCCGAACGGAGTCAGTGTTCTGTTGTACGCTCCGCTTCGGGCAATACCGCAGGCAAATAATTTGGAATGGGTAAGAAGGTTTGCCGTCATAAAGGCTCCATAAGAATGTCCTCCTACAGCTACTTTCTTTTTATCAATATAGCCTAACTGATCTACTGCGTTGATAGCGGCCTCAGCATTGGCTACCAGCTGGGGAATAAAAGTGTCGTTCGGTTCAGTCTTGCCTTCACCAATAATCGGGAAAGCAGCATCATCCAGCACGGCATATCCTTTTGTAGTCCAATAGACAAAAGATCCGTAATAAGGGAAGGTGAAATCATTTGGGTTTTGAGTATTCTGGCCTGCCGTATTTTTGTCTTTATATTCTGTAGGATAAGCCCAGATCAGCAACGGAAGCTTTTCTTTCTTTGCCTTACGGTCATAGCCTGCCGGAAGGTATAAGGTTCCGGTCAGCGTTACCCCATCGTTTCTTTTATAGGTGATCACTTCTTTATAGACATCCTTGATGCTTTCAAACGGATTGGCAAAGCTGGTAACCGCCTCTGCTTTATTGGATTTAATATTCTTTTTGAAATAATTCGGATATTGGCTGGAAGACTGTTGGGTTGTCAGAATCTCTCCTTTTGCGGGATTCAGAATATCCACAATTTCTTCTTTTGCATTTTTAAGATCGGAAGTGTACAGCCTTTTCTTTTTCAACGATTTCATATCCATCTCATCAATAAAAGGGTGCTGTCCGTCTTTGGTAAATCCGTCACCAATCAGATAAGATTTCCCGCCTTTCATATCAATTACATATCTTCCGTACTGATTTTTCGTGGTATTAAATCTCCCCGGATCACTGTATACGTCCTGGGAATTTCTATCTTCTATGATTTTCGATTCTGAATTATTAAGATCTACTAAGAAAGACTTTGTATTTCTGGTGTCATACCAACCCTCGGAAATAACCGCATAGTGATCATTCGTCCAATCTGTTCCTTCATACCTCTGTTTTGTTTTGAAGAATGATTTAGGAGATGCAGTAAACGGAGCTTCCCATGTAAATATCTCATCTCTGAAATCTGCAGCTTTAGACTGATCTCCGCCATCCAGTGCTTCAGCGTAGACTAATGTAGCCGGAGCATCACTTCTCCATCCCATACTTCTTTTTCCTGTTCTTACGGAAGAAAACCCTTTGGGCATCACTTCATTTAAAGGAACTTCATTGACTACTTTCACTGTATTTCCCTTCATATCATACACCGTGGTCGTCAATGGAAATCTATTATAAGGAACGATATAGGAGAATGGCTTTTTAACCACAACTGCCATTAAATAATTTCCATCGGGAGAAAAGCTCAGACCTACATACATATCCTTGTCCTTTACTTTTTTCAGGTTACCGTTCAGGTCAACACTATAAATTTCAGAAGCGGTGATTACCTCAAAGTTTTTCTCATCCTGAGGATTCTTAAGCAGATCCTGATAGGTTCTGTTCTGCGAAACTTTACCGTCTGCCGTAGAAACAATTGGTCCTGTTGGAAGATCTTTATCTGAATTAATCAGAGCAGGTCTATTCTGAGGAAGAGTTCTGATCAATAAATTCTGTGAATCATTATACCATTGATAAGGAGTTCCTACATTCGCATTAAGGTTATCACTGGTCATTTTCTTAGCAGCAGCTGTTTCCATATCTACAACCCAGAGCTCTACTCCTTTTCCTGTTGTATTGGTAAAAGCCAGCTTTTTTTCATCCGGAGAAAATGAAATAGATGTTATTTTGGGATTGGAAGGAAGATTTTTTACCTGAATTTCATCCTTATCATTGATTTTCCGGATCTTCAGATTGTTTGAATACGTAACCGTACTTGAAATATTGGTTATGGGATTAATCCTAAGCCCTCCCAGTTTCAGTTCCTGTTGGTTAAGATCTTCCAGAGTTTTATAAGTCGGGCGGTAGGTAAAAACAACCCAGTCTTTTTTACTGTTCATCAGAACCCCGGGAGGTCTCTCATAATCTGCCAGTTTAAGGATTTCCGCAGATGGTTTTTGATAAGCAATATTTTCCTGCGCATCATAAAAATTAAGAAATGCCAGGAGGCAGATGGTCAGTTTTATCTTCATAAAAAATCATTTCCACTAATATAATGAAATTTGAAACAGATATGAAATTTATTAAAATAATCCCATGAATGTGAATAATTAATATTTTTTACTTACTTTTAATATTCAAAATAAAACAATATGAAAAATTTAAGAAAATTATCCAAAAGCAATCTGAAAACAATTATCGGAGGAAGTGCTCCTTTATGTGATGATGGCTACAGAGCCTGCGTAGTAGGCAGAACGGAACACGGATCTCCCATCTGGGACTGCATCCCGACTTCATCTCCCTGCAGGCCATAAAAAGCAAAAGAGGCACCTCATTTCTGGGATGCCTCTTTAATTTTATAGATTTAAGCTTACCAATCTGAAGCTCTTTTTCTTTTTTCTATCATGTGATCCACAGATACCTTTCCTGCGCCAAATACTAACAGCAGAAGATATACAGACAGATATATCAGGCTCATTTCTCTTTTATCAAAAGGATCTGCCCCGTGTACTACAAAAGCAGCCATGATCATGGTGAAGATCAGAAATCCTAAAGAAATCCTTGTAAAAAGGCCAAGGATCAGAAGTATTGAACAAACAAATTCAGCAAAAACAGTGAGAATCAATGAAATCTGAGGGCCTAGTCCTATGAAATCATAAAATTCAATTTTCCCGCCTCCTATAAGCGTCTGAAGTTTAGGAAAACCGTGAGACAGCATGGCAAAACCAATAAATACTCTCACTACTAATAAAACAAGATCTTTAGGGACTGAGCTGGAATTCGAGTTTAAATAGTTCATCTACTAAAAATTTAGACTAAGGTAATAAAAATCTTTTAATACAACGGGATTCCGGTGTTTTTAGTTTATCTGTACCCGAAATTTTTAAGATCTCTGTCGTTTTTACGCCAGTCTTTTTTCACTTTCACGAATAAATTCAGATGGATCTTTTTACTGAAGAATTTTTCAAGGTCCAGTCTCGCTTCTGTTCCTACTTTCTTAATGGCCTCACCTTTATGCCCGATAATAATTCCTTTCTGGGTATCTCTTTCTACATAAATAATAGAATCGATGAAAATAATTCCTTCTTTTTCTTTGAACTGTTCTGTTACAACTTCTACTGAATAAGGAATTTCTTTTTCATAGTTGAGAAGGATCTTTTCACGGATTGCTTCATTGACAAAAAATCTTTCCGGTTTGTCGGTAAACTGGTCTTTTTCATAATATGGCGGGCTTTCCGGCAGCAATGATTTTAATTTAGGAAGAATAATCTCTGTGTTGAAAGCATTAAGTGCCGAGATAGGAAGAATTTCCGCTTTCGGAATTCTGCCATGCCATAATTCTACCAGTTTTTCAAGTCCTTCCTGATTAGTCTGATCTACTTTGTTCAGAAGAAGAAGTACAGGAACCGGAATTTTATTCAGTTTATCAATTAAAAACTCTGAAGGTTCTGCCTTATCGGTTACATCTACAATGAACAGGAAAACATCAGCATCCTGCAAAGAATCCTTTACAAAATCCATCATTTTTTCCTGAAGCCCGTATTTTGGATCCAATACTCCCGGAGTATCAGAAAATACGATCTGTAGGTCATCTTCATTATAAATTCCAAAAATTCTGTGACGGGTTGTCTGGGCCTTTTGTGTTACAATTGCCAGCTTCTCTCCCATCAATTGATTCAACAGGGTAGATTTTCCGGCATTAGGCTTTCCGACTATATTTACAAATCCAGCTTTATGCATAAAAATAATATTACGAACTGCAAAGTTACTAAAACAAAACCGGTCTTCAGGGTTTATCTCCAATTTTAGGAAGAAAAAAGCTTTATTTACTGATACAGTTCTCGGAAATGATTTGTGAGTATCTAAATTGTAAAAAATGAATGTATTTTATTGTATTGCATAGGCTAAAACTGATATTTTTGAAAACCAGAATTCTTTTTATGAATATAGACCAGATCCTTGACCGAATATATGTTCTTCCTGAAGCTTCCAGAATGAGTTTAAAGAAACATATTACTGAAGTTTCATACCCTAAAAATTTCTGTCTTATGGAGGCAGATAAGATTATTCCTTACGTCTATTTCATCCGGAAAGGTATTGCCAGGGCTTATGCTACTACTGCGGAAAATGATATCACCTTCTGGTTCGGAAGTGAGGGCCAAACAGTGATCTCAATGAAAAGTTACGTTGAAGATAAACCCGGCTATGAAAGTATTGAGCTTCTGGAAGACTGTGATCTGTACAGATTGGAAACAGAAAACCTCAAAACATTATTTAACGAAGATATCCATATTGCGAACTGGGGACGAAAACTGGCTGAATCGGAAATGATAAAATCCGAAGAATTGATTATTTCCAGACAATTTAAAACCTCTCTGGAACGGTATAAAGATCTGATTACTTACAGTCCTGATCTTCTGAAAAGAGTTCAGTTGGGGCATATTGCCTCTTATTTGGGCATCACACAAGTCAGCCTGAGCAGGATAAGGGCAGAAATCAAATAGTTAGGAAGCCGGAGGATGGAAGAGGGACGATTTCAAGCTCATCAATAATAAATAGTTATTTTTTTTAGTTAATTTGATTTTATAGTGGCTTTTTCATCATCTATAACTAAAAGTAACTTCCAACCTCCTTCTTCCATCTTCCAGTCTGTATGCTTAAACTCCTTAACCCGAACTCAGATTAATATTAATTCCTCTCCATCTCTGAAATTAAGCCTGAAAATTCATTTTTTATCATTTGTAAAATTTTTTTCCCTTTCGAATCCTGAAATTTGCAGTAGAAAAATTTAAGAAAATGAACTGGATTATTTTAATCATTGCCGGAATATTTGAAGTAGCTTTTGCTTCATGTCTGGGGAAAGCCAAAGAAACATCGGGATCTGAAATGTATTACTGGTATGCAGGATTTCTGGTAACGATGACCATCAGTATGGTTCTTCTGATCAAAGCAACACAAACTCTGCCGATAGGAACCGCTTATGCCGTATGGACCGGTATTGGTGCTGTAGGAACAGCTCTTATGGGAATTTTCTTTTTTAAAGACCCGGTAAGCTTCTGGAGAGTATTTTTTATCGTTACTCTGATTGGGTCTGTAGTAGGTTTAAAATCTGTTTCTCACTAAAATCCTTCACCACATATTTTTAAAACAACTTCTATCTATCAATATAAAACCGTCTTCTAGTTGAAGACGGTTTTATTATTTTTTGAAAACTACGGGAAGGATTTCATTATGCCTTAATCCGTATTTTTTTATTTCCTCATCGGAGAATTTCTGGGAATAGAAATTAGGATCGGTTTCAAAACCGGTTTTTCTTAAACGGTCGAAGTAATCCATTCCGTACCAGCGCACATGATCGTATTGACCAAAGTGCTTTTGCCGTTCTTTCGGATCTTTGATAGAGAAGTCTTCGTAGGTTTTTTCCAATGAATTTTTCATGGGAACCTGGAAAATTCCCCATCCACCGGGTCTCATCACCCTGTAAAGCTCACTCATAGCCTTGCCATCATCTTCAATATGCTCAAGAACATGATTACAGAAAACAATATCAAAACTTTCATCTGCGAAAGGCAGGTCCAGAATATCTGCTTTTACATCCACAATGGGAGAAAACAAATCTGCAGAGATGTAATCCAGGTTTCTCATTCTCTTGAACTTTCTCAAAAACTCCTGTTCGGGAGCAATATGCAGAACTTTATAGTTTTTGATGAAAAAATCTGTTTCATTCTGAAGATACAGCCACATCTGGCGGTGTCTTTCGAGACTTAGAGTACCGGGAGAAAGTGCATTTTCCCGTTGTTTTCCATATCCGTAAGGAAGGAACTTTCGGTACGATCTTCCATCAATAGGATCAAAGAACTTATCTCCTTTGAAAAACTGGTAAATAAGAGGTCTGGCCCAGATGCTCATTTTGATCAGCATCGGACGCGGAATTTTATTGAGTAAAAGTTTCGTTACTTTTTTCATTAAAAATCCAATTGGAATGGCTTCTCTTCGTCACTTACAATTCCTAATGCTTCGTATACATACTGGAAAGTAGAAAGCAATACCGGTTTACCATTGATTACCGCTACATCATGTTCGAAATGGGCAGAAGGCTGGTTATCCAAAGTTGTTACCGTCCACCCGTCATTATGAAACTTCACTTTTTCAGTTCCAAGATTAATCATGGGTTCGATAGCAATCGCAAGACCGTCTTTAATTACTTTTCCGCTTCCTTGTCTTCCGTAATTAGGAACCTGTGGATCTTCATGCATTTTTCTGCCTAAACCGTGTCCTACCAATTCTCTCACTACCCCATAGCCTTCTTTTTCACAATGTGCCTGGATTGCATGGGAAATATCTCCGATTCTTTTTCCTCGTACACACTGCTCAATTCCTTTGTAAAGAGATTCTTTAGTTACCTGCAACATTTTTTTTACCTCGGGTTTTACTTCCCCGATTTCAAAAGTATAGGCATGATCTCCCACAAAACCGTTCAGAATTACTCCACAGTCTACGGAAAGAACATCTCCTTCTTTTACAATATCTTTATTAGGGAAACCATGAACCACCTGTTCGTTCGGAGAAATACATAAAGAATTCGGGAAGCCTCCATATCCTAGAAAAGCAGGCTCAGCACCATGATCTTTAATAAAATCGTGTGCTAATTTATCCAGATATAAGGTATTGATTCCCGGTTTAATTTCTTTTGCCAGCATTCCCAGTGTCTTGGAAACCAGTCTGGCACTCTCCTTCATCAGGCGGAGCTCCTCTATTGTTTTTAACTGAATCATTGTTTTAATTTACCAATGTATTTATATAAAAGTGTATCAATAGTAAATGATACGCTGTCTGATTATGCTATTATGATATTGGTCTTTTCTACCAGAAAAGTCCTTTTTTCTTTTCTTTTTTAAGTTTTGAATAAGCCAGAACTTCTTTTCCTTCTACACGGAATTCTATTCTTTCCTGAATAATGTTGTAAATTTCTCCCCAACCCGGAAATCCGCCTAAATTTCTGTCATCAATGAACCAGTCTGCATCCAGTTTTCTGGACTGTGTTTCAGAATCAAATACTTCTCCCTCAAAGCTGGAATTCACTGCATAGAACTCTATCCCGTTCTCTCTGCAGAATTCTACGGCTTCATCTAATGTTTTCCCATGTCTGTATGTCCAGAGAATTAATCTGTAGCCTTCTGCCTGAAGTCTTTTAAGGGTTTCAAAAGCAAAAATCTTTGCTTTTCCAATTGCCGGATAAGCGTCATCCACGATGGTTCCGTCAAAATCAACAGCAATTTTTTTATTATTTAGCATTTTTGTTCTTTTTTTAGCTTTGCAAAGATAAGAAATAAAAAGAGTGCCAAAAAACGATGACACTCTTAGTTTTATAATTTAATGATTATGCTGAACTAACTTTTTACCCAACTGAACTGGAACTGCAGATCGGGAGTAGAAACCCTGTCGGTAATCTTCTGTAATCTGGCAGGTAATTTCATTAAGTATTCCTGAGCTTTTTCAGCTTTTTCAGTAAGCCCTTTTACATGCTCAATCTTCCATTCATCCAACAATTCTTTCATAATATTGATATAGTCCTGGCCTGTGTAAACCATACATCTCTGTGCTGCATCTGAGAAATGCCCCCAAAGCTCTCCTGCTTTCTGGCCGGATTGTCTCATAAGGTGTGCCGGCATTACAATTTTCTTACGCATCATATCTTCAAAAGCAAGAATCATTTCTGAAGGATCGATTTCAAGAATCTTAGCTACGAAATGTTTGTAAGCTTTAGCGTGTCTTGCCTCATCTGCTGCAATCACCCCACACATTTTGGCCAGTTTTCCGTTTCCGGACTGTTTTGCCAGTGTTCCTACTCTACGGTGAGAAATATTGGTAGCTGTTTCCTGGAAGCTTGTATACACAAAGTTTCTATATGGATCCATGCTTGTTCCCAGATCAAAGCCGTCGTTAATCAGATATTGAGTAGTGATTTCCACTTCTCTCATATTTACTCTTCCGCACAGGTAAAGGTATTTATTCAGAAGATCTCCATGTCTGTTTTCTTCGGCAGTCCAGGCTCTTACCCAGTTTACCCAGCCTACGCTTTCTTCCTGATTTACTCCGTCTACTCCCATCAGCCAGGATTCATAAGAAGGCAGCGCCTCTTCTGTAATGCAGTCCCCGATAAGGGTTACAAACAAATCATAAGGCATTTCACGAGCGAAGGTCTGAATTTCCTCTAAATCATATTTAAAGTCGGCGCTTGAAGGATCCGGAAGCATGTCTGAAGGCTGCCAGATCTTTTCGATCGGCGTTAAAAATTTTTCCAGAAAAGAACCTACCTCCTTTTCCAGAATTCCCATTACTTCTTTCCTAACAAGCTTTTGATACATTGTAACTCTATTAATTTTAAACAGCAAAGATATGATTTATTTATTATTTACCGCATAATAAAGTATGCAACTCATATCATGTCTGACATAAATCATAAAAGAAGACCGTGATACACTACTATAACGGTACTTTTTTATCATTATTGTTGAATTTTAGCTAACTAAAATATTTCCGGTCATAATTTCCGGAATTTCCACTCCCATTACTTTCAATATGGTAGGAGCTACATCTCCCAGTTTACCCGGTTTAAGATTCCAGATATGGTCTTTATCCATAACAATAAAAGGAACCAGATTGGTTGAATGCTGGGTATTAGGCGTTCCGTCCGGGTTGATCATTACATCGGAATTTCCGTGGTCAGCCAGAATAAAAACAGTATATCCGTTCTCATAAGCGGCAGTGGCTACTTTTTCAATACACTTATCTACTGTCTCAGCAGCTTTTACAGCAGCTTCAAAAACTCCGGTATGTCCTACCATATCTGTATTGGCAAAATTTAAACACACAAAATCTGCGGTTCCATTTTCCAATTCCGGAACAATAGCATTGGTTATATCATAAGCAGACATTTCCGGCTTCAGGTCGTAGGTAGGAACATCTTTCGGGCTTGGACAGAGCAATCTTCTTTCGCCTTCAAATTCTTTTTCCCTCCCCCCTGAAAAGAAGAATGTTACGTGAGGATATTTTTCTGTTTCGGCAATTCTGATCTGGGTTTTTCCATTTCTTTCAAGCACTTCTCCCATGGTATCTTGCAGGACATTTTCATCAAAAACAACCTGTACATTCTGGAATGTTTTGTCGTAATTGGTAAGTGTTACGTAATAAAGATTCAGTTTATTCATAGAATATTCCGGGAAATCTTTTTGGGAAAGTACTTCTGTAATCTCGCGACCTCTGTCTGTACGGAAATTAAAGCAGATCACTACATCATTATCGATGATCTTTGCTACAGGCACCACATTTCCGGTTGCTGTAGTATTAACCATAATGATCGGTTTCAGGAATTCATCTGTGACATTACTATCATAAGAAGCCTTAATTGCTGCTATTGCATCTGTAGTCTGAAGTCCTATCCCTTCTACAAGGGCATCATATGCTAATTTTACACGTTCCCATCTTTTGTCTCTGTCCATAGCATAATAACGCCCCACAATGGTTGCCAGTTTTCCTGTGGTTGCTTCCATGTGTTTCTGCAGCTCTTCGATAAAGCCTAACCCTGAATGCGGATCGCAGTCTCTTCCGTCTGTAAATGCATGAACAAAAACATTTTCATTCAGTCCGGATTCTTTTGCAGCCGTTAAAAGACCTTTCAGGTGATTGATATGAGAATGTACTCCTCCATTGGATACCAACCCTATAAAGTGTACTTTTTTATTTTCTTTTTTAGCATATTCAAAAGCATCCTGAATGACTTTTTCCTGTCCTAAAGTTCCGTTTTCCACAGCCATATTGAGTTTTACCAGATTTTGGTAAACCACTCTTCCGGCTCCTAAATTCATGTGTCCTACTTCAGAGTTCCCCATCTGTCCTACCGGAAGTCCTACTGCCAGGCCGCTTGCTTCAAGGGTTGTATGAGGAAATTTTTTATAGCAGCTGTCAATAAACGGTGTGTCTGCTTTGTCTATCGCTGAAACGTCCGGATTCATTCCCAGCCCCCATCCGTCAAGGATTGCTAATATTGCTTTTTTTGACATTTTGTAAAACTTTTGTTATACAAATTTACCTAATTTCCGATGAACAGAAGAATTTGCAGCGCTTAATTTTAATAGTGTACTTAATTTTTACTATCCAGTCTAAATCCAGTCTGCCTATGATAATTTGTATCGATTTTGTAACAGTTACTTATAAAATATCCGGGAGCTGTAGGAAAATGTTTTGCCACGAATTCACTAATATTAATTGGCTACTCATGCAAAATATGGAAAACAATTTAACGCAAAGTTGATGATTGATGCTGTTGATTTTAGGGAGCAAAGAGTAGAATCAACTTCGTTGATTCGATGAAGCGGATGAATAGTCATGCAGCATCATTAACAAAGCAATCGCTCTGTTTTCATTTTTCTCACAGGTATTAAAAGTCTGCTGTATAAGTTTTAGCTAAAGCCAATGGATTGTTTTTATTATTTAGGCGGACTAAAGTCTGCCTCTATTGAATAACTCTGTAAATTATATAGTATTTTCACAGATCCAGATTGAGTAGATTTTCAATCTCTATTTATTGATTATCAGACCAGTTTATGATTTCATAATGTACCGGTTTTGAAGGCTTTTCCTCAATTCTAATATTCTGCCATTTGTCTTTTCCTTTTATATCCGCTTGAGACTCCCAGTTTCCTTTAGTGAATTTAAACTGGGCAGGAAAATGTATTTTTAAGGTAATGCTTCTTTCTTTGGCATTTTTTCTGTTCATTTTAATAGAGGAGGGTGTCCAGCTTCCTAATTCCGGCTGGTTTCCTGTAATGTATACCTCATCATTTTTATCAGGAACACTTACGGTGAAAGTAATTTCATGGGTTTCGTCTGAATACGGTTTATAGAAATCATCAAATTTCATCTTCTTGCTTTCTGTGTATTCTTTGATATAAGGATCTAAAAAGCCGCTTTCTTTCAGGAATTTCAACGGATCTTTAATATTCAGAATATCATGGATCGCTTTGTGTTTATCTTTTTGCTTATTGAAATAAGCTGCCGAAATTTTATAACCCATCCAATATCCCAGATCATTGGGCCTGTCATCTTTTTTACTGGTTCCGTAAAGCCAGTCTGTGTTATCATCATTTTTTAATTTGGTTACGAATTCCCGGCATAAAGCATCTAAATGAGTTTCTCCATAACGGAAAGGTCCTGTATTGATATTTTCACCCGAAATCATTTCACTGATAAAATCAGCCCCCCCTTCCATCAGGGTATTTTTTAATAAAGAACCATCTCCGCTGATATCCTGCTGAAAATGGATCAGCTCATGAGCTACAAGTCCCATCACCCCATCCAGATTGCTCAGCATTTCTGTTCCTATAATAATTCCGTCTTTGGAAACTGTTCCCCCGGAATTGAATCTTCCATAGACAAAATAAACGGGAGGAAATTTAGCGTCCGGATACCAGTATTTCATAGCACTGTAAATGGCCCTCGCTCTTTTTTCCTTTAGCCCTATTCCATCAAGCACATTGCGGGTTTTCAGGTAATCTGCTTTCCGTCTTTTCACCATCGTATATAATGAATCAGCATTAATGATCCTGAATTCTGTGAAGCCTTTAACTCCCAGTGAGCCATCCTTCATGTATTCTGTAAAGGGGTTATCTTTGGAAGTTTCCATTTTATCGAAAGCTTTCCAGAACTTTTCGGTATCACTGGTTTCAAAAACAGCATTCAGTGGATCATTGGAAAATCCAGATTGAGCATTTACTGTTGCACAAGTGAAAAAACAGACCGCAAGGAGCTGATTTATTTTTATTTTCATGGTATTCTTTTAATGAGTTTTATTATTTAACAGTACAAAATAGGAAAATATTACGTAAGAAAAGAAAAATTTGTTTGATAGGCATGGAAGAGGGATGATGGAAGAGGGAGATTCTGACGTTCATCAATAATAGATTACCATCTTTTTTAGCTAGTTTGATTTTACGGAGGTTTTCAGTATCTATAACTAAAAGTAACCTCCAGCTTCCCTCTTCTGGTCTTTCCCATCCTTTATAAAATGTTCCGGTTTGCCTAATTATTTCTCTCATTCAATTATTTATTATTAATTTTGTTTTATGGATTTACGAGATCAATTGAAGAACCTTTTTCCTGAACACGAAGAGCAGGATTTTGAAATGCCTGAAGATGAATTCAAGCAGAAGGAGCCTTTGGTATGCAAATTTGAGAAGAAAGGCAGAAACGGTAAGCCTGTCACCATTGTTGAAGGCTGGGAAGGCAGCGAGGAAGATTTAAAGAAAATCTCGAAGAAAATAAAAACCACCTTAGGAATAGGCGGCTCTGAAAAGGATGGAACGATCATTATTCAGGGGGATAACCGCGATAAGATCATGAATATCCTTAAAGAAATGGGGTATAAAACCAAAAGAGTCGGCGGATAGATCTAGAAGTAGATCTGGGTTTCCGGCATCAGCTTTTTTAACTGTTCTATTCTGGACTTTTCTATTGGATTTCCTGTCAGAATTAATGTTTTCAAATTTTTCAGCTGAGTGATCTCTACTGGAATATCTTTCAGATGATTATGAGCAAGATTCATGCTGGTCATATTTTTCAGACCATTGATTCGTGATGAAATTTCGGTGATATTATTTCCACTGGCATTCAGATATTCAAGATTTTGGGCTCTGAAAAGATTTTCAGGAAACTTTGTAATGGCGTTCTGCTGAAGTTCAAGGTATTTCAGGTTTTTCGGAAAAGAAAGGTTTCCCATATCATTGATCTGATTTTCGGAAAGATTTAAAAACTTCAGATTTTTGATTCTCTTTATCTGATCCGTTATAAAGCTGATCTGGTTTCCCTGAAGGTTAATTTCTTCCAAGGACGGAATTTCCATCAATGCTTCCGGAAAAGTATTCAGATTATTGGCTTCCAGATGTACAGCTTTTAAATGCTGAAGTTTTGCCACATTTGGATTAATGCCTGTAAGCCCATTGAGATTCATTGAAAAAGTTTCCAGCTTGGTCAGCTCTCCGATTTCATCAGGAATGAATTTAATACTGTTTTCATTGACATTTAAAATCGTCAGTTCTTTTAAACCAAAAATCTCCCGGTCCATTTTTTCAAGCCTGTTTCCCATGATATTCAGAAAAAACAGCGATTTCAAGCTGGCAATCTGCGGAGGGAGGTTGAACAATCCTTTTTCCCGAAAGCTCATGCTGTATACTGTTTTACTACTGCTCAAAACCTCTTCAATACTAGTAAAGGTAGGATATTTTACAGGATCAATCTGAGCTTTTACCTGAAAAAGAAAAAAAACGGAAACTGACAGAAGAATTTTTTTCATAGATAAAAAGTGTCCGGGGCGGCAGCTTCGCTGCCGCCCCGGACGGGAATTATTAATACTTATTTCTTTACTAGTTTTACGGTTTTCTGGAATCCTCCTTCGGCTTCGATATTTAAAAGCAAAATACGGGATGCTTCCAGCTGCTTTGTGAAATCAAGCTCCAAAGCTCTGTTTAGTCCGCTGAATTTTTTCGTATAAACGATTTTTCCGTCCATGCTGTAAGCGGTTACCTGAATATCTTTCAATCCTTTGTCTGAATTGATTTTTACGATTCCTGCAGTCGGATTAGGGGCAACGGTTACTGTACTCTCAGAAACATGGCTATCAATCGTTCCCAATGAACCGTTTGTACCAAGATTTTCTTTCAGAGCAATTACCACAGTTGCTGATTTCCCTCTGTAATCAATTGTATTCCCTGTTGCATCTATATCTGTTGAAATCGTTGAGTTAGGATGCTGAATAGAGAAGAACCCAAATTTATGATCTGGTGTAAAGGTAAGTCCTGTAGGTTCTGAACCTGCCGGCATTGAGGCGAACAATCTTACTTTAGGATTGGCCTGAGTATGATCCGGAGCGATTACCCAGATATAGTTTTTCCCTCCGTCCTGAAGTACCCAAAGGTTTCCAAGTTCATCAAAGGTAAGATTGTCATTTCCGTCTCCCCAAGCTTCAGTTTTCATCCCCTGTGGAGTATTGAATGAATACGCTGTAGAAGCTCCCCCCACGAATGTTTCTACCTGAGAAGCCGTAGTTCCGTTATCCTGAAGACGGTATACCTTATCAAGCCCTTTTGCTGTAAAGTAGATCTTTCCATCCAGCGGACTGATATCTACATCTTCCACTCCGTTAAATCTTGTTCCTCCCAATGACTGGGCAAGTCCGGTAGTATTGTTCTGGTCTGCTTTTATTTTATTAGGAATCGGGATCCATGTTGCTGTTGTTCCTATAGGATCTCCGGAAGCGTTCAGACCCTGATCCAGTTTCAGTACATAAAGATTTCCTGAAGAAAGATCGTTCGGGGTATCCATTACATATTTGTATACCATGTGTGTCCCGCCGTCTTCACCGTAATAAGCTGTAGTTCCTGCATTATTAATCACCACATTTTCATGGTTCATAATTCCCATCTGCCAAAGTTTTCCTTTGGAACCGTCTGGGTTTTTAGAAATCACCTGTGCTGTAGCGGGATCTATTTCTACTAACCATCCGTAATCTTTATATCCGTCACCGTTCACGTCGCTGGAAGTTACAGATTCTTCAGCTGTAACTACTGTTCCCCAAGGTGTAATCCCTCCTGAACAGTTTCTGATGGTCTGAACAAGGCTTGGATCTGAGAAACTTACTGCCCTGGATTTTGTTAGCTGCCAAAGTTTGGTACTTGCGTTGTAGTTGATTTCTGCCATGGTTACTCCTCCAGGATTGGTCTCATGGTTTACGGAAAGGTATCCGTTTGTACTGCTTCCTAATTTCCCTACGTACGCCGTAAAGTCATTCTGGCCACCTACCATTCCGCCTCCTTCTGTATAATTATCTCCTTCTTTCAGGATAAGCTGATATTTATGTTCAGCAGGAATAATCAGTTTATTGGTTTGCGCTGTAGGGACAATAGAGGTAAAGCAGCTGATATGTGTTCCGTTACAGGAAGTTGGTTGAGGATTAGTAGTTATTGTAGTTTTCAGATAAGCATCAATTCTCAGGTCAGAACTTGATACGCTTCTGTTGTGAAGCTCTATAGAAATTCTATTCACTCCGTTTACAAATTTTGATTTCGGGATTGAGAAAAGGTTATATACATTTTCTGCAGCTCCATCAATAGTTGTTGATGAAAAGGTATTGAAAGTAACAGGTCCTGCAGGCATATTATCTCTTACGACTTCTACTCCGTTCAGGTAAACAATGATTCCATCATCTCTCATTACTCCAAGCTCCATTTCATCTGAAAGGGTTGAAAGATCCACGGTAAAATCTTTTGCAAAATAAGCGGTGACAAGTCCGGTAGCCCCATTATGAATAGTTGTTGTTACAGGGTCACCGTATCCTAACGGAGCGTTTCCTACCGGCCAGGCAGAAATGTCATAGGTTTTGGTTTTCCATTCATCCGGCTGGGCCTGGTCAAGATCTATGTAGCTCCAGGATGAGTTTCTGTCGAAAACAGTGGTTTGTGCCTTTACGTTAAAGCCTGCAGCTAATGCGATAGCTCCGATTGCTAGTAGTTTTTTCTTCATTTTTTTTGATTTATTAGACCTTGCAAAACTATTTTTTTGAGCCGGCACCTCTGTTAATAGGATTTTAAATATGTCCTGATATTTGTTAATTAATTTGGAATTTAATGTTAAGGGGATTAAATAATTGTTAAAACTAAGTGTTCAATTCTATTTTATAGCCCCGCTTATTTCGCTTTGCTTACATCAGTAAGAGAATTCAGAAAAGCTATAATTTGTCTGATTTCTGTTTGAGTAAGATTTAGCTTGTCCGGTGGAAGCGTTTGATTCTTCATTTTCAATCCCAATCCTTCTCCCCCGCCTTCATTGTAAAAATCCAGCACTTCTTCCAGTGTATTAAAGGCACCGTTATGAAAATAAGGTTTAGTAAGCGCTATATTCCTTACCGTTACCGTTTTGAAGGAGTAATCATAAATCCATGATTTTTCTTTCTTTACAGGACTGTTGGCTCTTCCGAGATCTCCATCAAGTTCAACCGGGAGCTCATTGACCGGTTTTGTGGTAACCCCTAAAACTTCAGATTCATTTTCGTTAAAAAACGGTGGAACCAGTCCTGAAAAATGAGGAGCAAAGTGACAGGTTGCACAGTTGGCTTTTCCCATAAACAGATTATAACCTTTTTTCACTTCCTCCGAAACGTCCTTTTCACTCCTCATAAAACGGTCAAAATCACTATCGAAAGAATATAAAGAGGCAACATAGGAGCTCAGGGCTTTGGAAAAGTTTTCCTTATTGATCTTTCCGTTTTTAAATGCAGAACGGAATGCTTTTTTATACTCGGGTTTTGTTTTCAATTTTCTGATAATATCTTCATAGCTTGTATTGAATTCATCTTCATTATAAATCACGTGTTCAGCCTGCTGTTCCAGATAAAAGGCACGAAGGTCATAGAAAAATCTTTTAGCAAAAACGGCATTATAAAGCGATGGTGAATTCCTTAATACAGTCTTTCCTTCCACATTACTTTCAGATTTCTGCTTAAGATCTGTGAAGGCATTTTCCGGCAAATGACAGGCAGCACAGCTCATTTTACCGTTTCCGCTTAAGCTTCCGTCATAAAACATGGCCTTTCCAAGATTACGAAGATCTGCATTGTCTTCTGAAGATTTCAGCAATGTATAAAAATAAGGATCCAGAAAATCACTATTAAAAAGACCTTTACTGTTTACATTCCAGCCTGAAAACTCTTTAAGATCATCTGTTCTTCCATCCCATTTTCCAAATTCTTCATAAAGCGGCTGTATATAATTTTTATAAAATTCAATCCGGTCAAAGGTTTCAAAGTCTGTATTTTTTGAAAGATAATCGATGCTTCCGGCCAGAACCTGATCTGCTTTCTGTAGATTATAATTCCTGAAGTAAGGATCATCATGAATATACTTTTTAATTCCTGTAAGCGCATGAGCAGACTCCTCAGAAATATTCAGGGAACCTGGCGTATCAAATCCCGTAACACCTAATGTATAAATTCGTATCAGCTCTATGCGAAGCGGAAGTGTCTTATTATTTCCTTTGCTTAATCCGTTTTTTACAGCACTCAGATAAAACCCGGAGTAACTGTTATATAAAAAATCTGTGATGGTTTTGATCTTCTCTTTTTCATCTCCTGCTTCATCAGAAAATATCAGCTCGTCCAAAACCTGCAATCCTTCCGGAGGCAGAGTGTAAGCTGAAGTTCCGGCCGCTTCAATATGGAACAAGGGTGCTGCATTAAGATGTGTTTTCGTAAATTCAGGATAATGATAGGCAACATAAAATTCAATTTCCTTAAATGAATTTCTTGTACTGCTCAGTGATTTCCGTAATTCTTCAAGAGATATTCGGTCTTCCGAAAATTTATAGACATCTGATTTCAGCTGTTCAAGCCTGGTTTTAAAGTCAGACAGGCCTTTATTGACAAATGTAGTTTCGTTCTTTATCCCTTTATCAACAGGGTTGAAAGACATAACAGCAAAACCAATCAACAGAATTAGAACAAACAGCGGGTAAGATCTCATGAATTTTTTAGCGGCAAAACTATTAATCAGATGTTATCCCAGTTTTAATTACAGATTAAAAAATGTTTATATTTTAAATAGGAGATTTTTTACTAATTTTAAACCCCGAAATCAAAATTCATTATTCTTAAAGAAACGGATATTCTAAATTGCCGGTAAAAATAATGGGAAGGGTTATTGGGAGAGGATATTTTTAATTAAATTCAACATCAAAAAACGAAAATAGTCATATGAAAACAAAATTATTGTTTGCTTTTGCAGCAAGCTTCCTTTCACTTTCCGCATTTTCGCAGAAAAAACAACAGGAAATGGCTGTATATGCGGAGAAAAAAGGCAGCGATTATTATCTGATCCGTCTCGAAAAAGATAAAGATGTTCCCAATGTTTATGTTTATTCCAACGGAACTACAAAACCCTATAAAAAATATAATGAGCTTAAGGATATTGTGATAGAATTTCCCGGAATGATGGAATCTAACAACTCTACCAAAGAAGAATTGATTTCTGTCCTTAAAAAAGGAGATCATTTCTACGAGATTACTTCCCAGAGAAAAGATCCTAAGAATTTTGAAAAAACGACAGTTACAGTATATGAGGTCATTCAGGGCCAGAAAAGGATCGTAGAAGAATACGGTTCCCTTTACGAGCTGATATCGTCTCCTTATAAAGAAGCCATTTTCATTGATTAAAAATTAAAAAATAAATTATACATATTATGCTAAACAAACTTGCTGCTTCAGAACTTATTCTGAATGAAGACGGAAGTGTATACCACCTGAATCTTTTACCCGAAGATATTGCTGACAAGATTATCCTTGTAGGAGACCCGGACAGAGTGGCAAAAGTTTCAACGTATTTTGATAAAGTTGAGATCAAAAAAAATAAAAGAGAATTCTATACGCATACAGGAACCCTTCGCGGAGAAAGAATCACCGTAATGTCTACAGGGATCGGAACTGAAAATATCGACATCGTGATGAACGAGCTTGATGCGCTGGTGAACATCGATCTTAAGAATAAAGAATTCAAAACAGAGCATAAATCCCTTGAATTATTCCGTATGGGAACCTGTGGAAGTGTAAATCCTGATGTACAGGTTGATAATATGCTCGTTACCCAGAATGTGGTTGGACTGGATGGTCTTATGCATTTCTACCAGGACTATAATTTCCAGAATGAGTTCTCCAGAAGCTTCCTGGAAAAGTTTCCTTATGAAAGAATCAAACCGATGCTTTACTTCTCAGACTGGGCCGAAGAACTGGGAGAATACTACAAAGACGCTAAATACCACGGAAATACAGCCACTTTCCCTGGATTCTACGCTCCTCAGGGAAGACAGCTTCGTCTGAAAGCAGTGGATGATAATTTCCTGGAAACATTAAATGATCTTGGCATCACGAATTTTGAAATGGAAACTTCTGCAATTTATGCCCTTTCAAAACTATTAGGCCACAAAGCGATCACCGTAAATAACGTTATTGCCAACAGAAGACGCGGAGAGTTCTCTACAGACCACAACGCTTCTGAAAAGAACCTGATTACCTGGGTACTTGACAGAATCATCAAATAATTCACCATGGGCCAGGATATTACTTGTCTTATCATCAATAAAAAAATTGATTTAGGAAAAGATGTTGTTCATTTTGAAGTGCAAAACTTCACCTTCGTTCCTTTCAATATGTCCTGTCCACATTTTGAGGGAATAGAAAATTTTGATCTGGTGAGCGATTATATCAGACATATGGAATCTGAAACCGATTTTGAAAGTTATCCATACGACCGGGACAATGATCACTGGGATGGGGATATTTTTAAAATGATCAGAGATCATAAAATTGAAAGTTTTATCATTGAACACAGTTCTGAATGGGCAGATATGCCGGTAGATTACTGTTTTATGCAGGTTCTTGATGACAAAATCATTAAAAATGCCCTGGTATATAATGAAAGTCAGTTTGCAGGAAACAATTTTGAAAACATTAAAGAAGCCAAAAAGAACTTCGGCCTGAATTTCGACTGGCTTGACATGTATGACCTGTTTCATTCCTATCTCACTTCGAACAGAGCCTATACTCTGCTGCAGGCAAAAAAATAAATACATAGACTCACACAACTTTACAGATTTAGTTCTGTAAGGTTTTTTAATGAATTTTTTGTGGTTTAATGCAGCGACGCAAGACTTTAACTCATTATGCTGCTTTTAGGGCGCAAGAAAATCAAAGATTTTCAATATTTCGTCAATGTATCTGATAAATAGATGTTTTTTTTATTTAGTCTCGTTGATTGGGCAGATCTGGCAGATTTTATGAAGTCATTCTAAAAAGTAAGTATAAATTGTAGAATTTGAGTTGAATTTAAATCGCGATTTTCAAACTCCGCTTCATCTACTTTTTATCAATAATCTAATTCTGTTTTTAAGATGAATTGCAAAACTCATCTTAAAAAAAAATATGTGTCATCTGTAAAATCTGTGGGAGATCAATACTACCTAACTTATTTTTCATACTTCATGAAAATGACACGGGTCAGGATATTTGAATGCAAAATCAAGCTCAGAAACCAGTTTTGATGAAAGAACCTTTCTGCCTTCAACTTCTCTCTCTTCAGAAAACGGTAAATTCTTCTGGGCATGAATGACAGCCGCCTTTGAAGGATGAAAAGGAGCCGTCACATTATAAAGTTTCCCTTCTGTTCCTAGCTCTGTCATTCTTGAAATTACAGAACATATATCTGCATAATGAATGTGATTAACCGGAGCTTCCAGACCTGAAACATTATAATTTTTAAGAAGCCTGTTATCCCCCATCAATCCACCTAATCGTAAAATATTAGCCTGAGGATATTTATTCCGGATCATTCTTTCCCCGGAAACAGCCTCCACCCACAGATCATCTTCTGTAAATTCTTTTGGAAGATCAGGATAAACGCCTGTGGAACTCATCACAAACATCTGCCCTTTACAATCTCCTATAAATGAAAACAAATGCTGTATCCTGTTGTACAAAGAACTCACACAACAGCTTTTCCCGGAAAGCGGAATTGTAATGATTAAAACATCCAGCTGACTGATCATGCTCCATTGCGGAATCTTTTCATCCAGCTGATAATCCGGGAAACTGGCCAGAGAAGCATTAAAACCTTTAGAATTCAGTTGTGCAACTTTTTGCTCCGTGGTGGCCGTAGTATATATAATATGTCTGTCTGGCAGCGATTCTGCAATTCTGGATCCGAGCCAGCCACAACCTATGATTCCTGTTTTTGTCATATTGAATAATGGTTTCTGAAAACTTAAAATGATCAGACAATAGAAACACTCTGAAACTACACAAACATCAGGAATTCCCCGCCGCTTTCTTCAGGTTTTCCGTCTGAAATTATCCATGACAAAATTAATTCAATATCTGTTGGCAGTCTTTGTTTTATTACAAAAATTTTATTTTCATGACTATTCTTCTCTCAATTTCCGGATTCATCATATCATTCTATCTTAAAATTCATTAATCATCACATAGAAATGCGTAGAATAAAGACTTTCCGGATTTCCTGAGATATTGGTAAGGTTGATGGTGATACTTGAAACAGAGTTCATTCTTGGATTTGAAATTGAAAAAGAAGTGTTTCCGGTAAAGTCTCCGGCTGGAGAAACCACTATGGCAGCTCTTGTAGAACCAGGCTGCAGGTTGGCAGGAACCGGAATTTCCATCGTTACAGATTTTCCTGTAGGAAGATTATTTATCGAAACTGAAGGCCAGGCTTCAAAACTGATCTGGTTTTTCTGCACACTACCCTTCTCACCCATTTTATAAGATCCGTTTACATCCAGCTTTGCAGAAGTATTTGGAGCTCCTGTTCCAATTCCCACATTGGCATTCCCGTTTCCGATAATTACAGCATTAGCCTGAGAGGTAGAAGCCCCATAACCTATTGCAGTAGAAAATTGTCCCAATGCCTGAGCTCCCGATCCTACTGCTGTAGAATTCTGATTATTGGTCTGTGTATTATAACCCACTGCTGTTTCGCTGTTAGAAGTTGTTTTAGCATTATAGCCGACTGCTGTTGACTGAAATCCGGATGCTGTTGAATTCTTCCCTAAAGCAGTAGCATCATTTGTGGTTGTTTTCGCATTATATCCCATAGCAACAGACTGAAATCCAGATGCATCAGCATTATTCCCTACTGCCGTAGCTTCATTCACCGTAACTTTTGCATTATATCCGATTGCTGTTGACTGATATCCTGAAATTTTTGAGTTAGCTCCCAAAGCCACAGATTCATTAGCCGTTACCGAAGTATTGGTTCCGATTGCAATTCCCTGGTAAGCACTGCTGGAATTTCCCAAAGCAATACCATTCTGAGATGCATTCGCATTTGTTCCGAAACTTACCGAATTATTTACTCCCAATCTTCCAACCGAAATTGAATTTACTTTAAACACAAGGTCATCAGAAGTATTGGTTCCCAATGAAAGATTCGTATTAGCCCCTCCCGAATTCCCACTGTTGGATGCTGAATTGTTCCAGGCAGACATTGGGGTTACACTTCCACCACCGTTATTTCCGTTTCCGTTATTTCCGGAAGCTGTGGAAAGCATATTCCATTTTAAAGCATTCCAGTAATAGAAACCGGTTTCGGTTAAAGTTCCGTTACCATTGTTCCATACAATAAGCCCGTCCGCAGGATTCTGAATAGTTGTACGATCCGTTAATGAAACCAACGCCACACTCGGCAGCAACATTCCCTTATCTTTTGAACTGATCTGCAGCATTGCAGAAGGATCTGGACTCGGAGTTCCTATCCCCACCTGTGCCGGTAAAGAAATAGTAATTAGCAAAAAGATAAGAAAAAACGAAAGTTTACATTTTTTGATCATGCTATTGTTGGGTGTTTATTTTGAGGGTGCAAATATACGAATTTTTCAATAAAACCATTAATATTTTAAAAATTCAATAATAAACACACCCCACTGTGAGTAAAACAATACTTAATCACCATTAAATGAAACATTCCACGACTTCAAATCTATACAAACACCCTTTGCAAAGCCATAAAAAGCACTTCAAACTTAAATAAACTTAAAATACAATTACATTATTCATACAAAACTTCACTTAAAAATGAATAAAACAAAATTTATCACCACCTAATGAAACAGCTTTTCAGATGATCATTCACCATTCCGGTAGCCTGCATATGGGCATATACCACTGTTGATCCCAAAAACTTAAAACCTCGCTTTTTAAGGTCTTTTGCCAAAGCGTCCGAAACTTTTGTTACCGCAGGAATATCAGATAATGTTTCAGGCATATTATCTAATGGCCTTCCTCCTACAAAACCCCAGATATATTCAGAAAAGCTTCCGTATTCTTCCTGTACTTCCATAAACCGCTGTGCGTTACTTACGGTAGCTTTTATTTTAAACCTGTTTCTTATAATTCCCGAATTCTGCATGAGTTCCTCTGTTTTTTCATCTGAATAAAAGGCTATTCTCCTATAATCAAAATCATCAAAAGCCTTCCTGAAGTTTTCGCGTTTAGAAAGAATCGTATACCAACTCAATCCTGCCTGGAAACTTTCAAGAACGAGAAACTCAAAAATAGTTTTGTCATCGAAGACAGGCTTTCCCCACTCTTCATCGTGGTATTTGCGGTAGAGATCATCCTTCTCACACCATCCGCAGCGTATTTTTTCCATAAGTTTTTCATTTGTTATTAAAGCCCGGGTTAAATAGGCTGATATTAAAGGCAGAAAAATGGAAGTTACTTTAGGGATATTGAAAGCCTCTGTAAAATCAAATTAAACAAAGCAATACTTATTATTGATACCCCTCATAACTTTCCCTTTCTATCATCCAGCTTTAAACCTATATATATCAGAAATTATGATCAGAACTGAGATTATTAAAGGTACATCGATTTAGAAAAGAATAACAAAAGATTATGAAAAATTTAACAATGGAGCCGGATTTTAGGAATGGTTATTGTTTGTTTACTGATACACAACAAAATATTTTATATTATGAACAATTCAGAATACAACAAAGCGGAAAATGCAGTAAATGATACCGAAAACTCATTAAAGAATGCAGCAGATAAAGCAAAGTGGAAAATTGAGGAATTAGCAGACAAGGCAAAAGAGTATATCAATGAAAAGAGATCCAATGATGAAGAAGCAAAACAGGAAGACTGGTTGGAGAAAGTAAAAAATAATGTTTCTGATGCATGGGATGACATTAAAGACAAAGCCAACGATGCATGGGAAAAAACCAAAGATGCAGCAGAAGATGTAAAAGCAGAATGGAACAAGAAAACCAATTAAAATTTCAGTCATATAAATATTTTCAAGAAAATGGAGCCTTATTAATTTAAGACTCCATTTTTATTATGCCGCAAACACAAATTATTGCTACATTTGTAGTAAAATAAACATTAAAGAATTATGTCATACGGTTTACTTAAAGGCAAAAAGGGGATTATATTTGGAGCCCTTAATGAACAATCTATCGCATGGAAAGTTGCTGAAAGATGTCATGAGGAAGGTGCAGAATTCATCTTATCTAATGCTCCTATCGCTTTGAGAATGGGAGAACTTAATGGTTTAGCAGAAAAAACAGGTTCTGAAGTGATCGCTGCAGATGCGACCTCTATAGAAGATCTTGAAAAACTTTTTGATGCTGCGACAGCAAAATTCGGAAAAATAGATTTCATTCTTCACTCTATCGGAATGTCCGTGAATGTAAGAAAAGGAAAACACTATACAGAAATGAATTACGACTGGTTGGAAAAAGGATGGGATATTTCCGCTGTTTCTTTCCACAAAGTAATGCGTGTGGCTTGGGAAAAAGACTGTATGAACGAATGGGGAAGCATTTTAGCACTTACCTATATTGCCGCTCAGAGAACATTCCCGGATTACAACGATATGTCTGACAACAAAGCTTATCTTGAAAGTATTGCGAGAACTTTCGGAAACTATTGGGGGGAAAGAAAAGTACGTGTAAATACAGTTTCTCAGTCTCCTACCATGACTACAGCAGGCAGCGGTGTGAAAGGTTTTGGAGGATTCTTAGGTTATGCTGAAGATATGTCTCCGCTAGGAAATGCTACCGCTCTTGAATGTGCAGACTATTGTGTTACTCTTTTCTCTGATCTTACTAAAAAAGTAACGATGCAGAATCTTTTCCACGATGGAGGTTTCAGCAGTTCAGGGGTAACTCAGAAAGTGATTAATAAATATAATATTGAAGACTAATCAGTCATTCTTATTTTAAATGAAACAAAGAGGTTATCCGCGGAAGGATAACCTCTTATTTTTTGCAGGAAGTTCTATTTAATTTTATAAGCGTAAATTTTAAATCTGCTGTTTCAAAAGATTTCCCGCGGATTTCGCGATTGACGCACATCTTTGTTGATATTTTATGTTTCGCAGATCTTTTTTATGATATGATGATTAGTTTTTTTGGCACAAAAAATTATTCTTATTTTCAAAATAAATTCAACAGAAAAGAAATCTGCCAGATCTGCTCAATCAAAGACTAAATAAAAAATATATTTTCAGACTCGTTGAAAAAATTTGCTAAAAATCTTTGTTTTTTTGTGTCTTAAAAACATTCTAACATCCAAAAACCTTACGCCCTTGCGTTTTTCAACATTAGGAAATCCAGATTTTCAATAAAAAAAGACCGACTTCAAAAGCCAGTCTCTTAAAAAATAATTAATATGAAGTTTATATAATTACAGTCTGTATAGAATGTGCCGGAGCAGACAGTTTTGCAGACATTCCTTCAATCCACAGGTTGGTTTCAATATCATTATCGGAATCATTCATAATTACAGTCACCAATTGTCCGTTTTCATTCATAAAAGTAGTTGAAGTAAGGGCTGCTCTGTTGGAAGAACTTCCTATCCTCTGAGCGTTAGGCTTAATGAATTTTGAAACATGACCTACATAATAATATTCATAAGTATAATGGACTTCTCCTGTTTTGGTATCAGCAATAATTGGTGCAAAGCAGAAATTCCCGACATGGTTCGGACCTCCCGTTTCATCCAAAAGAACATTCCAGTCTGTCCACAAAGCGGTCCCTTTATTGAAATCATTCAGCATATTTTTCCCGTAAAGTTCTCCAAGACTTACATCATAAATTCTTGACATGCTGAACTGTTCTTTGCATCCTTCCGTAAAAGCAAGGAATTTATCAGGAAAAGCTCTTTGGGTTTCCGCTAAATTATCAAACAGCTGGGTCTTGTTGTTCCAGGTTTCATACCAGTGATAGCCGATTCCGTGTGCATATTTAGAGGTCTCAGGATCGCTTAAAGTGGTTGTTGCTCTCTGGTAGATAAGATCCCTGTTGTGATCCCAGATCATTACTTTTTTATCTTTATAGCCATTTTTCCAGAGTGTGGGTCCCAGATTATTTTTAAGGAAATCACCTTCTTCTTCCGCAGAATAAATACAGGATTCCCAGGTTTGCGTAGCCATCGGCTCGTTCTGAATCGTCAGTCCCCAGATATTAATTCCTCTTTTTTCATATTCTTTCATGAATTTAATATAATAATCTGCCCAGGTCTGATAATACTGGTTTTCCAGTCTTCCTCCTTTGAACAGACTTTTATTAGACTTCATCCATGCCGGGGGGCTCCAGGGTGAGAAATAAAAGGTAAAATCTTTCCCTATTGCCTTCTGGGCTTCTTTAATCATCGGGATCTTATACTTTTCATCATGCGCAATATTGAACGACTTCAGTGAAGTATCATTATCTGCTACATACGTATAAGAATCACTTGAAAAATCACACGAATTCATATTGGTACGAACCACAGTATAACCCAGACCGTTTTTTCCGAAATAAGCATCGATGATTTCTTTCTGCTTATCCTTAGGCATTTTATAAAATGTTTCAGCGGAAGCATCTGTAACAGCACCTCCTATCCCAATCAGCTTCTGGTATTTGAAATCAGGATCTACAAAAATACAGGCATCTGTTTCTTTCGGCTGCCCGAATTTTTCAAATTTCACGGTTCCTTTGTCTGCCATTTTTTCGCTGGTTTTGGAATTGGTGAGGATCACCTTAGCTGTTTTTCCTGCATTTTTCTTCCAGTAGTTTTGTGCGTTAACATTCAAAACGGCACCTGCGGCCAGACAACTTACAATTAGTTTTTTCATATCTTTCTCTCTTTTCGGACTAATATGTCCTCGCTTCATTATTTTTGATTTACTATTAGGCTGAAACCTACTTCTTACTTCTACATTTATTTTTACAGGCTGCAAAATTAGCTGTAAATGTCATTTTTTATCGAGTCCAGTTGATTCTTTTAGTTTGAACATTTTGGGAGTTAGTTCCAATCATGATGTCAAACTCTCCGCTTTCCCAGTCATAATTCAGGTCATTGTCAAAAAATTTAAGATCTTCCGGTGTCAGTTTAAAGGTTACAGTCTTGTTTTCTCCTTTCCTGATCAATACTTTCTGAAAGCTTTTCAATTCTTTCACGGGCCTCACCACCTTTCCGAATAAATCCTTCACATAAAGCTGTACGACTTCCTCACCATCATATTTTCCGGTATTGGAAACTGTTACATCAACAGTTAAAGTCTGATTTCCTTTCAAAGCTGTGGAACTTAGGTTCATATCGGAATATTTAAATTCAGTATAGCTAAGTCCGTATCCAAAAGGAAATTTGGGATCATTATCCAGATCAATATAGGCCGAAACATAATTCCGGTCTGTATTATTTTTGGCAGGTCTTCCCGTATTGTAATGGTTGTAATAAACCGGAATCTGCCCTTCTGTTCTTGGAAAACTCATGGGCAGTTTCCCTCCCGGGTTTACGGTTCCGAACAGAACATCTGCTATGGAATTCCCCGCTTCTGTACCCAGCCACCAGGTATACATGATGGCCGGAATATGATCTGCTGCCCAGTTAAAGATCAGAGGTCTTCCCGCATTGATCATCAGAACGATAGGCTTTCCAGTTTTTGCAATTTCTTTTAAAAGGTCTTCCTGAACTCCCGTAAAGCCGATGCTGCTTCTGCTTTTGGCTTCACCGCTCATTGCGTGGCCTTCTCCCAGTGTCATAATCACTACATCTGCTTTTTTTGCCGTTTCAACAGCTTCAGCAAACATAGATCTGTCGTTATCATCTACATTACAGCCTTTTGCATATAATAAAGTTGAATTTTTATCCAGCTGGTTTTTAATTCCGTCAAACTGGGAAACAATTCTCTGCTGGTCATCCTTGAAAGTAATCGACCAAAATCCGTGATTGGCTACCGTTTCTTTGCCGAAAGGACCAATCAGGGCAACAGTTTTTACTGCTTTTGAAAGAGGTAATATATTTCCGTGGTTTTTAAGCAATACAATGCTTTTGGAACCAAATTCTCTTCCAAATTTCCGGTGTTCTGTATTATTGGTCTGTTCTTTTTGTCTTTTCGCACTGCTGAATCTGTAGGGATCATCAAAAAGTCCCATTTCAAATTTCTTTTTCAGGATTCTTCCGGCGGCATCATCTACCCATTTAATATTTACCTTTCCCTCTTTTACCAACCTGGGAAGTTCTGTCATATAGATATGGCTTTCCATATCCATATCACTTCCTGCTGCAATGGCTTTTTCAGCCGCTTCTCCTGCATCTTTGGCATAACCGTGAGGAATCATTTCCCCGATACTTCCCCAGTCAGAAACTACAAAGCCTTTATAATTCCATTTCCCTTTTAAAAGGTCTCTGAGAATATATGAGTTGGCTGTTGCCGGGATTCCGTTGATGTCATTAAACGAATTCATAAAAGTAGCTACTCCTGCATCTGCTGCGGCCTTAAAAGGAGGCAGATAGGTTTCGTGAAGCTGTCTTAAACTCATATCCACCGAATTATAATCTCTTCCTCCTACTGCGGCACCATAAGCGGCAAAATGTTTGGCACAGGCCATCACGGCATCAAGATTTCCCAGACCTTTTCCCTGAAATCCTCTGATCCTTGCCAACCCTATCTGTGTACCCAGATAGGTGTCTTCTCCGGAACCTTCCATTACCCTTCCCCATCTCGGATCTCTTGCCACGTCTACCATCGGTGCGAAAGTCCAGTGTATTCCGTATGCGGAAGCTTCTGTTGCTGCAATTCTTTCAGATTTTTCAATGAGTCTCAGATCCCAGCTGGCTGCCTGTCCTAGATTAACAGGAAAAGTGGTCCTGTAACCATGAATAACGTCCTGCCCGAACAATAAAGGAATTTTCAGCCCGGACTGTAAAGCAAGCTTTTGAAAAGCTATGGTTTCTTCAGCTCCCGCCACATTAAGCATGGATCCTACCCGTCCTTTTTTTATTTCTTCTAAAACTGTAGCAGAATTTGAATTCTGGGGACCTGTAGCATATTCAAATCCGCTGTACTGTACCAGTTGTCCTACTTTTTCTTCCAGGCTCATTTTAGACAGAAGTTCTGAAACCTTCTGATCAACTGTTTTCTGTCCGTAAGCGTTTATACCTAATGCTGAAAATGCAAGTAAAAAATAGGCCTTCTTCATAATTATATTATTAAAAAATATAGGTTGCAGCTGAGTTTCCGGAGATTTTTACTGTAGCTGTTTTTCCGTTATATTGTATATTAAAATTTTCATCCGTGGTATTTCCATTCTGTACAATCAGAACTGTTTTCCCTTTTGGAGTTTTAAATGCTGCCGTGGAAAGATGTTCTGTCTGCGTGGAAGCAATACGCTGAGAGCCTGCAGGAACAAATTTTGAGGCATGTGCAATAATGTAATAAGAAACATTTCTGGTGAAGTTTTCACTGTCGGAAACGGTTATTGCTCCTTTACATTCTGTACAGCCACCATCGGTATGGGGGCCATATTTCGGGTCATTAGCTACATTCCATTCCAGAGCCGTTTTACTCCAGTTTCTCATGGAACCGATAATCACATTCTTGGTATGCCAGTTCAGGTCTTCGTTAAAAGTTCCTTTCGCTCCGGTCCACTGTTCGGTAAAGTACAAATTTTTATCCGGAAAAGCGTTATGAACTGTGCTTAAAGCTGAGATATCTCCTTCGTATAAATGAAACGCAGAACCGTCAATATACTGATAAGCTTCGGGATCTTTCAGAATATCAAGGGCATATTCCGGTTTGTTGCAGTTGTGATCGTACACCACAATTTTAGTTTTGATCTGACTGGCTTTAAAAGCGGGTCCCAAAAAGCCTTTGATAAAGTCTCTCTGCTGTTCGGAAGGCATATACAAACTTGGATTATTTCCAGGATGTAAGGGTTCATTTTGAGGTGTGATGGCATCAATATGAATTCCTTCTTTCTTCATCCCTTGAATATATTTGACAAAATAATTGGCGTAAGCTCCATAAAATTCAGGTTTTAGGCTTCCTCCTTTAGATTTTCCGTTGTCTTTCATCCAGACAGGAGCCGACCATGGTGCTGCTATGATTTTTATTTCAGGATTAATTGCCAGAATCTCTTTCAGCATAGCAATCAGATTTTTATCTTTTGCCAGACTGAATTTGGACAAAGAAGGATCTGTCTGTCCTTCCGGCAGGTCATCGTATGAAAAAACTTCTCCGTCCAGATCTGAAGCTCCGATGCTTAACCGGAGATAGCTTACAGAGATCGAATTTTTATCATCACCAAAAAGTTCGTTCAATAATGCTTTCCTTTTCGCAGGTGAAAGACGGTTGATGACTTCTACGCTTCCGCCCGTTAAGGTATATCCGAAACCGTCTATATATTGAAACTTTTGAGATTCATCAATTTTAATATTCTGAAAATCATTCTTGTTTTGGGTAAATTTTACCGGGGTCTGCTGCTGTAATTTTACACTCTGATCTCCTTTTGTAAGCCAAAACTGAACTTCATTTCCTTTGTTTCCTGCCACAGATGTGCATGACAAAGGAAAAAGTACCACACCACAAAGCAGTGCGGTACCATTAAAAAAGAAACTATATAAGTTGTGAAACTTCATATTTAATAGCCGGAATTTTGGGTTAAATTCTGATTGTTATCCCTCTGTCCCTGCGGAATCGGCCATAATAACCTGTTCTGATTAATGCTTGCAGCATAAGGCAGTATCACTCCGTTTCCGTCTTTCTGCTGGGAAAGGATGGCAACGGCTGCTCCTGTTCTTTTAAGATCAAACCATCTCTGACCTTCAAATGCCAGTTCCAGTTTTCTTTCCTGAAGAACTTTCTGAATCCCATCCGTTTCCGATGAAATAGCAACCGGAGAAAGTCCGGCTCTTGTTCTTACCTGATTGATAAAACCTGCGGCACCTGTGTAATCTCCGGTTCTTACGGCTGCTTCAGCCTGAAGTAAGAGAACATCCGCATATCTCAGGATATAAAAATTCTGAGTTCCATCGGTTTTCCTCATTTTATACATGAATGGATAGTTATTACTCGTCCAGTACTTATCTGACCAACTTACCGGTAAAAATTTAACGGAGCTGTTTAAACGCTGGGTATCTCCGGCATCATTAAATGCCTTTACCAGATCATTAGACGGAACATTGAATTTTTTCCAGTCTGTTCCATAAAACATGGATGATCCCCAGGCCCAGACTGTTCCGGCATTTCCATCGACTTCAAAAATAGATTCGGAATTAGCTTCATGCGTACCGTCAAAAAGCTGATCATAAACCGGAAGAAGATTTACCCCTGAAATATTGGAAGCATATTGTTTTACTTTGGTCCAGTCCGGATTCGGCTTTGAGGCATACACTTTCGCAAGAAGACCATAAGCAAAGTTTTTATTGGCTCTGTATTTTTGAGTTCCTGATGGTGCATTGGCAATAGCTCCCTCCAGATCGGCAATAATCAGATCATAAGCTTCTTTTACTGTTTTTCTGGCGGGATATACCTGACTGTATACTTCATCAAAATTACTGGCATTCACTCCTATTACAGCCTTGGTAACCAAAGGAATATCGCCCCATAGCTGAACAGCATGGAAATAGTAAAGTGCTCTAAATATCGCTGCTTCTGATTTCATTTCAGCCTTTCTTGCTGCTGTAAGCGCCGGATCATTGATATTATCGGCATAATTGAGGATCATATTACAGTCATTGATAAACCCGTACAGATATTTCCAGTCTCTTTCAACATTCGGATTAGTTGCTACAATACGATATTCATCCTGCTGAAAATTCTGAACGTTATCTGCTCCTGCATAGGAAATTTCTGTCTGGGCATCACCATTAAAAAAATAATCCAGCTGCCAGTATTCATTTCCAAATGCAGTGTAAATGGTGCTCATCCTGTTTTCTGCATCTGTTGCTGTTTTTAACGGATTATCAATAGAAATCCCCTGTTCAGTAATGGGTTCTGTATCCAGAAAGTCATTGCAGGAAACGCTGGCAGCAAGTACTGATGCACCGAATAAATAATATATTGCTTTATTGATTTTCATTGTAAATAATTTAGAAATTAGCTTTTAAACCAATGATGAAGGTTCTCACCTGAGGATAGGTTCCGTAATCTATTCCGAAAACAGATTTCTCTGCACCGGATGTATTTCTGTTAGGCGTGAAAGCATTTACTTCAGGGTCCATTCCGGAATAGTCTGTAATAGTGAATAGATTTTGTCCGGTTACGTACACATTCAGTTTGCTTACTCCTTTGAAAGGATTATTGAAATTATATCCTAATGTTACCGCTTTCAGTTTCACATAAGATCCGTCTTCCACAAATCTGTCTGAAATTTCCTGTGCAGACGCCGAATTGGCTCTCGGAACATCGGTAATCTGTCCCGGCGTAGTCCATCGGTTAAGAACAGCCGTAGATTGATTTTTATAATCATTCATCATTTCCAGATCAAAACGGGTTGCGTTGAAGACATCATTTCCTACAGAGCCGGTAATCAAAACATCCATATACCAGTTTTTCAGGGTAAAATTATTGCTGAAGCCAAAGGTATATTTTGGATTTGGATTTCCGATAAATGTTCTGTCGTCCACATCCTGGTATCCATTACCATTCAGGTCTTTATAGATCATGTTTCCGGTATTTGGATCTACGTGATCTACTTTATATCCGTAAAATGTACTCAAAGCATGTCCAGGTTGAAAACGAATTACTTTACCTCCAACACTTTCCATACTTATTACATCAATGGTATTGAGGTATTGCTCAAAGTTCAGAATTTTATTTTTAGCAAATGAAATGTTGAATGACGTGTTCCATGTAAAGTTTTCGTTCTTGATATTAGCGGTATTCAATGAAAACTCAATTCCTTTATTTTCCAGGCTTCCGGCGTTTCTATAGATTGGTCCTGATAAATTCCCCATTACATAAGGGAAAATAAGGTCCGTAGTCTTCCTTTTATAGAGATCCGTTGTAAACCTGATCCGGTTATTGAAAAGCCCAAGATCCAGCCCTACATTGGTATCGGTTGTTGTTTCCCAGGTTACATCACTGTCATATTGTTTAAATGTATAGGCAGGAATTCCATTTGACCAATACGGATCAAATATGTTAAAGTGTGAATAAGCAGGAACCCCTGACACATTTCCGGTCTGTCCCCATCCCCCTCTCAGTTTTAATTCGCTGATGACTTTACTGTCTGCCAGGAAATCTTCTTTAGACACCAGCCATGAAGCTGAAACACCCGGGAAGAAACCCCATTTTTTTTCCGGAGCAAGGTTTGAGGAACCGTTATACCTGAACACTCCCATTAAGGTATATTTTCCGTCATACGTGTACAAGGCCCTTCCGAAGAACGAAGCATTTCTCAGAACGTCTTTATGTTTGTCATAACCTTGTGTTGCCGCCTTTTCATAATCGAAATTTATTATTCCTTCAGGGAATTTTTCTCCGGCAAAGTATTCATTCTGAAAACTTTTCTGGGTGATCTGGGCTCCTCCAAGTAATGAAAAATCATGAACCCCTTTTTTCAGGGTATAAGTTAAGGTATTTTCAAAGTTATATTCCTGATACTGAATATACTCCTGGGAGCCTATTCCGGATTTTGATCTTCCGTAGCTGGTCTGGAATCCGTCTGTAAATTTAGTATTCCGGGAGTCTGTCATATCAAATGAAATGCTTGGCTTCCATACCAGATTTTTCAGAACTTTCACATCAAGACCTAAATTGCTTAGGAAACGCTGAGTCTGGGTTTTATCTTTTCTTGACTGATAAGCAACTGGATTTTCCCAAGACGACTGATAAGGATTCGGAGCAAACTGGCCCGGCTTATATCCGTCATTAATCTGGCCTGTTGTCTGATCATAGACTACTCCATCTGACGGGATGAAATTAACATCTGTTCCGTATACAGGCAGAAAACTCGGCGTATTAAAAGCACTGAGCACTACCCCACCTCTCGCTGTACTTAAATTATCGTTGGTATTGGTGAGTGAGGTAAAGTAGTAATTGACTGAGGAATTTAATTTCAGCCAGGGTGCAATCACTGCATCTAAGTTTACTTTCACCGAAGTCCTCTGAAAATGAGCAGGCTTGATGATTCCTTCAATATCCTGATACCCTAATGCGGTGTAAGCTTTTACTTTCTCATTTCCAAAGGCATAGTTTACGTTATAATTCTGATCAAATCCGGTCTGAAAAACTTCTTTTCTCCAATCGGTATCAATCCCTGCATATCTGGGGTTGGTAACGGTGGAAAGATAGTCTGATCCGCCGTTTGCCTGGATGTCTGCCATTAAGGTTTTATACTGATCAAGATTCAGGACATCAATATTTTTCACGGTTTTTGAAATTCCCCAATAGGCATTAAAATTAAGCTGGGGTTTTCCCTGTTTTCCTCTTTTGGTTGTAATGATAACCACTCCTGAAGATCCGTTTATTCCGTAAATAGCGGTAGAAGAGGCATCTTTAAGAATAGTCATATCAACAATATCGTCAGGATTCAGCCCGGTGATGTCATTGGTCTGGATTCCGTCAACTACATACAGAGGGCTCACCGAGGATGAAATTGAGTTATTCCCCCTGATTTTCACATCAAGAGCTGCTCCTGGCTTTCCTGAAGCCTGAATGACATTCACTCCTGCCGCCTGTCCCTGTAAAGCCTGTCCTACGCTGTAGATTGGTCTGTTATCAAAGGCATCTGCTTTTACTGAAGAGACTGCACTGGTAAGGTTCTGCTTTTTCACTCCTCCATATCCGATCATGACAATCTCGTCTATTTTATTTTCCTTGGGAACAGAATCTTTTACCTTGGTCTGGGCATTGAAATTGGCTGTAAAATACAGCACTGCGGCCAGTCCAAAACTTCCTGATATTCTTATATTCATATAGAGTTAGTTTTTAATTCTCAAATTGAGACAATAAAAATATATTTTTTTTTAATTAATTAACATTGTCTTCATAAATATTTTAATTTTTCTTTTATTTTTGGGGCTTTAAAGGCTTAAATTTGCATCATAATTCATAAAAAAAGTTGTAAAAACTTAAAAAATAATCTCCAAAATGACTGCCAAGCTCTCCCAGATTTCACTTCCGTTAAAATTGACTTTCCTTATTTTTTCAATGGTACTGAACTGTATGGGGCTGGTCATCCTTCAGCTTTCTGAGGCCATTTCTTATGAAAAACTGGGATTTTTAGAATCATTTAAAGATCTTCCGATTGCTTTTATTTCCCTTTTTGCTGTTAATTTTATCAGTAAAACCGGAACCAAAAAAGCTTTGATCACAGCATTAATTATTGTTGGGGCCTGCTCCTGTCTTCTTCCTTTTATTGAAGATTTCTGGTTCTATAAGGTTTGGTTTGCTATTATCGGAACCTGCTTTGCGATTGGAAAAATCTGTGTTTTCGGGATTATCAGGAATAATATTTCGGATGAAAAATCACTTGCAAAAACGATGAATAGTGTGGAGGCTTCCTTTATGATCGGTATTTTTGTAGTGAATATGGGCTTTGGATGGCTGATCTCAAGTCAATATTCTGAATACTGGAAGTTTGGATTTTTATCTATTGCCATACTTTCGGCTGTAACGATATTTTTATTTTCCCGTCTGACGATTTCAGAAGCTAAGAAAACCGAAACGAAAGGAATCATTTCTGAGTTATCCGGTTTTATCAATCCCGCGACCATCGCATTTTTAGGCGTTATCTTTTTTATTGTGTTTGTGGAACAGGGATTTAATTCCTGGCTTCCTTCTTTTTACAAAAACCACCTGAAAATTGATTCGTTTTTTTCCCTGCAGGCGACTTCTTTTCTTGCTCTTTTTTCATATGCCGGAAGAACTGTGACGGCCAATATCATTCAAAGGTTTTCATTATCTAAATATTACCTGCTCTGTATAGGTCTGATCATGGCTGTTCTTACCCTTATTGTAGGAATTCAGTATTTCGGATCTGAAAATTCCGGGATATTGGTGTTTTTATTTCCGGTGATTGGGTTATTTTTATCTCCGCTCTACCCTGTTGTGAATTCAAAGATGATCGCGCAGGTTGATAAAGAGAAAATCAACCTGTTTACGTCCCTTATTGTTATTTTTTCTTCTTTAGGAAGCTCCGTCAGTTCTATTATTATGTCTGTTCTGTTTGGAAAAGAGCTCTTAAATTATTACCCTATTTATATCTTATTTGCTGTTTTAGTGCTTTTTACGGTAAGTTTGATATATTTTAGACTGTCAGGAAGGAAAATTTAGAAAATAATTTTATTTTTACTGCCATGAAACTCAAAGACACAAAAAGCAAAGAAACCCTTCAGGAACTTATTGATACAAAAGATTTTGTAGCACATGTATCTGTTGACTGCACGATATTCGGGTTTCACAACAATATTCTGAAAGTCCTGCTTTTAAAATATCATGATCTTGATCTATGGTCGCTTCCCGGCGGTTTTGTTTTCAATGATGAAGATCTTCGTGAGGCCGCTGCAAGGGTTCTGTATGAAAGAACTCATCTGAAAGACCTGTTTTTAAAGCAGTTTCACACTTTTGGAAGAATAGACCGTACCGAGAATAATGTACACCAGATCCTGCTTCGGAATAAAGGAATTGAGGTGCCTCAGGACCACTGGATCTTCCAGAGATTTATTACTGTAGGATACTGCAGTCTTATTGATTTTTCCATTGCGGATACTTTTCCTGATGCCTTCAATGAAAGCTGTGAATGGTTTGAAGTGGATAATCTGCCTAAAATGGCATTTGACCATGACAGGATCATAGAAACCGGGCTGGAATACCTTCGGATGAATATCAATACCGAAGCAGCAGCCAGCAACCTTCTGCCTGAAAAGTTTACCATGAAGGATCTTCAACTGCTGTATGAAACTATTTTAGGACAGAAATTCAGAAGAAATAATTTCCAGCGTAAAATATTAAGCTTGAATATTCTGGACAGGCTGGAGAAGTTTTATGACGGTTCTGCCAACAAAGCTCCTTACCTGTATAAATTCAAGAATAAAATCCATAATTCTGCCCACCAGTATCCTATCTCTAATGATGAGGAATCTTAAGGTTAGGCATTTTGTTATATGAATTAATTAAAACCATCATATATCACTGAAAATCAACCACTCAAAAGGCTTTTAAAAAAATTTTCCAAACCGCCTGAAAAGTACTATTTTTAAACAAATCAAAAAATCATGTCATATTATCCTCTTACAAGCATCCCTGATTATTACGGAATTGATGCTTTACTTACTGAAGAACACAAATTGATCCGCCAATCTGTAAGAGACTGGGTAGAAAGTTTTGTAATGCCGCAGATTGACCAGGCTGCACAAAACCATACTGACCTTCCCGGCTTAATGAGAGAATTGGGAAAAATCGGAGCATTGGGTCCTTATATTCCAGTGGAGTACGGAGGTTCCGGTCTTGATCAGATCTCTTACGGTCTTATCATGCAGGAGCTGGAAAGAGGTGATTCTGCGGTACGTTCTGCTGCTTCTGTACAAAGTTCTCTTGTGATGTTCCCAATTAATGAATTCGGATCTGAGGAGCAGAAGAAAAAACACCTTCCTAAGCTTGCTTCAGGAGAAATGATTGGATCTTTCGGTCTTACTGAGCCTAACCACGGATCTGATCCTAGTTCTATGGAAACTTATTTCAAAGATATGGGTGACCATTACCTGCTGAATGGTGCTAAAATGTGGATCACCAATTCTCCGCTTTGCGACATTGCTGTAGTATGGGCTAAAAATGAGGAAGGAAAAGTACAGGGATTGATCGTTGAAAGAGGCATGGAAGGTTTTACCACTCCTGAAACGCATAACAAATGGAGTTTAAGGGCTTCAAAAACAGGTGAACTTGTATTTAATAATGTGAAAGTTCCTAAAGAAAATCTTCTTCCGGGAGTTACAGGATTAAAGGGGCCTTTATCCTGTCTGAATTCCGCAAGATACGGAATTTCATGGGGTGTAATTGGTGCTGCCATCGACTGCTACTGTACAGCTGTTCAGTATTCTAAGGAAAGAAAGCAGTTTGGAAAACCAATTGGCTCTTACCAGCTTCAGCAGAAAAAACTGGCTGAGTTTTTAACTGAAATTACTAAAGCTCAGTTATTATGTCTTCAGTTAGGAAATCTTAAAAATGATCATAAAGCAACGCCTGCACAGATCTCCATGGCGAAACGCAACAATGTGAAAATGGCGATTGATATTGCAAGAGAATCAAGACAGATTCTTGGTGGAATGGGAATCATGGGTGAATTCCCGATGATGAGACATGCTGCCAACCTGGAATCGGTGATTACTTACGAAGGAACACATGATGTACACTTATTAATTACAGGTCTGGATATTACTGGTATCAATGCTTTTTAATTAAAAGATTCGATATAAAACAAAGGATTCCGGCCTTCGGCCGGAATCCTTTGTTTTACTCACTTTACAGAGAATTTATATTCAATAAATAATTATTGATCTGATAATGTATGAATGGTTTTATTAAAAACAACTAATTTAATATCACCATAATGCATTAATATGAAAAAACTATCTTTCTTTTTACTAAGTTTTACAGCTCCTTTTTACCTGGCTCAGCAGGCTGGCGATGTGGTAAATATTGAACAGAAACTCGATCTTACTCCACAAGGTGTTATCAATTTCATAGCCGTTAATCTCGGTGAGCAGAATACTCCTGATTTCACCAATTATCTGAATGGTTTCAATGTTGGTTTAAAAGGGTATAAAATCACTTATTACACTAAAAATGAGAATAATGTTCTGGTAAAAGCAACAGGGCTTCTGATGTACCCTAACGTAAATTACAAGCTTTCAACTGTTGTTTCGGACCATGGAACTACAGACAGTCGGCAAAATGTTCCGTCTAATCTAAAAGGAGCGCTTAGTGCAGGATTTGTAGTAGAACTTTCCTATGTTCTGAACGGCTATATTCTTATGGCTCCGGACTATGTGGGAATGGGCAGCGGAGACGGTGTTCATCCTTATGTAGACTATGCTACTGAAGCTGGTGCTACGATAGATTTCGTTACAGCCGCCAATAAAGTCCTCGGACAGCTGGGAATCAAACGTTATAATGAATATTTTCTGGCAGGCTATTCTCAGGGGGCGCATGCTGCAATGTCAACTTTGAAAAGGCTTAGTATTTCAAACCCGGACAATTTAAAATTCAGATATGCGTATATGGGTGACGGGCCTTATGATTTTTCGGGAGTTACGTTGAATAAAGGAGTTCTGGAAAAAGACATCTACCCTTTCACCTCTTTTCTGGCCAATGTACTCCACACCTGCAATAATACAGGCTACAGAACTTATAATAACAATATTTCAGAAGTTATTTCAGCGGAATATCTGGACAAATATAATTATCATGTGGTTCAGGATAACGGCGGACTTTTGTGGGGACCTGTGATCTGGAGAAGTCTTTTCACACCCAATTTTGTCAGTGATGTTACCAGCAATCCGAATAATAAGCTCAGACAATGCCTGAAACCTAAAGATGTTTACGACTGGTACAATAAAACTCCAATGACTTTAGGGCATTCCACCGTAGATCTGGCCATCCCGCCGGAAAACACCTCTAAAACCATTAATGTACAGCGTGGATATTACTCGTGGTGGGATCTGGATAAATACAAGCTGGATTCATTTTACTGGGGCCCTCTGGGACATGTGGGAGGAATTGTTCCTTTTGTTCTGGCTTCCAATGCGAAATTCAATACGCTCAGAAGCGGAGGATTATTCAATCAATGGGCTGTGATTACTTCAAAGCAGACAGGAAATAGCGATCAGATAATAGAATCCAGGGAAAACAATCCGCTATATTCTTCCCAAATCAAACCTGATCTGGGACATATGCAACTATTGGAAATCACAGATTTTAATCAAGAAAAAACAGTGGCAAAATCTGTAACAGAAAATAATCTGGCTAGTCTTAAGGATGGAATTTATCTGCTGAAGGTTCAGGAAAACAATGAAAACAAGCTGATTCCTTATATCAAAAATACACCTCAGCAAATTGCTGAAAATGAGATCATCCAATCTGAAAACAATGGAATTTTAAAACTTAAAATTCATCCGGATGAATTGTCCGCAGTACATATCTTTGATGAAAAACGTAACCTGATAAAAACAGTTTCCCAATCACAGTATATAGAAAATAACGGAATCTCTATTCAGGATCTTGAAAACCAGAACTATACCTTTGAGATTGCCACCCAATTCTATAATCTGCAGTTCAATAAAATGATCATTGGGCATTCTTCGGAAAATAAAACAGATATTTTTGCACATGGCCGTCAGATCATCGCCAGATCAGCCGGCGATATAAAAAACATCAGCATATACAGTATTTCAGGAGCATTAGTTGTGCGGCAGGATGTAAACCTATCTCAATTTGAATCAAAATCCCTGGAACCGGGAGTTTATCTGGTACAGCTCACTCTTGCTGATGGAAAAACAATCAACAAAAAGATAAAACTTTAGTATCTTCTCATATTATATTTCTTCATTTTCAAATGGAATGCACTTCAGCAATGGAGTGCATTTTTTTGTTAGACAGTATAGGATTTCACGTTTTCTACAAATGTCAGGTCAGGATTCAGAATTTCAAGAATCAGTTTTTTTACAGACCTCATCGCATCATCAATATTCCCTTTATCAAACTGGAGGGAAACCACCCCTTTCCGAGCTTCGGCAAAGCTCCATATTCCGGTCTCAATCGGGAATCCCCAGAACTCAGGAAGGTTCTGGACTACATAATGATAGATGCATAATTGGAGAGCCTGTTTTCTGTCGCTGTTATGGAAATAATCCGACACATTATCCTCATCAATCTTTACCGTAAGATTTTTGATTTTGGCCGTTTTATAATCGATAATTCTTAAAGTTCCGTTCAGACGGTCTATCCTGTCAATAAATCCGAAGAAAGAAATCTTGTCTTTTTCTTCAAGATAAAAATCTACATTTTCAAATCTTTTTTCAATATCCAGAATCTCCAGTTCATTTCCGTTTCTGATCAGTTCGAGATCGTGGGTAAGAATGTTTTCAATAACTTTTTTAGCAATCGCTTTGTGAATGTAATTCATTCCTTTTTCATAGAACTCCGGCTGGTGTTTCAGCTTTTCAATTGCTTTTTCAATATACTGATCTATTTCTTTAATTGACTTCTGTAAATCACTTTCTTTTAAAACTTTACCTTTAAGTATTTCATAAACTTCTTGAAGTGAATAATGAACCAGGTTTCCGTAGTTTTTAACAGACAGTTCTTCTTCAATTTCATCTGTTTCCGAGGTGTTCAGGATCTTGGAAAGATAAAAATCAATCGGATTATAAAGGTAGCTGGTAAGATGTGAAGCTGATACTTTTTCTTTCCATTTTTGAAGTCTTTCCATAACGATTGCCGTCTTTGGAATTTCGATAGGCTTAGAAGCAATCGGTTCAGAAGAATTCTCTATGATCAGGTGTTCTATTTTGTGGGAACTTTCCATTTCAATCTGAGTAATAAAACGGCTTTTCTCACCCGTATTCACTCCCGAACTCAGTGCATTGTACAAAAGGTGTACATTCTGCGAATCCTGAATCAGCCTGTAAAAGTGATAGGCGTAGATCCCGTCATTTTCCAGAAAAGTATGAAGGTCAAAGTATCTCCTTATGTCAAAAGGAATATAGGTATTCTGTGTATTTCCCAAAGGAAGTTTTCCTTCATTCACAGAAAGCAGAATAACATTTTCAAAATTCAGGAGACGGGTTTCCAGCAGCCCCATGATCTGAAGTCCGCGAAGCGGTTCTCCCTGAAAATCTATACTCTCGGAATTGATGTGCTGGTTGATCAGAATTTCCAGCGTTTCCATTCTGATCTCAAAATTATACGGACTTAGCTGATTTTTTATGATTCTGAAAGCGTTTTCAAAGTGAGACACATTTTCATACTGAATATCATCAATATCCAGCCATTTAATATGCCGGCAGAAAGCAATCAGCTTATCCAGATAAATACCTGTGTGATCTGCCTTCTGAAGCAGATCGTAGTAAGAAAGACTGCTCAGGAGCTCATGCAGCAGTTTTTTTGATATATAAACAATATTCCTCTCTTCTATTTTGGTTTTAAAATCACTGATCACCAATTCATCTTCCGCAGATTTCGGCAATTCTTCCAGAATAGGAAAAACATCCCTGTAATAATAGGAAGTTTTGTTTTTTTCCAGTTGTTTCTGAAGATAAAAAAGCTGTTTTACGGCATTGGAAAAAGACAGGTTCTTCAGCGGAAAACCCATAGTGATATTCAGGTTCTGCACTCCGTACATCACGTCTAAACTGGCAGGCAGAAGATTTTCGTCCAACAATACAACTGCTGTGTTGGAAAAGGTTTTATTTTCAATCTCTTTAAAAATCTCAGGAAGAACTTTTGTCTGGGTTACATTTCCTGAAACTTCATAGACCTTGATATTTTTCGGCTGGTTAAAGTCGTCTTCAATCCAATGAAAATCTCTGTTATCATTGAATTCTTTCCACATTTTATGGCTTCTGAGAAATTTTCCGGCTTCCTGTCTTTCATCATCAAAATAATAACGGTCTGCCTGGAAAAAACAACCGGCTTTATTCCATCTTAAAAGACTTCTTACAAGCTTTTCTTCTACAGGGGTAAAGGCATTAAATCCACAGAAAACAAAATGTTCTGAAGTATTTTTAGCAAAATCATCAATCTTCGACTTTGCAGTTTCGTGGATCATTCCGGAGGTTGCCCAGTTCTTCTCCTGCAGTTTTTCCTTTAATACCGGAAGAAAAATATTCATATTCTGCCAGAAATTAAGGAATTTTTTCCTTGGAACATCATCATTTTCACCGAGATCCTGCGCCCATTCTTTGATTCTCTCTTCATCAAACATATACTGGAGAACTACCTGATCATTATCGGAGAATTTAAGGATATCATCCCAGTCCTTCTGCAGGGTGGGAAACCATTTCAGAAAATCAGAGAAATCATCCCGGGGAGTCAGATTAAGGCTTCTGTAAACATCAAAGGCAAAGAGCCAGAGAGAAATTCCCTGGATTGGCTGTTTGTCTGCAATACGGTCTATTAATTCCTCCACGGTAAAGAAGTTGGGAAGAAGTCCGGAATAGTTCTTCTCCTCTAAAATCTGCCTGATAAAAACGATGGGACGCTTCCCGGGCAAAACGATATTAAATGCCGAAAGGTCCGGGTTTTGTTCCAGAAGTTCGTGGATGATCTTATTGAGAAATTTCAAGAGGCCTGGTAGCTTTTTAAATTGTTTAATTCTTCAGAGATGAGGACATTGTATTCTCTCTGCTTTTCTTCATTGATTCCGTGTTGGGTTTCCCTGTCATAAGATTTCTGAAAATTCTGATAATCATTGGACACTTTCTGATAAACCGCTTTAAAATACTTATCATAGTCACCGGAAGTAATAATCTTTTCAGCGACTTCTTTTCTAAGCTTTCTGGCAAACAGTTCTGCGATATCAAAATGTTTCTGCTCATGAAGAAGGATATAATCATTGATTTTTTTCACATCTTTCCATGATCTTTCTTCATTAAAAATAGCGGTTATTTCAATTTTCACCGGAGTTTTGGGATTGGAAGATCTCACCAGGGAATATTCCCATCCACAATGGGTGTAAGCTGCCACATTGGGATTGTTTTTGCGGTTAACCGGACTTTTAAAATTATCCCAAACCAGCTTCTGATCTTCCTTCCAGATTATTTTCTGCCCCCAGACTGTATGTACAGCCAGAAAACAGAATACCAATATCATCCTCATTATTTAACCACAATTATTTTGGTGATCCATTGGTTTCCACCGTTCCAGAATCTGAAGGTATAATTCCCTTTATAACGTGGATTGAAATTGATCTGGCTGCCTGCCGTATAGCTGTTCTGGCTGCAGGGGCCGTCTTTTATATAGCGATAAGCAGTTACCGACCTGTCAAAATCATTATCATAAATATAATCATAGCCATAAAATCCTTCACACTGCGAAGGATAGGTAGAATATGTTCTGATACTCTGTACGGAAAAAACATCCATCGTATCATTTACTATTTTTACGCTGTCAATTTTAATCCTGCCGATCGATTCAACGGTCTGATAGTCATCATCGTTACAGGAGATGAAAAGCAGCCCTAAAAATAATGCAGGAAATCCAATATTTAAAAGTTTTTTCATACCCTCAATTTACTGATTATTAACAAGAAACAGCAAAAATTATTCCTCTGTCATCCAGATCAGGAATTAAAATTGCCTTTTGATAAATACACTACTTTTTTAGTGTCAAAAAATTCTTCATCAAAATAGTTTTTAAGGCTGAAAATTTCACATTTAAGACCGGCAAGCTCTTCTGCAAGGTCACCACCTTTTAAATACAAAACTCCGTTATGCTTGGCGTTGAACTGTTCTTTTTCGAACTTCCCCTTCAGCCATCTCAAAAATTCCGGCATCTGGGTCACGGCACGGCTTACAACAAAGTGGAACTTTTCTTTGAGTTTTTCTGCACGACCATGAATAGCGGTTACGTTCTTCAGTCCTACTCCTTCTGCAACTGCCTGTACCACGCTGATCTTTTTTCCGATGGAATCAATCAGGGTAAATTCAGATTCAGGGAACAGGATTGCCAAAGGAATTCCCGGAAAACCACCTCCGGTTCCAATGTCCAATACTTTTGTACCCGGGGCAAACTCCATTACCTTTGCCACTCCTAAAGAATGCAGGATATGTTTTTCATACAGCGATTCCATATCTTTTCTGGAAATCACATTGATCTTTTCATTCCATTCGTGATACAGTTTTTCCAGCTGGGTAAACTGTTCGATCTGTTTTTCTGTAAGATCCGGAAAGTATTTTAATAGTAACGATATTGCCATATGAATTATTATAAACCGCAAAAATAAGTTTTTATTGGCTTTATTCAAACTTTAAGAGCCGGATATAAAAAAAGACCGCAGTTTTGCGGTCCTTTATGTATTATTTTTAATCCCTTTCAATAGGGTTGTTGGTTCTTTTAAGCCTTCTGAGGATTTCATCGTCAATAGTCTCCCCTTTTCCTGTATACCTCTCAAGCTCTTTAACATTGTACTGCACTGTATAACCGTCTTTCAGCTGAACTCCAACAGTACCCGCTTTTGTATCTGCCTGGAATGCTTCAAAATCTTCTGCAGGAATGAAAGTATAATTTTTCATGAGTTTTTTATACTCATTCTCAGACATTTTCTTACTGTTTGCAGGAACCCGATCAAACAGGGTTTTCATTTTCTTGATCTGGATCAGGTTAAAGATATGCTGCCCTTCGGAATCTTTTATACTTACCACAAGCCCCGGAAGACCGCTGAATTTATAAGGTCCGTCATTGATCGGATAATCTTTACTAAACCACGCTTCCCAGGTTCTTCCTTTGTAATTCGTCACCGCTTTCTGGCATTTCATGTTATTGATCTTAACAAACTCTTTTTCTATTTTCCATTGAGGAATTTCGCTATCCGTAGTCACCAGCTTCACACTTTTAAACTGATCATAAAAATTGATAGTCTTTTTAGCGTAATCTTTTTCAATAAGATAGTTCAGATTTCTGTTATAGTTCTTACGTTTAAACAGTTTTGCAAAATCCTTATCAGCCGCATAAGCAGAGTCCTTTTCATACTTAGCGGTGTTATAAAAATAAGATTTCTTCCCGTCGGTATCCAGACTCATATAATCGGTGACCAAAGAATCATTTTCGATATCAGATTTCATCTTGTATTCATAAACAAAGCGGTAATTCTGTGCAGAAAAGAGAGCTGCGGACAATAAAAAAAGAAGTTTGTACATTTTTAAGTTTGGCCATTATTAAACATTATCAATTTTTAAAGCTGGTGAAAGCCTCAAAATCAATCCTATTTCCAAAGCTAGTGATTAAATTGAAACCTGACAAAAATCTTTTCTCTAAGCTTATTTTTATTTCCCGGCAAGATGTTTTTATTATATATTTGTTAAAATTCAAAAAGACTACATGGACAAACTTTCAGATAGAGTAAAACGACTGGGTTACTCGCAGACTTTCGTCATGTCAAACAAAGCAAGAGAAATGAAAGCCAGCGGCATTGACGTAATCAGCCTCACTCTTGGCGAACCGGATTTTGACGTACCGGATAATATTAAACAGGCAGCTTTCGACGCTATTAATCAAAACTACAGCCACTACTCTCCTGTTCCGGGATTTCTGGAACTTCGCGAGGCCGTTGCCTACAAACTGAAAAGAGATAACAATCTTGACTATAAACCTTCACAAATCTGCGTATCAAACGGAGCCAAGCAGGCAATCCTTAATGTACTGGCAGCGATCATCAATGATGGAGACGAAGTTCTTCTTCCTGCCCCATATTGGGTAAGTTATGATGAAATGGTGAAAATGATGGGCGGAAATTCGGTTATGCTTCCTACTTCTTATGTAACTGATTTTAAAATTACGGCTGAACAGCTGGAAGAAGCAATCACAGAGAAAACAAAAGCTGTTCTTTTCAGTTCTCCATGTAATCCTTCAGGAGGATATTACACCTATGATGAGCTGAAATCTTTGGCCAAAGTTATTGCTAAGCATCCACATGTTACCATTATATCGGATGAGATCTACGAGTTTATCAACTACGAAACCAAGACGACCTCTATTGCCCAGTTTCCTGAAGTATATGAGCAGACAGCTGTGATCAACGGAATGTCTAAAGCTTATGCCATGACCGGATGGAGAATTGGATATTCTGCATGTCCTGAATGGCTGGCCAAAGCCTGTGAAAAGATCCAGGGACAAATGACCAGCGGAGCCAACACTATGGCCCAGAGAGCTTCTATTACCGCACTGAAAACAGATCCTTCGGAATACAAATACATGATTGATGCCTTCAAAAAAAGAAGAGATCTTGTGTATGATCTGATCAAAGAAATCCCGGGGTTTAAAGTAGTTCTTCCAAAAGCTGCATTTTACTATTTCCCGGATGTTTCCTACTATATCGGAAAGACTTTAAATGGTACAGAAATCAAAGATGCTGATGATTTTGCCATGTTCCTTTTAGAAAATGCCCACGTAGGATGTGTAGGCGGAGTTTCTTTCGGAAGCCCGGAATGCATCAGATTCTCGTATGCCGCATCAGAAGATGATCTGAGAGAAGCTATGAAAAGAATCAAAAACCTGCTGGAACCATTCAGCACAAAATAAAGCATATAATAACGCAACAAAAATGAATCTGTTAAAAAAACTAACAATCGCAACAAGTATCGCCGCCGCAAGTTTTGCCGGTTATGCTTATGGACAGGATTTCCAATGGAAAGAAGCAAAATCTAACGGTTATACGTACAAATATGTAACCAACGACCCTACTGCAGCAAGATATTACACGTTAAAAAACGGACTGACGGTTATTTTAAGTCCAACCAATAAAGACCCAAGAATCCAGGCTTACATCGCTACTAAAGCGGGAAGCAAAACCGATCCTGCGGATCATACGGGGCTAGCTCATTACTTGGAGCATATGCTTTTCAAAGGAACCGATAAATTCGGATCTAAAGACTGGGCAAAAGAAAAACCTTTATTAGACCAGATCGATGCACTTTATGAAAAGTACAACAAAACGACGGACGAGGCTAAGAGAAAAGAGATCTATAAAGAAATTGACAAAGTTTCCGGTGAAGCGGCTAAATATGCAATCGCCAACGAATACGATAAAATGATGACCGGAATGGGAGCTGAAGGAACCAATGCCTTCACTTCTTTTGAGCAGACCGTTTATACAGAAGACATTCCAGCCAATGTGATTGATAAGTTCTTAGCAGTACAATCCGAAAGGTTCAGACAGCCGGTTTTAAGACTTTTCCATACGGAACTTGAAGCGGTTTATGAAGAAAAAAATAGAACACTTGATGATGATGGTGATAAGGTGTTTGACATGATGTTCGCCAATCTTTTCCCGAATAATAACTACGGGAAGCAAACTACTATCGGAACCATTGAACACCTGAAAAACCCTTCTCTGAAAGCTATCAGAGATTATTTCAACAACTATTATGTTCCTAATAATATGGGGGTGATCATGTCCGGAGATTTCAATCCTGATGAAGTGATCGCAAAAATCGACAAAGCGTTTTCATTTATGAAGACCAAAGCAATCCCTGAATATAAGATAGGCCAGGAAAAACCAATTACCTCTCCTATTGTAAAAGAAGTAGTAGGCCCTAACCCTGAAAACGTAATGTTAGGCTTCAGATTTCCGGGCGCAACAACAAAAGATGCGAGATTGCTTAATCTTGTAGGAAATATGCTGACTAACGGACAAGCCGGATTAATTGACCTGGATCTGGTTAAAAAACAAAAATTACTGTCCGCTTTTGCCTCTGCTTATGCCTTAAAAGACTATTCTGTCCTGCTTATCCAGGGAAGACCCACTGAAGGACAGTCTCTGGATGAAGTGAAAGCACTTCTTCTTCAGGAGATAGATAAGCTGAGAAAAGGAGAATTCTCTGATGATCTTATTCAGTCTATTGTTAATAATGAAAAGAAAAACATTATCCAGAAGGATGAAAAATATTCTTCCAGAGCAGGCATTCTGATGGATGAGTTTACTTCTGGTATTGACCATAAGGTTTCTTTAGAATATGTAGACGAAATCTCTAAGCTGACGAAAAAAGACATTATGGATTTCGCCTCTAAATACCTTCAAAACAACAATTACGTTGCTGTTTATAAGAAAAAAGGGGAAGACAAGAGTATTGTAAAAGTAGACAAGCCAACGATTACCCCCGTTACAGTAAACAGAGAAGACCAGTCTCCTTTCCTTAAGAAGATTGATGAAATGCCGGAAAATGCAATTTCACCGATATGGCTGAACTATGATAAAGATATTGCCAAAAATAAGCTAGGAAACGTAGATGTACTTTCTGTAAAAAATACAGATAATGCTCTGTTCAGAATGTATTATCACTTCGATTCCGGAAAATGGAACAACAAAATCCTTCCTCTGGCGGCAGAATATCTTCAGTATCTGGGTACGAAAAACAAGTCTTCAGAAGAAATCAGTAAAGAATTCTACAAACTGGCATCAAGCTTTAACGTAATCGCCGGAAATGAAGAAACGTATGTATCTCTTGAAGGTCTGAATGAAAATTTTGAAAAAACAGCCGCTCTTTTCGAAGACCTGATTAAAAACAGCCAGGCAGATCAGAAAGCTTTAGATGCTTACAAAGCAAGACTTAAAAAAGCAAGAGCCAATGCCAAGCAGAATAAAGGGACGATCATGGCGGGACTTAGAAGCTATGCTCAGTACGGACCTCAAAACCCGTTCAATAACGTCTTAAGTGATGCAGAACTTGACGCATTGAAAGCCGAAGACCTGATTAATGTTCTTCATGATCTTTTCAATTTCAAACACAGAGTATTGTATTATGGACCGAAATCAGGAAATGAGGTGGTAGCTTCTTTAACTCCGGTTCATAAGCTTCCTGCTTCTTTGAAAGACTTGCCTAAAACAAAAACTTTTGTTCAGATCCCAACGGATAAAAACAAGGTATTATTCGCTCACTACGACATGGTACAGGCTGAAGTTTTCTGGGTAAGAAACGCGGATCAGTATAATTCATCCATTACTCCTACCGTTAACCTGTTCAACAGCTATTTCGGAGGCGGAATGGGGTCTATTGTATTCCAGACAATCAGAGAGTCTAAAGCACTGGCTTATTCAACTTATTCTTATTTTGCACTTCCGGGTAAGAAAGAAGACAAAGATGTTGTAATGGCTTATGTAGGAACTCAGGCTGATAAATTCAACGAATCTACAACAGCCATGAATGAGCTTTTAACTACTCTTCCAAAGTCTGAGCAGTTATTTGAAACAGCAAAAAGCGGATTGAAAAAATCGATTGCTTCCGAAAGAATTACCCAGGACGGTATCATCTTCTCTTATCTGAAAGCTCAGAAGCTTGGAAATAATTCCGATATCAGAAAGAATGTATACGAGCAGGCTCCAAAGCTTTCTTTTACTGACATCAATACTTTCCATGACAAAGAGATGAAAGGTAAAAGCTACACCTATTGTCTGGTTGCTTCACAAGATAAAGTAAACGAAGCCGATATGAAAAAACTCGGTGAAGTTAAAAAGCTTAATCTCAATGAAATATTTGGGTATTAAAATATAAAAGAAAAGTCCTGAAATCAGGGCTTTTTTCACATTTTACCGTCAAAAACAATTATAGATTTTATTTATCAACATTAACTTGATTGATAGATGAAATATTTTTATCTTTGCAACAGAAATTTAAATATAAAAACAGAAAATTATGTCTTTAGTAGGAAAAAAATTCCCAAATGTAACAATTGATGCAATGTCTGAAATGGGTGACGATCTTAGAATCAACATCCTTGAAGAAGCTACTTCCAACCAACAAAAAGTTCTTTTATTCTGGTATCCGAAAGATTTCACTTTCGTATGTCCTACTGAGCTTCACGCTTTCCAGGAGGCTTTAGGTGAATTCGAAAAAAGAAACACCAAAGTAATCGGAGCTTCTTGCGATACGAATGAAGTACACTTTGCATGGTTAAACACTCCAAAAGATAACGGAGGTATTGAAGGAGTAACTTACCCGCTTTTAGCTGATACTCACAGACAATTAGCAAATATCCTTGGAATCGTAGATCAGGATTTCGAATACAATGAAGATGGAGAGGAAACTTTCACAGGTTCTAATGTAACCTACAGAGCTACTTACCTTATCGACGAAACAGGAAAAATCTTCCACGAGGCTGTAAACGATATGCCATTAGGAAGAAACGTAAAGGAATTCTTAAGATTGATCGATGCTTACACGCACGTTCAGAAGCACGGTGAAGTTTGTCCTGCTAACTGGGAAGAGGGAAAAGATGCAATGAAAGCAGACAGAACTTCTACAGCAGAATACTTAGCTAAGAACTAAAATCAATTTAACAATCTAGTAATTTAACAATGTAACAATGCATCACTGTAGCAATAGATATTTTTATTGGTACATTGATACACTATTCAATTGTTACATTGTTAAATTTTAATTCTTAAAATTTAACCTATGTACACAGAATTAACTGAAGATACATTACAGAATATCGTAAATGACAACGAAAAAGTAGTTGTTCAATATGGCGCAACATGGTGCGGAAACTGCAGAATCATGAAGCCTAAATTCAAAAAATTAGCATCAGAAAACGAAGCCATTCCGTTTTTATATGTAGATGCAGAAAAACTTCCTGAAAGCAGAAAACTGGCTAAAGTAGACAACCTTCCGACGTTTGCTATTTTTAAAAACGGAGAGCTGGTTAACCAAGTACAATCTAACCAGGCAGAAAGTTTAATTAACCTTTTTAACGAATTATCATAATGAAGTTACCCGTAATCAGACAGTTTTATCAGAATCAGACTCCTGAGAATCTTGAGAAAACATTAGAGGTACTGGAAAGCTTCTGCGAATTCAGAGGAACCAGTGAAGAAGACCTTAATGTAGCAGGAGAATTAATTACCAATATCTGCGGTGCTTTAGAAGTACACGCTAATGTACAGAACGGAATGAGCGAAAAAGATGCCTTAAACTCTTTTGCACAGAAAGTACTGGGCTCAATCGACAAATAAATTTTGATTATTAGAGACTTAATAATTAAAAACATCCATAAAACACAATTTCTGAAAAACCCAATTGTTCCAATAAAATCCCGATGAATTGCCATCAGGATTTTTTGGGTTCCTGAAGACAAGGGTTATAATTTCTTCACAAATAACACAATCCAATCATTTAATTACATTGATCAGCAGGATTGATCTCATACTCTACTCCCTTTAGCTTTGAATCGAACAAAATACCTCGCTGATTTGGCAGATTGAGCAGATTTTTTTTATTGGAAAACGCTAAGGGACCTAAAAGTTTTTAATTATGATAATGTTTTTAGGGCGCAAGAAAATCAAAAATTCTCAGCAAAAAACTTTGCGTCGAAAAAATAGCTCGCAGATTTGACAGATGGTGCAGATTTTTTACCCAGGCTGAAAAGTTTATTACTGATCAATTTACAAGATAACATATAATTAGAAAAATAAATCAGACAGCCATCATTTGCATATTAGTAAAAGATTCGTGTATCTGTGGCAAGAAAAAATCCCGATGAAAATCATCAGGATTATATTATTAAGTTATGAAAAAAATGAGACCTTCAGCTCATTATTTCTCAAATTAGCTTCTTCTGCTCATTAAAATTCTCAGGATATACCAGAACAGCAACATAATAGATGCGAACAACTGTAAAGATGCTCCTACATACTGCCCTGTTGTATAGGTATTTTTAAGCTTACTGGTTTCATATAAAATGCTGGCAGAAGCCAAAAGCACCATTCCTACGGAGAACCAAAGACCAAGATTAAATCCGAAAATAGCTCCCGCTACAATCAGTCCAATGGCGATAAAACCTCCGATAACAATTATATTTCTCAAAAAAGAAAAATCTTTTTTTGACATAAAAGCAACCAGTGAAAGCCCTGCAAACATAGAAATGGTAAGCATAGCCGCCTGAAAGATTACGTTAACCCCTGCGGTATTAACAGCAATATAGATCAAGGGTAAAAAGATCACTGCTTCAAGTACAATATAAAATCCTAATCCTAAATATTGCGTAGATCTGCTCTGTGCAAGAGACCATTTATTAGCCAGAATAGAAGCCAGCCAGAATACTCCGATAATCAGTAACCAGGTATATTTCTGTCCGAACATCATAGCAATAAGCTCTGCCGGAACGGTTTTTAATAGAATAGTTTCAATCCCGATAAACGCAAGGACTGATAAAGCAACGTGTAAATACGTTTTCCTGTAAAAGTCTGCTTTTTCCACTTCCGAGGAATGAGCGACTAAAGAATCTGTCATCATAGTTAATATTTTTTTGTATCAAAAATAAATTATTTATTATTCATGGGCATTACCCCAAGAATTTTCCCATCTTCTTCAAATATCGCACTGACCACTTCTTTATTGGACGAATCTCCTGCATATTTATATTTTAGATTCGGATAGGCTTCATTATCCCCTGTTACATAATATCCGGCTTTCAGAATTTCCAGCTTTTTAGTATAATCAATGCCTTCTTTTACTTTTTTAAGGACATCATCAGTAACAATCTGCTTCACTTTATCAGAAAGCATAGCATCTATAACCTTACGGTCTGATACTTTTACTGCATCGAGAAATTTGATAAGGTTCTCATTAAACATCTTAGCCTTATCTTTACTCAGCTCAGTTGGTATTTCTTTTTTGGGACGTTCAACCGTTACGCCCGCTACTTTCTGAGCAAACATAAACGGAGCAGCAGCCAGTGCAAGTCCTAAAAATAATTTTTTCATAAGTTTTATTTTATTATTGGGTGAAATAAGTGAGTTAAGATACGAAAAATCATACCACTTCCAAAAATTTCATTGTATCCACATTATCAGCATAGGTATCCAGGGCTGGATGCTGCGCTTCCCCAAATGAAACAGAATCTAATCCCAGTTCATTTTTAGCCACTATACACTGAATATTTTCCGCATTTTCAGCTATAAATCTTTTAACATCATCCAAAGAAGCATATCTGCTGAAATTGATTACAGAAAGAGGACTGAAAAGCTTATCATCTTCTTTTAGCATCACAAAATTATTATCCCAGAACTTATCCTGGTTCAGAAGGTAAACCGCTCTGTTATAATCATAATTATTCGCGTATTTGTTATGATGAATAATATCCTGGAAGTGTAAGAAATTTTCAAAAAGCCGGTCAATCACAAAATCTTGTGGAATAAAAATACGGGTCACATTTCTACAGCCTAATCCGAAATAACGGAAAATATCTTCCGCCAGAAGTTGCAGTTCTTCATTGGTCTCATCACCTTTCAATACCGCAACTGAGGTTCTGTTTTTACGGATGATACTTGGATGATCTTTAAAATAATATTCAAGATACCTTGCCGTATTATTGCTTCCGGTAGCGATTACCGCATCAAAATTTTCTAACCTTTCTACCAGTTCAAACGAAACTAGCCCTCCTGAAAAATCATTCCATTTTTTCAACAGAAACGGAATCATGTATTTATCCTTTGAAGACAGTTTAATTACCGGAATATTACCGCTCAATACTACAGAGATCACATCATGAAATCCTACTAAAGGAATATTTCCGGCCAAAATAAGCCCTACTCTTTTTGGGTTCTTTGAAACTGAATAATTTTTAAGCCAGGCACTGATATTTTCTTCCGTAAGCAGTTCTGTCCACTGCTTAAAGGCAAATTTCTGATTATCAAGAGTAAACCACGGATTCTCAATTTCCGATTTTTTCAGCAATAATTCAAATTCTGCATCACTTTCATTCTCATTGTTCTGATCCTTTGTCAGAAACGTTTTTATATAGTCACTTAACTTAATAAGTCCTAAAACTTGATTTTCGGTATTCATAATTACTTTACAATTGGGGAATATTTTGTAATTTTGTGCAAATTTAAAAAAAATTAGCGATGGCTATTAAAATAACTGATGAATGCATTAACTGTGGGGCCTGCGAGCCGGAATGCCCGAATAATGCAATATATGAAGGAGCCGTAGATTGGAAAGCTTCTGAAGGTACTACCCTTCAAGGAACTGTAACACTGCCTTCGGGATTGACGGTTGATGCCAATGATCCACAGGAACCGGTAAGTGATGATGTTTATTTCATTGTTACCGACAAATGTACGGAATGCAAAGGGTTCCATGAAGAACCTCAGTGTGCTGCGGTATGCCCTGTAGACTGCTGCGTTCCGGATGAGGATCATGTAGAATCAGAAGAAGCCCTGCTTAATAAAAAAGCATTTTTACACGGTGAATAAAAAACGCCGTCTCATGACGATGAGACGGTTTTTTTTACTATAAATATCAAGAAATCTAGTAAAATTTTAATAATGAAACCGCAAGTCTGTTCTTGCACAACCAAAAAACAACACTATGAGCAAAAAGCATAATTTCAGCGCAGGACCATGCATTTTACCTCAGGAGGTATTCGAAAAATCGGCACAGGCCATTCTTGATTTTAATGGAATTGGACTTTCCCTTTTGGAAATTTCCCACAGAAGCAAGGATTTTGTAGCGGTAATGGATGAAGCACGTGCTATCGTAAAAAGGCTGATGAACCTTGGAGATGATTATGAAGTTCTTTATTTAGGAAGCGGTGCCAGCATGCAGTTTGCAATGGTTCCCTACAATCTTTTGAAAACAGACGGTAAAGCAGCCTATCTGGACACCGGAACCTGGGCAGCAGGAGCCATTAAAGAAGCTAAAAAATTAGGAACTGTTGATGTGGTAGACTCTTCCAAAGAAGAAAACTATTCATTCATTCCAAAAAATTATACTGTAGGTTCGGAGTACGACTATTTCCACTGTACCTCCAACAATACGATTTACGGAACCCAGATGAAATCTTTCCCTGAAGTAGATACGCTGATGGTATGTGATATGAGTTCTGACATTTTCTCAAGACAACTCGACTTTTCAAAATTCGACCTTATCTATGCCGGAGCTCAGAAAAATATGGGACCTGCGGGCGTAACCCTTGTGGTGATAAAAAAAGAGATCCTTGGAAAAACAGGAAGAGAAAATATGCTTTCCATGCTGGATTATTCGCAGCACATTTCTAAAGAATCCATGTACAATACCCCTCCGGTATTCCCAATTTATGCATCTCTTCTTACCTTACAGTATCTTGAGAGAAACGGAGGAATTGCTGCTGCTGAAGAGAGAAATGAAGCCAAAGCGAAATTATTATATGATGAAATAGACAGTAATCCATTGTTTGAAACCTTCTGCGTAAAAGAAGACCGTTCTCTGATGAATGTTTCTTTTAAATTAACAGACGAGAGCAAAAAAGAAGAGTTTGACAATGCCTGGAAAGCTGCAGGAATCAGCGGACTGAACGGACACAGAAGTCTGGGAGGTTACAGAGCCAGCCTTTACAACGCACTACCAATTGAAAGCGTACAGGTATTGGTGGATGTTATGAAATCGATCAGGTAATTATTTAAGCATTAAAAAAATTCAAAGATTGAAAGATTTAAGGCAGTTCATTTAAATTTATTAATTTGCGGCCCGATTTAAATTTTTTAAATAATTAAATTTTTCAATCTTTAAATCCAATAACACATGAAAGTTTTAGCAAACGACGGAATCTCAAAAACAGGAGAACTGGCACTTAAAGAGGCAGGAATTGAAGTTCTGCCCAACAGAGTGGCCCAGGATCACGTTATTAATTTTATTAATGAAAATAACGTAGATGTTCTTTTAGTGAGAAGCGCAACGAAAGTAAAACAAGATCTGATTGATGCCTGTCCTGGTCTGCAGATTATCGGACGTGGAGGTATCGGAATGGATAATATTGATGTAGAGTATGCCAAAAGCAAAGGGATTAAAGTGATCAATACTCCTACAGCCTCTTCAAAATCAGTAGCGGAACTTGTTTTCGGACATTTTTTTGCACTGGCAAGATTCCTTCATGAATCGAACAGGCTGATGCCGCTGGAAGGAGAAACTCATTTCAATGCAATGAAAAAATCTTTCAGCAAAGCTTATGAACTTTCAGGAAAAACACTGGGAGTAATTGGCTTCGGAAGCATTGGACAGGAAGTTGTGAAAATAGGTATAGCTTTAGGGATGAAGATCAAAGTACTTACCAAGAACCCGAAAACAAAAAAGCTTACCCTGGATTTTTTTGACGGACAAAGCCTCAACTTTGAGATTACTTCCACCAATGATATGGATGCTTTTCTTAAAGACACAGACTTTATCAGTATCAATACTCCAAAGACGAGCGAATATATCATAGACACGCCTCAGTTTGAAAAAATGAAAGACGGAGTCTACATTGTAAACACTGCAAGAGGCGGAGTGATCAATGAAGTAACACTGATTGATTTCATCGAGTCGGAAAAAGTAGCCGGAGCAGCACTGGACGTTTTTGAAAACGAACCCAGCCCGGAACTTCCCTTACTGATGAATCCTGCATTATCCCTTTCCCCTCACATAGGCGGAAATACAGTGGATGCACAGGAAAAAATCGGTGCTGAACTTGCGGAACAAATTATTAAGCTACAAAAAGAAACTATAAGATAAATATGCCTATTTTCAAACCTTTCCGTGGAATAAGACCTCATAAAGACCTTGAGAGCACTTTCCCTACCCACCCTCTGGATAATTTTACTCAGGAGGAAATTACGGAGAAAGCTCAGATAGAGAATACTTACATCAATATGATAAAACCATATGTTGTGAGTAAATCCAAAGATATCGACCGGAACTTACGAAAGATCCGTTCTACATTTGAAGAGCTTCTGGATGATAAAAAACTCGTTCAGGACAATTCTGCGTACTATCTTTATGAGCAGATCTATCCCAACAAACAAATTTTCAGAGGCTTGCTTGGGCTTGCCAGTATTGAAGATTTCTGGAACGGAAAGATCAAAAGACACGAAAGCACCATTCCTCAGAAAAAAGAAAAGCTGGCTCATTATCTGGAAAAAGTAAGCCTGCAGGCAGAACCTGTTCTCCTTACCTACCCTTCCAATTCCAAGATTGAGCTTCTGATGAATCATGAGGAAAAAAACGTTCCTATTTTCAACCATGTCGATTCTATCGGGATCAGACATAAAATCTGGAGAATAGATAACCGCCTGAAACTTCAGCAGTTCAAAGAAGTGATCGATCAGATTGATTCATTCTATATTGCGGACGGCCACCACAGGATTGGCTCTACAGCATTGAACGCCAAACATCATAAAGAAAAGAATAAAAAACATAACGGAACAGAGGCATATAATTTCGTTTACAGTTTTATTGTTTCCAACCAATCGATCAAGATCCATGATTACAACAGAATTCTGAGTGACCTGAATGGTCTTTCAAGCGAAGAATTTTTAAAAAAGCTGGAAGAGTACTTCCTGATCCATGAAAAGGGTGAGGCATCATACTTTCCTTCACAAAAATTCCATATTTCAATGTATCTGGATGGTAAGTTTTATTCACTTCACGTTAAGCACGATCTTCGTTCAAAGGAAATGTCTCTGGACAATCTGGATCACCACCTGCTTGATAAATATATTTTTAAAAGCGTCCTGAAAATAGAAGATCCTGACAGTTCTGAAAAGATTACCTATGTAAAAGGAACCTCAAACATTCAGGGAATCAATATTTTAAAAGAAAAGGTAGAAAGCGGTGAAGGCAAGGTAGGCTTCGGAATCTATCCTGTAAGTTTCAACGATATGATTAAAATTTCAGATCTGAAACTCAGCATGCCTCCAAAATGTACATTCATTGAACCGAAATTGGTTACAGCACTGTTAATGTATGACATGAAACCTTAATAAATTCCTATTTTTTCCCTACTTTTATCATCGGAAAAAGAAAGGTAAATAAAAAATGAAAAAAATCTTCATTATACTTCCACTCTTTTTGAGTGGATTTTTATTTTCTCAAAAAAAACCACAGAAAAAACCTGCCGGTAGAACATCAATTCCTGTAAAATTAAATTACCACGACGAATTTAAAAAGATCTCGGACGAGATCATGACCAATGGCAGGGCTTATGATAACCTTGGAGAGCTCACAAAAGGGGTCGGACCGCGTTTCAGCGCTACTCCCGGCTATGCCAAAGCAGTAGAATGGGCAGAAAAAAAGTTCAAAGAAATTGGTATTGATATGATCTGGAGACAAGAGGCCAAAGCTCCTGTCTGGATCAGGGGAAAAGAATCTTTACAGATAAAAACAGGAAATGGAGACTGGAAAAATATCAGAATGCTTTCTTTCGGAAACTCTGAAGGAACAGGTGGAAAGGATCTGACAGGGGAAATTGTTTTAATAAATTCAACGTCAGAACTTAATGCAATGTCAATAGGCCAGTTAAAAGACAAAATAGTTTTCGTGAACGTGCCTATGGACCCGAAAATCATCAACACCAGCGACTCCTATTTACTTACTGCAAAATCAAAATTGATTTCTGCTTCCGTTATTGCTAAAACCGGTGCAAAAGCATTAATTATAAGATCATTAACAACAGCGAATGATGATACCCCTCATGCTAAAATGATTTATTATGAACCTGATGACAAAATTAAAATTCCTGCTTTATCAATAGGGGTAAGATCAGCAGATGAGCTGGAAAAAACATTAAAAAAGCAGAAAGTTACGGCTAAAATCAACATGACCGCAGAATCAAAAGGAGATGCAACAAATCCAAATATTATTGCTGAAATTCAGGGTAAAAAAGATTCTAAAGTCATTGTTTTAGGCGCTCAGCTTGATTCGTGGGATATTAGTGAAGGCGCTATTGATGATGGAACCGGGGTTGTTCAGTGTATCGAAGTTTTAAGAACATTGAAAGCCCTTGGATATGAAAACAATCACACCATCCGGGTAGTTTTGTTTGCCAACAGTGAAAACGGAGGACAGGGCCGCGAAATGTATGCTGCTTATGTGAAAAAGAAAGAAGAAAGGCATGTATTTGCCTTAGGAACAGATGCCGGAGGTTATTCTCCACGGGGATTTTCTTTAGATATGTCACCACAGAGAAGAAGACTGGTTTATCCCTGGAAAGAATATTTTCTTCCTTACGGCGTTTATGATTTCGACCAAACCGATGCTGTTCAGGATATTTCCCCTTTGAAAAAACAGGATATTCCTTTAGCAGAACTTGTTGTAGATACTCAAAGATATTTCGATTACCATCATTCTGAACAGGATACTTTCGACAAAGTGAATAAAAGAGAACTTCTTCTTGGAGCCGTTGTAATCACACAAATGATTTTTATGGTTGATAAAAACTGGTAATATGAAAAATCCGAAATAACTGCCGACGCTAAAGTGATGACACAACTTATTTATATGATTGATAAAAATTGGTAACAATGAAAAAGATATTAGGAACCTCATTATTAATTTTTGGAATGGCTGTTTTCGGCCAGTCTAAGGAAGATTCCATACAATTCAGTAAAATTTCCATAGAGATATTGAACCATGGGAAAGGTTATGAAGATCTGAGAGATCTGACTAAAAACATCGGACACCGTTTGAGTGGCTCCAAAGCTTATGACCAATCCGTAAAATGGGCTGAACAGAAACTCCGTGAGGCCGGAGCTGATAAAGTATGGCTTCAGGAAGTGATGATTCCGGTCTGGGAAAGAGGTAAAGAATCATTACACATTAAAGCCGCAGACGGAAAGTGGAAAAGCCTGAAAATGCTTTCCCTTGGAAATTCTGAAGGTACGGGCGGAAAAGATGTATCTGGAGAGATCATCATGGTGAAATCTATGGAGGAATATGAAAAACTCCCGGCAGAAAAGGTAAAAGATAAGATTGTATTTTTCAACTACCCTTTCAGCCAGTCTTTTGTAGAAACCTTCAGAGGGTATGGTGATGCCGCAAAATACAGAGTAAATGCAGCTACTTTAACCGCTAAAAAAGGTGGAAAATTTGCCATTATCAGATCTTTATCCTCTGCATTTGATGACGTACCTCACACAGGGGCCATGCGCTATGAAGACAAGATCACCAAAGTTCCGGCTGCTGCAATCGGGAACACAACGGCCGACGAACTGGAAGCATTATTGAAAAAACAGAAAGTTACCGCCAAGCTTAATTCCAATTGCGGAATGAAGGGTGAAAAGCTCTCCCACTCCGTTATTGGTGAAATTACCGGTAAAAAAGACAACAGCGTGATTGTTGTAGGTGGACATCTTGACTCATGGGATGTAGGCGAAGGGGCTCATGATGATGGAGCCGGAATTGTACAGAGTATTGAGGTATTAAGAACTTTCAAAAAACTGGGTATCCAGAACAACCATACCATCAGAGCAGTATGTTTTGCCAATGAAGAAAATGGCTTAAAAGGTGGTCTTCAGTACGGAAAAACAGTGAAAGAGAAAAATGAAAAACATCTTTTTGCCATAGAGTCTGATGCAGGAGGTTTTACCCCAAGAGGCATTGCTTTAGAAATGGATGATGCCAAAAGAAACCAGATCAAAAGCTGGACAAAATTATTCTTCCCTTACGGTGTTTATAATTTTGAAGGTGTATATTCAGGAGCAGACATCTCTCCGCTTCAGCAGATGGGGGTACCAACAGCAGAACTTGTTCCGGATTCTCAGAGATATTTTGACATTCATCATACGGAAGAAGATACTTTTGAAAAGGTAAACCGCAGAGAACTTCTTTTAGGAGCATCTGCGATGACACAGCTTATTTATATGATTGATAAGAACTGGTAAATTGCCATTTTAGCTAAATTGCGTTCAAATATATCTAGATTTGTTTGAACGCAATTTCTTTATAATTGATTTTTTTAATGCTCAGTCAAACAGATTTTTATAGGTTTTGGCTAAAGACAATGGATTGTTTTTTATTATTTGGGCGGACTAAAGTCCGCCTCTATTGAATAAATTCTAAGAATTACATGTGTTCTCGTAGATTTGGCTGATAGCACAAATTTATTTTTGGCATCAAAAAAAAGTGATTTTAATCTTATGCGAGAATGATTTATCTAAACACATTTTGCTCCGAAAATCTGCCTGACCTGCCCAATCTGCGAGCAAATAAAAAATCGCATCCAAATAAACTAAAATACTCACTACCTTTTTAATTCTTTCATTATTCTTTTGTATTTAAACCGATAAAGAAAACTTTTCCAGGCATGTCTGAAACCTCCTCCAGATTCCCAGTTGACATCAAATTTCCCACCTTCTGAAGCGTAAAAAGGCAAAGCTATTTTAGCATGAAGCATGGGTTGGCTATCCTTTACCGTTTCAAAATAATCAGGCTCAAAATTTGATTTTCTGTAATACTGGATCTCAATAATCGTTTCATTTCTGAATGCTCTGAAGATATATAAATTGATATCATAAAGATCATCATACTCTTTCTTCAACATTTCAACAGCAGATTCCAACGATAATAATTTCTTAGAATTATTCACCTTATTCCTCAACATACTCCTCTCAAAAGAATTGGCCCCCTTAAACTCATTAAAGTCAGACACAATAAAACCTATATTGGGAGAAATTGTATTCCAAGAGCAGTCTTTTGCGTGTGTTAAAAGACTTCCCAAAGAATTATTTATATCCTCTTTTATACTTTCAAAAGTCATTATATATTGTACTTAAACCTATGATATTTAAAGTTAATTAAAATAAATATAGGCAAAAAAATCACTTTGGCATGAAATTAGCTACTAAAACAATGAAAAAAAATTGTTAAAACACAACGATGAAAAAGGTTTTCTGCGGAATTTCAGTTTCCGCTGGGCCAGATTAAGGCGGTTCCTATATTTTTATATGATCCTTTTTCTTTAGATGCCGTATGCACAGGAAAAGATAGTTAACTATCAATTCCATTACGATGAATGCTGTGTACGGTATCATAAAGCTCATGAATCACCATACTGATTCAATATTGCTTTTAACATAATTAGGAAGCATTAAGCTACCTTGGTACGAAATAATCATACTGTCTTAGAGATCGTGACCTTAGCCGAGTTCACCATGATCATAAGCCTGTTGATAAATAACGGAAATCGATTCCGGACCGTTCTATGGAAGAACGGAAAAAAGATGTATAACCCTTAAAAAGTGATTAATGATGAGAGACTTTTTTGAAATGATTTTTAAGAGAAATGAAGATGCTGCAAAAATGCACATCTGGAGCCTTGTGCTTCTTTTGAGCTTTGCTGTTTTTTCGGTACTGGTATACGCTACCAACCCAAGTTTTAACAGCTTAATTGTTTATCTGACCGCATTTGCGGCTTACTTAGGCTTTGGATTGATATTCATCAGCTCCTTAGCCGGAAAAATAAATTATTCATCAAGAATGAACAAAGGCAGAAATCTGTAACTTTAATTCTTATTTTACTGAAAAAACCCCGTTCAAGCTTATTGAACGGGGTTTTTATTTTATTATTTATCGGTTAGAATGAATCAGGTGCAGAGCAGAATTAATTTTTTAATTGATCACAAAGACAGACAAAGATGTATAAGATGCTGTATTTTTAAAGGATAAACAAAGCCGCTTCGTTTATTTCCGAACCTCTATCTTTCCTTCTCATCCCTTCAGGTATTCCTTCTTCTCCAATTTCATTTCCATCACTTTTCCTTCTCTTTTTATTTTCAGATCAATTACATTCTGCCCTTTTTCCGCCTTGTTGAGGAAATAATAGCAGGCGCTTTCCTTATTAAGGTTATCAAGATTCACATCATTGATACTGATGATAGAATCACCAACTCTCAATGGAAAATTCTCTTCCTGATATACCAGAGCAACCGTTGGCTTAGCATCAATGAAGCGATATCCGAACCCAAAAGACTCCAGCCTGATCGTTTCATTTTTAATGCGTTTCATGTAGATTTTATTTCCGGACCAGTCGAGAATGAAAACAAAATTTTTGAAAAAGTCATTTCCGATTAAGTTTGAACCTCCGGTATTGGCAATTTCATTGGCAAAACTTCTATTTCCCAATGCGAGTTCCGGTAGTCTGAAAATATAGCCAGGTGCTGGCTTTCCTGCTCCATAAGCTCCTACAGAATTGGTTCCGTAAACTTCCACACTTTGTCCTGCTTTTTTCGGATCATAGCTGTTCTCTCCTACTTTAAGCCTTCCTGAAAAACCAGTATCAAAGGTCAGTTCTGTTTTTTTATCTAAAATTTTAGTTTTAATAATTGGTGTTTTCTGGGTTTTCGGATCGAAGGGAATCACAATATCATACCCGGTCAGATCAAACTGTGAAAGATTTTCTGCTGCTTCCAGTGAATTTCCCTCATAATTAACCTTCCAGGCAAGCTTGGCCATTTGGTTGGCTCCCAAAATACCATCCATTTTAAAACAGCTTAATTCTGAGGCCCCGAAATCCATGACAATAGCTCCTACATTTTTAAAAACAGCTTTATCTACAATCATTTCCGGCAGAATAGTAAAGATCTGTTCCTGTTTATTTTTCTGGGAATCCTTTACTTTACTGGAATGCTTTTTTTCCAGACCCAATTCTTCATAAATAGCAGAAGAGATCACAGTGGGTGCACCGGTATCAAACAAAAAGTTGTATGGTTTTCCATTGATCATCACCTGTACAAAAGGAAGATCGTATGCGAATTTCATATTGATTTTCTCTATCGGAGCCTGCAGCTTTACTTCTCCGCTTTCAAAGAATTTCTTTCCTTGAGCGGAAAATGTAATGGTAGAAAACGTCAGGAGCGTATAGAGGATTTTTTTCATGTGTAGATTTTGTACACGAAAGTAATGTTTTTTCATCAATAAATTTTACCTTCCCAAAACAAAAAAGCCATCCTTCCGGACGGCTTTTATATGATAAAGTGTGCAATTATTTCACTTTTACAAGCTCAACATCGAAGATTAACCATGCGTTTGGCGGGATAACTCCTCCTGCTCCTCTTTCTCCGTAACCCATTGCAGGCGGAATCAGTAAAGTAGCAGTTTCACCTTCTTTAAGCAACAGAATTCCTTCGTCCCATCCTTTGATTACTCTTCCCATTCCGATTGGAATTTCGATAGGCTCGTTTCTCTTGAATGAAGAATCAAATTCAGTACCGTCTACTAATTTACCAGCATAGTGTACAGATACGTTATCTCCTGCCTTTGGAGCTTTACCGTCTGCCGTTTTTGTGATTTTATAGTAAAGACCAGATTCCGTTTTCTGCATACCTGCTTTCAGGTTTTCTACCATTTTCTCCTGGTTGGCCTTGAATTCTTCTTCTTTTTTCTTTTTTTCTGCTTCTTCTTTAGCAATAAAAGCTTTGTTGTTTTCAGCAATTTTCGCTTTTCCTTCGTTGAACGTTTTTGCTGCATCGTAGTTTTTGTACTCGTCACCTTTGCTGAATACAGAAACTTTTTCTAATACAATGTCAGTTTTAGGTTTATCCTGAGCGCCTTTTTCCACGTTGGCAATAGCATCAATCACATCATCTCCTTTCACCACTTTTCCGAAGATCGTATGTCTTCCGTCTAACCAAGGAGTAGCCACTTCAGTGATGAAGAACTGAGAGCCATTGGTATTAGGACCTGAATTAGCCATAGAAAGGATTCCTTTTCCTGTATGTTTAAGGTCATTCTTTTCGTCCTCAAATTTATATCCAGGGTCTCCCATTCCTGTTCCCTGAGGGTCACCTCCCTGAATCATAAAATCTTTGATTACTCTGTGGAAGATTGTTCCGTCATAATAAGGAACTCCTTTAGCCTTAGCTTTGTTGTCAATTTTCCCTTCTGCAAGCCCGATAAAGTTGGCTACAGTAACTGGTGCCTTTTTGTCTTCAAACTTCACGATCAGATTTCCTTTAGAAGTCTGAAGATTTGCATAAAGTCCGTTATTAAGACCTTCGAAAGTTTCTTTGTCTACGTTCATTTTTTTATAAATTGGGGTACAACTCATCAGCGAAATACTTGCCGCTGCCAGAATTATATTCTTGTTAAACAATTTCATTATTTATAGCGCTTTTAATTTTATGATTAAGGGTATATCGTTATCTATTTTCTTTTCATCTCCAAAGGTTCCGTAAGCCAGTGAAGATGGTACCAAAAGCGTTACTTCCTCCCCATCACGCATAAAACGCAAAGCATTCTCTACCGCTTTCAGTTCATCAAAATGCCCGAATCTGGCTTCTTTTCTCACAAAAGGTTCATCATAGATCTTCGTCTGATCAAAGTCATAAAGATCATAAGAATAAGAAATAAAAGTCTCATCGGCTCTTTTTTCTCTCTGATCAAAACCTTCTACTGTTACCCAGTAATTAAGCTGTGTAGGAAAATATTTCACAGACTGACCACTGATCCAGTCCTGGATCTGTCCCCTTTCAATGGTATTCAGGTTCTTCATCCTGTTCTTGGAAACATCAAGGTCTTTCTGGCTTAAAACACCTCCTACAGGAGGGTGAGCCGTCTGCGCATTCCTGTTACAGCTTAACAGACTTACTGCTGATATGAAGAGTAATTTTTTCATAAACTTTTGCGAAAATACACATTTCGGGAATCAATTACAAAACTTGAAGGAGAAATGTACAAAGTAAATGAGTCAAATAAAAAAAGCCAGGAATTTCCCGGCTTCTGTATGTTTATTCAATTAAAATTAAACAGTTTCAAGAGCGTGGTCTACCATCACTCTCCATCCGAATGGATCTTCAGATAGGTTGTTCTGTAAGTCTACCAGGTCTTTTTTAAGAATAGCAGCATAACTTTCTTCATCAGATAATTTAGGAAGTTCCAGTTTCACACCTTCATATCCTAAAGCCTGAAATACCGTAGTTACTACAGCAGTACCTACTCCCCAAACTTCTTTCAAAGTACCATTTTTCTGAGCTTCGATTACTGTTTTTACAGCTACAGGCTCAATTTTCACTTCAATACCTCTTTTCTTAGCCAATTGAATGAAACTGTCTCTTGTAACCCCGTCAAGAATCTTCTCAGAAGTTGGCGGTGTATAGATTGTATCATTAATTCTTACGAATACATTCATTGTTCCACTCTCTTCGAAATATTCGTGGGTAGCATCATCAGTCCAGATAATCTGCTCATATCCTTCTTCAATAGCCAGCTGTGTTGGATAGAAAGAAGCAGCATAGTTACCTGCAGCTTTAGCAGAACCTACCCCTCCGTTGGCCGCTCTTGAGTAGTGGTCAGAGATTTTTACAGAAACAGGTTCCGCATAATAACTCTTCGCTGGAGTTGCTACGATGGCAAACATATATTTATTAGCTACTCTTGCTTTCAAAGCTTCTTCTGTAGCGAAGATCAAAGGTCTGATATATAGAGACATTCCTTCACCTTGTGGGATCCAGTCTCTGTCGATATCTACTAATGCTTTTAATCCGTCTAAAAACATTTCTTCAGTTACTTCAGGCATAGCAAGACGTTTCGCTGACTTGTTGATACGTTCAAAATTCTTTTCAGGCCTGAAAAGGAAAACCTGCCCGTCTTTGTCTTTGTAGGCTTTCATACCCTCAAAACAAGCTTGTCCATAGTTTACTCCCATCATGGCAGGTGTAAATGGTATCGGACCGTAAGGAACTAATTTTACATCACCCCATTTTCCATTTTCATACTCACATATAATCATATGATCAATAAAAGTACTTCCAAATGAAAAATCGTTAGGATTGAATGTAGAAATTCTGGAGTTTTCAGTTTTTTGAATTATCATTTTATAAAATTTTTACGATGTTCTACAAATTTAATATAATTTTCTAAATATAAAAATTTTAGAGTAAATTTGACCAAAAAATAGCTTGAAAAGAGAGATTAAGACCACAAACGACGGAAGCAAAACATTGTTTATCAATGATTTAAATGAAAACTACCATTCTCATCACGGAGCCCTTCAGGAAGCAGAACACGTGTTTATCAAAAATGGATTAAATTTAATAAATGATTGTGAAATTAATATTTTAGAACTCGGTTTTGGAACAGGTTTGAATGTTTTAGTGACAATTAATGAATATTTAAAAACTGACAAAAATCATGTCATCAACTATTTTTCACTTGAAAAATACCCCATAAATGAATCCGAAGTTAATGATTTAGCTTATTTTGAACTTTTTGATAACCCAGAGTTCAAAAATATTTATCAGAAAATTCATCTGGCAGAGTGGGAAAAGTCAGTAGAAATCATTAGTGGTTTTAACTTAAAAAAGATAGAATGTGATTTCTTCGATCTGAAAAACATAGATCTGCCCAAAATCAACCTTGTTTACTTTGACTGTTTCGGAGCAAGAGTGCAGCCAGACCTTTGGGAAAAACCCCTGTTTGAAATGGTTTCCGACAAAATGGCCGTTAACGGACTATTAACAACCTACTCTTCTAAAGGAAGCGTTAGAAGAATTCTTCAGGAGCTTAATTTTAATGTAGAGAAAAAACAAGGACCTCCCGGGAAGAGAGAGATGATTAATGCTGTGAAACTCTAAATAACCTGAGGAGTTCGGGTTAAGGAGTTAAAATGTAAAAGGTTGGAAGATGGAAGAAGGAGGCTGGAAGTTACTTTTAGTTATACGTATTGAAAGCTACCAGAAAATCAAATTAAATAAAAACAGATCAATATTTGTTCTTAGTGACTTTCAAAACTTCCCTCTTCCATCATCCAGCTTCAAACCTGCATCCATCAGATATTCTTATCCCGAATTGAGGTTAAATAAGATGAAAAGGTAAAAGATCAGAAAATAAATATATGATTGGCTTTGCCCGTTCTCGTCTTTGTCTTTTCCACATATTTCCTTACATTAGCTATACAAAACATTATATATGATTGACAAGATCAATATTAGGGTATATGCCTGTGCTGTAAAAGATAAAAAAGTACTGACTTTATTTGAAGAGTATGCCGGTGAACCTTTAATGAAATTTCCGGGCGGCGGACTGGAGTTTGGCGAAGGAGTGCTTGAATGTCTTCACCGTGAGTTTGATGAAGAATTAAATGTGAAGATAGAAGTTGTTGAGCATTTTTATACGCAGGAAGATTTCCTGGTGTCGCGTTTCAGAGACAACGAACAGCTTCTTACCATGTATTATATAGTGAATATTACCACCGAAGAAGATTTCCTGATCCTGGATCCCTGCATTGAAAGAACGGAATGGATTGATATTGATCAGCCGGATAATCCTTTTCAACTGCCGATAGATAAAATTGTATTCGATAAATTAAAAGAAAAATTCCTGTAAATGTTTACAGGAATTTTTATTATTTTTTGGTTTTAAAATCGCTGGCTCCCGGATAGGGCTGCAAATAGCCGGAATTCCAGTTGGACTGAAGCAGGGATTCTACAAACTCATCCGTTCTGTTTTTATGCGGATTATACTGGTCTTTCAGATCAATATCTGCCATCTTTCCTTTTACATTCCACCAGAAGGCACTCCATCCACCTCTAAGCTCTTTAATGATCTCATATACGTTTTTACCTGTTGCTCTGTTCATCAGCTTGGCAAATACCTGCCCTTCTGTTGTAGTAAGGTCCCGCAATTGTTTTTCATACTGATCGGCAAGCATACTCTGTCTTTCTCTTACAAACTTTCTTTTAGCCTTGCTGTCCATATCATTCATATCAGCCTGTATATCTCTGTACTGCTGCAGAGCAGTTATAAAAAGAGGATATACTCTGTACAGCTTTTTATTAAGGAAATAATAATAATTTTTATCCAATTGGTTATTGAATCTCGGCTTATTGACCAAAACCAATTCATCCAGCTCTACAACAGGTTCACCATTCACTTCAAATATCTTTACCTTCTGCTTTTCGTCATAGTAATATTTATTACCAAACTCATCTACTTTTAAGGATTCAGGTGGGTACTGATTGAGTGGTTTCGCAATGATAGAATCCTTCTGACCAAAAACACTGATCCCAAAAAAGAAGATAAAAAGGCAGATAATCTTGCTAAAATTCATTATTTTTACACTTATAATAACAAAAATTAAACGCAAAAATCATTCCTTTTTATGAAATTTGAAAAGAAATCTTTGAAATTTTTAGAAAAATACTTAAACACCTCATCTCCAACTGGATACGAACATAAAGGCCAGGAAGTCTGGATGGATTACATTAAACCTTATGTAGACAAAATTGAAGTAGATCATTACGGGACCTGCTATGGGATCATTAATCCTGAGGCTGAGTTTAAAGTCGTTATTGAAGCTCATGCGGATGAAATCTCATGGTATGTAAATTATATTACGGATGACGGGCTTATTTATGTGATCCGAAACGGAGGATCTGACCAGACGATCGCACCTTCGAAAGTAGTTCACATTCATGGTGAAAAAGGAATCGTGAAAGGGGTATTCGGATGGCCTGCAATCCACACCAGAACCAACCAGAACGAACCAGCTCCAAAAATTGAAAATATTTTCATCGACTGCGGTGCTGTTACGAAGAAAGAAGTCGAAGACATGGGAATCTATGTAGGTTGCATGATCACTTATCCGGATGAATTCTTTGAAATGAACGACCGTTATTTTGTGTGCAGAGCGCTCGATAACAGAATCGGAGGCTTTATGATTGCTGAAGTGGCACGACTTTTAAAGGAAAACAAAAAAACGATTCCTTTCGGACTGTATATTACCAATTCCGTACAGGAAGAAGTTGGCCTGTATGGTGCTGATATGATTGCTGATACCATTAAACCTAATATTGCTATCGTAACCGATGTTACCCACGATACCACAACACCTATGATTGAGAAGAAGAAAGAAGGCGATCAAAAATGTGGTGACGGACCTGTAGTTTTCTTTGCACCGAGCATTCATCACACGATCAGAGAGTTGATTATTGATACCGCAAAAAGCAAAAAGATTCCTTATCAGAGAGCAGCAGCGAGCAGAAGTACCGGAACTGATACTGATGCATTCGCCCATTCCAACGGCGGAGTACCAAGTGCATTAATTTCCTTACCTTTGCGCTATATGCATACAACGGTAGAAATGGTATCTAAAGAAGATGTGGGCAATGTGATCAAACTGATCTACGAAACGCTTCTTAAGATCAATCCGGAGATGAAGCTGAAGTATCATTAAAATGAAAAGTATCTTTTATCAAATAATCCGAAAACCAACTTTAATACCCTTTTAAGTACTCTTTTTTTATTTATGTGGTATTTTTAATAGTATATAAGTGGTTTGATCCTCCAAAAACAGATTCAGGATACAAAATGCTTCAGGAAATGTTATTAATTTTCAGCATCATGCCTTTAGGATTATTTATGATTGATCGATTATTGGTTATTAAAATTAATAATATCAAGTTAACAATTATGGAAACAATGGTATTGGGAAGCTTTTTCCTGTATTATTTTTTAGTTGTTAATCCATTTTAAAAACTGGAAATCTAAGTAAAAGTATAAAAAGTAAAAATGAAAACGAAGCTTATTGCTCCTTCCCTTTTATCCGCAGACTTCGGGAATCTGCAAAGAGACATTGAAATGCTGAACAGATCTCAGGCCGACTGGTTCCACGTTGACGTTATGGACGGCAGATTTGTTCCTAATATTTCATTCGGTTTTCCTGTTATGAAGACCATTCAGCAGCACGCTAAAAAATTTGTTGATGTTCATCTGATGATTGTAGAACCGGAAAAGTATGTGGATGAATTTATTGACCATGGTGCTGATCTTGTTTCTGTACATTATGAAGCATGTACCCATCTTCACAGAACGATTCATCATATTCAGAGCAGAGGGGCAAAAGCAGGAGTTGTTCTGAATCCTTCCACTCCAGTGCTGATGCTTGAAGACATTATTGCAGATGTGGATCTTGTTCTTTTAATGAGTGTAAACCCAGGATTTGGAGGCCAGAAATTCATTGAAAATACATACAAGAAAATTGCGGAAACAAAAGATCTTATTTTAAGCAATAACTCCACAGCTCTTATTGAGATTGATGGCGGCGTGAATCTGGATAATGCTTCCAAGCTTTTCGAAGCGGGAGCCGATGTTCTGGTAGCCGGAAATGCTGTATTTTCTACAGAAAGCCCGGAAAGAACCATTGAACTTTTAAAGATCTAAAAAAAATCTGAATAAAAAACAGAAAAGGCAGTTCATTGAGCTGCCTTTTCCTTTGAAAAAATATGGTTATTAGTCTACCTGTTGAAAATTAAAGCTTAAATCACCTCCGTTATAATCCAGTGAAGTAGTCGTTGGGAATGCCTGTGCCGTACCACTCGTCCATTTATACTCCCAAAATTTGATATTTCCGGCAGTGATGGGATACGCAGCATTGCTATTATCCGGCTTTGATCTCTTATACCAGTCATTGGAATTCATTGTGATCACGTATTTTTTATCTTTTTCCAACGCCAATTCTGAAATACTTTTCGTAATCAAAGTATTAGAAGCTGTCACATTGATTGTTTCTGTTCTTAGTACTGTTTTAGTGGTATAATCCCAGAATGTTACTCTTAGATTCGGATTAACATCAGGAAGTTTAATAGTTATTGCGCTGATTTTCCCTTTTACATTGGCCGAGAAGGCAAGCCCAAATTCATAATCGCCAGAGTTTATAAAATTCGTTGTTGTTGTAAAACCTGTCATTTCATGATATTTATCCAAAGGGTTTTCTACTGCATAGGTTATTGGCTGGGGAATAGGCTCATCGTCATCTTTGCTGCAGCTTGTTATGGAGAATGCTGCTGTAAGAGCTAATAGGGCGTAAAACTTTTTTAGAGACAACCATCTCGTACCGAAAAAATTTTCTAAATGTTTCATTGGTTTTAATTTTAATTATGATTAGGACAAAGGTCACTATAAACCAATGATTGCTTTACAGGAAAAACACCGTTTATGGCAGGTTATTACACTCTATTTAAAGCAGAATAAAAACAGAAGACCGAAAAAAGACAGCCCATCCGGACTGCCTTTCTTCTCTGTGGAATATGAAATTCGTTGGTTATCAGTATTTACGCTTTAAACTTTTAATACTTAAATCTATTACTGTTGTTGATGTAAATTTCAACATAAAAACACATACCACGCATCCGTAGAAATACGTAATTAATCAGTTGCGTATTTCTACTGAATTCATTTTAAATCTCTTTATTCCAGATACAGGCACAGACTGCCAGAACGATACTTATGACAGAGAAAACTGTTCTGATATTGTTCAAAAAGTTCCATCTGTTTTCAAAAGTTTTGCGCATCAGTTTCACTGCTTCGGCAGATGATCCGGCAATATCAAACTTACCCAGTAGATCATTCAGGGGAACGTTTCCGGCAACAGTTACTCCGAATACACCAATCAGGTAGGCCACAGACGCCAGCAGAAGAAAGATAAAAGCAGGCTGCTGTCCGCGAAAAAGAAAAGCAGTCACTGGAAGCAGTATTGCTGTTCCGATAAAACTCACAAAAAATACAGGATTAAGAATTTCCCGGTTAATACTCTGCATGGCTCTCAGATATTCTGAATCCGAGAGTTTTCCCAATCCCAGAACTACAGAACAGGAATACGCATAGAAAAGCCCTGCAATTAAAGCCGTAAGTACAGTTGCAGTTATTAAAAATACGGTTGTCATTTTCATTTATTTTTGATTAACGGTGTACAAAGAATTAGTATGGGTTCCACTTTTTGATGATACTTCGGGCAGTTTCTATCATTTCGGGATCCCATTTCTGCACGTTGAAATAACTAAAGTCTTCATTTTTAAAAAACGCAATATCCCCGTTTTCGTGGAGTAATCTTGTCAGTTTTGTCTGTTCATGATACAGTAACTGATCCTCCAATGGTTCCGGAGAAATATATTCTTTTCTATTCCACACAGTCTTCTTTCTGGCTGGAAACAAGCAACCTTCAATTATTTTTTTAGTTTTAACAAAGTCATTGAAAAAAGACTCTTTTTCTATATTTGTACTTATAGTATGTCCCAGCCTTTCAATAATGACATATTCAAGATTTGGACACCTGGAAAGCACTTCAGGTAATACAGCCAATACCTCTTCAGGAATTGCATCATCATGAGTATCCCTTCTGATTGGCTTTTTTCCGTATACACTTTCCTGCCAGCTTCCTCCGGAAAGATGAATTTCCTTTACTTTTTCAAGCGGATACATGGTAACGATATCCAGAATATCAATCTCAAAATTACAGGACTGACAGTAAATGTTATGAAGATCCAAAATCAGGAAGCCATCTACTTCTTCAATCAGTTTTTCAAGGAATATTCCTTGCTCCCTGACATCATCTGCTGAAAACGAAAAAGCAAGATTTTCCACACCCACAGGAATTTCTACGACAGCCTGTAAACGTGCCAGCCTGTCTTTTCCAATCTGTAGTATTTTGGGATGTAACGGAACCGGCAGGGGAACGCCTTGATGATAGTTTTCGGTATTCATAAAACCGAAATGTTCCGTAATATGATTGTATTTTCTTCTTTGGATTTCCTGCTTTAGTTTTTCAAGCCAGACCTCCTGCCGTTCTGTCCATCGGGCATCAAAAAGCGAATAATATACCCCATGTCCCAACAGACGGTTATTTTCGGCATAAAAATCCAAAAGACCGCTGAGCCATTCCGGCTCATGCATTTGTTCAACCGTATCAAAGGACCATTCCAGCACAGCCACCGACTGATCCTGCAACAGTGGAAGTATTGCGGAAACAAAATCTGCTTCCGGCATCATCGACAGTCCCAAGAGAGGTTTTTTCATAAATTATCCCATTCCGCAGGCCGGGCAGTATCCTCCTCTTTTAAGAAGAGTATCTTTCTTTACAATTACTTTAGGTTCGGCAGCTTTTACCGGTTTTGGTGCTTCTGCTTTTTTAATTTTCTTAACTGGCTTGTTTATTTTTTTCACTGGTTTTGTTGTCTGTGCAGATACCCCCACAGCTAATAAACCCGCCATTACTATCATTGGAATTTTCATATTCTTTTTTTTAAAGAAACTTACAAGAAGTATTCCATTTATCATCTCGTTAAAAATACGATATTTTATTATTCAGTATTTCAGCTTTTCATATTTAAATTCAATACTTCTATTAATGAATATAACATTTACTTTCTTTATCCGAAAAAATTAGCTTTTCTTTATTTATTTTAGCATAAAAAAGAGAAATGAAAAAGAGGATAACAGGAGTTGTTTTTTTAGGATTGATGCTATCAGCATGCCATTTCAATGCTCAGTCTGAATCAGATGGTCTAAAAAAAATGGAATGGTTCAGAAATGCCAAACTTGGTATTTTTATCCATTGGGGTATTTATTCAGTTGATGGTATCTCCGAGTCCTGGTCTTTTTTTAATAATTATATCAATCATGAAAATTATATGAAACAGCTTAACGGCTTTTCAGCCTCGGGTTACAAGCCGGAGGAATGGGTTCGCATGATCCAGGAATCAGGAGCAAAATATGCCGTTATTACCTCCAAACATCATGATGGTATTTCTTTATGGAATTCTAAAGCTGAGAAGGCTATCACGATTCCTCATCAGTCTGCAGCCAAAAAAGACGTCTTAACTCCTTTTGTTGCCGCGTTAAAAAAATCAGGACTCAAAACCGGGATCTATTTTTCTCTTCCAGACTGGAGCCATCCATATTATGACGTCAATACCCGTACAAAAAAGCGTTATGATATCAAAAACGACCCTAAAAGATGGGATAAGTTTGTTTCTTATTACCAAACTCAGCTGAATGAACTGTCACAACAGTACAAGCCTGATTTATTATGGTTTGACGGCGATTGGGAGCACTCTTCCGGAGAATGGAAAGCTCCGCAGACCTTAGCCCTTTTAAAGAAGTATAATTCTGATATTATTATTAATTCAAGGCTCAACAATCATGGTGATTATGAAACTCCGGAACAGGGAATTCCCGTTGCAGCTCCCCAAAGCTCTTATTGGGAGCTTTGCTATACGATGAATGATTCATGGGGATACCAGCCGTTCGACAGTCATTATAAAACACCTAATATGATTGTCCGAACCTTAGCAGACGTGATCAGCATGGGAGGTAATCTCCTTCTGGATATCGGGCCGAAATCTGATGGAACCATTCCTGAAGAACAAACCGAAATTTTAAAAAATCTCGGAAGATGGACTACAAAAAATAAAGACGCTATATACGGCACCAGGCAAGGCATTCCTTTTGAGCATTATAAAGGAAAATCTGCATTTTCTGAAGATGAAAAATCTATATTTCTTTATCTGGAAGAGGCTAAAGATTTTGTAAAAATGTATGGCCTGGCCAGTAAACCATCGGTTATAAAAGTCGTAGGGGATAAAAATTCTCAGGTAAATTTCCACTTTACTAACGATACAACGATGATGATTGATCTGTCTAAGGTAAAATTTGATCAGGACGTGACAACGGTTCAGCTTATTTTTAGTGAAAAGCCTACTCTTCTTAATCATTTTGAAAAGGACACTTTCTCTGTTAAGGATATTCTGGAAAACAAAGATGCCAAAACTGCGGTGTATGATCTTGCCAATCTTATTCATAATGGCAGCAATATTATGGATCATTCAGGGCTGACCAATGACGGACTCGAAATGACTCTTCCCAAAACTCCCAAAACCAATCCTGAAACTCTGAAATGGATCAGTAAACATGCAGAAGCGCTTTTTGAAACCGGAAAAGGGCTTCCTGGCGGACATTACTCAGGGATGAGTGCTCTTTCAAAAGACAGACAGACCATTTATCTGTTTGTAGAAGGAACGCCTACCGGTCCTGTTGCCTTAAAAGGAATCAAAAATAATATTGCCAGAATCAGGATAGCCGGTGAAGGCAGTATTCTGGATCATAAAATATACAATAAGCTGTACTGGAGTGAAACACCAGGGATCATTTATATTGATATTCCGAAAGAAAGGTTTGACAAAAGTATGACTGTTCTTGCCATCCTGCTTGATAAACCCGTTGACCTGCATAGGGAGAAGGTGGAAGCTATTGAAAACAACCTGTAAAGTATAAAAACAGAATTAGCATAAGCTTGATTTTTTTTATTATACTTTTTCTTGAAATTGAAGTAGTCAAAAAAAATATACAAAATTCAAGACTGGAATTATCCGCTAAAAATTGAGATTGATTCCTAAATATCTCAAGCGCAGACATTATGGCATAAAAAAACCGGAGAAGTTTCTCCGGTTTCTATTTTATAAAAGAATTTTCTTAGAAAATTTCTCTTCCTGAAAAATGGAACTGAGCTTCGATCAACGCATTTTCGTTAGAATCTGAACCATGAACTGCATTTTCTCCGATGCTTCTTGCAAACATTTTTCTGATTGTTCCTTCTGCAGCTTCTGCAGGATTAGTAGATCCGATTAATATTCTGAAATCTTCAACAGCGTTATCTTTTTCAAGAACAGCTGCAACGATTGGACCAGAGCTCATGAATTCTACAAGCTCACCATAAAATGGTCTTTCAGCATGTACTTCATAGAATTTTTTAGCGTCAGCTACAGTAAGCTGAGTTAATTTTAAAGCTTTAATTTTGAAACCTCCTTCTGCAATCTTCCCTAATATAGCACCGATATGTCCGTCTGCTACTGCATCAGGCTTAATCATAGTGAATGTAATGTTAGACATAAATGTATATTTTTTTAATGGCGCAAAATTACAAAAAATATCTTTGATTTTTATTTTAATTTTTTTTTAACATAAAAATAACTTTTATTAAGAAATGGAGTTATCAACTTTGGCACAGTAATTGTTAATTCTATTATGATTCTCATGTTTAATTTGAGTTTTCATGGTTATTAGTTTTTACCCAGCTTCGGCTGGGTTTTTTATTTGTAAAAATTCAAGTAATTTTTTACGAATATGATAAAATTTTAAACCGTAAAAAATCATATTATTAGCGTATTCCTTCTATTTCAAAGAATGAAATAAATATTTTTTTTAAAAAAAATTCAAAAAAATATTTTCATTAAAAACCGACATTCCGAAAATTGATCTTACCTGTCATAATTTATGACATGAAAAAGTAGAGTTATTTTAATAGCTCAGATATTTTTGTAGATTTAAAAACAAAGATTTTTCAGCAGATTTTTATTTTTATTCTCGTAGATCCAGCAGATTTTTTGCCTGTTTTACATATTTGTTACTAGACTTTATCAGAACCCGGGATGATTTTTATTGTTTAGGCGGACTAAAGTCTACCTCTATTGAATAAATTAGGCAAATTACATTAACCGGTTTTTAGAAGAGATTTTTGTTGGTGTTTTTAAGATCTCACAGATTCTTGTATTTTTTTCTCCCGATGATTTCGCGGATTAGACAGATTCATTTTCAGCATCAATAAAAATCGCAGATTTTTTTAGGCTTATGTGAACTTTTATACACAAAGCTTTTAAACTTAAAAATAGCTTTTGTATTAATCTTTTGTGTCTGTTGTGGTTAAATATTCCCCACAGATAACTCAGATTACACAGATTTTTAATTGCACCTTACTTATATATACTGCATGAAAAATACTTTTGCGGCTTTGCGTTTGCTAACGATAACAAAAAACATTTATCCAGATGATCGGTATTATTTTTGGGAAGCCTCCTCAGCCTCATCCATCAATTTTATATAAGTAGAATAGCGGGAATGTTGGATTTCTCCGGTTTCGAGAGAAGCTAAAACAGCACATTTAGGTTCATTAATGTGCAGGCAGTTATGAAACTTACACTCTTCCCTTTTTTTGAAAATTTCCGGGAAGTAATGCTGAACTTCTTCTTTTTCAATGTCAATCATCGCAAATTCACGTACACCGGGGGTATCGATAACGTTTCCTCCAAAATGCCAGAAGTGCATCTGGGCAAAAGTTGTGGTGTGTTTTCCTTTAAGCTGAGAGTCTGAAATTTCAGATGTCTTTAAATTCAACCCGGGCTGAAGTGCATTCACCAATGTAGATTTTCCACAGCCGGAATGCCCGAAAAATACGGAGGTTTTATCTTTAAGAAGATCCTGAAGTAATTCAAGGTTCAATTTGGAATAGGAAGAAATTTCTAAAGTCTCATAGCCAATTTCCTGATACAAAAATTCAATGTCCTTCACTAATTCAATTTCATCTTCATTTAAAACGTCAATTTTATTGAACAGAATTAATGGGGTAATGTTATATGCTTCGCAGCATGCCAGAAAACGATCGAGGAATCCTAATGAGGTTTCCGGATGTTTTAATGTAAAAATAAAACAGGCTAAATCTATATTGGATGCAATGATGTGAGCCTCTTTTGAAAGGTTTACGGATTTCCTGATCAGATAATTTCTTCTCGGTTCTATTTTAGTAATCCATGCAATATCATCTTTCTCCAGCTGAAATTCTACAAAATCTCCTACAGCAAGCGGGTTGGTGAGTCTTGTTTTGATCAGTTTGAATTTTCCCCTGATCCTGGCTTCGAAAATTTTTTCTGTTTCAAGCTCCAGAACCTGGTACCAGCTGCCTGTTGATTTAATGATTTTTCCTTTCATAGATAATACTGGATGCAAATATAAGAAATTAGGGCTTAAGGCACAGATCCGGGGATATGAAAACATTTCTTTTTCACCACTTTCCTGACTCTTAAGCCCTAAAGACTATACTGTGTGATCTGTCAATTATGCTCTGTCGATCATGATATTATTCTGTACTTCAATAGATTCCTCATGAATGGCTTTAAATACCTTCTCAATAAATTCCTGAGACATCCCTGTTTCTTTAGCTTTCTGAGTAGCGTATTCCGTGATCACCTTCCATCTTTCCGGCTGGAAGATCGCGATATCATTTTCTTTTTTAAGCTTACCTATTTTCTCGGAAATCTTCATTCTTTGGGAAAGAAGCTCAATCAGTTGAAAATCAAGATCAGAAATTAAAGTTCTGTGTCTTCCCATTTCATTATCAAAACCGGCAAGTCCTGAATTTCTTACTTTCAGGTTTCCGATAAGTTCCGCCAGTACTTCAGGAGTAATCTGCTGTGACGCATCACTCCAGGCTTCATCCGGGTTGCAGTGGGTCTCAATAATAGCCCCCTGGTATCCTACGTTAAGTGCTTCCTGTGTAATATCGGCAAGTCCTGTTCTGTTTCCGCAGATATGGGACGGATCGATCAGCATCGGAATGTTGGGAAACTGACTTTTGAAATCTAATGCAATCTGCCAGTTCGGGTTGTTTCTGTATTTTGTTTTCTGGTACGTTGAAAACCCTCTGTGAATTACGCCTAGGTTTTTAATATCCTGTCCGAGAAGTCTTTCTAACGCACCAATCCATAGGGCCAGATCCGGGTTTACCGGGTTTTTAACGAATACAGGTTTGTCTGTTCCTCTTAAAGCCATTGCAATTTCCTGAACCGTAAATGGATTTACAGTTGAACGTGCCCCAATCCAAAGAACGTCTACATCTGCTTCCAAAGCTGCAAATACGTGGTGGGCATTGGCCACCTCTGTAGCCGTTTTGAAACCGTATTCCTCTTTCACTTTTTTCAGCCAGTTAAGACCAATAACTCCTACTCCCTCGAAACCGTTTGGTTTGGTACGCGGCTTCCAGATTCCTGCACGGAATATAGGTACCTGGGCATTGGTTTCTCTTATTCTTTTAGCCGTTTCAAGCATCTGGGCTTCACTTTCCGCACTGCATGGCCCAGCAATCATCAATGGCTGTGAGAGCCCGTTGATCCACTCGTTTTTTACATCTTTTAAATTCATATTTTTAAATTTATTGTTTTATATTTTTTTTAAACTTACATCAATAGTCCTTTCATTATAAAATTTACTTTATAATTCTTTTCAAAAAATGCCGTTCAAAATTTTTAAAGGAATCAGGAAAACAAAAGGACTTTAATTTACCTGTATTTTTTGGAAAGAAATTCAGTTAGCAATACCAATAAAATCGGTAATACGTTCTGAAATTTCTACAATAGAAAGCAGAAAAGCTAAAATAACCGCTGAAAAACTGATCAGCGGGTGTAAAAGAAGACAGAGATAAGTTGAATATTTTTTCCACTTTTGTTCTGAAAATGTCTTGTTTTAGCCTTTTCGGATTATATTTGCTTTTGTCAAAAAGTTATTTTTCACAAAAATATTTGACAAATATATAAAAATTATGTCAAATCAAACCTCATTAAATCATCAAGATCTTTTAAAAGTGGATTTTTTTCGATGAATTTTTCAAATATTTTTCTTTTAGTAACCACTTCTACTTTCAGATTTTCGAAGTCTCTCTGATAATCTATTTCAATAGCGTGGTTGTGTACCTTTGTTTTGAAATGGTTGAAAAATTCCCCGCTGATCTTATCAAATTCAGCTTTTGCAGAATCTGAAGGGTATAAAACCCGAATCTGATTTTCACCAGACTTCACCAATTTGAAGGCTTTCACCGCATTGAAGGCGAAACTGTCTTTGGCCTGGAGCTGTTTCAGCATAAGGTTCCATGCCATCTGCAGATCTGTATCTGTAAAATGGTTTTGGGGAAGATTGTCAGTTTTTACGACTACTGTTGCTTCAGTGGTTGTTTCATCTTCTCTATTCAGAAATGAATTGATACTGAAACCAGAAGCTGTTCCTTGTCTTGATAAAGGTTTCGTTGTTTTTACTGCTGTTTCCTGAACAGCATCGGTCTGAACGGCTGGTTGTGGTTTTTCTTCTCGTTTCTCATGAGCTTTTTCGGGAGTTTTTATTTCCAGTTTCTCATGAAGAAACGGAGCCAGTATCAGGAATTTTTTTTTTTAGTATCGCCTGAACCAGCGGTCAGAGAAGCCAGCTGCATCAGTGCAATTTCAACTGTAAGTCTAGGGTTTTTGGAATTTTTATAATTAATATCCGCATGGTTGCAGATCTCAACACCGTCTATCAGCTGTTGGGCATTCCATTTCTGGCTTTGCTCAACAAATTTAGCCTTCGTCCTCTCTCCCACTTCAATCAACTCGATGGTGGAAGCGTTCTGAGCCATCATAAGGTCCCTGAAATGGTTGCCTAAGCCGGCTATAAAAATATGAGGATCAAAACCTCTTTTTACAATTTCATTAAATGCAAAAAGGACTTCCGGGATTTTATTTTCTTTGGCGAGGTCTACTATATTTAAATACTGATCGTAATCCAGAATATTAAGAACCTCGGCTGCTTTGGCCAGGGTAATATTCTTTTGGGAAAAGGTTGAGAGCCTATCGAAAATGGAAAGTGCATCCCTTAAAGCACCATCTGCTTTCTGGGCTATCAGATATAAAGCATCATCTTCATACTGAATGCTTTCTTTCTGAGCAATATTTCTTAAATGGCCCTGGATATCCTCTATAGTGATTCTTTTGAAATCATAGATCTGGCAGCGGGACAAAATGGTAGGAATTATTTTATGCTTTTCTGTGGTAGCCAAAATAAAAATAGCATGTGCCGGCGGTTCTTCCAGTGTTTTAAGGAAAGCATTGAAGGCTGCAGAAGACAGCATGTGCACCTCATCTATGATATAAACTTTGTACTGTCCTACCTGAGGGGCAAAACGTACCTGGTCTATCAGTTCCCTGATATCATCCACGGAGTTGTTGGATGCCGCGTCCAGTTCATAAATGTTGTAAGCAAAGCCGTCTTCTGAAACGGAGCCGTCCTTTTCATTGATTTTTCTTGCCAGAATTCTGGCGCAAGTAGTTTTACCTACACCACGAGGTCCGCAGAAAAGCAGAGCCTGAGCCAGCTGATTTTCTTCAATTGCATGTTCTAAAGTATCCGTAATATGGGATTGCCCTACCACAGTATCAAACTGCTGCGGGCGGTATTTTCTTGCAGATACGATAAAATTTTCCATTGGCCAAAAGTAAGAAATATAGTTTTAATTTGAAAATTTAAAGTTTTCAAATTATCAACAAAAAATTAATTTTGGTCAAATAAGAAAACTTTTAATCATCATTATTTCTGGTAAGATAAATCAATCACTTCAACAATAGCCTCTTCAATAGCTTTTCTTCCTTCTTCACTTTTCAGATCAATGCCACAGAATTTGCTTGCATTGTACCCTGTATACAGGTTCAGATAATAGGCTCCGGAAACAAGCAATGCCATAATAGCTCTTGTTCTGAGCGCTTTATCACCAAAATAAGGATCAATAATATTTTCAAACAGAATTTCTCCGGCTTCTTCGCGTTGTTCTACCAGTTTTCTAAGGATAGGCTTACTTTCTGAAAGTTCCCAAAGAATGATTTTCTGTAGTTCTTTGTTTTTCTTAAGACTTTCAAATTGAGCAAGTACAGCTTTTTTAGTCAGTTCTTTTCCTCCGTCGGAAAGATCCACATCTACGTTTTCCGGATTTACTTTACTCCAGTAATCCTGTGATCTGATATATTCATCGATAAGCTTATCTGTACTTCCAAAATACTCATAGATGAGTTTTTTATCAAATCCTGCTACGGCAGCGATTTTACTAACTTTTAATCCTGAGTATCCTTTTACTCTCAAGATTTTACCAACTGCTGCAAGCAGTTTCTGTTTGGTTTTCTCCTTATCCCTGATGGGACCTTGCACTACTTTTCTAGGCATAATTTATTATTTTTTTGCTATATGCAATTTTTTGTTGATATCTTCAAATACATTTAAAGTTCTATCAAGGTGTTCTTTTTCGTGTCTTGCCGTCACGCTCATTCTGATACGTGCATCTTTTCTTGACACGGCAGGATATATAATAGGATTGGTGTAAATCCCGTTTTCCATAAGCAGTCGTCCTACATCTCCTGTTATGTGCGGATCTCCGATTTTTACAGGGACCACTGCCGAGCAGGTAATTCCTGTATCTAATCCCAGATCATCCAGTCCTTTTTTGAAATAATTAATATTATTCCAAAGTTTTTCTCTCCATTCCGGTTCTTCATCGATCAATTCAATAGCTTTGATCACTCCTGCTGAAGAAGGTGTTGCGGTTGCTGAAAATATCTGCTGGCGTGACTGGAATTTAAGGAAAGTTACAATTTTTTTATTTGCAACCACATATCCTCCCAGATTTCCGAAAGTTTTACTTAAAGTTCCTGTCATAATGTCCACTTTATCTAACATATCTGTCAGTTCAAGTGTCCCTCTTCCGGTTTTTCCCAAGACTCCTATCCCATGAACATCATCTACCATTAGAAAGGCATTATATTTTTTCACAAGATCATAAATTTCTCTGACATGTGCAATATCACCATCCTGGGAATAGACACCATCGATTACGACAAGCTTTGTACGGTACTGATCTTTTGATGTCTTCAAAATGTGTTCCAAATGTTCCAGATTATTATGCTGAAATGTCTTTTTATTGGTAAATGCACATCCTTCATGTACGCTGGCATGTACTGCCATATCTAAAATAGCAAGATCTTCTCCTTTCATAAGACATTGCAACATGGCACTATTTGCTGTATACCCTGTTGTAAATACTACTGCTTCATCCGCTTCTCTTCCAAAAAATTCAGCAATTTTCTTTTCTAATCTGTAATGATAATCAAAATAGCCACCGATAAGAGGAGTTGCTCCTGTACCTGTCCCATATTCTTCAATTCCTTCAATGGCAGCCTTCTTTACTTTCGGATGTTGTGTAAACCCTAAATAATCACTGGAAACAAAACTTACATACTGCTTGTTCTGATCTGCAATACTTACATTTAATGTAGCATTGGTTCCTGTGGTATTTCTAAGCCTGTAGTGCATACGACCGTTGGATTTCATATAATCCAGGAAATCACTGAAGGCTTCTGCTCTTTGAAGAATATTAAAGTCAGGAATATTCTCAAAATCTTTAAAAGTTGCTGTAGTAAAATCGATACTCATCCTTAATGTTGTTTATATTATGTATTAGTTGTTTGAATAAACAAATATATGATTAATAAAGCTTGTTAAAATTTAACATTTACATTAAATTTATAAACATTTTAAAAAAAAACCGCTTAATATCTGATAATCAAATAATTTTATTTTTATTAAATAATTCACTTTATGCTTTAATGGTTTGGATAGCTTTTTAAGAAACCTAAATTAACAAAAAAAAGACAACCATAAAACACTATTAATAGAGAAATAACAAAAAAGATGATTATCAATTACAATCACCTCATTTATAAAATATTATTTTTGTCTTTTTTTCTCTACAAGATGAAAAAACCTAAAAAACCCTGTCTATCTGCTTATTTTAATCATCCTTAAAGAGGGTTATCCAATACTATTTTCAACTGAATTTTTATTTATTTTTCTAAAGTCTCCAGGGGTGATGCCTGTCATTTTTTTAAAGAACTTGGAAAAATTAGACGGATCATAGGTAAGAATTCTCGCAATCTCGGCAATAGATTTGTCAGAACCGGCAAGCATAGTTTTGGCTGTATCAATAATCTTTTCATCATAAAAGTAGCAAGGATGCCTTCCTTTTTCTTTTTTTATGGTATCGGTAAGATGGGTATGGGAAACAGCGAGCTGTCCTGCAATTTCATTGAGTTCCATAAATTCAGGAGTAACGCCATTCATAACCTCAAGGATATGCTTATCCAGAAAAGCAAAATACTGGCTTGTGATTTCTTCACTTCTTTTCATTTTTGTCATCTTTATATTTTTAGACAATTCCTCTATGAAATTAAAGATAAGAATAAAAAAGAACATGGTGAACTTTTCGGAAACCAAAGAAAATCATTCATTTACAAACAATTATCACAAGGTTTTTTTTCATGAACTTTTATTACAAAAAGGGGAATATCTTCCGTTTGAATTCTGTATATGGTATATTTTTAAATGCTCCAGAATTTCAGGCTTTATCAGCTCTTCAATTGATGTTTTAAAAATCTCTTCTATTCATTGAAAATGAGAAAAGCTTAAACACATTTTTACCTTATTCAAGAAACTACATCTCTTTCTTACGAAAAATTTATCTCATTTACTCTCTTTTCGGGGAGATAAAACTCATATCAAAATTAGCCATACCATGGCAGTTAATATGTATATTTTTATTAATTTTACGTGTTTAACTAAAACTCCTTAATCAAAAACACAAAAAATAGAAATATTTATGAGAAAAAATGCGTTCAGTAATTCCCACACTTAAAAAACTTTGGCTTGTAAAATGACTATTATTAACAGATTTCTGTACTGATCATACGGAAAAACATAGATCATTTATGTATTTGAGAGCCCGGACATTGTTTTTTGTAATATTATTTTCAAATATTTACAAACAGCGTCATACTTCTACACGGTATATTACAGACAACGAATTTTTGCTGAACATGGCGAAGTTTTTTGTCCGGAACAGGTATGGTTTTATCCGGATAGCTCTTAAGAATGTCGCAAAAAATATTTTAACCAACATAACTAGTCTTAAACCCTCTAAAACCAGGCAAAAAATTGCCATAATAACCACCTCTACGGAAATGTCTGAAGAGCCAGCTGCAGGAAGGATCAAAATTTCAAAGAATATGGGATGCTATCAATTTGATTTTAAAAGTTGGAAATCCATTCCTAATCAAGTAACACTTCCATTAGTTTCAACTCCGGATATCTCTAAAAGGAACTCTATTGAAATAACTCTTATTAAAGCTAATATTATATGAATGAAAGAATTTTAATCGCTGATGATCATTATGTAGTAAGAGCCGGAACTGCTTTGGTACTGGAGTCTGCGTATCCCAAGCTTGACATTGATTTTGCAGAAAATTATGAACAGGTCAAGGAACAATTGGCCGTACGTCATTATGATTTGCTTCTGCTGGACATTGATATGCCCGGAACCCAGTACAAAAGGATGATCACTGAGCTTAAGGATATACAGAAAAGTCTTAAAATTCTTGTATTTTCCGGATATGATAAAGATGTTGCCATTCAGTACATCAGAGAAGGTGCTGAAGGTTATCTCAGTAAGCAAAGCAGCGAAGAAGAGATCCGGGAAGCCGTAAGGTCAGTCATAGAAAAAGGGTATCATTATCCTGCAGAGCTGATCGGCCTGATCATTCAGAATAAAAAAAGTAATCCTGTAGAGAAGCTGTCATCCCGTGAACATGAAATTTTCAAACTGCTGGCAGACGGATACGGAAATCTTGAAATTTCCAATAAACTAGACATTCAGATGTCTACGGTAAGTACCTATAAAAAAAGGATTTTCAAAAAGCTGAATATTTCTAATATTGCTGAACTGATCAAAGTTCATGAAATGATGCACTAATCCAGCGATGATATCATCAGCAACTGTATGGCCAGCCTCTTTCACTTGGCCATACAGCGACATTTATAATAATTGTTTCTGCCAATAGCTCTTATTGAATACTCCATTTTTTTAATTAAAAAAATATCAGCAACTTTACAGAATTCATATTTCATCATAAAAACCCGGTATTTTTATAACTCAAAAGATCATGAATTCATCTGAAAAAGCAGAAAAAGGCAGTGCCCGTTTCCGGTATATAAAACTTTGTATTTTCTTTTCGGGACTTTCTGTATTTGCCCAGCTTTATCTTTTTCAGCCGATGCTTCCAATGGTTGCAGAATATTTTAAAACCACCGCCGGCGACAGTTCTCTTCTTGTTTCTTCCTCTACAATTGGGATGGCTGTAGGTTTGCTCTTTTTTGCTTTTAAAGCAGACTCTTATTCAAGAAAGAACCTGATGGTCTTTTCCCTGATCTCCTCTGCCCTGCTTACTATTATTTCTGCCTGGATTCCCGATCTGAGTTTTCTTATTGCCGCAGGATTTCTGAAAGGTTTTGTTGTGTCCGGAGTTTCTTCCGTTGCATTGGCCTATCTTACGGAAGAAGTTCATGCATCTGTGGTAGCTCTTGCCATTAGTATGTACCTCAGTGGAAATACAATCGGAGGTATGAGCGGAAGAATACTGGCAACTATTTTAGCGGGAGAATTCGGATGGCGGAATGCTGTACTGATCATAGGAATAGAAAGTTTACTTCTTGGATTGGTGTTTTGGAAGCTATTTCCTGATTCCAGATTTTTCAATCCTCAAAAAATGGATTATTCTCTAAAGGTAAAACAGATGAAACGGTTTCTTACAGATCCGTATATGCTGCGTTTGTACTGTATTGCTGCTTTGTTGATGGGTGCTTTTGTCAGTGTATACAATTACCTGAGCTTTAGATTAGAAGGCAGTCCGTTTTACCTTAATCATTTTGTGATTGCATTTATATTTTTAATGTATATTTTCGGGGTTTTCGGAACGATGATCACCAGCAGACTTTCAAAACGACTGGATTCTTCTCTTATTTTGAATGGTTCTATTCTATGCATGCTTGCAGGGGCGATACTGCTTTTCTCTGAGAATATTTATATTATTATTTTCGGTCTGGGGCTATTTACGCTCGCTTTCTTTGCTGCTCATACGATGGCCAGCCAGATGACAGCTCTGCGGGCAAAACGCGGAAAATCTTCTGCAACGTCTATTTACTGGCTTTTTTATTACTTCGGCTCCAGCATTCTGGGAAGCGGAACGGGATATCTTCTCCATTCTTTCTCCTGGAATTTTTTCATAGGGGTAATTATTTTTGCTGCAGCTGTTTCATTTCTATTCGCATCTGACAACAAGTATTTGAGAGCAAAATAACAGATACCACATAGCTACCACATTTCATTTTTTCCGGAATGACCATCTTTTACGAGCAGGAAGACTTATTTTAATAAATAATTAAATATGAGTCATAAAAATTAACAAAACATTCACTAAATACAGGGTTTTAAATCCAATGCGAGGCATAGTATTTGCACTTGTATACTGAGCACTTTTCACCATCAAAAATCCAGAGTATCATGAATGTAGCAGATCTTAAAATTAAAAATTTAGTTGAGTACAAAAGTCAGATTTATACGATCACTGAAATCTTCCAAAATATCAGTCATGATTATTTTGTGAAAATTGAAAACAATTCCCAAAGTCTCTCTGTACCAGCCGTTTCTATTCAACCGATTCAAATTACGGAAGAATGGCTTGAAAGGCTTGGATTTTCATGTACCTACAGTTCGGAACGAAGAATCCGATATGAAAGACCAGAACCGTTTATAAAATACGATATTGATCTTAGCTCAAAAAAGTTTCTTGAAGGACTGAAGATTTATGGAAATTCAATCAGATGCAGGTATATTCACGAGTTTCAGAATATATTCTCCTGCCTTTTTGGTAAAGAGCCGGCTTCTTCAGGATTTGGGCTCCTGAAAGCAGATTTATAACAATTTTTCGAAATCAACTTTTTAACTTTGGTTAATAATTATTGGATAAAGCATCGAACTTGTGTGTGCTTTTAAATTGCAGCTGTTTTTTTGGAAACTAAAGGATTTCATTTTTGCGTGGTAAAAAAACATATCACCAATACACATTTTTTATTTTCAAATCGCTCGCTGATTTTGCAGATGGCGCAGATTTCTTATTCGATGGTTAATAAAAATTGCAGTGCACTTCTCGACGTAGAGCTTGTCTCTTAAAAAAACTTAAGTGTTATTGTAGTTAAAAAATTTCATTGCCACGGATGCACGAGTTCTAATTTATTGCGGATTTTACAAATTGACTGTATAGGTTTTGGCCAAAGCCAATGGATGGTCTTTTTATCATTTAGGCGGACTAAAGTCCACCTCTATTGAATATATTCTGCAAAATAAAGATTACTGACTAATATTTTTATTTCACAGGACTCATTTGGATTGATGAAAATTGGGTTTCAGCTAATAAATTACCTGATTTGGTTTGTTATCTTGTTTTGAAGAATTGTGCAATGACTTTGTCCTCTTCTTTTCAGATTGCTCTGCAGCTTGTTTTTGCAGACGTTTTTTAAGAGCCTCTTCGCGTCTTTTTTTACGGTAATCCCATGGAGAAATTGCTTTTTTATCCTGCCATAAACCTACCTTGCGGATTCTTGCCGATTTTTCCATTTTTCCGAGCAAACTATCTTTGGAATAGGTATAATACCACCATCCATACCCTGCTTTAATAATTTCCGCGGAAAGGTATTTTCCATTGTCATAATATACCTTGGCTATGCTACGTCCATATCGGTCTGTTTTGATTTCTGTGAAAGTGATTTTTTTAGCAAAAATCTGGTCTGAGGTGAATTGTTTGGCATTTTTCCCAAATGGCTGCTTATTTTCCGGACAGTCTACTTCTGCCAACCGAAGTTTCTTCTGAATGTTTCCGTCTAATAAAACCGTGATGGTGTCACCATCTGAAATTCCAACTACCTTTGCCGTCGTCTGTGAGAAAAGAGAAAAAGGAAAGCATAAAAACGCATAGAAAAGTATTCTCATGCCGCAAAATTATGGATTTTTTCTTTTGTTTAAGGGCTTTTCCGGGGTTTTGTTTTTATAGAGGAGGTTATAATTCATATCTTAATCTTTTATCTTAACAGTTCTACACTATATACAAATAAAGCAAAGCTTATTATAATATAAAGTAATAAACATGAATACCCTAAAAATGATGTATGAAAACCATAATTTTCATGCCTCTTTTTCCTTAAATAATTATTTATTACCCAGAATAATCCAATACAAAACAATGTAATAGGAATAAAATAATTTTTAGTAGGATAATAATTTTTAAGAAGGATAAAATTTAATGCTGTTAAGATATTCATCCATAGCATTATTGTAAAAAATATAGATGTTGAAAATATTGATATGTCATTATTTCCTACTTTTCTCTGAAATTCAATAAAGTGAAAAATAATATAATTGTTTCATTTGAGATATTAATCATGTAATTCCACACTTCATAAGCATCTACTATTAAAATTATCATCAAATAAACTGTTAACAAAATATGCATTTTTTTTATTTTTTATTAATTTCAGTTATTGAACATTCTATAATGTGGATTTTAGTTTGATATATAACAGCAAAATAAGTAAGAGTATTTTTTGATACTCTTACCTGATTTTTTGAGTTTTGAACTTTTAGTAATAGCCCTTCATGATAATCTAATCTGGAATTTTTTATTTTTCTAATAAAAACCCCTCAAATGAATCACCAAACTCTGATTCGACTCCTTTAGCTAAAGCGATACCTCCTGTCGATATCAGTTCAAAATCTCTAACATCATCAATAATCTTGAAAATGACTTCTGATCCTTCTGTATCAAAATCCTTCTTCACAGATAATTTCGGATTATCCAACATAAAAGTTCCCTTAATATATTTGCATCCTATCATTACAAGAAAAGGAACATCATCCTTTCTTTTTGAATATATTTTTATTGCTAATCTAATGTGACTAATATCAAACAGCCACATTTCCGCTTTATCACCTTGATATTCAGTCAAAATCTGATTGATTCTATTTATATCTGTTGTTATTTCCATAATTATTTACTTATAAATTATGTGGGTTTTCAAATAACATTATTTCCATTTTGAACAACCTTTAATATTCACTTACATTACTCATATTTTTTATATTTATTAAAAACCTCTGGAAAATTATATTTAGTAGATAGTTCTTCTAAAAAATGCTCAAATAATTCTGTTTGATCTCCTTTCTCCAATATCAAGGCTGGAAGATACTCTATACCATCTAAAAAGTCTGCTAAGAACTCATATGATTCGTTTTTATAAGCCAAACTGCGTGCACGAATTATCATGTCTTGGATTGCCAATATTGCACTATTTAATTTTTCTGTTTGTATCATTATTTCCTTTTTCTCTAAAAAATCTCTACATTTTTTACTATCAAAGCCAGCATCAGCGTTAAGCTACAGATTAAAAAATTATCAAATATTTTTGAAATACATTATAAAAACAGATGAGTCGGGAAGCCTTTTTATAAACTCTTTTATTTTAATATCCTTTAGCCCATCATGTTGCATATAATGTTCAATTTTTAATGCTTCACTATAATCCTTATAAGATATTTTATACCTTAATATATCAAAAGAAAATTTTGAAATTTCAAGCCTTAATTTTTCCATTTCCAACTGGTGAACATCATCTTTTTCAAGCATTTCTGCAAAATTCATCAATTTTTGGCATATATAATAAATTTCCTCGCTAAGGAAGACAGGAGGAAACCCAAACATAAAATTTATCCGCGAAAGAATAATTTTTTTTAGAGAATATCCTTTTATTCCGTAATAATATCCTAATTTACTCTCATTTATATCAGCATTTAGTATTAAAAATCGCCCTACTTCTCTAGGATTTACCTGATTTGAGTAAAAATTTTTCAATTCTCTGATGCTTGTCCATCCCGCTCTGTGTAATGATAAATCTGCTTGATTTAAATAAGCAAATAAAAAAACACACAAGTTATATTCTAATTTTATTTTTTTCATATTTTTATTAAAATGGCCACCACCAACGTTTAACATATTTTGGATTCAAAGTACTTATATTCAATTACATATGCCCTTCTACCATAATTCTTCCAGAATTTCCTACACCTCCTATAAAAGGAGTAGGAGTAACTCCCCATTTAGGTACTGTAAATTCTATATATCCTCCACCAAGATAACCTCCACTTGCTTGACCTAGTTTTACATTTAGCGGATATACAAAAGGAGCCATTTCAACATCTACTCCAAATGGTCTTGGTGACGAAACATTAATAGAACCACTTTTTTTAATAGCTTTAACAGCTGAAGTAGATGTATGATGTCGTACTGTTATAAATTCCTCTGCTTTAATAATCCCTGGAGCAACTCTTCCTTTAGCGAAGATAACGGCTAATGCCGCAATTCCTAATGCTTGAGTCTGTGTTTCCGGTTCGACTTTATTTACGATTAAAATCCCCAAAACGTCAAACATACTGTCCATCATAATGGCTTTTCCGGGCTGTCTCCATGCTTTTTGAGTGTCTGCGAAACTATCTTCTAAACTCTGAACATCAGCAACTTTGATTCTAGTGAAAACAATTTCCTGTATGTCCGTTGATGTAGCTCCCTTAGCTCCATCTGAAATCACTGTGGCATAAACAGCTCCACCAGCTCCCATATATGGATTTGATGACCATGCTAACCAGGAGCCAAAATAAGACCAGAAATCATCTACACGTCCGCTTCCGTTCCAATTTCCCAAAGCATTGGTAAGTGACTTTACATTTCCTCCTCTTTTTAAATAATTGAAAAGACGTGCTACGTCTTGTCCGATAAATTCCCAGCCGTCCGCAACAGGCTCCACTGCTCTTCCATCAGGATCTATAAAAGAAATAGGATTGTTTAACACATACGCATAAGGGCTGGCCAGGTAGTAAGATTCTGCCAATTGGTCTATCCCGTTCCATCTTCCGAGATCCGGCATATACTGTCTCCAGCCATAATCAAGCATTCCTGTATCATCCTGTAATTCTTTACCGTTGTATTGGTCAGGATTTCCTGATGTGTAATTGTATCCCTCATGCTTTAACCCAAACGGGTAATAGTTGTTTTCTTCAAGAACTGCTGCTCCTGAGCCATTATTCTGATAGCTCAACCGTACATTTCCTAATTGATCGGTATAGTTGTAAATGTATTTTATTATTTTAAATTTTAGTACATACAATACCCTTTGGAAAAAACAGACTGCTTCAAAATGAAACAGTCTATTGCTTTTCTTTGGACAGAGCTGTAATACTCACCATTGAGAAATTAATTTCTTACTTTAATACAAATATTAATTATGCTTATATTTATTATAAAATTGCAAAATGATTTGTTCAAGTTCTTTAAAACTACACTTCAATGCATTTGAAGAGATTGCAATAGGAGTTCCATAAGTTTTAAAAGTTCTTTCTAAGAGTTTTCTTTTAATACTATTTTGTGATATTAAGTATTTATTAGGATCTTTTAAATTAATAATTAAAAATTTTGTTGACATAACATCAATAGATTTTATAGAGGTTATATCCTTCCAATCAATCATTCCTACGCTGGAATAACTAGAGTTATCAGTAATTCCATTTTTGTCAAGGATAAGATTATTTTCTTTCATTAACAACATCCTTAGTATAAAAACAAAACATAACCCAAAAAATATTATTGATATAATCCCTATAACACGTATAAATATTATATTTTTAAATATTACGGAAGAAAAAATCTCCGGATTAATTATTAGAAATACCCCTAAAATTACAAACATTAGTGCTCCTATAAACATTATTACTAATTTCGCTTTACTCCCTTTTATTTCTATTTTGTTCATAAATTCCTATTTTAAATATTATTAAAGTAAATCCTCTGCCCAACCTTTTACTATATCACCTCCCCAAACACCTCCAACAATACCTCCCCTCCGATAACACCACCTATTGCAGCCCCCACGACAGTACCTTCAGGGCCTACAAAGGTTCCTATGAAACCTCCCGCCTTACCTAACACCCATGCTCCCGATGCTGCGCCTGCCATTCCACCGACTACTCCAGCTGTTGCTACTTGTGCATTTTTTCCAAATCTCCAATTATCTTCATAAACTCCATAACCAATCTCTCCAACACTGATTACATTACCAACCATACCTGCTTTTTTTGCATATCTTCCTAATTTTGTAGTAGTTCTTACATAATCACTTCTTAATCCGATTAATGAGCCTCTTGATCGACCGGCATAGGCTACACTTCTTCTTTGTCCTAAATTATCAATCCAAAACCCTTCATTATAAAGAGAAGTTCTCTGCTTAACCATATATTTAAGACCATCTTCTGTAATAGTTGCACTCCAATCTGCCCAGTCTTTATATGCATCCCATGATATATTTTGCATCCTAGCTGCATCTCCTTCCCCTAATCCATAGCTTAGATATGACTGTCTAATCTCTGCTCCATTACTATAAATTCTAACCTGATTTAAAATCCCAAAATCTCCACCAAAATTTAACCTTCCTTCTCTAAGAGATGCTGTAAAATCACTATCTCCTCCTGACCAATATCTATAATATCCACTACCTCCTCTATCAATCAAACTATAAAGTCGGGAAGCTTCACCAAATGGCAAACTTTCATAATTAGCCCAAGCTGACATCCCGTTAGAAGAAAACTGGCTATATGTCGTTTTCCCTGGTCGTGACATATTATAAATTCCATTAAGCCATTCCTGGCTTACCCTTCCATCCGGGTCATACATCATTACCGGATTATTCATTACATAAGCATAAGGTGAATACGAGAAATAACTTTCTGAAAGCTGGTCCATCCCATTCCATTTTCCCAACTCCGGCATATACTGTCTCCAGCCATAATCAAGCATTCCTGTATCATCCTGTAATTCTTTACCGTTGTATTGGTATCGGTAGTCAGGGTTTCCTGATGTAGAATTGTATCCATAATGCTTTAACCCAAACGGATAATAGTTGTTTTCTTCAAGAACTGCTATCCCGTTAGAAGAAAACTGACTATATGTCGTTTTTCCTGGTCGTGACATATTGTAAATTCCATTAAGCCATTCCTGACTCACTCTTCCATCCGGGTCATACATCATCACCGGATTATTCATTACATAAGCATAAGGTGAATACGAAGAATAAGCTTCTGAAAGCTGATCCATCCCATTCCATCTTCCCAGTTCCGACATATACTGTCTCCAGCCATAATCAAGCATTCCTGTATCATCCTGTAATTCTTTACCGTTGTATTGGTATCGGTAGTCAGGATTTCATGATGTAGAATTGTATCCATAATGCTATAACCCAAACGGATAATAGTTGCTTTCTTCAAGAACTGCTGCTCCTGAGCCATTATTCTGATAGCTCAGCCGTACATTTCCTAGCTGATCGGTATAGTTGTAAATGTATTTTATTATTTTAAATTTTAGTACATACAATACCATTTGGAAAAAACAGACTGCTTCAAAATGAAACAGTCTATTGCTTTTCTTTGGGTATAGGCGATGATGTTCACGTCATTGTTTTGTCTAAAATAGTAAAGAAAAGAATAACCTTTTTACTTATGATTCTATTAATGGGATATCATCATAATTATCAACTTTAAGATTCAGAATATATTCTATAATTTTATCCACATCTCTTTTAGGGCATATTTTTTCTTCGTTCCATTCAGGATTTTCGGGATAAAAAGAAAATTTGCAAGATCCGTCATTATTAAAAATAATCAGACAATTATACCTTACTTGCTTATTCATTATACTCAAGCCTCCGAAATCACAACGAATACTTAGATTCTCCTTAGAATAATTTGGATAACACCCTACCAAACCAAATGAAAAATGAGTGTAATTAAATTCTATTTCTTTTAATCGGTATAAAAAGTAATGATATGATGCATACTTTATCTCAGAGGTTACCTTAGAAAGATACTTCATGTAGTCTAAAGCATTCGAAATGTCACTAAATGTTTTTAAAGAGTTTTCTTTATTAATAAATTTTAATTGAGTAAGAACTCCCATTTCTGCATCATCATAAAAAACTGAAATAGAATCTTTATATCCGTAAACAATAACATCATGATAGATAAATTTTATACTTTTAGAATTTTGAACAAAATTTATATACTCAAAATCTGAAATATTGAAAATTGCATTTTTAAGCTTTTCGATCATCATCTATTTTATTTTATTAATAACTATTTTTCCTTTTTGAAATATTTGGAAGCCTCCATCTGGATATACAAGAGTTGCGTCTCCCGCATTCTTTTGGCTTATCTCTATTACTCCTTTACCTACAGACTTGACATTACTCATATCATCAGCAACTAATTTAATTATCCTATCATCTGTTCTCGTTTTATCTAAAATTTTAAAAACACTTTCTAAATGATTAATGGTTGCCTCTTGGGAAGTAAGAGATTTTGTTTCAATATTCGCAGCATATTCCATAAATTTTGCTAGTCTTTCTGTCCAACACGTATTATGCACTAAAATCCCTTTCTCAGAAACATAATAATTATGATTGCCTTCTACTTCAAAGTTATAGACTTTTACTTTCTCATCCAAGAATTTTATTGACTCTACAGGAGAAGTTTTTCCGTCTAAAGTGGTTAAAAGCATCCCTTTGGTAAGGTCTTTAGCTTCTATCCAATTTCCATTTACGTAGAACGGGTGTTCTGGGGTACAGGTAATTTCTGTTCCGTTTATGGAGATTCTTACCAAGGAAGAAGAAGTATTGCGGGATAATGCTACTACTTTTTTCAGTTCTTTTTTGCCTGTTTCTTCATTGTAACTCCAGACAAAATCACCTTCTTTGATGTCTTCAATCTTTTTATTGCCTTTTTCTGCAGCAACCAGAGTTCCTTCTGTAAAGCAGATTTTTATCAGTCCATTAGTAACTTTTCCAAGAGGGCGACAAATATACCTACTCAACCCTGCAGCTCTCCATCCTGCTACAAGCAGTCCCTCACCTGCAAAAGAAGCAGGAAGTTCTAAGAAAAGGAAATTTTCAAAAGCAGCAACTTCCATAGAAGCCTTGGAGTTTAGGATATATGAACCCATATTACTGCTGTTCATATCATATGTCGCCCTGCCAAGAGCTCCGGTAAACAGACTAGACATCAAAAAACTATTGATATCTAAATTCATTCCTTTGTTCCACGTATTGGAATTCCCTCTCGCTTGTAATTCAACAGTAGGTACATTTATATAAATTCCATTCGGATCACCTATACCAGTTGATGTTCCTCCAAAATAGAAATTAGTAGACACACCCTCATAGTTCATGCTTCCTCCCCAGTTATTAGTAAATCCCATCCCAGTATTTCTCCAGGTAGTATTATACCCATTTTGAGAATTGTTATAGAAACTCATTAACCAATCCTGACTCAATCTTCCATCCGGATCATACATCATCACCGGATTATTCATCACATAAGCATAAGGAGAATAAGAAAAATAGCTTTCTGAAAGCTGATCCATCCCATTCCATCTTCCCAGTTCCGGAATATACTGTCTCCAGCCATAATCAAGCATTCCCGTATCATCCTGCAGCTCTTTATCGTTGTATTGGTATCGGTAGTCTGGATTTCCTGATGTGTAATTGTATCCCTCATGCTTTAATCCAAATGGGTAATAGTTGTTTTCTTCAAGAACTGCTGCTCCTGAGCCATTATTCTGATAGCTCAACCGTACATTTCCCAGCTGATCGGTATAGTTGTAAATATACTTATTATTTTTAAAATCGTAGTATCCTTCCGAGGTAGGAACAAAATCCAGAGAGACCGTGTTCAGATGATTGATGGTATACTGGAATCCATCCAGATAATCTGTTGTGTTGGTGCGTTCTGTATTATTTTTTCTAAATTCAAAAGTGTATTTCTTTCTAAGTTTGGTTCTGTCAGCACGGTAGATATATTCCGATCTTACATTTCTTGTTTCATCTTCTCCTGTTTCGTTATTCCGGATTACATAGGTAGTACTGAATTTCATTCTCCCCGGAAGGTTCAGATAATTATATTTGATCTCTAATATCCCTTTGTCAATATGATCAGTCATGTTTCCATTGTCGTCATATGAAATCGCACTGCCGGAACTATCAGGATAGCCCATATAATTTCCAGTATTATCAACAACTGTCTGCAGCCTATTTCCGGTGTAAGTATAGATAAGGTTATCAATCTGTTGTGCTGTTCCCTCTCCTTTAGTATTTCTTTGCAGAGAACTTACATTTCCGTTGAGATCATAGCTCATTGCCTCGTTATAAAAGTCATTCTGCGGAACAGATGAACCCGGTTCAGAATATATTCCTTTTTTCAACCGGTTTAAGGCATCATACTGATAATCATATCTTCTCAATACATTATCTGTGGCTGTTTTCCAATCTATTTCTGTAATATTCCCACCATATTTCCCTGAGGTGCTTGTGGTATTCTGAGGATTGAAATATTTCATCTCATACCCGAAAAGCTTCCCGTTCAGATTGGCAGGATCATTGATCTTCGTCAGCCAGCCAAGGATATTATAGGTGTAATCAATGCTCTGCAGAGGAGATGAAACATTGGTTCCCCCTACTTTCTTATTGACAATCTGGGAGAGTTCATTATAAGTATTCTGCTTCAGAATCTCTTCAGGGTTATTATCAATCTTATGCTTATGTACCAGCAGTCTTCCCTGAGCATCATAATCATAGGTCTGGGTGATCAGTTTCTCAGTATCTGTGGCCAGTCTTTTATGATAGGCTTTGGTTTGTAGAGTTAATCCTGCAAAATCCAGTTTGGATTCTGTTTTGGTGTAGCCTCCCAAATGATTGATGGAATAGGTTCCTATTGCTCTTCCTTTTTGATCATAATAGGTATAGGTTTTTGTCCAGCTGTCATTTTCTATATTTTTTACCAGGCTCATCACCGGAAGACCTTTGGTGCTTCTTCCATCAGCATCAGGAGTTTCAGTCAGTACCGGTTCTCCCAAAATCGTTGACGGAAAAGGAGGATTAAAACCATACTGCTGAGGATAAGAATCGTAATAAGTGACTGATAACAGGGTATTCAGTCCCCAATACATATTGGAGTAATAATAAGTCATATCATTGGCCGTGAGTCCTGTGGTATTTCTGCTTTCAATAACAGATGTGTCACTAATCTGACTCTGCATACCTGGTCTGGTATTATTAGCCGTTAGTATTCCTGTATAAATAGGCCTTCCCCATGCATCATATTTATAAATCATCCAGCTGAACGAAGTTCTTTGATTGGCATCCTGGGTAAGAATCAGCTTATCTGCTTTATCATACACCATATATTCCCAGCCTTTACCCGGAAGTCTTTTTTCCACCAGGCGATTCCAGCCATCATAGCGGTACTGGTAACAAAGCTTTTCCAGAGTATCCTGAGATACTGATCCTGAGGCCGAAGCCAGCGGAGGAATAACATAGACCAGATGTCCAAATTCATTATAAACATAATAGGTATCTGCAGCATCTGATGTTCCTGCTCCTTTTCTTGCCATAATCAGCTGGCCCTGCTTGTTTTTGTATTCTACAGAGACTTTTCCATCCTGGTCGGTCACCGTATTTTTTGTCAGGGTATTAGCCGGATAGCTTCCCGGAAGTGAGAGTACCGACTCTGTTCTCCCTTCAGTCCAGGAAGAAGAAACCATATATTTTTTAACTTCACCGTTGATGTTGGTTTCATAGGCAAAAGCTGCCGGATGGTTCTGCCAGTCCTGCCCCGGAGAAATCTGTTGCAAAACACGGTCTAGTGGCGAATTATCCAATACGGTATGGGAAAACGGACGGTTGTCTCCATACAAACTCACTGCATTGCTTTTTACGGCTGCTGTGTCATGAACTGCCCCGCCCGATGTAGGCATGGGAACAGGAAACCAGCTGTCTACTTTTCTTCCGTAACTGTCATACGGAATATGCTGTACCATATCCTTTCCTGAAGGACTGGATTTTATGCTGACCGCCTGAAATGGTCTGCCGAAGCTGTCAAAATACTGTACACTTTCTGAAACTTTGGTACAGTCTGCATTCAGGCATTCTTTGGTATAGGTATAATTTTCGGTATTGGTGAGATTGTTCTGTGCAGAGAAAACTACCGCTGACAATATCCCGAACAGGCTTAAAATTCTTTTCATCATTTTACGGTTTGTAGTTGTATTTGTATTCTTTCAGCGTTTTGTACACGGTATTTCCTGAAGCATCTTTTTCTGCTCTTTTCAGGGTTTTTAATCTTCCGGCACTGTCGTATTCATACATTTCACGCTGGCCATCCGGAGACGTTGTCGTGGTAAGACCCACCATCGGGTCATAGGTATATGCTGTAATTCTGTATGCCGTCATTGAGTTGTCCATACGGAGATTATCTAAAGCCGTAATCAACGCACTTTCTGATCCCGGGTTGGTATTATCGCTGTCTGATGCAGCAATAGCCGTGGTAATAAGCGGGCTGTTTTTAATATCATTATATTTTGCGCCTTCTATTCTGGCAATAACCTGCGTTTTGTTATAGCCATAGATCAATGTCGTAGAAATCCCGTCTGCAGAAGTCACCTGAAGTACATTTCCTTTGTCATCATAAGCGTCCAGAGAAGCGGTCTGCTTTGTACTTCCATCGGCAATATTGGTCGCGAGGGCAGATGTTGGAAGAAGAGACGGAGATTCATAACGGGTTATCGATTTAGAGGTCATTTTTCCGTTTTTCTTTTCTTCATTTATGACAGGAATTCCTATCATATTAGCAGTCACCAGGTGGCTGTATCCTGCCTGTCCGGAAGGATAAGTAATGAACTGTTCTGAAGTTTCTCCATCTGCCGTACTTTTTGTATAATACGGTTTCTGACTTGTGTTCATCCAGGTCTCTGAACTGGACTCCAGCATTCCGTTATTAGGGAAAAATGCTTTTGCAGTAATCATACTCTTTTTAATGTAAGCAGGTTTTGAAGTAGTCTTATCTCCAAACCTCATATCATATTCTTCGTTTACATAATTATCGAGTTCATAATCATAAACCTCCTCTGTCAAAAGTGTATTCTGTTCATTATAGGTTTCTTTCTTTCTCATTAACCCGCTTTTAGTCACATTGTAATAAGGCCAGAAATATAGCGGAGTTCCTACTGTTCCCCCGGTCTGATACTTAGGGTAATCATCTGGTGTTCTAAAGTAGTGGCGTACATATCCCTTGCCTGTTTCTGAGACTTTTACATTTCTGTGGATGATATACCCGTTTATAAAATCACTTATATCATCTCTTTCATTCTCGTACAGATAACCACTTGTACTGTTAGACTGCTCAACAGATTCATAATCATAATTAACTGCCCTGTCCGGACTGGCAGCAGCAGCATTTTTATAATACTTTATATTTTTAATTCTGGTTTGGCCTGAAGGTTTTGCATTTCTGAACGGACCAGGACGTAATTTTATCACAGATACTCCAAACTCTCCTTTTCCTGCAGCTCCTTCAATTGACTCCAATTCAATGGTATAATTTCCGGGATAACCATTGATATTTTGTTCCTTATAGAACTCTGCAGTTATGGTAAAGGAAGGAATGATAATTTCCCCGTTTCTTTTCAGGGTAACCTTAAGCTTGTCCTTTCTTGGTTTTGGAGGAACACCCGGAATTTCAGGAGACAGAGGATAGCTATACTCATCAATTTGAAAAATAAATTTAAAGTACCTTTTCTCTGAAGGATCCCCGGGTACTGTAAAATTGTACTGCAAAGTCTCATTGGTATCAACCGGCCCGCTGCCTACTCCTTCCCGGTATTGTATGATAGGATCTATAATTTTTGATTCTATAGACAGATAGTATAAATAGTAAGGATCATTAAAGTTAAAATAAACCTCTCCATTTTCAAAGTTGTATTCCGTAACTCCGCCAGAAGGGGTAATGAGTCTTTTAAGAGGTCCTAAACCGGAAGCTTCATTGTATACAAAACTGTTCTTTTCAACAGGACTGTTGTTTTTATCATTTCTGAACACAGAGTTAAGAACTCTTTCTTTATTTGAAATACCATTTCCTTTTGAAACCATGGTATAGTTAAATGCATAAGAAGACAATTCTTCTCCCGCAGGATTTTTAAAAATAATTTTCTGAAGGCTGTACGGATCACTGGCTGTTTTATCGCTCTCTTTTTTGCCTTCCAGCGTTTCATCATATGAATAATTAAAAACCGTCTGCCCGTTTCTGCTGGTGATGGCTTTCAGCTTATTCTGAAGGAATATAAGATAATTTGTACTATTTTCCTTATATTTTGTCTTTTCATCATAGGTAAATACAGCTACCTCAGACCCTATCGGAGATAAAATTTTAGTCAGATAATAAGCTGGTTTATAAATCGTTGGAATAATAAGTCCAACATCACAATTATATCTTCCGATATCCGGTTTGTCAAAAAAATATTTATATCCGTTATCCGCTGTTATTGTAAAACTATCTGCTTTGAAAGTTGATGTATTGCTGTCTCTCACATATTCTATCTTAGCTCCGTTGGGCACTAAGTTCACCAATGAAAAAGTATTAGTGGCTATATCTCTTTTGATTCTGAACTTTCCTGAAAGTCCCGGAAGGTTATAATAGTAGAGATCATCAAACTCATTTTTTTGATAATCCACAGCACCTGCATTGTCATAACATTCGTCCAGACCCATGACAATTTTTTTATAAACCACTCCTGCCCCGAAAAATGACCATCCACGGCCTACATCACTCGCCAGTTCTTCAGTATTATCTGTCCTTCTTGCATTATAGCTTAACCCTAGCGGCCATTTCACCCCACCTGATGTAGGAGCATCAGAAAGGGAAATCCCTATATCCGGTAATCCAGTAGCCAGCGATATCGGCACATCGGAATACTGCGACATAGCAGCCATTGATGGTGAGGCAATAGGGGTAGTAACAGTTTCTCCTACGCCTGCCTGTCCGTAGACCAGTGTTCCTAAAAAAACAGGGACAAGGCCCAAGGCTTTTATATAATTTGTTTTCTTCATAATCAGTTTTTATTTTTTGATCAGTTTTGCATTCGCTGTTTTATTAGTATCCGTCTTGATCACCACAAGGTAAGCCCCCTGAACCAGTGGCTGGGTATTAATCTTGGTTACCTTATTCTTGGTTTTCACACTCTGAAGCTGTCTTCCTCCCATATCATAAACCAAAATATCTGCATCTGAAAAATCATAGCCTATCTCGATGTAAGCATAATCCGTGACAGGGTTCGGGTAGATCTTGATATCCTGTTTTTGAATCAGCTTATCGATCTGGCTGTCTCCCAGTTTTACAATTTTCCAGTTCTCTTTTCCGAGTTCCTCTGCACTGGTTCCTGCTAGGATAATAGAACCATCTCTGTTCAGTTTAATATCTGAAAGTCTTTCTTCTTTCTTTCGGTTTTCTCCGTTGATATGTTTTCTCCACTGCTCATTGCCTTCCTGATCCAGATACAGCATCCAGAACGTTTCATCATCTTTTTCTATTCTCCCTTCTGCCTGAGTGTAACCACCGAGTAAAATACCTTTAGAAGTTTTATCATCTGCGGAATGAATTACACTCATCCCCATCAGAATATCCCTGTTTTTAAAGTTGTAGGATTTCTGCCATTGTTCTTCTCCTCTTTCGTTTAAAGCTACAAGCCAAAGATCGGTTCCTTTTTCTATTCCTACGGTTTTGTTTCCTGATCTCTCTGATCTGGATTCTCCGCCGATAAGATAACCTGCGGATGTTAAAGCTAATGTTCTCAAATGATCATCTCCTTTTCCTCCGTAGTTCTTTTCCCATTCTACTTTACCGTTTTTGTCAAGCTTCACGATCCAGTAATCACCTTCTCCTGAGTTTTCGGTTTTCTTGTTTCCACCAACTGAGCTTCGTGAATAAATCCCTATTAGAACACCGCCATCTTTTGTCGGGATCATTTTCTCTACTTCATCCAATCCTTTTCCGCCTAAAATTAACTGCGAAAGTTCTTTTCCATCTTTATCCAGTCTGATGATCCAGGCATCTTTAGAGCCATAACCTTTGGAAGAGTTCTGAACATTACCTGCCACAAAGAATCCTAAGTCTGTAGTCTGAACGACTGCTCTGGCTTCTTCATCGGAAGCGGTTCCTAATGTTTTCTGCCATAATTCATCCCCGAATTCATTCAATCTTACCAGCCAGAGGTCGGATCCGCCTTTGGATTCTTCTTTTTTATCCAGTCCTTTTCCGGAATAGGAGGTTCCTGCAATTAAAAATCCACCTTCTTGGGTAGAAACTGAAGCGGAAAGATAATCGTGGTTTTGTCCTGAAAGGTATTTTTCCCAGACCTGCTCTCCCTGCTGGTTGAGTTTAACCAAGTGGAAATCGTAGCCGTTGTTTTGCTTTTGGCTGTTAGCAACTGACTGTTGATCTTTCGTTTGAATGGAACTTCCGGTAATCAGGTACTGCTGATCGATAGTGGTGGTAATCTGGCTTAGGAAATCCTGAGTGGAGGACTTGATGTCTTTCTGCCATAAGACTTCCTGGGCTGATGCACTCAGAGCTGTGCATATCATCAATGCACTGAGATAGAATCGTTTCATTCTGTGTTATTTGAGTTGTTGGTTTATTATTTTTTAAGCGGTGCAAAAATACACTTTTTTACTTCACGTTAAGTAGATTTAATACTTTTTTTACAAAGACAATCAAATGATTACCATTGATATTATTCAACAAAGAAAAGAATGAGCAACGACAAAACTTGTCGCATTTTATTTTACATGAAATAATTTACAGTATTATGTTTATTTCAAAGAATATTTTATAAATGTCTTTATTCAAAAAAACATTTTAGCTTTTTGATAGGACTTAATAAGATTAATTATAAATCACAAATTGTTGATTAAAAGCTAAGAATAGTATCAATAATAAGTTTTATTCGTGTAACTAATCACTTGTTCTTCCTACTAATCAGGCATCAACAAATGGTTATTTCTATAGAAGAAAGTTTTACTACTTTAAAATAAACTAATGCAAACATCCTTTTTAAAAATTACCGCTGCTACGGCTGCGCTCTGTTTCAGTACTTTAGCGATGGCTCAGCAGACGTATTCTGTAAGCGGAACCGTGAAAGACCAAAAGAACGGTGAGCTCCTGATTGGAGTGAATGTAAAAGTAAGTGAAAACCCATCCATCCATGTAACGGCCAATGAATATGGCTTCTATTCCTTATCATTACCGGAAGGAAGCTATACTCTGATCATTTCTTACCCTGGCTACAAAGATTTTGAGCAGCAGGTAAAAGTGGATCAGAATATCAAACTGGACCTTCCCCTTAGCCAGGAAGAAGAAAGAACCAAAAGCATTGACGAAGTGGTTGTCTCAGGGATCAAAAAAGATAAAAATCTTTCTACAGCCCAAATGGGTACAGAAACTTTAAGCATTAAAAATATAGAAAAGCTTCCGGTTTTATTTGGAGAAAAGGATGTCATGAAAACTATCCAGCTTCTGCCCGGTATCAAAAGTAATGGTGAAGGAAGCAGCGGATTCAGTGTGAGAGGAGGTGCTACGGATCAAAACCTGATCCTTCTGGATGAAGCGCCTGTTTATAATGCATCGCATTTGCTTGGATTTTTCAGTACATTTAACAGCGATGCTCTGAAAGATGCCAGCATCATCAAGGGAAACAGCCCTGCCCAGTACGGGGGCCGCCTTTCTTCTGTGATGGATGTAAAAATGAAAGACGGAAACAACAAAGATTATAATATCAACGGAGGAATAGGCCTCATCAGCAGCCGTTTGAGTGTAGAAGGCCCTATTCAGAAAGAAAAGTCATCATTTATTGTTTCGGGAAGAAGAACGTACGCCGATCTGTTTCTGAAAACAACCGATGATTTTAAGGACAATAAATTATACTTTTACGACCTCAACCTGAAGGCCAATTATCAGGTCAACGAAAACAACCGCCTTTATCTTTCGGGGTATTTCGGAAGGGATGTTTTGGGAATTGGCAACACCTTTTCCTCAGATTGGGGGAATACAACCGCTACCCTGAGATGGAACAGCATTATTAATAGCAAATTGTTCTCTAATACGTCTTTTATTTACAGCAATTATGATTATAAGATAAGCCTGGAAAGTAATGACAATAAATTCGGACTGAATTCAAAGATACAGGACTGGAATCTTAAGCAGGATTTCACCTGGTTTGCCGGAAATAAGCATTCTGTACGCTTTGGTCTCCAGTCTATTTACCATACCCTTACTCCAAGCAGCGCTTCAGGCACAAGTGTTAGCAGTTTTCCGAGAAATAAAAGATATTCATGGGAAAATGCATTGTACATCAATGATGATTTTAAAGTGAATGATAAGCTGACCGTTAATTACGGGGTAAGGCTCGCTCTATTCAGTGTGCTGGGTGGTGATACTTTCAATACTTATGAAAACGGGGTTCTTACGGACAGCCAGTTTTTAGAAAAAGGAAAATTCGGGAAAACATACATCAATCCGGAGCCTCGTATTACAGCCAATTACCGCATCAATGAGGTTAGCAGCGTGAAAGGAGGTTATTCCCGCAATACCCAGAACCTGCATCTTTTGAGCAACAGCAGCAGCGGAAACCCTACAGACCAATGGATAGGAAGCAGCTATACGGTAAAACCTGAAATTGCAGACCAGGTCAGCCTGGGCTACAGCAGAAATTTCAACAATAATAATTATGAGCTGAATGCGGAGATCTATTATAAATCGATGCAGAACCAAATCGACTATAAAAACGGGGCACAGATCACGTTTGATACTGCAGCTGATATAGAAAGTGAACTTCTTTTCGGAAAAGGAAGAGCCTACGGACTGGAATTAATTGCCAAGAAGAAAAGCGGTAAGCTGACCGGATGGATCTCTTATACGCTCTCTAAAACAGAAAGAAAGATCAATGGTATCAATGACAATGAATGGTATAATGCCAGAATGGATAAAACCCATGATCTTTCAATAGTGGCAACGTATCAGTTGAACGAAAAATGGTCTTTCTCCGGGCTTTTTCTTTACAGCACGGGAAATGCAGTTACCTTCCCTACCGGAAAGTATGAGCTGGACGGCAAGACGATATTCCAATATAGCAGCAGAAATGCAGACCGGATGCCTGCTTATCACAGAATGGATCTGAGTGCCACCTACGAACCTGTTTCCACGAAACGTTTCCGTGGTTCATGGTCTTTCGGAATTTATAATCTGTATGGCCGTGAAAATGCTTACACCATTACTTTTGAAGACAATCCGAATAACCCGGGAACAACCCGTGCTATGCAGACTTCCCTATTCCGATGGGTTCCTAACATCACTTATAATTTCAAATTTTAAATCATGAAAAATACTTTTTTAATTATACTCTCTCTTTTTTTATTCACCGCCTGTCAGAAGGAAATCGATCTTGACCTGGAAGACCAAAGCGGAAATATTGTTATTGAAGGAAATATTACCAACCAGCCGGGACCTTATTTTGTGAAAATAACCAGATCTGTCGCTTTTACACAGAATAACCAGTATCCTGCTGTAACAGGAGCCACAGTGATCTTAAGCGATAATACCGGACAAGCAGAGACCCTGCAATATGTTGGTAACGGGAAATATCAGACTTCATCGGCTTTTGTGGGAGCATCAGGAAGAACTTATACCTTAAAAATTAATGCAGACGGAAAGCAATACACCGCCCAAAGCACTATGCCGGAAGCGGTTGCTTTTGAAGGTCTGGAACAGGATTCTTTTACATTCGGAGGAAAAATCAGCTATACCCTCCTACCCGTTTTTACAGATCCTGCCGCATTGGGAAACCGCTATCTTTTCAGCTTTACCATTAATAATTTATCTAAAAAGACCGTGAATGTTTTTTCAGACAACATCAATAATGGTCTCCCGAACCAGAGACCTTTAATGCTTCCTAATGATGACAACGACGGTGCCGACCATGAAGTTGTTGTAGGAGATACCATCCATGTTGAAATGCAGTGCATCGACACCAATGTTTTCACCTTCTACAGTGCTCTTCTTGATATTGCAGACGGTGGAAGCGGTGTAACTCCGGCCAACCCTCCAAGTAACATCAGCAACGGAGCTTTGGGATATTTTTCAGCGCACACCCTTAGCAAGCAGAGCTTCGTAATCCAACCATAAAAACATAAATTCATTATAACATCCTGGTTTTAGCCGGGATTTTTTTTGCTCCTTTCATAAGAAGAGTTGGGAAACGCAAAGATTTCTATGTTAATATGCAAGTAAAATTATTCTTATTTGATAAAAATTTGTCTTTTGGTAAAAACGGTTCATTTCTTTTGATAACAGCCATAATTCGATGGATAAGTTTATTTCTCACCGCATTTAAAACACTCATTTTGTTTTTTCCTTCATTTTGGAGGTTCCGTCTCCGTTGGGACTGTTTGAAATATTGGTGCTGTATTCTATCACATCGGTATCAGGAATTGTGTAGGTATTGTTTCCTGTATTCCAGAAGGAAATAGCAATGAATACGCTTACAGAACTGGTTATCATCATTTAATCGCTTATACAAATCATAATGGTTTATGAGGAACTGCTGCTGATCATTCAGAAATATGAAATAGTTCATCCAAAGAAATACTCTTTAATTCTATGTGTAAAATTGAACCATTCCACCCAAAACAATCAGTATATTTGTAGTAACACTCTTTCTTTTTAAAATGCTGACAGATCAATTCGGAAGACATATCAACTATTTAAGGCTGGCCGTTGTGGACCGCTGTAATCTCCGCTGTACTTATTGTATGCCGGAAAACGGACTTACATGGATCAAACAAAAAGACCTGATGACGGATGAAGAAATGCTGAGAATCTGCTCTGTTTTTACGAAATTGGGAGTCGATAAGATCAGAATAACCGGAGGGGAACCTTTTGTAAGGAAGAACTGCATCAGTCTTATTGAAAAAATATCAAATTTAAAAGGCCTCAATAACCTCAGTCTGACAACCAACGGCCTCCTTACTGAACAATATATTCCACAGCTTAAAGCGGCCGGAATACAATCGGTCAATCTGAGTCTTGATACTCTGGATAAAGAGCGATTCTTCAGGATAACCCGCCGGAACAGCTTTGATAAGGTTATGAAAACATTGGAAGCCCTATTGAATCATCATATCAAAGTTAAAATCAACACAGTGGTGATGGAGGGGCAGAATATTGAAGATCTGATTCCCTTGGTATCCCTTACCAAAGATCTGCCTGTGGATGTCCGCTTTATAGAAGAAATGCCATTTAACGGAAGTACCACAGAAGTATCCCTGAAATGGGATCATGCTCACATTTATAACCATATTAAAAGTCAGTTTCCTGAAATAGAAAAAATTGAGGATCCGAAAAGTTCAACATCTTACAACTATACAATCCCTGGTTTTATGGGAGATGTAGGAATTATTGCGGCTTACACCCGTTCTTTTTGCGGAGACTGCAACAGAATACGCATCACTCCTACCGGTGTGTTAAGAAACTGCCTGTATGAAGGCGGCGGTATCAATCTGAAAGAGGAAATGCGTTCCGGAAAAACAGATCATGAGCTGAAAAACAGAATCATCAACACCATCAATAATAAACCCAAAGACGGATGGGAAGCTGAAAAACTCAGCCTGCTCCCCTCACAGACTCATCAGTCTATGGCTACAATCGGAGGATAACTATGGAAATGATTACCGTACAACAGGCAGAAGATATTATACTTTCCCAGGCTCAGGATTTTGGCAGGGAATCCATCCCTTATGATCTGGCATTGGGGAAAGTCCTGGCCGAAGCGATCACTGCTGACCGCGATCTACCGCCTTTTGACCGACCTACCGTTGATGGCATTGCAATAGCTTACAGCTCTTACGAGCAGGGCATCCGTTCGTTTGTCATTAAAGCAGTACAGCCTGCCGGAGAACCTCCAGTTTCCATTATTGCCGACAATGAATGTATTGAAATTATGACGGGAGCTTCACTGGATAAATCAGCAGATACGGTCATCCGCTATGAAGATATTTCCATTGATAACGGAATCGCCACGATTCAGATTGATATAAAAAAAGGCCAAAATATTCACCTTAAAGGAAAGGATAAAAAAGCTGGAGAAATCCTGGTTAAAGCCAATCAGGTGATCACTCCGGCTATCATCGGCATTGCTGCATCCGTAGGAAAAACCACATTATCTGTAAAAAAACTTCCCAAAATCCTGATTATTTCAACGGGAGACGAAATGATCAATCCTGAATCTGTTCCTGAAGCGTTCCAGTTAAGACGTTCAAACGGAATCAGCATAAAATCTGTCCTTGAAAAATATACCGTTCAGGCAGATATGCTTCATCTTAATGATGATTACGAGGAGATAAAAAAAGAACTTTCACGCTGTATTGAGGAATATGATATACTTCTGATGAGCGGCGGTGTTTCTATGGGAAAATTTGATTATTTACCCCAGGTATGCGAAGAACTGGGCGTTGAGAAGCTCTTTCATAAAATAAAGCAGAGACCGGGAAAGCCATTTTGGTTTGGAAAAAGCAGAAATCAAAAGCTTGTTTTTGCATTTCCGGGAAATCCTGTGTCGGTTTTCATGTGCCTGCACCGTTATTTTATTCCGTGGCTGCGAAAATCCCTGGAAATACAAGATCCGGCATTTCAGTACGCGGTTTTACAAAATGATATTGATTTTCTACCTTCTCTTCAGTATTTTGCACAGGTAAAACTTCATGTGAATTCAGAAGGGATGTTAACTGCCGAAATTGTAGACACCAATGGCTCAGGAGATTTTTCCCATCTCGCGGATACGGAAGCTTTTATAGAGCTGCCTCTGGAACAGAACTCTTTCAGAAAGGATGAAGTTTATAAAATATGGAAATATAATTCTTAAAAAACGTATGACAGATTTTTCACATCTTAATAAAAAGCTGCAGCCCAAAATTGTGAATGTAAGCACAAAACAGATTACCCACAGGAAAGCTATGGCCAAAGCAACAATTGAAGTTCCTGAAAACATTCTTCAAAAGCTGAAAGAAGGTGATTTTAAAACCCCAAAAGGGTCCGTTTTTCAGACCGCTATTATCGCAGGGATAATGGCTGCAAAAAAAACAGGCGAGCTCATCCCGCTCTGCCATCCGATAGGCCTTGAAAACTGTGAAGTAGACATTGAAGTAAATGATAAAAATGAGATTGAAATTTACTGCACTGCGGAAGTTGAAGCCAAAACAGGGATAGAAATGGAAGCTCTTACAGGAGCCTCTGTAGCCGCCTTAACCATCTATGATATGTGTAAAGCCCTGAGCCATGATATTGTTATTAAAGAAATTAAATTAATAGAAAAATCCGGTGGAAAAAATGATTTCAGAAGAGAATAATACCATTCCTTCCCTCAATGGTCTTGTTCTGGCTGGGGGAAAAAGCAGGAGAATGGGTACTCCAAAAGATTTACTGAAATGGCACGGAAAGGAACAGCGCTATTTTGCTGCGGATTTACTGGCTCCCTTCTGTGAGGAAGTTTTTATTTCCTGCAGACAGGATCAGCTGGAAGATTTTAATCCGGATTATCATGCTCTTACAGATACCTTCCTGAATATGGGTCCGTTTGGAGGAATTCTTTCTGCACTCCGTTCCCAAAGGGATAAAGCCTGGCTCGTTGTTGCCTGTGACCTGCCCTTACTGGATAAAAAATCACTGGAGTTTCTGATCGAATCACGGGATAGTACAAAAGCAGCCACCACTTATGAAAGTCCTTTTGATGGCCTGCCGGAACCCCTGATTACCATCTGGGAGCCAAAAAGCTACCCTCTTTTGCTGAATTTTTTAGGGATCGGAAATACATGCCCGAGAAAAGTACTCATCAATAGTGACACTCTTATTCTGAAACCTCAGAATCCGGATGCTTTAATGAATGTGAACACCCCTGAAGACGCTGAAAGGGCTCAGGGTATTCTGAAAAAATAGAGATTAATAGCTGCCACTAATGCATTAATAAAAGTATTTATGGATCAGCAGCAAAAAAGAAATCATTATGAGTGGAGATCCATTTGAACGTTATCAATGCCAGATCGTTTTACCCGGATTTGGCCTTTCTTCCCAGGAACTGCTTAAAAATTCCAAAGTACTGATCGTGGGTATGGGTGGTCTTGGCTGCCCGTCTTCACAATATCTAGCGTCATCCGGCATAGGAACTATCGGTATTGTGGATGATGATATTGTTTCTCTGAGTAACCTTCACCGCCAGATTTTATATACCCCTGATGATATAGGATCATTTAAAGTAGATATTGCTGCCAAAAGACTGCAGCAGCAGAACCCTTCTGTTTCGGTGGTTCCTTATCGTTTGAGAGTTACTTCCGATAATGTAATGGATCTGATTTCAGACTTTGATCTGATTATTGAAGGAACCGATAATTTCGAGACCAAATACCTGCTGAACGACGCCTGTGTCCTGTCAGGAAAACCGTTGGTATATGGCGCTATTTATCAGCATGAAGGACAGGTAAGCCTCTGGAATGTTCTGCAGAAAGACGGCAGTTATTCCCCCAATTACCGGGATGTTTTCCCTCATGTAGAAGAATCACAGGTTCCTAACTGCAGGGAAGGCGGAGTTATTCCCACACTGGCTGGAATAGTAGGTTGTATGCAGGCCAACGAAGCGATAAAATACTTAACCCGATCAGAAGATATTTTAGCCGGAAAATTATGGATGATCAACGTGATGAGCGGAAAAACCCAAACCATTAAGCTGCGAAAAACCTCAACTCAGATTACCACTCTTACTCCAACCATTGCTTCAATTACTTTTGAAGAATTACAGAATAACAGGTATGAGCTGATAGATGTCCGGACAGAGCTGGAACATCAGAATTTCCATATCGGCGGGAAGAATATTCCGTTGGATGATCTGGAAAACAAGCTGAGTTTAATCGATCATTTGGTTGCTATTGTTTGCTATTGCGCAACCGGGAAACGGAGTGCTTCTGCAGCTGGAATCATCAAAAAAGCTTTTCCTCAGGCGGAGGTATTTTCTTTGAAAGATGGAATCGACAAACTAAGTGATTCTAAATAACCTAGTTTTGGTTAAGGAGACACATATTAAAGATTGGAGATTGGAAGAAAGGAGTCTGCAGGTTACTTCTGGTTATAAATATTAAAAGCCATTGTAAATTCAAATGACCTTAATAAACAAAGCTTTGTATTACTGACCTTATGTGCTATTATAAACAAAGAGCATTTTACCCAATGCTCTTTGCCGTATATTTAATCTGTAATATGTCCTATAATCAAAGATTCCACCTGATAAGAACTTCGGGCAGGCTTTTTTTCTCCTTCAGCAATGATACGGAGCGGGCCTTTTGACTCCGGCAATGCTTTTCCATCCACCATATCTGCAATAATGACATTCTTATCTGCTATGGAGGAATCCAGTTCAGCCAGTGAAAACAGAACCTGATATCCATCGGTACATTTTACCAATACATATTTTGACAGATTCTCACCATGCAGTTCTTTACCAGAAGGAACTCCTGCCTTTAAAAGAATATCCTGAAGTACCACTCCGGAATAAATATGGGTTTTACCTTCTTTATCTTTTAATGAAGCCTCTTTTCGCGGCATTTTTGAAAGTTCTGATAAAGAGAGCTCCAGAAACTGTTTTACCTCTCCCCCAACCTTTAATGTAAACTGAGACTGAGCCCAAATACCTCCTGAGATTAAAAACAGGAATAACAATATAATCTTTCTCATTGATATCGTTTTTTTATCCGGTTAAGGTCTTTGAACAGCTCCTTTATAAAGCATTTCATCTACCTTTTTATAAACTTCGGGATCGTGTTTTTTAATTTTAATTTTAACATATTTGGAAGCCGGCATATTACTCTCTTTCACTACGTTGTTTACAGATACCAGCACATTGGTTTCCGGAAAATAGGTTACAGTATTTTTTTCAGGAATCTGGTAGGAAACAATAATAAATAGCGGAGCCACTCTTTCTATACCATCATCATAATTATAAAGATCTACTTTATCACCGGCTTTAAATCCGGCTTTGTCAATATCATTCTGATTCATAAAAACCACCCGGCGTTCGTTCTTAATTCCACGGTATCGGTCATCCAGTCCGTAAATGGTTGTATTGAACTGATCATGGGTACGTGTGGTGGCCATCATATATTCATCCGGAGCAAGGGTATTGTCCGGAATGTCTGTTAAAGTGAAGGGAGCCCGTCCTCCAAGTTCTTTAGAAAAGTACTGCTTGTCGCGGGCTGCATTCGGAAGGTAAAAGCCTCCTTTTTGGCGGACACGGACATTATAATCTTCAAATCCGGGAATACAATGTTCAATATCATCCCGCACAGCATCATAACTGTCATGATAACGTTGCCAGTTGATCACAGACCTTTCTCCCAAAGTAGCCATGGCCATACGGCAGACAATCTGGGTCTCATTCACCAGGTTATCAGATACCGGATCCAGCATTCCTTTTGAATCCTGAACAACTCCCATTGAATTTTCTGTGGAGACAATCTGTATTTCACCATTTACAATATCTTTGTCGCTTCGCCCGTATGTTGGCAGGATAAGCGCTTCTTTCCCGTGGACCAGATGCCCGCGGTTTAGTTTGGTGGAAACTGATACAAGTAAATTAAGCTTCCGCAGCGCATTGGCCGTAAAGGTAGTATCCGGTGTTGCGGATATAAAATTTCCTCCCATACAGAACATCACTTTTATTTTCTCCTCATGAATGGCCTTTATGGCGCGAACAACATCATAGCCATGCTTACGGGGTACTTTAAAGCCATAAAAGTTTTCAAGTCTGTCCAGCTGTTCATCAGTAGGCTTTTCATCAATCATCATGGTTCTGTTTCCCTGCACATTGCTGTGACCCCGGACAGGACATACTCCGGCTCCCGGCTTTCCTATGCTTCCTTTCAGCAGAAGAATATTAAGGATCTCACGAATCATATCAACTCCGTTAGGCTGCTGGGTCAATCCCATTCCCCAACTGAAAATAATCCTTTTTTTAGTGGCGATCGCTTCTGCTACTTCATACAATCCTTCTTTAGAAACTCCTGAAAGGACAGCCAGCTCATCCAGGTTGTAATGATCAAACTGCTTTATAAAATCATCGTATCCTACTGTTTTCTCTTTGATAAAGTCTTTATCGAATACAGTGCCCGGGTTTTTCTTTTCAAATTCAATCAATAAAAGTTCAAGTGCTTTTAATAAAGCCATATCCCCATTGATTTTTACAGGAAGATACAGATCGGCAAGCTGAACACCGCCTTTCAGAATATCTTTAACACTCTGTGGATTGATAAAGCCCATCAGACCTGCTTCAGGAAGAGGATTAATGGCAATAATCTTAGCTCCGTTTTTTTTCCCTTTGGCCAGTGCACTCATCATCCTCGGAGCATTGGTTCCGGGATTTTGCCCGATGATTACAATGACTTCTGCTTCATAAAAGTCTTCCAGTGTCACGGTTCCTTTACCAATTCCAATGGTGGGGCGCAATGCTGATCCGGAGGTTTCGTGACACATATTGGAACAGTCCGGCATATTGTTGGTTCCGAATTCTTTGGCAAACAGCTGGTAAACAAAAGAAGCTTCATTACTTGTTCTTCCGGAAGTGTAAAAAGCGGCTTCGTCCGGAGATTCCAGTGCGTTGAAGTGTTCTGCTATTTTTTTAAAGGCATTCTCCCAACTGATAGGCTGATAATGAGTAGCTCCTTCCGGCAGATACATTGGATCTGTAAGTCTTCCCATTTTTCCGATCTGATAATCATCCAATTTGGCAAGATCATATACTGAATTCTGCTTAAAAAACTCGGGTGTCACTCTTTTCGTAGTTGCTTCCTCGGCCAATGCTTTTGCTCCGTTTTCACAGTATTCACCTAAAACAGAACGTTCATCATCAGGATCCGGCCATGCACAGCTGGGACAGTCGAAACCACCCATCTGGTTCATTTTAAATAAGGCTCTCATTCCCCGAACAGGAGCTTTTTCTTCAAATAAATCACTAAAAGCAGCCATCACAGCAGGTATTCCTGCAGCGGCTTTCTCAACGTGGGTAAGCTTAAGATCAAGTAAAGTATAGGGATTCTCTGCATCAGGTTCTTTGCGGATACTTTCTTCTATTTCTTTCTTTTTGTTATTATCTTCCATAGCTTTTTATTTTGTAATGGGATCAACAGGTAAGATTGGGGTTCGGATAATTATCACTCTGGTCTTCCAGGGTATTATCTATACATACAAAGTCTTTTTCTACCAGTAGTTTTACAAGACCTGTCTGTCCGTCAAAGCCTACCTTGTCTGTAGAAACCAGTTCTTCAATCATGGTTTCAGGTATTTTCATGACTATTCTGTTTTCAGTGAAGACTGCGGAAAGTTCATCATCATCCGTTTTCTTAATTTCATAAATAAATGGCCTGTCTACGAATTGAGTCACGCTGGAAACAATTCCGTTTTTTCCTAATTCTGAAACTTCCGACTGGGTAAGGCGTAAGCGGATTGAGTTGTCTTTTATTCTTATTTTCATTGGTCTACTTATTTAGATGGCTGCTGATGTTCATTTTTCTAGTGTAACACTGCCTGCTTTTATATCAATATTTTTATTTTTTTGCCACGGATGCACGAATGTTTTTATTTAGATATTCCTGCTTACTATTTCATAATAATCTCAAGAAAACGGCTTTGGTTATATATATTAAACCGATTGTCCCGAAGGAATCCCAATAAAGTCATATCAAATTCTTTCGCCAGATCCAAAGCAAGACTTGAAGGTGCTCCTATGGCTGCAACTATCGATATTCCTGCCATGGCAGCTTTCTGTATCAGCTCAAAGCTGGCTCTTCCGCTTAATACCAGAATTTTATCTTCAAGGGGAAGCTTTTCTGTAAACAAAGCATGTCCAATAAGCTTATCCAGAGCATTATGTCTTCCCACGTCTTCTCTTAAGGCAAGTAAATTTCCTTTTAAATCGAAAATACCGGAAGCGTGGATTCCTCCGGTAGCACTGAAATTATTCTGAAAAGACTGCAGGTTTCCCGACAGCTGATATAGTATTTCAAGGGGTATTATATGGTTTTGTTTTTCCGGATTCTGAAACGGACTTACCGTTCTGATAGATTCTATAGAACTTTTTCCGCATACTCCGCAACTGGATGTGGTATAAAAATTTCTGTCCGATTTCATCAGCTGAGGAGCAAAACCTTCTATCAATTCCACAACGATAATATTTTGGCTGTTTCTTGAACATTCTTTTGGGGAATGTTCTACCTTCTTAATCTGCTGATAACCGGAAATAATTCCTTCCGTAAAAAGAAAACCGACTGCCAATTCTGCATCATTGCCAGGGGTTCGCATCGTCACTGATATATTTTTAGTTTCCCGCTGTCCTTCCAATCCAGAAGACACCCGGATTTCCAGAGGTTCTTCCACAGCAATATCATCAGTAAAGTAAGAACTAATGTCACCCTTAACCTTAACGATTTCTATCTGGGCTACAGATTTATTTTCTAGTATATTGGTTTTCATAACTTCACGAACTGGTATAGTAAATATACGAAATTTAGTTCTTCCAATTACGGATGGGCAGAAACCCATTCTTCCCCATCTTCAAACACTTCTTTTTTCCATATAGGAACTGTTTGTTTTATGGTATCGATAACATACCGGCAGGCATCGAAAACAGCATCCCTGTGCCCATCGTTGACCACAATTATTACCGCGGCATCACCGGGAAACAGGATTCCGATGCGATGATGAATGACAATATTCTGTACAGAAAATAAAGAAACCGCATTCTCTGCTATTTTCCGCATCTCTTTTATTGCCATGGGTTGATAGCACTCATATTCCAGGCGGATAACGGGTTTGTTTTTTGTGATATTGCGGACTGTTCCTATAAATGTAGCGATGCCTCCGCTTGTAAGATCCTGAGCTATGGCAAGGCATTTAGAGATATCCAGCTGGTTTTCTGTTATTTTTATATCAATCATTGCAATCCTGATTTTTTGTACCGGGTATAGATATTTTTATGTTTTGCGGAGTCTTTTTATTGGAAGCCTCATAATCAGTTGAGTTAACCGCCGCTTACCGGAGGGATGATTGCTATTTCGTTGATACTGCTTAATATCTGTTCATCTTCGGCATATTCTTCATCTACTCCTATAAAGTATGATTTCAGCTTTTTCAGTTCCGGAAATTCTCCTTCCAGAAAGTTTTTCAGCTGCTTTACATTAAGATCATCATTTACCTCCACTATTTTTTCTGACGCTCCGAAAATATCTTTCGTTATACCAAATGCCAATATTTTAAGTTTCATTTACCAATACTTTATTAAAACGTTTACTCCTGCTACTAAAACCAATACTGCGGTCATTCTTTTGATGACCAGCGCATCCCATTTCAGAGACATTCTTGACCCTATCTGTCCGCCGATGAAAACAGCCAGACATAAACTCAGGATTCTGAAAAAATCTATATCTATCGATACTTGTGATATCTGCCCGAAAATTCCGGATATGGAATTCACTAAAATAAAAACACTGGATGTTGCGGCAATCTTTCGCGGGGTATCCCATTTCATCAGATTAAGTAACGGTGAAAGAAAGATTCCACCGCCAATTCCCACCAATCCTGATAAAAATCCGATGCCTCCTCCCAAAAAACTGTTTCTGACAACTGATATTTTAGAATCCTCTACAGTGTTTTCTTCATTCTTCGTTTCTGTTTTCACCCATAATAATAGGGCCGCCACGATTAGTGTAATTCCTAAAATTAAAAAGAAGGTTTCCTGTTTTATTTTTAATACAGCTCCCAGGTAGGCCATGGGAACACTTACCAGGGTTATGGGAATCACCTTTTTCCAATTAACCTGTTTATTTTTCCAATAAATATAAACTCCTCCAATGACAACAATGACATTGCAGATTAATGCTGTTAACCGTATTTCCTGGTACGGAAGGTTATACATAGCCAGAACAGCCAAGTAGCTGGAACCTCCGCCAAATCCTATTGATGAATACACAAAAGCGATTATTAAAAAGAAGAAAAAGATTTCCCAGTGCCCCATGCTGTTGTATTGAGAATTAATTTAATACAATAATAACAAATTTAGGGATTGTCTGCCCTATTGCAATATGAAATTCTCTGCTATGATTTATAAAAAAGATCACCCATTGTTTATTAAAAGTTGAAGATGTCTTCTATTCAAGGGTCTCCAAAAAATTAAACCCTCCAAATTCTATATTCAGAGGGTTTAGTTTATTTTACAAGTATTCGGTTAGTTGGCTGCCGGGTCAATAAGTTCTTTGGTAATTCCCAAAGATTTTAAAAGATCCTTACCATCAAAAAGTAAAGTTGCATAGTGTGTTCCTTTTTTAAAAATCAGTTGTGAACCTCCCGGAAATGAACTGCCATCACCAAGTTTTTGGATTTTAACTCCGTGCTTCCCGAATTTGGTTTTAGCCTCCTGCAAAGTTGTTTTGTTCATTGCAAGGCCAAAAGGAAGTCCATCAACAATTAAAAATTGATCCTCCGGAATATCAAAAAACATTTCGTTGATTGCGTTATTCTTTCCAAGACTGCAATATAGCTCCAACCCTGATTTGGTAAGCCACTTGGCATATTTTTCATCATTGGCATCTTCATAAAATTCAGTTTTCACCTTTAAAGCGGCTGATACTTTTTCCGGTGTCTGTGGAAAAATAAACTCTGAGCTTTTGTTCAGTAAAGAATTTAAATTTGCAGTTTTCTGTGAAAATGCTGTGAAGCTTAACAATTGAAAAAGTACGGTTAAAACTAAAGTAAGTGGTTTTAGCTGCATAAGATGTAGTATTTAATATTTAAAGATTGGATGGATAAAGATATTAAAATAACGTGAGTTGGGGTTAAGGAGTTTAAATGTAAAAGGCTGGAAGATGGAAGGAGGAGGCTGGAAGTTACTTTTAGTTATAGATACTGAAAACCTCTGTAAAATCAAATTAGCTAAAAAAGATGGCAATCTATTATTGATGATCTTCAGAACTTCCCTCTTCCATCATCCAGCTTCAAACCTGCATCTATCAGGTATTCTTATTCCGAACTGAGGTTATTTATAAAAAACATCAAACTTTCTGGGAAGCTATGAAGTAAAATACTTTTTCACAGCCACATATTTGATATCCATGTCAGGTCGTTTTCAACAATTTCAAAGATACACTATTTTATTTTACAAAAGATAAATCCTATTGGGAGACGATGGCTATAAAAATGATATTCTCTTACTTAGTTCTGTTAAAACCTTAAAGTAAATTCTTGTTTTATTATACTAAAATTTGTATCATCGTATAAGATTATGCAAAGGAACTGATGTATTATTTTCAATTCATGATCTTTAAAAAACATAAATAATAAAAAATGATTGTCAGAAAAACGATTGGTCTGAAAGGTGTTGTGCGTTTTGCAGGCCATCATATCTGGTGGCTGACCACTTATATGACTCTGGTGTCCGTACTCTATAAAGTGGCGGGCTGGCACTGGATTTCCATTCCCTGGCTGCCGGTTTCACTGGTAGGTACTGCTTTGGCTTTTTACATCGGTTTTAAAAATAACCAGTCTTACGACCGCGTCTGGGAAGCCCGGAAAATATGGGGTGCTATTGTAAACAGTAGCCGAAGTTGGGCAGTAATGGTCAATTCTTTTGTAAAAAACAGCCCTGATACACAGTTTACGGTACAGGAACTTGAACAGATCAAAGAGCGTCTGATCTACCGGCATATCGCCTGGCTCTATACTTTCAGGGACCAACTTCTGGTTCCAACGCAATGGGAACATGTGAGCTTGCGGTGGCATTTTGGAAAAATAGCCCAGAAACGGCAGGAATCTGAAGGTATAGGACTATTTAAAGATTTTTTAAATGAACAACAGAAAACCAATTATTTTTTCGATGAGTCTAGATTAGCCGGCGCTGCCAATAAAGCAACCCAGCTCATCAACCTGCAGTCTCTGGATCTTGCAGAGCTTGAAGAAAAACAAGTTCTACACATGAGAAAACAGCTGGATATGCAAAAAGTGCTTTCTGATTTTTATGACCATCAGGGAAGAGCTGAACGTATTAAAAAGTTCCCTATCCCCCGCCAATATGCCAATTTAAGCTTCATATTCAACTGTATTTTTATTTTCCTGTTACCTTTAGGCATTGTAGCGGAATTTGCAAAACTGGGTGAAGCCGGAGTATGGCTGATGATCCCATTTGGCGCTATAGTTGGCTGGATCTATGTTTTGATGGAACTGATAGGAGATTATTCCGAAAATCCTTTTGAAGGCTTAGGTACCGATATCCCTATGCTTTCTATCTGCCGTACCATAGAAATTGATTTACTGCAGATACTGGGCAAAACACATGTACCCCAGCCTATTCAACCTATCAATGATATTTTAATGTAAGATATTCTGTAGAATTTTCCCTTATAATTTCAGATTTTCTATTGAAATTCACAGTTACGGATTACTCTGCCTTAAGCTATTTTCAACTTTTTTTGTAAGACATAAAAAAAATTTGCCCATTAATAAAAATCTTTCTATATTTGCACCACTGAAAACGACGGTACAGCCGAAGTTCAGGGAGAGTTGGCAGAGTGGTCGATTGCGGCAGTCTTGAAAACTGTTGACTGTAACAGGTCCGGGGGTTCGAATCCCTCACTCTCCGCAACCTGCTAAATGAGCACTTTAAAACTCATCTTTTAAAGTTTTCAAAAAGCATCAAAAATTTTTAAATCCTGCAAAATCAATGATTTGCAGGATTTTTTTGTTGATGGCAGTCGCTATAATTTTCAAAAATAATCCAAAAGTTTGTGGCAGATTCGTGGCAATATTCAAAAATCCTAAAAATTGCCACAGAATTACACGTAATTGATTGAAAGTAAACGCGTAGCAAATCTAAACATCTTGATTTTAAGCACTTTTAGTTTGACATTTATAACCCTTAAAATGTTGAATTATGTTAGAGCAAAGTTATGGGCTCACCTTTTTCTTAAAGAGCTCAAATGTAAAGGACAAGTCGATCCGCCATGTTTATCTGCGGATCACAGTAGATGGCATTCCCAAAGAAACTTCCACAAAAAGAAAATGGGAGGTAAACAGATGGGATCAGAAGGAAGGAAAAGCAACGGGAACAAAAGAGGATGCCAAGTCCCTGAATTTCTTTCTGGAATCACTGACCACAAAGATCAATAACCACAAGACAGAATTATTAAATAATGGCATTCCTATTTCTGCTGTGGACCTTATCAATTTTGTAAACGGTAAATACAAACACCGTAATAAGGTACTTGAGGAATTTCAGGAACATAACGATGAAATAGAGGCACTGATCCCTACAAAAGAATATTCCAAAGGTACCCATGAGCGCTATGTTACCGCTCGTTCACATGTACAGGAATTCATCCAATATAAATATGGTAGGAATGATCTTGAATTCAGTGCCCTGAACTATGAGTTCGTAAAGGATTATGATATGTATCTTAAAACCGTGCGAAAATGCTCGAATAATACTTCCCTGAAGTATATCAGCAATTTCAAAAAGATTGTTTTAAGGGCAGTGGCCAAAGAAATCATTCCCAAAGATCCTTTCAAGCTTTTTGTCAGCAAGAAAACCAAGATAAAAAAGAAACCCCTGACAAAAGCTGAACTTAAAAGAATTGAAGATAAGGTTTTTACTTCCGAACGCCTTAGTGTGATCCGTGATGTTTTTGTCTTTCAGTGCTACACAGGGCTGTGTTATATTGATGCCTACCAGCTGAAATGGAGCGACATCAAGGAAACTGATGACGGTTGGTTGTGGATCATGTCAAACAGACAGAAGTCAAAATCAGACACCGATATTCCCCTATTGCCCAAAGCACTCGAAATTATGACCAAGTACAAGGATCATCCTTTATGTATAAAAAGAGGAACGGTTCTTCCCGTCCGTTCCAATCAGAAAATGAATGAGTACCTGAAAGAGATTGCTGATCTCTGCGAGATACATACAGCACTCAATACCCATAAGGCAAGACGCACGTTCGCTAGTACCATTACCCTCAACAATGGTGTGCCGATCAATATCGTAAAAGAAATGCTTGGGCATCATTCCGTATCACAGACAGAGGATTATGCAATTACAGAGCAACAGTCCATCGCACGGGAAATGAAGGAGCTTGAAACGAAACTGGGAGCTAACAGCGGAGATTTTAATATGGATCTGCTTAGATTCCTTGAAAAGCTTGAAAAAGAGTTTGATCTTTTAAAGAATATCAGTAATGCTAAGACTGACCCGACACATAATAACAGGCTTCTGGCCTTTGAAGATATGCTGGAAAGAGCAAAAGCAATGATTTAATAATAAAATAAGCCTCAACGGCATTTACCCTGTTGAGGCTTATGATTTCAGGGTCATTCCTGTTGCCTTCGTAGAATTTCTACAGTGCTACGGTAATCCGGATGGTAAGAAGGTGTATATTTGATATACCCCAGTTCCTGTAACTGCTTTAAATATTTATGGTAACAGGTCAATGTCCTGATGTGGGAAAGTGCCATCAATCTGCTGCGGCTTACCCTTATTGTCCATTTCTCATTCTGCTTGCAGGCAAGTCTGGCGATGGCGACCAACAATGAAATATGCGTTGGACAGAGCTGTGGGTCTCCTACGATAAAATCGAGGAAATCGAACCATCTCTGGGGATCATTCGTTTTCATCGCTGAACAGTTTTTGAAGGTCTTCTTTATTATAATAATATGACCCTAATAATTTCTTAAATCTAATTTTTCCGGTAATCCTCAGGTTTTGCAGTGTAGCAGCAGAGATATTCAGTTTTTTCCGGATTGTTTTGCTCCTCATCCATCCAAACTCTTCCCTTTCCTTTTCAGCTTCACCTGTAAGTTTCAAATCGATCAACTTTTCAAGTTCTGATATCAGCTGTTTTTTTAAGACCTCGAGGTCATTTTTTGTCAATGTCTCCATATCTAAGATTTTTGATTCACTTCAAAAATCTTGTTTTAAGTGATATGCTGCTGGTCTGTGGCTTTCAGTGGCTCTTTTTTTCCGATGTTTTCCTAATTGGAGTATAACTATTGGAGATTAATACACTTGTGTAGGTTAAGTTTCAAAGCATTATTAGCCCTATTTTTTATATTCTAGAAATAATGATCTTATTGATGTCAATCGGCTATTTATCTTCGAAAACCTTTTCCTTTTTTGGGCGGATTAATTTGGATTTGTGACTTTTTGATTTGAGCTAGTTTTTCGGCTCTATTCTTAACGTATTTTTTTAGACTATCACTAAAATGTGTATTAAACCACTGTATGTCCTTATTGATTATTTGACAACTTGTATTATCTTTAAGATAATAAGCGATTGATATAGGCACACCCAAACTCGTAGTATCTACAAACCTAATTATATTAAAGAGTTCAAAATTTTCATTGACCCTTTTAACGCCTTCATCGTAATTAAATTTTATATCGTTAGGGCTTACATCATGTTTGCCTAGTGCGACACGGTCTGTAACCCTTGAAGTCGCCAAATTAATATTGTCAAGGCCAAAATAGATAAGATTAGTTTGATAACCTGCATCTATAAAGATCTTAGTTATCTGGGCTGCCATATCGGTCGAAAAATTACTTTCAAATGCAAAGTCCTTTTTTAAAGATAAAGCAGTCTCAATTTCTTTTTCCAGTCTTGATGGCACACCTCCTTTAAGTTTCTCAGGGTCATAATTTGGATATCTACGCAAAAGTTCCGCATAGATCTCATCACCGTTGAAATAAAATACATTTTCAGGAATAAAATCGCCGCTATAAGTTGACTTTCCTGCCCCGTTGGGGCCTGCTAAAAGGAAAAACTGTGGCCTGCTCATGATTAAAGCTAATTCTTGTTAATGATATAAGCCCAACGCCCTTTTCCGGCTGGCAGAAGTCGTTTTATAATGGAATACTTTCTGCTATCAGCATTAAAATCCACAAGATCTTCTGAGCCATCAGGATTGGCACTGATAAATTCCCTTTCAGCGGTACATCTATCATCCTTGTAGTGCAGAGATACTCCTTTTGCAAAAGCCTCACGGTAAAGATTCTCTGTAGTGATAATGCTTTTCTCATGTGTTTCTGTTATAGTCTGCCCTCCAGGGATCATGTTATTAAGAAACATATTATCCTCTTTCCACTTTTCCATAAGATCTTCTAATAATAACCTCATTTGGCTATTTTCTTTTAAACTATTTTTTAACTCAGACAGTTCTTCAAGTGGAACAAAAAGCCCGGTTTGAATACCTTTGTTATTTTTTATATTACTCATTTTCATAGAACTAAATATTGATTTATTAAACAAATTTAAACATTATATTTTTCAAAAAGAACCTGGGTATTGCGATATTCAGATACTTTGGATTTATCATAAATTTTCTTTCAAAAAATTGAATTCTTAATTTATTAGGATGTTTTTCGGTTATTGCATTCTAGATTTTGAAGCAAATCAAAAATCATATTTTTTTGCTTATAGGTATATAAAATTGTATTGAGAGGCACTCTTTTTCCTTTATTGTCCTAATTCACATCCGTTAGAATAGAGGTTTATTTCTCTCTTGCTCCTTTTCGATGAAAGCAAATTCTTAGATCCCAAATTAATAATATATGTTAATGTAATTGGTTATAAGATATAATGACCCTATAATGGGTTTCAATCCTATATATTTCTTTCTCCTTTTCTTTCAGGGTAAAGGTTAACGGTAATCAGTTCCGTTCTTTATAGAGGAAAGTGCTTTCTGCTAAAATACTTTTAAAACCTAACACTTTTATTACCCAAATGTTATAAGACATGATAATTGCTTTTCTCACCATATATCTGTATAACCGCGAATACACCATATGATCTTTTGATCCATTTTACAGCTTTACCAACCTCTTCCTAAGGAAATCAAACACCAAATAAGGCAACTGACCGCCACGCTGAATATCCCAATGGTTTAATGTCATATTTTCCGGAAATTCAATACGTAAGATAATGAACTGTAAACAATTAAATGCTATCAGCCTGGAAGAAGTCCTCGCTGGTCTTGGACACCTTCCAGTCAAACAAAATAATAAAGAAACCTGGTATCTCAGCCCTTTTGGAGCGGAGAAACAGGCTTCTTTTAAGGTTGACAAACGCCTCAACCTATGGTATCTGTTCTCAGAAGGTGTCGGTGGTACAACCACGGATCTTGTGCAGAAGTATTTTGGCACATCTGTGAACGATGTCCTGCGGTGGGCATCCGGACAGAATTTTTCTTCTTTTCATCAGCAAATAAAACCGATTAGGAAAATAACTACCGAATATAGGATAGAAAAGGTAATGGACTTACATAATATTCACCTTATGGATTATCTTCGACAAAGAGGATTATCATCCAAAACATATCCTTATGTAAAGGAAGTCTGGTTCACTATAAAAGATAAATCTTATTATGCAGTAGGATTCCAGAACCTATCCAATGGCTGGGAACTTCGCAATCCTTACTATAAAGGCGCATTGCTGAACAAGGATATTTCAATCCTGCATACCCCTCCGGCAATTCTGAATGCCGGAACGCAGGAATTTCAGCAGAATGGAGTTCCTGCGGTACCTCATGATGGAATTCCGGAGCGTAGGATTGCTGTCACGGAAGGCTTCATGGATGCCCTCTCGTTTATTGAGATGCAGACCAGCTACCGGGGAGACCTGCTTGTTCTCAATTCGATAAGTTTACTCGGAAAAGTAATAGAGACCCTAAAAGATTATACCGAGATCAATCTATTTCTTGATAATGACAATGCGGGCAAAAAATGTACTGCCAAAATCATAGCTGCCTATCCCCATGCGAAAGACTATTCCTATCTCTATTCATCATGCAAAGATCTGAACGAGCACCTCATAGCAAAGAGACAGCGGAAGGCTCTGTCTGCACAAAATACGGGAAATGCTCCCCAAAAGGAAGCTGGCAGTGCAGAACAACAAGAGGGCTGCACCAAAGAAACGAACAGGATAAAAAAGGGGATGCGCAGAAGAATGTAACACTGCGCTTTTTACAAACTGTCTGCAAAAGTTAGGAGCTCATTCGCAACTTTGAAACTCCCTACGGTCGTAACAAAGTTTCTGCTTCGCCCTGCCGGGGGCAAAAAAAAAGCCCATTTATGGGCTGAAAGTAGATAATATCTGAAATGACTTCAAATATGAACATAAGTTATCATACTAAATATACAATGATATAATCAGTCAGCCTATGAAAACTTCCATCAATTTTAAAGCTGTGAAATCTGATTCTGAGATTCATAATTTCAGAAAGAAGACTTTTGATTATATCCGAAAGGAACTGACCCCGAAAAATGAATACTGGCAAGAAGATAAGATTTCTGACAGGACACTGAAAATTGAAGCATATTGTAAACAGAAATCAGGCAGAAAGTTACAGAGTAACGCAATGCCGATCCGTGAAGCTGTGGTGGTCATCAAAGAAGATACCACCATGAAAGACCTTCACGATCTGGCACAAAAACTTCAGCAAGAACTGGGAATCCAGATTTTTCAGATTGCTATCCACAAGGACGAAGGCCACTGGGAGAAAGAATCCAAAGAATGGAAACCAAATTACCATGCGCATCTTGTTGCTGACTGGCAGGATCCGAAAACTGGAAAGACTTTAAAACATCAGTCATTTCATTACTCCAAAATGCAGGATCTGGCGGCGGAATGTCTGGGAATGGAACGTGGTACCGCTGGATCAATTGGAAGACTGGAAGCCGTGGAATTCAAGATCCAAAAAAAAGAAGAGGAATTAAAGACCCTCGAACGCAAAGTTCAGCAAATGACAGCTGAACTCGGTTCTGGGAAATTCAGGGAGTTAATCAGTAAGGATTCCAATTTCTTCGGAAATCAACGGATTAATCTGGATAAGACAGCAGAAAACTTTGGAAATGTGTTCAAGCTCTATAACGCTGAACGCATAAAAAGCAATGATGAACTTGAAACATTGAAGAAGCTAAACACTGAACTTGGAGCAGAAATAAAAGATCTTAAAAAAGAAATTTCGGATCTGAAAAGCAAAAATGCCACGCTATTGACCAATCCCGATATTTTTGCTTTGGAAAAGAAAAAATACTTTGGCTCTGTAATCAATCTACTTGAAAAATCGATCAGGCAACATTGGTTCGAATATCCCCAAGCTGATCGGTTTGATAAAGATTTTTTACACGGAGAGATGAACAGTATATGCAAAGAATTATCCTTAAATAGTCATATCCCGTTTTCTGCCTTTGAAGCTATATTTCAGGTGGTGGAACTGGCGACGGACCTTTTCGCCCTTTTGAGTATTGGAGGTAGAAATAATGAGCTGGATGAGATCCCGATCCAAATAAAGAAAAAGAAAAGAAGAAGAATTTCTTGATCTATGAGTACTGTTTGATTATATTTCTTATTAATTAAATATATCAATGCAAAACTATGCAAGTATTTTTTTTACAAAATAATAAAACTGGCCTATTTGCCAGTTTTGTTTCTTTATATTTAAGAAAAATGTTTACAATTATTCCTTAATTTTATCTATTAAAGTCTCAATAAGTTTATTTTGAACATTAAGGAGATTTGTAATAGCATCTTGATTCTTTAAAATACCATTAATCAGTTCAGGTGATTCTGTGTAGAAATTAGAATTAGGATTGCCAATATTCTGGATGCTACAATCATTATTTGTTATTGTGAAAGTTGGAGCTTCTTCTAAAAGATCATTAAGGTCAATTTCGTATACTTCAGAAATCTTTAGTAGATTTTCTATAGCTGGTTTTGCCAAATCGGTTTCCCATTTATGATATGCAGGTTGTGAAATGTTTAGTAAATCAGCAACTTCTTGTTGTGTATAACCTTTCTTTTTTCTAAGCCTACTCAATTTCGTCCCTAGTGAAACCATAATATTATTTGTTTATACAAAAATAATGATTTTTAATATAGAAAAACTATATATATTCATAACCCTCGGTTATTAAATTTATAACCAGCCTTCTTTTTTCCTACCAAACTTAGCAATACCTTTCTCAATAAAATATTTAATCATTTAAATAAAAAAATAATACGTCAAGTTCTGTCGCTATGAAGCTATAGTTTTGTCCGAGAAACAACAATCTATGCCATATTATGAAAAAAAATAAATTATCTACAAAATAAAAGATGTTAAGTCTCGTTTAGGTGATACTATATCTTAAAATATGTTAAATTAACATATAGGCAATAAAAAACTAACAATAACTTTAAAATACATAAATACATGAGAAAAATATATGCAGGCGCTCTGGCTGTATGTAGCGTCTTTACTTTTTCTGCGCAGGAAGTCTTATGGCAGAAAGACATCAAGTCTTCCACTCAGGATTTCCTAAGCCAGATTACCACCACTATCGATCAGCAGTATCTGATCACTGGAAGTTCCATCCAGACAAAAAGCCAACAACCAGCTGCTAACAAGCAAAACAACGGCTACGATTTCCACTTGGTTAAACTCAACCAACAGGGCGAGCAGGTCTGGGAAAAATACCTTTCAGGACAGAATCACGACTATCTTTCCGCTTCAGTATCTACCCAGGAAGGAGGATTCCTTATAGCAGGAACTTCATATTCGGGAAAAGGACTGAATAAAAAAGAAGAATCCAAAGGCGGATCCGATATCTGGCTGATAAGATTGAATGAGTTCGGGGATGAATTATGGCAGAAAACTTTAGGAACCGCTTCTGATGAAGAAGCCAGAGCAGTCGTTCAGGCTACAGATTTAGGATTCTTTGTGGCAGGTAATGTTCAGAACTCTTCCAAAGGTTATGGCTCTAAAGATGCCTGGATCATCAGACTGGATAAAAACGGAAAAGAACTTTCGCAAGTTATCTTAGGCGGAAAAGGATTGGATGAAGTAGAGAAAATGATTCCAACGAAAGATGGTGGCGCTTTGTTAGGGATTTATTCAAGAAGTTCAATCGGAGGCTCGAAGAAAACCGAGAATTCCGGCGAAGGCGATTACTGGATTATAAAGCTTGATAAAACAGGAAAAATAGAATGGGAAAAGAACTATGGAGGAAAAGGTGATGATCACTTAAGAACTCTTGCCTTAACCTCTACAGGCTATCTTATCGGTGGAGAATCCCGATCTGAGAGATCAGGAAACAAAACCGTAGGTATAGAAGAAGGAACCGATTTATGGCTTATTGCTTTAAACGAAAGAGGAGAAGAACAGTGGCAGAAATCCTACAACTTCAAAAACCGGGATATTCTGATGGGGATGAGTGTAATTCATTCCGCAGATGATAAAACTTCTAAAGGTATTTTACTCGGTGGTTACACCCAGGCAGAAGGGAGAATAGAAAAAGATGATGAAACGTTCTGGATGCTGTATCTGGATCAGGAAGGCAATGAGCAGTGGAGAAAACACATCGCCGGAGAAGACAGAAAGAAAGAAGAAAGACTTTCGGATATTAAGCTGAACCGAGACGGTTCTATCATCCTAGCCGGAACCAGCGCAGAGGAATTAGGAAAAGAGAACTGGAAGATTGTGAAGCTTGGAGACAGCCAGATCGATAAGCTGATTCAAAAGCAGGATATCAAAATCTATCCGAATCCTGCCACGGATTATGCTTACATCGAGATAGGCTATGATTTTTCAGAATCCGATATTCTGGTGTATGATATGGGCGGAAGACAGCTTCAGAGTGTAAAGACGAAGAATAAAGTGACCAAGATTAATACCCAGTCACTGGTTCAAGGAGCTTATCTGGTGGTGATCAAAACAGATACGAATAAAACAGCCAACGCAAAACTGATAAAGAAATGATTAGAAAGAAAATAATAGGTATGCTCTTTACGTTACTGGGCATGCTGAGCTTATACGCTCAACAAACCATCGGGAATGCTCAGATAAACAGACAGGTTCTTAATTATCCCACCTCTCCGAATGCTTATGCACTGGATAAAGTGGGAAAACTCCCGATGGATTTATTTAACGGGAAAGCCAATATCAACCTGCCTATTTATACCATAGAACTAGGAGATCTGAGCTTTCCAATTGGTCTTAGTTACAATACAGGCGGAATCAAACAAAACGAAATTGCCAGTTCTGTAGGCTTAGGATGGGCTCTGTCAATGCCAAACTCTGTTTCAAAGAGTATTTTCGATAAAGATGATGACATGTCTACTTTATTTTTCAAAGATATCAATCAGGCGACCTTAACACTGACTAATATTGATCCAAACAATGCGGTACAGCAGGATAATCTAGATCTGCTCAACACAGGGACAAATGACCTGAAGCCGGATCTCTATAGCTATAATTTACCTGGTTTAAGCGGAAGCTTTATTGTTAATAATAACATAGGATATACCATTCCGCATGAAGATATAAAAATTGAAAAGTCAGGTTTTAATTTTAAGATAACCGATACCGGAGGGTCCATGTACTGGCTATCACCTCAGAATTTTGTTGTGTCAAAAAGTCCCGGTGTGACGTCACAGTTTTCACAAAACCTTATGTTAATAGACAGTATAAGGACTGCCGGAGGAAAGTCTTTAAAATTTCAATATTTAAAAATACAGAAATATAGGGAGAAAACGAAGTACGAAAAAAAATACATTATTACAACGGAGGATAATTATGTACCTCCCGGATACAGCAATTTCCCATATCTGAATCCTAATCCTCCTATGGTTGAAAACATAGAGAATAATACGGAAAATCTGATTACAAAAATTATATTTCCGGAAGGAGAAGTCAACTTTTTCTATTCAGGTGATGATAATTTATCTACAACACCTTCAAACGTTTACCGTAAAGACCTGAATTCTGATACAGGCGGACTGGCCCTGAAACGGATTATTGTTAAAGATAAAAGCGGGAAAACGATCAGAAATGTGACTTTAAACTATGCTTATTTTGAGCCGGCAGGTTCCAACCCAACCTATGAAGGTTATCGATTAAAGCTTCTTGAAAAAGTGGATGAATTAAACAATACAAAACATGTTTTTACCTATAATGAAGAAAAAATTCTTCCCGCCCGAAATGCCAATTCAGATGATTACTGGGGGTATTTTAATACTAATACAGGTTCTGCTTCCAATCTTCCTTCTGGGATAATCCCTGGTGATTCATACGGACGAAACAGAGCCAGCAGTCAGGAATTTACCCCATTGGGTGTTCTTACCAGCATAAAATATCCGACGGGTGCGGTTAAAAAGCTGTATTATGAAAATAATTCATATTCATCCCGTTTCACTGATACAGAACATCTTGAACAAATTTTCGGAGTAATCGATAATGATTCATCTACCGATCCGATCGGATCTCCCGTTACAGAAACCTTTACCATTAATCCATCTTATCATGATGTAAAAGTCCGTTTTTATAATAACTGTACCAACAATACGAACCCGCCTCAGCTTCCGGAGAATGGTGTTTTTACTTCATGCAAGGGAACTGCGGTTAGTGGGAGCACATCAATGGCTTTTCATCTGCAGGCAGATGTCAGACCCTTTAATAACACAGGCCAGCCGATTACCTTAAAGCTTACAAGAGGTGGCGATTGTGGATGTCAGATCTCATTATTCCGGGAATATATTCAAACCTCAATTGGAATTAGAGATACCCAAGCTGGAGGACTGCGGGTAAAGCAGATTGAAGACATTGACCAGAATAATGTATCCAATGTATTTTACTATGATTACAACAATTCTGGTACTCTGAAAAAGAAGTTCAGCTATTATAAGCCTTATTTCAGAATTGCAGAACCTATGGGTGGAGGTATGGGACCAGGTGAAGGAGAAGGCGAACCGGTTTCTCCTGAAGATTATGTCCGTAGAATTACCGAAGTGCAGACCTCCGGCAATGCGTACACCTCTTATAACTCCTCCAATATTGTAACCTATTCTGAAGTAACCGAACGTAATGGTCTTGGAGAGGTGGTTTCTACCTTTACCGATGATAATTCAGGAAACGGTATTTATATGAGTGGCAATGAAGCTTATACTGCATGGCAGTACGGCCTGCCATTAAAAACCATTTATAAAAAAGGAAGTGATACCTTAAGAAAAGAAACGTTTCATTATGAGTTCAATCCCCTGAAAAATACCAAGGCTGGTTTTATTATGGGAAATCCTGATGAAATTGCTTTCGGGATGGATCTGTATCTTGCCAAATACCATGCTACACACGGGATAAACCCTGACCTGACCACTTATGCAGTGGAATATTACCCGGTTTCTATTTATGGGGCAAAAATAGAGAAGAAGCAATCTAAAACCACAGAATACTTCCAGAACAATAAAGTCATAGAAACGGTAACCGATTATACATACTCTGATACCGATATCAATAAGCCGATCAATCTGAAGAACTCTATAACAACATCTTCTGACGGTACCATCCAGCAAACTTCCTATCAGTATGCTCACGATAAGGGAAGTCAGCTGATGATTGATAAAAACATGATTGATATTCCTTTGGAAAGCCAGGTTACCCAGACATCGGGAAATATTACGAAAACACTGTCTAAGACAGAAACGGTTTATCCTTCATCACTGCCACATTCTGTAACCGGAAATCTGGTATTACCATTATCGGAGAGGTCTTATGATCTATTGAACCTGACAAAAGTGAATACAGAAGTAACGTACGATAGGTATGATAATAAAGGAAACATCCTGCAATACACGACCAAAGACGGGATTCCTGTAAGTGTGGTCTGGGGCTACAACAAAACCTTACCAATTTTTAAAATTGAAGGGATAGCATACAGCCAGATCGAAGGTATCATATCATCTTATGTAAACGATTCAGATGGCGATGCTTTAGATCCAACAAGGGAACAGGGATTGATTCTTTCTTACGAAAGATTCCGTAAGGAACCAATTTTGAAGGATAAAATGGTCACTACTTATACCCATGACCCGTTGATCGGGGTAACCAATATTACATCACCTACCGGAATAAGGGAAACTTATATTTATGATAATGCAAACAGACTGAATGAAGTAAGGGTAAGGGAGAAAAAGGACAGTGTAGAATATGTTTCCAAAAAGGTGAAAGAACTGAATTACAATTACAAACATTAAAAACCAGATCATGAAGAAACAATTAAACCTAAAAATATGGTCTGTATTTCTTTTGGAATTTTTTGGATTGTCCAAAGCACAGACCACAGCTGAAAATTATGTACAGACCAAGACCTGCTTAGATGGTGACTGTACAAAAAAAGCAGAAACCATTACCTATTTTGATGGACTGGGCAGGGCCAAACAGATTGTTAACGTAAAGGCAACCCCTCTCGGACAGGATATCGTGGTTCCGGTTACCTATGATATTTATGGAAGACAGCTGAAAGATATTCTTCCGGTACCTGCGTCCACCATGAATTCGCATTATCATTCGGATATTACCAATGAAACTACTGCCAATAGCTACTATGGTTCTGCCAATGCTTTTAGCGAAAAGCAGTTAGAAAATACTCCACTCGACAGGGTATTACAGGAAGCAAAACCCGGTGATGCGTGGAAACTATCCGCAGGCCATACCAAAAAGTATTTGTACGAGACCAATACAGCCAAAGAAGTTAAGAAGTTTATAACAAATACCTCGATAAATACAGTTAATGGCGTTTCCAATACCGTTTCAATGGTGTATGTAGCCTCGAATGATTCCGGAAATTATCCAGCAGGAATGCTGTATAAGAACACAGTAATTGATGAAGATGGAAATCCCGTGACACAATTCCAGAACAGTCGTGGTCAGGTTATTCTAATCCGTAGAACAGACGGTGCGGAAAAAGTTGATACTTATTATGTCTATAATGAATACAACCAACAGGTCTTTGTCATTCCTCCCAAAGCTGTACAGGACATACAACAGAACGGTAATAGCGTGACGGGGCAGCTATTGGATAAACTATGTTATCAGTATAGTTATGATGGGCAAAACAGGATTGTGGAAAAGAAATTACCGGGAAAAGGCTGGGAATTCATGGTGTATGATAAAGCTGACAGGCTTGTTTTATCGCAGGACGTCAATTTGCGTACAGTTGGACAATGGCAATTTACCAAGTATGATGAATATTCGAGACCCATTTATACGGGGATAGTAAACAACTCTGCAAATAGGCAGACACTGGTAAACACTGTAGAGGCATTGGGGCTTAATATCGAAGCAAGAAGTTCCACAAGTTTTAGTAATAGTGGAACAAATGTCTATTATACCAACAGTAACGGATACCCAACCACAAATTTTAAATTGCTCAACGTTAATTATTACGATACCTATCTCCCCGAGATTACTACAATTCCTTTGGAGATCTTAGGGCAACAGGTTATGGCTCAGGAATTGGACCGTTTTAACGATTCCTCCACCAAAGGTCTTCTTACCGCTTCCTACCTGAAAAACATAGAGGATGATAACTGGACTAAGAACTATCAATTTTACGATACCAAAGCGAGAAATATTGCTTCCAATACAGTAAACCATTTGGGAGGATATACCCGTAAGGAAACAAAGCTTGATTTTTCCGGACAGCCACTGGAAAACTATATCTATCACAGAAGAACTGCTGCTTCAACTGAAGTTAAAATAAAAGAACGGTTTGTTTATGACAATCAGAATAGGCTTGTTAAGCAATACCATCAGGTAGATACGCGGCCTGAAGAGTTACTGGCTGAAAATACCTACAACGAAATAGGACAGCTTGTAAATAAGAAAACTGGCAATACAACGGGGACAGCTTTACAGTCGATAGATTATACATACAATATTCAGGGCTGGCTTACAAAAACTAATGATCCTGAGAATCTTGATGGAAAACTGTTTGGCTATGCCCTAAAGTATGAAGATCCGGCAGATATCGCCCATGCACCTGCCAAATACAATGGAAATATTGCAGAATTTGACTGGCGTTCAGCGAATGATGATGTACAGAAGAGATATGCTTATAGATTTGATAAACTGGACAGACTTACTGATGCTTCTTACCGCGAGCCTTCTGCTACTGCTCCTGTAAATGACGGTTATAGCGAATATATAACCTATGACCTGAATGGAAATATCCAGACCTTAAAAAGGTACCAACCATTAACAGGTACGCCTATTCTGATCGATGATCTTAAATACAACCTATATGAAGGAAACAGATTAAAAAAAGTTATAGATGAAAGTGGCAATGAATCCGGCTATACGCAGGGCGGAACCCTGATTGCTTATGATGATAATGGTAACATGACCGATCATTTTGATAAAGGGATTGAGAAAATCATTTACAACCATGTAAATCTGCCCAAGGAAGTAATTTTTGTAGAAAACAATAATAGCCTTGCGTTTATATACAGAGCTGATGGCGTTAAACAAAAGAAGACATACAGAGAGATCAATCCTTATACAGGTGCGCCCCGCACGACGAAAACTGACTATCTGGACGGCTTTCAATACGAAGATGTGGGATTTGGTGCTAGACTACTGTTTTTACCAACCTCAGAAGGGTATTTTGATTATCAGAAAAAAAGGTATATTTATAATTACAAAGATCACCTCGGAAATTTAAGGCTTGCTTATTACCGTGGGGATAACAATGAAGCAATAGTAGACCGTGAAACCGGATATTATCCTTTCGGATTAGAGTATGAAGGTTTTTCTGGGATAAGTACGGAGCTGCCAAGTTATGCGTACGGCTTTCAGGGACAAGAAAAACAGAAGGAGACAGGTTGGAGTTCTTTTAAATGGCGTAATAGTATACCGGAACTTGGTAGGTTCTTTAATGTAGATCCGTTAAGCGAGAAATATGCTTATCAATCTCATTATAATTTTGCAGAAAATAAGGTTATAGCTTTTAGAGAGATAGAGGGACTTGAAGGAATACATTATACTCACACAGATCAAAACAACAAAACATCTCACACGATCGAAAAAAATTTTGTTATTTTAACTCAGAAAACTAAGGACGTTCCTATATTATCTGATGATGCATCAAAACAAGAGGTAAAAGCAAGGGATAAAATTATTCGTCAAAATGAAAACATTAAACTAGCTAATCAAGCTAGAGTTGATTTTGCAAAAGAAGATCTTAATACTTATTATGCTGGAACTTTTAAAAATGGTAATGAAGAAAATGTTAATTTTAAAATAAATATTAGTGAATTACAAGTAAATGATACTAGTGCCAAAGATAAAATGGTAGATGGTGTACCTATTAGGACTTTAGGTAACAGATTGGGAATAATATCTGATCAAACTAAAGAAGGAAAAAACTTAATATCTCCTGCTTCAATTTGGACTACCGCAATAACATCTTCTGTAGGAGAGGCCCAACTCTTGGGCCCTATGATTTGGAGAATTAATAGCAAAAATCCTTCAGTAGGAAACCTCTCTCATGAATTTGGCCATAATTTGGGATTAGATCATCCCAATGGAGGTGCTGTTGCCACAGGAATTATGAGTTATCCTCCTGAAAGGCTAACTTCTACAGAAATAGATACGATTATTATGAACGCATATCAAAAAAAATAATTATGAAATTGATTACAGCTATATTCACATTTTTACCTATATTTTTATTTTCACAACAAAAATATTTTATTGTTACAATTGATAAATATGATACAGCATATCCAAAAGAAAATGAAAGATTTTTTTGGATAATCGACGAATCAGATAAAGATTCCTCTATATATCCTCTGTTCTTTTTTACTGTTGATGAAGAAATGAAAACACTTTGCAAAAATAATAGTTCGCTTGGTATTTTTAATCGAACTGAAAACACATTGCCAGATAAGCAATTGAATTATATTTTTAATAAAATATATAATAATAAAAACCTAGTATATTCTGTAAAGAAAGAATTTGTAAATGGAAATAGAAAGATCAGGTATAAATTATATGTTAGTTCTATTAATACAGAACAACTATTTTCATGCAAAATGGATATGGATGATGGTAGGAAAATTAATTATCAAGGTAAAGTTTTTTTTATAGACAAAGATTTTAAAATAAATAAAAATATAACAAAGGATGATTTAAATAAACTTGGCGGAGTTTATTCGCTTGACTTAAATCATATACAGACAAATCCTTATGAAACTATGAGATTTAAATAGTTTTAATTTATTACATTTTGCCTGCTGCCATACTAATCCTTTCATAAAGTCTCTCTAATTTGGACGTAGTGTATGTTTTTATGATTACTATGAGATGTTTTGCGTTCTATAAGTTTAAATAGTTTTGTACTTTATTTATATTATTATTTTAATAATATGATAATCAATATATTTTATTTTTGAAGAAGTAAAATAAAAAAGTATCTAAAACGATAAGAGAAATTAAAGAAATGATTGATTATAATTCAAATGTAATCAATCATAGACCTAAGGTGTAAATTTCCACACATACTTTAGTTGATAAAAATTAAACCACTGTAAAATCACAGTGGTTTTTATTTTCCATTTAGGAAGACGGATTATGTGTAATAGCCACGACTTTATCTGACAGTTAGGGGTTAAAAATAATTGTCAGTTATCCAATATTATCCTTACTTCCAAAAGTAAGGATTTTTTGTTCCTCTGCAAGAGTTTCCAATAATTTCTCTTTTGCAATAGTTTTACTATCTAGAAACGTCTGCATCGGTGTTTTACCGTAACAATGTTTTCCTGTATGCGTTCTTTCATTGTTGTAATACGACAACCAGCTGTTCAGGTCTAATTGCAGTTCTTCAATACTTCTGTAAATTTTCTTTCTGAAAGCTATGGCATAAAACTCGTCCTGTATCGTCCTGTGAAAACGTTCACAAATACCATTGGTCTGAGGGCTTTTAGCCTTGGTCTTCGTATGATCGATATCTTCAATGGCCAAATAGAGCTGGTATTCATGCTGTTCTCTTATTCCACAGTATTCCGTTCCTCGGTCTGTTAAAATTCTGAGTAAACGAAGTTCCTGCTGCTCAAAGAAAGGGACTACCTGATCATTAAGCATGTCAGCAGCAATAAGAGCATTTTTACGGTCATATAGCTTTGCAAATACTACCTTTGAATATGTATCAATAAAAGTTTGTTGATAAATATGTCCAACTCCTTTGATATTGCCTACGTAATAAGTGTCTTGAGCTCCTAAATATCCAGGATGATGAGTTTCAATTTCTCCATGAGCTTTTTTCTCTTCCTTAGCCCTTTCTAGTGCTGAAAGTTGAGATTCAGTAAGGACTACACCATCTTGAGCAGATTTGGCTTCTAGGGCTTTCAATCTTAGTTTAAACGTATGTAGATCGTGTCTTAACCAAATACTTCTGACTCCACCTGGTGATACAATGAAACCTTTCTTTTTAAGTTCATTACTTACTCTAAGCTGCCCCAAAGCAGGGTTTTCAATAGCTATATCAACAACAGCTTTTTCAATGACTTCATCTACACGATTCTTTAATACTGGCTTTCTTCTGGAGATTTCCTGTAATGCTAATTCACCTCCTTGCTCATACAATTCTTTAAATCTATAAAAACTGTCTCGGGAATAGCCCATCACCTTACAGGCTTTGGATACGTTTCCTAAATGTTGTGCTAATTCAAGTACGCCTAACTTGTTTTTGATAATCTTTTGTTGTGTTGTCATAATACTTAATCTGTTTTAAAGTTATTTAATTTGATTATAACTGTCAGATTAAGTATTGACTAATTCAGATTATGAATTCGTTTGTGGAGGTGTAAGCTCACCAATTTTGTTTCCATTCTAAATGATAGATTCTTCTTTCATTTTTTGTTTATATTTTTTAGGACTTATGTTCCCTAATGCTTCGTGGGGCCTATTATAGTTATATTCTATCCACCATTGATTTGCTTTTTCTTCTGCGTCTTGTAAACTTTTAAAGACATACATATTGAGAAGTTCATTTCTGCAGCTTTTGTTCAGTCTTTCAATAAGGCTATTTTGTGTTGGTTTTCCAGGCTGTATATAATGAATTTCTATTTTATTTTCCTGAGCCCATAGCTGAAGATTTTTAGATATAAATTCAGGTCCATTATCAACTCTTATGCGTTTAGGCTTGCGTCCTTGTTGTTTTAAACTATTTAAAACCCTTACTACTCTTGCAGAGCAGATACTTGTATCAATTTCCATGGATAGTAATTCCCGGTTATAATCATCAGCAATATTTAATATTCTGAATCTTCTCCCATCATACAAACTATCGCTCATAAAATCCATACTCCAGCATTCATCAGGTTCTAAAGGAATATTAATACTTTCTTTGACTCTGGTGGGAAGCCTTTTTCTTACCCTTCTGCGAATACTCATATTTAAAGCTATATAGACTCTATGAACCCGTTTGTGATTCCAAATATATCCCAAATCCCGAAGCTTATGATAGAGCTTCCAAAAACCATAACCTGGATGATCTTGTGAAAGTTGTGTCAAAACTTCAATTAATTCATCGTCATTTTTAATGCTTGTGTAACGGTAACTTCGCCTACTGATACCTATTGTCAAACAATTTCTACGCTCACTTAAATGGTATTTCTTACAAATAAAGTTGATAATTTCACGCTGTACAGAAGGCTTTACCGCTTTTTTGACAAAACATCTTTTAAAGCTTCAATCTCTAAACATCGTTCGGCATAAAGTTTCTTAAGCTTAGAATTTTCGGACTCCAGATCTCGCATCTTTTGAATATCCGAACTTTCCATACCTGAATATTTACTCTTCCAACGATAGAAAGTACCTTGCGTAATGCCATGATTACGGCATATCTCTATTACACTTTTACCAAGTTCCTGTTCTTTCAAAATTCCAAAAACCTGACTCTCTGAATACTTACTCTTTTTCATATTTAAATTTAAAGTTTTTTAAGCCAAAAACTCTATCTTTAAATGGACACATTTTTAGGGAAGTTTACAATTAGCTTTTTGAAATAGTTTAAGTGCTTCTTTATTTTCCCCCTCATTATTAAGAGAAATTCCCTTATCAATTAGTTGATCAATTTCTTTATTTCCGGGACATGAAATTGTTCCGGCTTTTGTTTCGGAGAAAAAAAATAAAAGTAACAGGGTGATAAAAACAGTATACAATCTTTGGAAAATCAAGTTCCTGTCTTTCCCAACAAATCCGGTTCTCCGCAAAGATAATTTTTTAGCCATAGGATTATATTTTATAATGAATCTGTTTTTTCATCATGCTGAAAGTCAAAAAACGGTAAAATATTTACGATGTATATGAAGCCAACAAAATTTAGCTACAAATAGATTGACCTTATGCAGACACTTTTAATTGTTCCACAAAATAAGAAGGAGTAACTCCTGTTTCTTTTTTAAAAGCAGTAGTAAAAACCTTCGTTGAAGCAAAACCACAGTATTCTGCAAGATAAGTAATCTTATACTCTCTATAAACAGGTTCATTATACAAGAGTTGTATTATGTTCTGTATTCTAAGACCATTAAGATAATTGTTAAAATTTTTTCCAGTGTATTGTTTAATAATTTCAGAAAGGTATCTTGGATTGGTATCAAGAGAAGTGGATAAGGAAGAAAGTGTAATATCCTTTTTAAGAAACTTTCCGGATTTTTCAAATTTTTCCAATTTCTCAAGCAAGACTTTTGAGGTTTCGTCTGGTATGGTAACAGAAAACTTAGTTTCGTTATTTTCAGTTTTCCCTGTTGTTAAACTAAATAGATATGATGTATCTTCTTTATCCTTTATTTTAGCAATTAAATCTTCATAATTCCTGTGAAGATTTTTATTCTTTCTCCTCCAAAGCAGACTTGTAACGATTGTAGCAAAAAGAAACAGACTTATTATAGCAATGAGTTGTTTTTTTGAAATTGCCTTGTGCTCATTTATCTCATCCGTAACCATCTTTTTCATGGTTAAATTAGCAGTCTTTTTCTCTTCATAATTTAGACTGTCACTAAGAGCAGTAAATTTTTCTCTGTAGAATTCTGCCTTTTCATCATCACCAATTTTCAGATATGCCTGAAGAAGATGTTCATAGGTTTGTTTTCTTTCAAAAGGAAAAGAATGCTGCTTCTCAAATTTTAATGCATTTGTAGCATATTCAATTGCTTGCTGATACAGTTTTTTCTTAATATATAATTTGCTTAGCTCATTGAAGGTTTCAGCTTTTTGTGTAGGATCTGTATTATAATTTTTATTTTCATAAATATTCTTTGCATTTAAAAGATATTTTTCTGCTGTTTCAAGAGCATTTCGTTCTATATAAGAAGAGCCTATAGCCATCGATAAGTAGGCAATTAATCCATACTTATCGTCAATAAATACTTCCGTATTTTTATCACTTATCGTTTTAGCTATTTCAAAAGCTTTAAGGTAATTAGATAATATCGTATCATTTATTCCTGGCTCCTTCTCTTTATTTTCGTAGTATATATTAATATTCTCATAACTAAAAGCTAATTGGTGCTTCTTTCGATCTTCATTTTCAATTTGTTTTGCATAAGTGATTGCTTTTCTGAAATCTTTTAAACTGGCATCATTTAAACCTAAATATCCCAAAGCTAAAGCATTTCTCCGGTAGATACTTGAAATATGTCCATAAATGTCTTTCTTGTTATTGATTACTTTTTTTAATTCGTTGCTTAGGTCTATTGTCTTTTTATATTCACCTTGTCCAAGATAAACAGATGTAAGAGCACTCCCACTTCGAATTACTCCCCAGTCATACCCTTCTTTCTTTGACTCTGACATTAGTTTGAGTAATAGTTTCTCCTGTTTAAGAGCAGTATATGTTTTACTTTCTTTACTGATCTCATCCAGTTGTCTGTCAATAGATATTCCATTTGGTGTAGTACCGGATGGTCTATTCTGACAAAAAGTAATATCAAAATAAAATAGTAGGATAAAAAGATAAAATGATTTTCTCATACAGTAAAAGCGAGGAAGGTGAAAAAAATAAAAAAATTTATTCATTATAAATTAGTTTTAAAAGTAATAATTCAATATAAAAAACACAATCATTGATTAAAACATTTGTATAAGGCTAGAAAGATTAAATTTTAACTGATCTTTAAAAGTTTATGATAGTAAAAATAATTCTTTTTTTGTTCAATATTTCAGGATCCCCTGCCTGATTGATTTTTATATTACAAACCCTATTAAAATATTTATCATTTGAGCAAATTTAATGAAATATAAATTCCAATAACGCAAATACCAATTTGTGAATTTTGAAATTTTATAAAAAAACAACAATAAACTATAAAACATTGATTTTCAATATATAAAATTTGTAAAACAGATAAAAAAGCACCTGAAATTTTCCGAATTATTCCTGTATTAAGTTTGTACAGCTATTGTGGTAATCATAATATTGCATCAAAATGAAAACCGATTCTGAAAATAACGTGATGAACAAACTCTTCTCTCTGCATTTCTTTGAAGGGGGGAGATTTTTCTTTTTACTCCTGTTATTCGTCAATTTTCAGATAACGCAGGCTGGCTGCAGGAATAATGAATCTGCTTCATCAGACATGGCTACTCCATCCAATACCCTATTCATATCAGAAGGTACTGTAGTTTCAGGAATGGAAAAAATACATGTTCTCCAGCCGGCAAAGGAAAAAGGAAAGAAAAAGGCTAAGAGAAAAAATTCATTGATCTCTAACAAAAAGAAGCAAAAGAAAAAAGAAAACCTTTCCCAACCTGTTGAAAACGGAAATAATACGGTATTAACTTTCAGTAGAGATCATCAGTCAGAAAAATCTTTATTGAGTGTATCTGACAGTGATAACCCAATTGTAAGGCCACAGCATATGATGAAATTCTATATACTTAGGCCTGAAAATAAAATACTGTCTTTACTCTGCCTGAAAGATATTTATTTCAAAAACATTCATAAAAGTCATTGGTTTTCTGCCCTGACATTTTTTCAAAATTTTAACAGACCTCCACCCCACGCTTTATTTCTGTGATGAGCCTCATTTAATTCGGAACTTCAAGCAGCCTTATTCACGAAAAATTTACTGTAATTCATCTCAATTCGCCGGACTTATACGTCGCGAACAGGCAAGATTATTTGCTAAACCCAACAAATATTTATAAAGAAAAACATTATTAACAAAAGCCAATTTCCGAATCTGTACTGCAAAAAATCACAGGTTGCAATTGGGAAAAAACACAACTAACCTTAGAATAAATCTTTGGCTATTCCTTACACTGGAGGCAATGGGGGAACTTATACTGCCCAAAGTTTTACCCAGAATGGACTTACGTTCACCCTTACAGCCGGCAACTTCAGAATAGGAAACGGAAACCTGGTGTACACCATCAACGGTACGCCTGCCACTTCCGGAGCCATGTCTGTAAACATCACTGCGGGAGGGAAAAGCTGTAACGGACTGACATTAAATGTAAATCCATAAAAATAACAAATAATACTGCTTACCCTATCCATATAATGAGCCGGAGCTCTGATCAGAATAAATGAAATATAAAGACCTCTGAATTAGTTTCATTTGGGAAGGGTAAGTAGTATTTTCGGAAGGAACAATATGATACAGAAAAACATTCCATTTATAAAAACCTATTTAAAAATCATGAAAAAACAACTTCTGCCCATCGCAATTTTCCTTGCTGTAACGGGCACTGTAAAGTCTCAGATTGCCATAGGGAAACCGACAGTAACCAATACTTCGGTCTCCCTGGAATTTGCAGACACAGAAAACCGGGGATTCATACTCCCCTATGTAGAAACGAAAACAGGCATTACAAACAACGGTACCCTTATTTATGATACTACCGACTACAAAGTAAAATACCTGAAGGATACCGGAACCTGGACCGACTTGAGTGTTGACAATACCGGAACAGCCAGCCTTTCGGCTCAGATCGGCAAAACTGAATCTGCAACTGCAAAATCAGTTATCGGAACAGATGCTGCCACAAACACCACTCCTGGAATTCTGATTTTGTCTGATGACAGCAAGGCGATGATATTACCTAAAGTGGCCAGCCCACATCTCAATATCCTTGACCCTGCCCCCGGAATGATGGCTTATGACACAGTTAAACGGCAGCTTGCTGTATACAACGGCAAAGTATGGACTTTTTGGAAACCTTAAATGAACACAACATGAAAAAACTACAGATTTATTAGCCTTATTCTTTATAAACATGGCAATTTTACTCAATTAGGCATTAATACTAGGTCTTTAAAAACAGTTGATCCAACATCAGTACACATCAAACAATCATATGGAAATCAGCAACATGGAAAAAGCTTCTTATTGATCTTTCGCAACGCTGAATTTATAAAATGTATGCCTATTTATAAAAAATTTCATTACAAAACGTACATGCCGGAAATCCGGCTAAAAATTATTTAGTCATGAAAAAACAAACCCTCTTTTTCTTCATATTCCTTCTTATGGGCAATATGTTGATTCTGGCACAGAACTGCAACATTAATGCAGGAGCCAACGCCGTCATTTGCGGCACGTCTGCCAATTTATCAGGAAGCCCGGGAGGAAGCACATCCGGAACTCCACTATGGACCTTGGTGTCCAAGCCTTCCGGCGCACCCAACCCGGTTATTGTAACTCCCACAGGCTACAATACCAATGTTACAGGAATGACCTATCCCGGAAATTATGTATTCCAGATTGCACAGAACTGTACTACAGGAACAGCAACCTCACAGGTAACCATTACTGCTCCGGGAGATGTTACTTCCTTCACTGCAGGACCTGACATTACGAATGTTTCTGCAATTACAGGCGTTGCAACCCTAAATGCTGTAATACCGGCAGGGTATACGGCATCGTGGACGTATTATAATATTTATAATAAAGAATTTTATAATCAGACCACCACCACGAATGCTACCATGTCCAATACGACAACAGCAACTCCTACGCTGAGTCTGATCAAGAAAGCAGATCATGATATTGATCCTGCTTATCGTGCGGTATTAAGGATAACCTCCATCAACAATCCCAACTGCTGGTATGAAGATGATGCCATTGTAAGGTTTATTCCCAATCCACAAATCAGTCTTCCTGCCACCCATAACAGATGTTATCAATCAACAGAAACAAGCCGGTACATCAGTTTGAGTGGAACTTCTCCAATGTTTGCAAGCAATACAGCAAATTCAGCCGGAAATCCTGCATTTGGAACCTCGGTAACCATGAATATTATCAGCCAACCCGCGGGAGGTAATATTTCATTTTACCAGATCAGGAACAGCTCAATCTATTTCAATGGTGTAAATGTTACAGGAAGTTATATATTCACCATGACTGTTACCAATGCTAATGGAACATACACTACTCCTCAGATTACCTATAACTACAATGGTACAGATCCCAAGCTCATAAGTTTTGTTGATGCTTCATACCCTGAACAAATGCAATATTACTATGCAACCGGTAGCGGAGGTGGTGTTTATTGTAATATGGCAGGAAAAACAACTCCTATTACTATTTATTTCAAGATTGATCCCTCAGACCCGGCAACACTTACTACAGCAGTTAGCAATTCGGGAATTGTTCCTCCGGGGGGAAGCCCTTCTTTGGTGTTGAACGGAGCAGGAACAATGAATAGAAATATAGTAGCAACGCCACCTGCGGGAGGCTGGAGAGTGGGAACTTACATTGTAAATTTATCTATTAATAATGGAACCTGCGGCAATAGCCAGGATTATTATATTCATATTTCAGACGGCAGCCGTCCGAATGTGGCAGTTCCCAATACTACGATATGCTATACCGGATCAGGTGTTGTGACCGCCACTGTTCCTTTACCTGCTGTATATCAAGGAGTGGTCAACAGCAGCTATCTTCAGAAATTTTCCGGCAGGTATGACTTCACCCTGGTTTCAAAACCAGCCGGAGCAGCCAATCCTGTTTATGAATCCAGTAATCTCAGAACTTTCACCAATACTTCTACCACAATAAGTAACCTTGATAAACAGGGAGAATATGTTTTCAAGATAAAGGCTGTTCCTAATGCAGGAGGGGTAGACCCTAGGTTCATTGATCAAGAATATGCTTGTTCGGGGACTTCTTCAGAGGGTACATTTTCCATATTCGTCTCTCCACAGGTCAATGCTAATGCAGGATCTAATCAAACTCTGGAAATAGGAGCATCGCAAGCTTCCTTAAACGGAAACAATCCGGGTTCAGCCTCTTCAGGTATATGGATACTGGTTGCAAAACCAGCTGGAGCATCTGATCCGGTAATCGTCACCCCGTCTCAATACAATACCAATGTTACAGGACTTACCAGCTCAGGAACATACACTTTCAGATGGACTATTACCACTGGTACCTGCAGCAGCTTCAGTGATCTGTCTGTTAATGTTTCTGCACCATCTCCTGGAGGGGTTGCAGCAGCAGTCTGGTATAAAGCAGATGCTATTACCTCCACAGACAATACTCCGCTGAATCAATGGAATGACCAGATGGGAACGGGATATAACCTTGTACAGGCTACCTCTACTTTACAGCCTGCTTTCTCGAATCAGAATACACTGGCTAATTTCAACCCAACAGTAACTTTCAATTCGACAGCACATGGAACAGCACAAGGAGGTTTTATGGCAGCAGATCCGGGAACCGGGAAAGAAATTATAGACCGTACTAAAGGAAGTATTTACATTGCTGGTAAAATGAGTACGTTAGGTGCAGCCGGATTGGCTGGATTTGACCAAAGTATGGATTATCCAGGATTGCATATTTCCAATAATGCGACTACAGACAAGTTATTGTTTTATACAGCCGGAAGTGGATATACGACTCTATCTACCAATCTATTTGCGGATAAAAAGCCTTTTGTAGCTGGTTCTTCATGGCTGAATGCTGCCGGAGCCACCACTGCCAATCCATTAGCTAAAGTGTGGCTGGATGGCAATGAGTCTGTTTATATCAATACACTTAATAATGTAAATACAGGAAATACAGCCCGCACCTTTAGAATAGGCCGTGATACCAACTGGGGAAGCCATGACGGACAGATGAATGAAGCTATTGTATTTGCCACTCCTCTTACAGCAACAGAAAAAGCCCGTGTAGATTCTTATCTGGCAGTTAAATGGGGCACAACCCTTTTAAAAGATTATGTAAATTCTGCCAACAATATTGTCTGGAATGCTAATCCGGCCTATCAAAACAATATTTTAGGAATTGCAAGGGATAATTTTTCAGCTTTATATCAAAAACAGTCACGAAGTGAAAATCCTGATCAGAAATTGATTATCGGAGCTGGTAATTCTTTAGCGAATACCAATAGCGCCAATACCAATAGCTTAGCAGAAGGGCAATTCTTAATAGCCGGAGACAACGGATTAAAACAAGAACTGAAAACATTACTAACCTACTCCGCTGGTACTAACGGAGCCGTAAACTCCCGTTTTGAATCTGTATGGAAGGTACAGAATACCGGAAATGTAGGAACTGTAACCATTGCCTGGCCAAAAGGAGTAAAAAACATGTACCTGGTTCAGTCTCCGGATGCTGTTATTGATGCTACTGACAGCTTTACGCCAATGACTACTGAAGTTACCATCAACGGTGTGGTACACAACACAACGAATGTAACATTAACGAACGGACAGTATTTTACTTTTGCCGGTTATGCTTATGCGCCTGGCGGAGTATTTTCTGCGGCATGGTACCGTGCAGATGCAGTTTCAAACTTATTTTCAGATGCCGGTACTACTGTTGCTACAGACAATGCTGCAATTCAGCAATGGAATGAGTTCAACAACAAACCATTCTCTCTTCTCCAAGCAACAGTAGCGTATCGTCCGAAGTTTTCCAATAGTGCAACATTGGCGAACTTCAATCCAACGATGAATTATGATGGAACTCAAAAATGGCTGCAGTATGCTCCGGTAGATGCCCAAGGCAATATATTGAGCAGAAATAAAGGAGCTATTTTCTCTGTGGGAAACACAACCAGTGCAAATGCTTCATTAGTTGGATTTGGGGTATCGGGAGCCGGAAATGCAATGGATGACCCGGGACTGTACAGTTTCACAGGAAATAAATTTTTATTTTATCCTGTTATAGGTGAATATACTCCACAGAGTACCTATCCAATCAATGGCTTTTATATTGGTGGAGGTACCTGGGAAAACGGTGCCGGAACAGGAGGAAATAATGCTGTGAATATCACATTAAACGGTTTTCACCAGACGTATAACACTAATATTTCGAATGTAAACACAGCAGCTGCACGTAATGCGCTGATGGTAGGAAAAGCAGATGCAGGATCACAGCTTACCGGACAACAGAATGAAATGATTATTTTCGCAGACAAGCTAACCGATGAAGAGGTAAATAGAGTAGAATCTTATCTTGCTATAAAATACGGACAAACCCTGAGTAAAGAACAAAATAGAAATTATCTGAGCTCTACAGGTACAGTGGTTTGGGATGGATCAGCCAACGGTTATTATAACAATATTCTGGGTATTGCAAGGGATAATACTTCTGCTTTACATCAAAAGCAATCACAAAGTGTGAATGATGGTCAAAAGCTGATCATTGGTGCAGGAAATTCATTGGCGAATACCAATATTGACAATACCAACTCTTTAGCGGAAGGACAATTCTTAATCGCGGGAGATAACGGTCTTAAGCAAATCCTGAACACTCCGCTGGTGTACACATCAGGATCGAATGGAGAAACCAATCACCGTTTTGAAGCCATCTGGAAAGCTCAGAACACCAATGGTGTAGGAACTGTGACGGTTGCCTGGCCTAAAGGAGTAAAGAATCTATATCTGGTACAGTCTTCCTCTCCTGCTTTTGATGCAACGTCTACCTTTACTCCAATGACAGCTGAAGCAACTGTAAACGGAGTGGTATACAACACCGTCAATGTAACATTGACGAATGGGCAGTACTTTACTTTTGCTGGATATCTGTATGCCCCGGGAGGAGTTGCCGGACCCGATTTCTGGATAAGATCTGATGATGCCGGAGATATTGCAACAGCATGGAAGGATAATTCTATCAACGCCAACGATATTCCTGCGGTGGGTACATGGTCTCTTTCTTCAGCAGACAGAAACCACAACTTCCATCCCTATACAACAGGATACAGTACTTCGAAATTATTCTATAATAATGCCTCTGTACTGAATCCTACCAATGGTGAACTTCCTAATATATCCCACTCTATTTTCTCAGCTGTACGACCTATCACTTCAGATAACGGACGTATTACAGGAATTGATGATGATGCAACGTATGCTTCCGAGCCTGCATTATCAATTGCCAATGGAAAACCTAGACATTATGAGTATTACAACATCATCACTTCAACTGATTTTTCAACTGCTTTCAATATCGGAGTATCCAATGTATTCTCAGCAATAGCGGATAATTCTGTTGCGAATGGAGGAACATCTACTTTCTCAGGAGGAGAAAAAAGATTAGGACTGAATGGTGCTTATGAAACAACGACCTTCAATAATACCAATAAATTCCAGCTTTACGGCCGTAACCTAAGGGTAGGCCACGCGGGATGGGATGCATCAGGTGCTTTCCCTGGAGACATCATGGAGGTTGTTTGGTACAAACGTACATTAACAGCCAACGAACAATCGAGAATCAACTCTTATCTTGCTGTGAAGAATGGGGTTACCTTAAATGAGAATTATCTTTCTACAAACAGTAATGTAGTATGGGACAGAACTCTCAATACCGGTTACAACAATAATATTTTTGGTATTGCAAAAGATGAGGTTACTGTGTTGAACCAGAAACAATCCGGAAGCATCAATAACGGCCAAAAGCTTATTATTGCCACTACAGGTCTTACCGATAGTAATGCTGCCAACAATACGGAATTACCAAGCAATCAACAATTCCTAATGGTTGGAGATAACAATCTGAAACAGGGATTAAAAACTCCATTGGTTTATACTGCTGGTTCTAACGGAGCTACTAACTTCCGTTTCGAAGCGGTTTGGAAAGCCCAGAACACAGGAAATGTAGGACAGATCACTGTTGCATGGCCAAAAGGTATCAAAAACCTTTATCTGATACAGTCTTCGGATGAAACGTTTGATACAACAGATAATTTTACTCCAATGGCTACTGAGATTACCATCAATGGAACCATCTACAAAACAGCCAATATAGCATTAAGCAACGGACAGTTTTTCACTTTTGCCGGCTTTGGAGTGGCTCCAGGTGGAGTTGTCAATAATCTTTCTTATTGGTACCGAGCTGATAAAGAGGCGGCCAATACAGGAGATGGTACAGATGTTACGGCATGGACAGACCAGTTCTCAGGAACTACTTCTGCACAGTTGGGAACTAATGCGTTGCCTAAATTCAAGGCAGGAGCCGCTAATTATTTAAATTTTAATCCTGGAATTAATTTTACAGCAAACAGCCAGACGATTGGAAATGTATCAGTAAGAACTTTCAACAATAATATGTATGATATTTTTGTTCTGACCAAAGACGGACTTTCAACTCCAGGTACTAATGGCAGAATCTTCAGCTCACTACTTGAAAATTCAAAATTAACCGGAAATATCGATTACTGGGACGGTTTTGGAGATATGTATGATAACCGTACTGAAAGGGTTAATGCTGCGCAAAGCTACAGATACCTCGCTAATCCAGGTCCAGCAAGATCTACTACAATTCCGAGTATCATGTATCATAATCTTTTTAATACCACAACCGGAAAAGCCATTAATGGAAATGCGGTTTCGATGAGTGGAACGCACACAGCAATAGGCTTTTTGAATGGAGGACACGCATTCGGTTCTACACAAATTGGAGCGAATAGTAGTGATAACGGAGGTTTTGTAGGAAACCTGGGAGAAACAATTATTTATGGAGACGGAAATCTTAGTGTTACGGAAAGAAGGAAAGTAGATTCTTACCTGGCCATCAAATATGGTATTACACTGGGACAAGTTAATACGGATCATTATCTGAATACGGATGGAAATACAGTATGGAACGGAGCAGGCAATACGACGTTCAACAATAACATCTTTGGAATATCCCGTGATGATGTTGAGGTACTAGAACAAAAAGTATCGAAAAGTGTCAATGCAGGAACTATTCTTACTATTGCCACCATCAACGATTTTGTGAGCTCGAACCAGCTTGCAGCAAGAACAGGATTTGCCAATGATAAAACATACTTCCTGTTAGGAGACAACAATGTCACTGCAACAACGCTTGCCAGCATCACTGTTTCCGGAAATATCATGCAGAGAATTCAGAGAACATGGTTATCTCAACGTTCAAATACTCCTGGAAGTTTATACTTTGAGGCAGACCTATCAGCTTATGGAGCTACTTTTGCCGCTGGGAATAATATCCAGATGATTGTAGCGGATGACGCTGCCTTTACAACGAATGTAAAAACAATTGCCGGAGCCTTTACAGGCGGTAAATGGGTATTCATGAATGACTTCAACGCGGATAATGCTTTAAGGTATATCACATTTGCTGAAGGAAAAGCCTATTGCTATAAACCTGGCGCCGTTGCTACAGCCGGAAATCCAGCATTACCTACAAAAGTGGGAATTACCGCTCTTGGAAGGGCTGGAGCCGGTGCAGATAACTGGCCGATGGTAAGAAATGGTGGCTGGCTGGCCCTGGAAGCAAAGACCAAAGGTTTTGTTCCGAACAGAGTGAAATTTAATGTATCCAATCAACCTGTAGCAGCTGACGGGGTAACCCCTGTTATTACAGCCCCTGTAGAAGGTATGATGGTATATGATATCACCAACAAGTGTATGAAAATGTACACTCTTAAAGAAGGTGATACATCTATGACCTGGCATTGCATATCTATACAGACTTGCCCTGATTAGAATAAGCAAGTTTCATCATTGATAGCTCCTTAGCTCCTGAAAATATCCTGTGGAGCGGAGCTAAGGCTATCAATTTTTAAAATCAAAGAATGATGAACCGGATTGTAAAAATTAAGAAATATCATGATATAATACAGGACATGATGAAGCATTGCATACCCTTATACCACTTTAGGAATGAAAAATCAGATGACGATACAATGGTAATCAATACCAAATCAACACTATTTAATTGTAAGGCATTACGGAATTAATATTTCCTACTCTATCCCATTTAAAAAAATGTTACTTATGAATTCAAATTTTAGAAATATTCATATTGGAAAATATATACATCTGCGGGTTACGGAAAGTAACATTGACCTGCCCCGCATCTGCAACTTTATGAAATGCACAGAAACTGAGGTCAGCGAAATGTACATGCAGGAAGACCTTTCCACTCATATTTTACTGAGATGGAGCAAACTGCTTGATTATGATTTCTTCAGAATCTATTCCCAACACCTGATCCTCTATGCTCCACCTTCTGCTTCGTTTCAGAAAGCTGATAACTCATCAAGGCTGCCCCGTTTCAGGAAGAACATTTATACCCGGGAAATAATAGATTTTATGCTGGAACTTATAGAAAAAAAGGAAAAGACCAAACGTCAGATTACAGAAGAGTATGGAATTCCCTATACCACTTTATGCAAATGGATCGCAAAACATAATAAATAACAGTATCAAATAGACATGAACAAACATAATCAACCTAACTATAAACGAATTTACTCGGATATCATTGAAAAAAAATTTCCCCATAAAAAAGCGGAATGCGAAAAGTTAATAGGAAAAAAAATGCTTTCCGCCTTAGATATCGTGGAACTGAATAACAGAATATTTGGCACCAAAGACCAGAACCTGAAAAAGATGAATCAAAAACTTCGTTCCTATAATGAGTCTGATATTCTGCGCATCCTTAATTATCAAAAAAATCACAGAATGAATAACCTTCAGGTAGCCGAACACTTCGGAATGAGTAGAAATACCTTGACCAAATGGCGGAGGATTTTTCAATAGGATATCATTATTATTATTTTTAATATTAAATAGGGAGCTTTTTTTCAGGGCTCCCTATTTGTTCTCCAGGGCCTATCTCCAGAAATCTTTTAGATCTTTTATAAGGGGAAGCATAATGAACTTTCCGGAAAATTATGGCTTACTCTGCATGCGGAAACTTCCAGGAGTCTGCCCTGTCCGGTTTTTGAAAAACTTTGAAAAATTGGAAAGATCATATATAAATTTTCTCGCGATTGCAGCAATGGACATATCTGCTTTCAATAATATTTCCTTTATTTTTTCTATGATTTTAAAATCGTAAAAATAACCAGGATGCTTTCCGAATTCATGCTGATTACTATCTATAAGATGTTTATGAGAAATTGCCAATTCTGACGCAATCTGATTCAAACCCATCAAATCTGCCGTTCTTGCAGAAAGAACATCATCTATGTGACAATCTAAAAACTCAAAATATTTTTCTGATATTTCCTCACTTCTACATTTATTTTTTCGTTCATTCATGTTGCGCTTATTTTTATTAGCCCCTTTCAATTTTATTGATAATCATTTTACGGTATGACTTGTAGCATTTTGCCAACAGCATAGCAAGAACTTTTAACAATGTATTTTATTTATTCTATATCTTTAAAATCCATTGTATTGGATTATTGTAAAAATTAAAAGAACGCCTGTAAGGCTGATCCCTTTCAAAGCTTATAAAGAAAGGGCCTACACCGGATGGATTATTTGGTTACCACCAATTAACAAAGCATCTAAAGAAGCCATTGATTATTATGTCACAATAAATACTATTGCTGATATATAAATTATATGATTACAATATTAACAGCAGGTTACCATCCCAATAAATATTATATATGACGATTTCCGAATTTTTTCCTAGATACAATACGTTTATATTTACCACTTCACAAATAAAAACACTTGATTATCAATATTTAAAATAATTTACCTATTTAATTTTTTCTAAACTTTTATATGTCGATAACGATAAACTTAGCAGTATTCAGGTAAAATAAAAATGGGGCAAAAAAGATAATTTAATTTTAAAAGAATGATATCAATTACTATTTTAGCAAAGGCAGCCACTATAAAACAATGCTGATAATTACTTAGATCCTAAAAGCCCAGCAGTTTTTCCAAATGTAGTGAAAATTCAATTTTGACTTTGTGTAACACAACAATATAACTATCTTTAAACAGTTTATTAGATTTTAATTTAGCATGTGATCCATTTGTCCCCTGATATTTTTAAACACTGGTAAACAAAAGGTTGTTCTAGACTCAAAGTTTTGGATCATAAATTAGTCTTTCACCCTTCAAAAAAACAAAATAAGTCATATTTACCCCATAGATCAAGCTGTTAATATTTCCATAACAATTTAATACCTATATTTGCATATCGAAACTAAAGTATATTTTTTAGTTGAGTTGTTAAGATTTTGTAGCTTATCCATAAAATATTGGAGTTGTGGCAAATTCGTGGCACTTTTGAAAAGTAAATTTTAAATCATTTGATTTTCAATTACTTAATCTATTAGGTTCGAATCCCTCACTCTCCGCAAGATGTGAAAACAAAAGTTTTCAAAAGACATCAAAAAAATGGTAAAACCTGCAAATCAATGATTTGCAGGTTTTTTTTGTTTATAGCGTTTATGATGTATTTAAATATATCATTGCCTAGACTATTATACAGTTCTTCATCAAAATAATTTTAAATAATCTTACGTGATACTCAATATCTTTCTTACCACCAAATGCCAGAACTCTGTATTCGGAACGGTGATAAACAATACTATTTCTAGTGTCCAACAGCAAAAGAACAGAAAGTAAGGGCTTTTTAAAACCGGTTTTTTACATTTAATCTTTTCAATGAGAATAATGCTTATCGAAACTAAAAATGGAAGAAAAACTGCCGCAGGCAAACCCAAACCGGGTTTGATATGATTGAGCAATCTCGACATTCCGGGGTTCAGGATAATTAAGGTTGCAGCAATAAGAAAGGCAACATGCCATCTCAAATTGTGCCTATTTAACATAGCAATGAGATAATATACAGAAAACGAAATGGCATCCAACAAACCAATGAATGCAGTAACCGCAGCTCTGTCTTCAGAAATATGTATTTCTCGCCTGGTTTGACTCGTTACCAAAATAAGAATAGTAACAACCAACACCGGAGCAATAAAATAGGACAATTTCCCTATTGTATGATGCAGCTCATACTTTTTCTGCTTTATCAAAACAGGTTGAATAATAAGTAAGGCAAACCAACAGACAAACGCCGCAAAATGAATATGAATAACCAACGGAAACCTATCTGGTTCCGGCAAAAATCTAATATAAGAATTGAAAAATCCTGTAAGTGACACCGCTACTACAGCAATAAAAAACAGGATTAATATTTTACTTTTTCTTTCCATAGTCGTTTTTAATTTACCATCCTTCTGGTATTATATCTTTATCTACCTCCCTCTTTTCACTAATGTAGCTGAAAAAATCTTCTACCTCTTTGGATTCAGGCTGGAATATTGTTATCAGGATCTCCGGATTATTTTCTAAAGACTTGATGCAAGTGTAGAGTTTCTCTAAGAATAAATATAGTATCGCCTGACTTTACAGCATAATTCTTACCTTCTAATTATAAGAAATATAATTAAAATTTTTGTTTTCATTTTTAAATACACAACTTACACTAAAAAAACTATTTTGTTTGCTGAAAAACAAAACTTATATCGCCCAAATAAGATTTTTTTGCATAGGCCATGGGTAATTTTGACTATTTCCATCAACAAAAACGGTATAAATTATCGATACGTTTCCGGCATCTATCGGAGCATTTTGTTCGGAGCCATTTGCTCTTAAACGTTCGTAATAGTCATTTCCATTGAAAACAATACTGTATCTTGTTTCAGGAACCATTTCCAAAGGCTCAATCTCTTGGCGTATTTCTGTATTGGCATTCACATTCGGAACTGTTATTGTTTTGATAATGACATGGGTATCAGCATTCCAAATAGTAACACGTATATTAGTTGCATTATCCGGAATTTTAAGTGTTACTGCCTTCATTATACCTTTTACTTTTGGCTTAAATTGAAATCCTTGTTCAGAATAAAGAGTATCAACATGATTGGCTGTCGATTGGTTAAATTCAGATTTCTCAAGATACAGTGCCAGTGGGTTTTCTTCGGGATATGTTTTCAGTTCAGAGGCTTCATCGTCTTTGCTGCACGATATGGTAATGACCAAAAAAAATACCACTGTAATAATTTTAAAATATTTTTCCATTTTTTTAATTTTAAATTTTCAACACGTTTTGGCATAAAAAATACCCTTAGTTCTATCCAAAGGTACTCTCGCTTTAAGTAGTGTTGTTTGTAAAAAATGGAAATTTTTAAGAATTGAAACGGTCCAGCTCGCACCAGTTATTGACATCGGAATGAAAGTTTTCAAAATAATCCGACGGAGAAGTCCCGATGTATCGCATAAAATCTTTATTCAGATGTGAAAGATCGTGATAACCACATTGAAAGGCAATATCAGACAGTAATTCTGGTTTTTTTATATATTGATTCACAAAAGTGTTAAAACGGATAATGTCGGCATATTTCTTCGGTGAGAAACCAATATACTCCATAAAAAGATAATTCAGATTTCTGTGGCTGGTAAACACTTGCCCGCTGAAATTCTGGGCAGGAAAATTTCCTGAACTTTTTTGGAGAATATTGATGGCTTTTGCAACTGCTCCGTATTTGTCTGGTAGATTTACCCGGAATTTTCTCATAAGATATTCCTGTATAAGTTGCCATTTTATCCTAATCGAATCGGCATAAGCCAGCTTTTCGTTCAGATCTTTGATACTTTGGTCTATATCGGTAATATCAAACCGCTGATTGGTAGAAATGTGTGCATCATCATTGTGGAACAGGCACGACATACCAGGGTGCATCTGTATCAAAATAACCTCTATTTCGGATATCACATGGAATGACGCAGGAAGATTCCCTACACCCAAAGCGTAAATGGAATTGGGTTGGAATTTATGGACTTCCGTACCATTAGACATTTCAAGAGAATTCTTTTTTTCTATCACAAAAAACAGTGTTGAAAACATCCTTGGCACCATCTTAAATTCACAAAACTCTCCTGCGCTTTGCAAAAAATAACTGGCACTTGCGATATATCTGTCAAGGGCAGGTGTTATGGGAAGCGGTTGATGATCCATAATGTGATTTCTCTAAAACAAACATACCCCTCATTACTATCATTCACGTTGTCTATACTATAAAGTTACATTTTTTTAGATACGTAACATTAAAAGATAAGATAATAATATACTTTATATATTGTTTGAATAGAAACCAACATATACCTATTTTTTGACAATGATGATTCAACAAAAAATTATGCTATATTTATTCAAAAAATTAATGGACAAATATAACATACGAATTATTCTAAATATTATATTTTCTCTCATTACAAGAATAATTTTATGTACAATTTTATTGTTTTCAGATCCGTTATCATTGCAGTTCAAATTTCTCTGTATCATCATTTTTTGTATTCCCTGGATCAGGTTTTTCATGAATGATACTGACAGAAAAAATATTGATCTGTATCTTAGCTATAAGCTTCTGTTTCTTACCTCCCCTATTTTATATTTCTGCATCATTTGGAAAATTTCAGAACTGTATCAATTCACTCTAATTAACCCGCTCATTTTATTCCTTTTAACTCTGGCAGCAGCTTTTTTTATCAAAGCGAAAAGTAAGAATATTTCAACTAAAACCCAGCAGATCTTAATGACAATGAGTTTCTACTGTATCCCATTCTTTTTAGCCATTAATATATCTTTTGATTTTTCCCAACCATCATCTAAAGAATATTTTATTACCGACAAAGAAAGTTATGTATCCGAAAAAATGGACTCGGAAGGGTCACAGAAAATGGCAAATTATGAGTTTAAGGTTATTCCGAAAGAAAAGATGAATCCTACCCCATTTTGGATAGACATATCAGCAACAAAACATCCACACTTACATCCAGAAGCAGAAGTCTTAACTCCTGGTAAAGTATTTCTCACCATTGAAAATAAGAAATATGAAATTCTTACGAATAAAATTGACCTTTTCAAACATATGAAGGATAGTGGCTACTTGCGCACGTACCAACTGAGAGAATATACAAAGCCTATGATAATCAATGTAAAACCTAAAATCTATAATAAGTTTGGAAAAAATGATTATCTCGATATTGAAATCCATTCCGGATTATTTGGTATAGAATGGACCTACTACCATTGGAAACATAAGTCTGATATTACTTAATAAGGTTATAAATGGCACTTCATTCTGGAATAAATTGAGTATAATAAAGGAGATTAAAATGTGATCTAAAAAGTATTCACCAAAAAAACATGGAGAGTTAAGTCTCCATGTTTTTTTGCATCATTCTATAAGTCCAGATTATTTGGTATTGAGATATTTTACGGCTTCTATCATCATCCTGTCTACAAAAACGGCAGGCGAGTTCTGCATCAGTAGGAGACGTTACATAGATATCAGGCTTCATTCCTATTCCCTCAATAACTTCACCATTTATATCTTTTGTTGCCATTGAGTTCCATAACACCAGCTATATTGCCTAAACTTCCTCCATTGAAAGCATTGGAATCCGGGTTTAATCCGGAAGTAGCCCAAAAACTATAATCTCCTACTGAGATCACTTAACTGCCCTGGCTTTTTAACATCATCATTCCCATTTTCCAGCCTTCTTCATCTTTTTTAAAATAATATCGTAATGTTATAAATTAATGAAGTTTCTGAATAATTTTGGAAATCAAAGTAAGCTTTGCATATAATTTTGCCTCTAAATTTTTTACTATAAAATGAAAAAACTTAGAGGGCATTTAATCCACCAATAATCCTACGGATAACGGTCCGGTAACCAGTACATTTATCAATTTTGTACAACATGGAAACTTTTAATTTCAATACAGTAAGTAACAAGATATATAGATTCTGAACTGTTTTTATTTGTGGAATTAATATAAATTTTTCTATATTTGCACCACTGAAAACGACGGTACAGCCGAAGTTCAGGGAGAGTTGGCAGAGTGGTCGATTGCGGCAGTCTTGAAAACTGTTGACTGTAACAGGTCCGGGGGTTCGAATCCCTCACTCTCCGCCAGGCTAGAAACCAAAATAAGCAAAAACGCTGTAAACATTGATGTTTACAGCGTTTTTGTTTTAGCGCTAGTATCAAAAAAGGGCATATTAAAAGTGACCTATTTAATGACCTATTCGAAAATATAAAAATAGGTCAATAAAATCTCTTAAAAAAACCGGCCAATAGGCAGTCTAACGATTGAACATCTTGCAAAAAGTGGTAACAAAAAAGTAAAACTGGATAACAGTTTACAAACATGCGTAATCTTAAATATAATATACTGCACATATTCACACTATCTTTACACCCATCATACATTTTTTGGATTTTGTAAATTATTTTACAAAATTTTTAACTGTTCCGCTCCGTTTCAAGCTCCCAAACTCTATGTCCTGCCACTGCTTTTACAAATTTTTCAATCCCGTTCTGATGCTCTGATGTAATAACTGCAGGATCGTCATGCTTTTTATCGGAAATATTGCTAAAAATATAAATTTCTTCGGTTTCATCTCCAAAGTAAATTGCTTTACAATGCCTGTAGGCCTCATTTACAAAATTCAACACTCCATTTTTATTCTCACTATTTAAAAGTTCCTGCACTGCATTTTTCCCTGAACATATATACAATGCATCAAAACATACACTTGCCGTATTTGTCAATGTATGTTTAGGGTTAATTAATGTTCCTTTTTCAGACTTCACAGGTGCCATACTTGGCGCGATAAAATCTACCCTTGCATGAAGAGACTCCAATTTATTCTTCAATATGTTCACCTTATCCTCATTAAACCCATTAGCTACAATAAATCCAATCACCCTGCTTTTAATTGTATCTTTAATCGTATTATGCATGCTGAGTGCTTCTGATTTATCTGGCTTAGGCTCCAGAGATTCACTTTGTAAAGTATCTGGGTTTTGGTCAGCTGGAATACTTTGATTAGGCTGATCCAGTTTTTTTACTTTTATCCCCAATTTTTCACCAACTTTAGCAGCTAGGTCCCTATCGATATATCCTAGCTGTCCTACTACCCTTTCTCTAATGTCGGGAATATTGACTTTAGACAATTCAAAAATCAAAGCTTTCTGAATATGTTTTCTCTCATGATCTGACTGGCTGTTATAAAATAATTTGGCCTGCGAATAATGGTCCACAAAACTTTTACTTCGTGCCCGTATTTTATTTCCTGAAACTCTTTCCTGATGCGAAGTAAAACCCCCTTCTTTCATCATTGCCTGAAAAGGACACCCACCCCCAATCGTATTAGGTTCATAACTTACTTTTCCCTTTACGATCTGCTGTCTCATATGGCCATCACGCTGATTATTATGAACACCGTTAACAGAGCGGTTAATAGGAATCTCATGAAAATTAGGAGATCCTAACCTAGATAACTGTGTATCTGTGTAGGAAAACAGTCTGCCTTGAAGTAAAGGGTCATTACTGAAATCAATCCCCGGAATAAGATGTCCAGGATGAAAAGCCACCTGCTCGGTTTCTGCAAAAAAATTCTCGGGGTTTTTATTCAGTGTCAATGTTCCTATAATTTGTACAGGAATCAACTCTTCAGGAATTAGTTTGGTAGGATCCAACAGATCAAAATCAAAATCATTTTCATCCTCTTCAGGAATAATCTGTACTCCGAAATCCCATTCCGGAAAGTTCCCGTTTTCAATGGCTTCCCAAAGATCTCTTTTATGAAAATCAGGATCAATACCTGATATTTTCTGAGCCTCATCCCATGCTACGGAATGAACACCAAGCTTAGGTTTAAAATGAAATTTCACAAAATTTACTGTACCTTCATTATTAATGAACTTAAATGTGTGAACCCCAAAACCTTCCATCATTCTAAGGCTACGGGGAATAGCACGATCACTCATTGCCCACATAATCATGTGCATACTTTCAGGCATTAATGATATAAAATCCCAGAACGTATCATGAGCAGAAGCGGCCTGGGGAATTTCGTTATCAGGCTCGGGTTTTACGGCATGAATCAGATCAGGAAACTTCATGGCATCCTGAATAAAGAATACAGGAATATTATTTCCTACCAGATCATAATTCCCTTCCTCCGTATAGAATTTAACTGCGAATCCTCTGACATCTCTTGCCAGATCAGTACTTCCCTTACTTCCTGCTACAGTAGAAAATCTTACAAATACAGGAGTTTCTTTTCCGACCTGATTTAAAAATCCTGCTTTTGTATATTTCTCCATGTTTTTATGAAGCTTGAAAACACCATGAGCTCCCGATCCTCTCGCATGGACAATTCTCTCAGGAATTCTTTCATGATCAAAATGAGTGATCTTCTCTCTAAGAATAAAGTCCTCCAATAATGTGGGACCTCTTTCTTCTGACTTTAAGGAATCCTGATTATTATTAATTTTCAGACCCTGATTGGTTGTTAGCATCTCAATATCATTGGATGTACTTAACGATTCAAGCTGATTTAACTTTTCGTTCTTATTTTCTTTACTTTTTTTCATATGAATAATTTTTTGTTGTGGTAGAAATCAAAGGTTCATTTTGAGTGATTTGAATAATTTTCATGTATCACATTCCATATTATGCTATTTTATAAAACAATTCATTTCAATAAATCATTATTTGTAACGGCTTTGTTTATACTTATCATCCCTTTTGCCAGATGGTCCTTTTTTATTTCCGGGAGATTTGCCTAATTTTTCGTAAAATTTATGGAGTTGATCAAGTTCATCTTCGCTCAGATCTTCTATATCCACAAGCCGGTTACTTGCGTTCTCATAACTTGCAATAAGTTCATTGAGTTTAATCTGAATAGCCTTAGAGTCTTTATTCTGTGCTTTCTGAATCAGAAATACCATAAGAAAGGTAATAATAGTTGTTCCGGTATTGATTACCATCTGCCAAACCTCTGAAAATTTAAACATCGGGCCAGTAGCTGCCCATGCAACCACCATCAGACTTGCGCCGATAAATGCGCCCGCACTTCCTGTAAAACATACAGCCCAGTCGGAAAATCGGTCAAAAAGGTTCTTTTTCATAATTAAGAGGGGATTTATACAAAACAATATTTCAAAACTGAAACGGTAAAAGAAATGCAATGCTGTCTGGTAATATTTTCTCTAATATATGCAGAACCCTGTTTTTTTTTTATGAGCCAGATCATAAGATGAAATACTCGTAGTTATTTGCTTAAAATGTATGGTCTTAAAATTGCTGTTATTAATTCTCACCACTAAATCTAATATTATGGCAAAATCCACTACAAAAAAAACGAGTGCAAGTAAATCAACTGCTACAAAAAAAACAATTAAAACTCCTGCTAAAAAAGGAGCAGCCAAGGAGCTTAAAGACTTATTTGAAAATTCACTGAAAGATATTTACTGGGCTGAAAAGGCTTTAGTAAAAGCTTTACCTAAAATGCACAAAAATGCTACGGATAAGAAGCTTAAGGAAGCAATAGAGGCTCATTTACTGGAAACACAAATTCATGTTAAGAGACTGGAAGAATGCTTTAAATCACTAAAGAAAAGACCTCAGGCAAAGAAATGTGATGCTATGCAGGGACTACTGGATGAAGGCAAAAGTATTATGGAAGAAACACTAGCAGGATCTGTCCGAGATGCGGGTATTATTGCAGCAGCCCAAAAAGTGGAACATTATGAAATCGCCACATATGGAACACTGGCTGCGTATGCGAAGGTCTTGAAAGAAAATTTCTGTCTTAAGAATTTCCTAGCTACCCTTGGGGAAGAAAAAAAGTGTGATGCTCTCTTAACTAAAGTTGCCGATACAAGACTTAATAGTAAAGCTCTACAATAGTTACTATTATATATTTTAAAGGTATAAGAATAAGCTATTTTTTAGATTTATTCTTCCTTTCAAATATTTTTCCTTTATCCCTCAAACAAACCTTTATGAGATTCCGCATTATAATAGCACAGAAGTTTTGATAATCATTTTAGTCAGATAGTTATTACAGTGCAAAACTCAGATCTTTTTGCTTGGGATTTTATCTGCAGCTGCTTTTCTTTATTCTGAAATTTCGCTTCCGCTTCATCCATACTTTTTTGTATGTCATCCGTGTACAAAGAATCATGGATAGGCAAATATTTTTGATAACATAACGCGGCATTCTGCCATTGTCTCGTGCCGGAATAACATTGTGCCTTCAAATAGGTAAACGCACCGCAGGAATGAGGGTTCTGTTTTGATATGCTCATTCAGCATCAATAATTTGTAATTGCTAATTACAATATTTTAGGATTAAATTTAAATACCACAAAAGTGGTAATTTGATGTTTTTAAATAGATTTTAACCAAGTACGGGTATACCCATTAAAAAAAGCCCTAGAATCTTTGAATCTAAGGCTTTTTAGTTATCTACATTAATACTGTTTATCACATTAATATATCACATGGTGCATAACAAAGCACCCAGGGACATTTTTTTATTCCCGGCGGCGGACAACATGCTTCAGAGCATCCAGCTGCTCCACCATTGATACTTTTTAATTGATCTCTTGAAATTTTCTTATAATTTTTCATAATAAAGTAATTATTGGGTTAAACGTATATTTTAAGGCTGGTTTCCGCCGCCACATCCATCATAAGGCATGCATTGCCATTTTCCACCGATTAAGCATATTTGTCCGCCCGGGCAGTTAATCCCGCCTTTAATTACTTTCATTTCCTGTCTCTGGATTTTTTTTAAATTTTTCATAATAATAGGTTTGGTTTGCATTCGAAATTAATCATTTTTTTCTAATCAAAGTAAATTATTTAAAAAATATTGACCATAAATGAATTTATTCTCCCTGAAATCCGCAAAATAAAACACAATATGATATGAATTAAAAAATACCGAAAAACCTTTATTTAAACAGAATTCACGAAGAATGGATTTCATCCGGATAAAATCTTGTCCTGTGGCAAGCTCATTTTCACAGTAAATTGATAATTTTAATCAAAGGTTTCTAATTCACCTCAATAATTACTTTGTAAAACTCACAAAAAACAGATAATATGCACCCAAAATTTGAAGCTGGAATTAATATCGCTATAAAAATTCCAAAAAATAAATATGAAAAAACAATTGCTTTTTACAAGAATATTCTGAAGCTGGATGTGGAAGAAAAACCGATTAATAATCCCACTGTTTCCAGAACCCATCAGGTGAAGTTCGGCAGCAATATAGTATGGCTGGATTGTGTAGACAATTACACCCATTCTGAAACCTGGTTACAGCTTACCGTTCCCAATGTAGAAGAAGCGACCCAATATCTGCAGTCAAACGGTGTGGAAACCTGTGACGAAATTGAGGAACTTCCTGAAAACATGCACTGGATTACGGATCCTGCCGGCACAGTGTTCAATTTACAACAAACGTAATATAGAATAGAATGGCTCATTACATAATTGAATTCCAATTCTTTACAATGATCAGAGATATTAAAAGTAGATAAATATTATACTGTAGCTATTTTTTTGTAGTATTGTAAAAATTTATGATACCCTGTACAACACATCTATGCAGGCATGTCATATATATAAGCTAATCTAAAGCCATGATTATCATTGAAAGAGACGAAAAAAATTTTAAGCGTTATGGGTCAACAATAGATGAGTATGATCTCATTTACCTTCTGAACAAATATGTTGAACCTATTTCCAGTGTACCTTACGGCGATGAATATTCTGCTTCTGTTCTGTTAAATGACGGAACATTTTTCCCTTGTGTCGTATTCAGACATAAAGGAAAAGCAGTTGAGATCATCTATAACAGATTACATGAAAAACGGTATGGTATTATAGATAAAAGGCCTTATGATACCGAATTTATCCAAAAAGGAATCATTGAGTATACCCTTACCTCTGAAAATATGGTAAAGTTTGACTCTGATATAATCAAAATTGAAAAATGTAAATACGCAATGCCTGAAAGGATTCTTCAAAGCATGAGCAATACCCCCACCCATTTCTTTCTTGCAAAATTTAAAGATGGAAGCTATGAGAATTTCCGAAGAGGTGAAGGACTGTTTTATGAAATGCCGCCGGAACAAAAACCGGAAGACATTGTGGAAATATTCAATTCAAAATTAATCCTTCAAAATGATGAAATTATTGAATTAAAAAATTTAATGGATTGGAAAAACAATGAAGCAAATCTCAAAAAGATCTATAGTTCTAAACCTTATTTTGCCTGTTATATTGGGCATTCCGATTACAAAGACTTTGCTGAACACATCAACCATATTAAAAAAAGCAGACCATAATAAAATTGAAGAGGCCTGGAAGTTCAATATCAATCTATATCAGTTAACTCAGATTGACAATTACTAAAAACCAATAAAAAAACAAGAAATTAAACATGTCCTATTATAAAAAATTATTCTCTATTTTTACTATTCTCTTCATTTTCACTCATCATGCTGTCGCTCAGACGAAAAAGATCAATCAGATTGAGTCTCTGATGAAATGGTCCAGTCAAATTGGAGTTTTTAACGGGAATGTATTAGTTTCAAAAAATAATAAAATAATCTATAATGCGGCTTTTGGTTTTACAAATGCTTCAAAAACAGAAAAACTAACGACTGATTACAGGTTTAATATTGGTTCAATCACCAAAGAATTTAGTGCAGTTGCTTTGCTGCAATTACAAGAACAAGGCAAACTGAAACTAACGGATGTGGTTTCCCAATACATTCCGGAGCTGCCAAAATGGGCAGATGAAGTTAAAATAAAAGATTTACTGCAATATACAAGCGGAATTCCTAATGTAAACTGGAAAAAAATTAAAAATGATAAAGACCTTTTCGATGGTTTAAAAAGCATTGATACGCTTGATTTCAAACCTGGCACCCATTACGATTACAACAACAATAATCTATTTCTACGCCAGTTTATTGTTGAACGGCTGACCAAAATGTCCTTTAAAACATATGTTGAAACATTCATTTTCAAACCTTGTAAGATGAGCTCGTCTGTAATGACTCTTTTCGAAAATGAAGAAAGAATAGCTCAGGCATTTAACAATAATTTAGTGGCAGACAAACCAGATTTACCTATAACAGGCGGAACCTACCTCACCACTAATGATTTACTGAAGTGGGCAGAGTGTCTTCACTCCCATAAAATAATTAGTACAAATTCATTGTTTGAATTAGGCCGGCATTTTGATCTTCCGGAAACTCAATCATCATTAGGACTAGCAAAATTTAAAAACGGAAAATTAATTGAGCATCTACACGATGGAAAATCCGGAAATTATGAAGCACTTTTAGTTTCTGACCTGAATGAAAAGTTGACCATTATTTTATTAGGAAATAACAGCAATGGAAAACTATTTGAAATTTCAGATGCCATTACCTCCATCTTGAAAAACGAAAAATATAATCTTCCAAAAAATAATTAAAATAACCTGAAGCCGGGTTAAGGAGTTTAAATATAAAAGGTTGGAAAATGGAAGAAGTAGGCTGGAAATCACTTTTATTTATAGATACTGAAAACCTCTGTAAAATCAAATTAGCTAAAAAAAAGGGCATTCTATTGTTGGTGACCTTCAGAACCTCCATCTTCCATCTTCCATCTTCCAAGCTCTATAAATCAAAAATTCTTATCGCAAACTGAGGTTAAAATATAAGACCTTGTTCAAATGTAAACAAGGTCTGTAAGAATTTTGCCGGCCACTTCTAAAAAAACAAGAAGCAAGAAAGCTGTATTCTACTTGCTCTGCCCTATATCCAGTCTGTCAAACTTTCCCTCCGCATTTTTATGAAATTTGAAGAATACGGGAAATGTACCCCACTGCCCTGCCTGGAAATTTCCGTAAATGTCCTTCCCATCGTTCTCTACTTTATCTATGGTGAGGAATTTTTCCTTTCCAAGAGCATTGGAGAAGAATGATTTGAAGTTAACGGTATTTCCGTCATCGGTCATAACCGGGTTTTCCGTGAAAAAGCTGTACCAGCTTTTATCTCCTGACTGTAACGCTTCCACAGCCAATTTTACATCTGTGTCTGTAATTTTTGAAAGATCCATACTTTGTTGTTTTTTTATCGTTGATATTGCAGGATTCCGTTCCTGACGTTCGGGTGATTTCTGTCCACACGCTGTACATATTCCGCAGATCACGGAAATAGTGAACATGATATACTTTTTCATAGGCTATCTTGAGAGTTTGTATTAAAGGCTGGAAGATGGAAGAAAGAGGCTGGAAGTTACTTCTAGTTATAGGTATTGAAAACCATGGTAGAATCAAATTATCCTAAAAACAGATCAAAACTTATTATTAATGACCTTCATAACTTCCCTCTTCCAGCTCCCGGCTTCAAACCTTTATAATCCCAAACTAAGGTTACTCCATTAATTTTTAAGAGGATGCTGCAGATAAATGATCAGCAGGTTGAGCAGGAGAAACGGAATCTCAATCAATACTCCTTTAAAATCTTTGTCTGCCAGATGGAAGCAGATAATCAGCAGAATTCCGGCTGCCATCAAAAAATTTCCCCAGATAAAAGTTTTAGGGAATAAGATCAATACAGCGGCAAGAATCGTAACTGCTCCGTTAATCATCAGCCCGGTTTTATCAAACCCCCATTTTCCGAACATTGCCGTCATTTCAGGTTTCCCCATAACCATCGCCGTTCCTTGCTTTATTCCCATAAAAACAGCGGCCAGAATTAGTATCCCATTGATAATTTTTAAGATCATTGTTTGTTTTTATACAAATATGCATCAAATGAACGACTTATGAATGGTGAATTTTTCGGAAATTATAAGCATTCTCTATTTTATGGACTGAATATTATATCACAATGGAAAACACAACCCCCTTCAGAAGATTTAACTGGAGAGGTCTGAAGACGAAAATGAGGCGGCCAATTTGCTTTATTAATTTTTCAAGCCATCCATTTTTTTCAAAATAAACATGACCCTGTTTTTCACCGTATCTTTTGGAACTTCAACAACGTGATAACCATATTTTACATAAGCTGCTTTCATGCTTTCGAAGGTTGATAAAGCTTCTTCCCATGTCTGCTTTCTTTCTGAATCATTTTCATAGATTTCTTTCCAGGGCGGAAGAATAAAAACGGTATTGTTATATACTGTTTCACGAATTATTGTATGGATTTTGTCCGATAATGAGATTTTCTCCATTTCCATATAACAGACCGTATCAAGAATACCACGGTCGAAGAAAACGGGATTCTCCGGATGTGTATTTTTAATTTCCCGATAGGTTTCTGCGGAAGCATTCAGCATTAATTCAGCATATTTTATCTTATTTTCCCAGGGCAATGCATCTCCTCCTGAATCTATCTGCTCTTTAATGATCCTTCTCGCTTCTTCCTTAACTGTTGTAAAACCCTGCTTATTCAGTGCTTCAAGCAGAGTAGTTTTCCCTACACCAGGTCCCCCGGTAATTACATATAGCTGATCGTCTGAATTTTTCATTTTCGGATAGTTTTAAAACTTCAATGTGCTCAACTCACTGAAATCTTTCTTTTCATAGATCTTATGGATGCTTCCATTCTCCAGAACCGCTATTTTATCACAGGTATGGAAAAGGGTTTCAATGATATGGGAACTTATAATCACTATTTTATTTTCTGATTTCAGCTGCCTGATCACATCATATAAAATATGTACCCCTTCAAAATCAACCCCGTTGAAAGGCTCATCCAGAATATTAATCGGTTTATCCAGCATCAGCATTCCAATCAGGGCCAGCTTTTTTTTCATACCGCTGGAATAATACTGTACATATTTTTTAAGAGGAAGATTGAATTTTTCAGTGATTTCCGCAACATTAACTTCTTTTTCTGAAATAAAATAAGCCAGATACTCTTCCCCTGTCATATAGGGATAAAAATAATTTTCCGTTTCCAGGTAAGAGATCACTTCGCGCTTCAGACGTTTATTTTTCCAATTGATATTTCCTGAGAATTTTACACTTTGATACAGGGATTCAAACAATGTGGTCTTTCCTGCTCCATTTTTCCCAAGAAGTCCCAGTATACAACCTTCTTCTATCAATAAATTCAGATTACTTAATACCTTCTGGCTTTTAAATTCAACATTTACATTTTTAATCTCCAACATAAGTTCTGATATTTTGAGTGGCAACTTTTAAATGAGTATTCAGGATAAACAAAGCCGGGATTACAGTCATACTGCAGATTGAGTATTCAATAAAAACGGCCATATTATAATAACTGCTTTTTTCTTTATGGGTATACTGTCTGTACTTTCTTGTGATAATCAGCAGGAAATACAGGTTCATAAAAGCAAAATAATAAATAAGGTATACGCTTTCAGCCGGATGTAAGATGAGATATGAACAATAAACGGGCAGAAGCAAAAGGTTAAAAAACAGAGAATTCCTTCTGAGTTTTTGCCTCAAGCTATACTTTTTAAAGTACATTCCGAGCATTTCCTTACTTTCATGCGGTTCATAAATATGGGAAATGAAATCCAATACAAATGTTCCTGCTAAGATAAGCAATATGGGTTGATAGGATGAAAATACAACAGCAATATATCCTATCAAAAACATCCAGGTATTCTTTCGGAGAAAACTCCTCCATTCAAATAAATCATTGGGAATAAAATTCCATTTCGGGGACAGCCAGGGTTTCGTTTTCTGAGGGATCACGGTCAGTAAAAAAATCAGGATATAGCCTGCTAAAGCTGTTTTCTCAATTTTATAATGGATGTTTCCCAATAACAAAACACTGTAGATACATGCTGATTCTAAGGAGATCACCCACGGCCAGCTTTTCACAAAGACTTTCTTCAGGAACGGAATATCTTTTCTTTCCAAATGAAACAACAGCAGGAGGAAAAAAAACAGAACAGGATAATAATAATTTTCAGGAAGCTTTACGACAATCAAAAGGCCGAAAATAAGTAAAGCCGGAAGGCTGGCTCTGGGATTCAGATTCAATAATCTAAAACTCTGATTGAATCTGAATTTAAAATGGCTAATTAGTTTTTTCAAGGGTTTCTAAAATTCTCTTTTATGAATGAATTGATTTTATTTGACGGGTTTTATGATGTAGAGTTTCCGGTCACTTGTTGTAAACAGCTGAAAATTAAAATTCTTATCTGCAAAATAGAAATAAGGTGAATATTGTTTTTCCAGTTCAGCTTTATATTTTCTTATTTTTTCTCCCGGACTTTCATAGAATTTCTGTGTGGTAAAGCCTTCTTCAAAATACATCGGTATTTTAAATTTTAAAGTATCCTTATCAACCGGTAGCTGGCAGTACAGCTCTCCTTTCCAGTTCTTTGCGGTAGATGATGCAGAACCGCCTCCTACACTATGGGTAAGTTCCACCACTTCTGTTCTCTGAAAATAAACCGGTGATATTTCCGGAAAGCTGTTGGGTACCATAGCCATATCTTTAGAAGAATAATGCCTAAAAAGATTGCTCCATCCATTAGGTCTTCTGTGGTTATAGATTCTTTCGGTAAGCTTGGTATTGGTTCGCATCTGATACCATTTTCCATCCATATAATAGGTCGTTTCCTGCTCAGGATAACTTTTACTGACATTATCAAAATAGTCTGTTTCCTCAAAGATCTTATGATACAGGCTAATCTGCTGCTCCTTATCCCATTTCAGATCTTCATTCTGGATGATAATCGGTTTAGCCAGTGTATCTCCGTCTGTAACCCAGGTTCGGTAATATTTTTTATACTTATTGACAATAAAGTCTCCAAACAGCTCTTCTCCCCTGTTCTTATTAGTCCGCTTATAGACGTAATGATCCTTGATTTTTCCCTCTTTATCAAGCTTATAAAAATGAAAATCCTGATGGAAACGAACCCCGCCTCCTCTGGCTTCTTCTTCTACCTCTTCCTGATCTCTGTTCTTAGGGATCTCACTTGTCATAATGATCATATCCCCTTTTGAGCTTATAAAATGTTGGATCGGCTCAAAACTGTCATTCCACATGAGTTTCATTTCATGTTGCCCGAAAACAATAGGCTTTTTCGTATCAATATTCTGATAATTCTTATATCCATCAGGTAATTGAGATCGGTTCATTTTATTCATCAGATACAGATCCAACCCCCAAAAATTATAAAGGAAAATAAAAACCAGCAGTATAATGATCCCTGTAATGAGCATGAATTTTTTCATCTGAATTTTTATGGCTACTTAAATATAAATAATTTTCCTGATGAATGGCAGAAAACTGAAGTAAAGTATCTGCTTTCACGGTTTTATTGTTTACCACAAGGATAAATGAATCATTTTATCCGCATAATTAGCAATAATTTCTCTAAATCACAAATTGAAGATTCAACGAAGTCAAAAGGAACAAAAGGTAGTTTGACTGTTTAGTGATTTTTAAGTTTAAATACTTTGGGGCAAAGAAGTACACAGAAGTTTGAAAATCAAAGATTTTCACCAAGTCAGTAAAAAAATCTGCGCCATCTGCCCAATCAGCGAGCGAAAAAATCTCTTGCAGATCTGCATTACGTGGCAATTAAAACGTTATAGGTTTTGGAAACCTATAACGTTTAGAACTTTATTGTACATCTCATTTATTTCACCAGGGTCTGAGCTCTTTTCAGGTTATCGGCTGCCTGTAAAATTTTATTCTTCAGGATCGCATTATAATTAGGGTTGTGTAAGAGAAACTGATTGACCATTTCAAGTGCTTTCGGATTCTGATAATTGCTGAATGTTGAACGAAGCCAGTTATCCGGAAAGAAAATGTCTCCTGTCTTTTGTATTTCCTGCAATACCTCCAAGGATTTAAGAAGATAATTTACAGAAGTTTTCTGCCTTAACGGATGATGTAAGTAGCTTAAGGCTGCCCCAACAGCAGATTCATTCGTTCTGTTTTGTTTTTCCATAAGACTGTTGAAAAAATCATCACGTATTTTCTGATCCGAGGAAGCTGCCTTCATAATAATTTTAAAACGGTTCACCCGGTCCGGATTCTTAATTCTTGTCAGCTGATCATCAAGCAAAACACCATTATTACTGTTCCGTAGGGATAATGAGAGGGCAAGATTCGTAAAATCGTCTTCATTAAGGGACACATCTTTTGGCGGGGTCTGTGATTTCCAGATGGCATACAGAGCATCATAAGCCTGCTGAGACTGGAAAACATTCCGGTAACCATCGAATAGAATTTTCTTATTATTTTTTGCGGTCTGTACATGTAATGCCTTCCATAATGTATTTTCTATATTTACAGATTCTTTTAATCTTATATTTTCAGATAAGAATCCCCAATAAATGGTAGAAATATAGCCTGCAATAAGCCGGAGATTCAGCTCTGTAGTTTCCTGCTGCAACTGTCCGGCATAAAAATGTAATAAATCCAGCGGCACAGCTCCCGAACCGGCCAGCATATTTTCATATAACGAAATATAAGCACTGGCACGGCTGACAGGGTCTTTCACCAAAGAAAAGTTAGTCATTACAGCTTTATCTGTTTTGAATACCCCATACCCTATTCCTGAAGAGTTTTGCAGGATAAAAAGCGGCTTCGTTTTCCCTTTTAATTCTGAAATCTCCTGTTGTCTTCCGGATAGCTTTACGTTTACTTTATCAACCTTATCCGCATAAAATAAGCTTATCTGAAATTCCTGCGGCCAGGTTTTTTGTTCCTTACCATATTCGGGATGCTGAGAAATAATAAAGCGTTGAATTTTATTATTTTTATCTTTCAGATCATAATCAATGACAGGTCGTCCCGGGTCGTTCACCCATACTTTATTCCAGCTTTGTAAGTCTTCAGGAGTGTGTTTATCTAAAATGGCAATAAGATCGGGCCATGTTGCATTGCTGTACTCATATTTTTTAAGATATTCACTTACTCCTTTTTTAAAGCTTTCTTCTCCAGTCAGCAATTCCAATTGGCGCATCATGATGGGCGCTTTATTGTAGATGATAGGTCCGTACATCATTCCGGCATTCTGCAGATTATCCAGAACCTGTCGGATGGGATTGGCTCCCAAAGTACGATCTACGGAATAGGCTGCCGGAAAGTGGGTCGTTAAAAATTTCAGATCATAAATCTGTTTGTCAGAAGAAGCTCCGGTACTCTTATCTGCCATAAAATTAGCAAAAACCTCCTTCGTCCATACATCATTGAACCAGTCCATCGTAACCAGATCTCCGAACCAGAGATGAGCCACTTCATGAGCCATAAGATTCGAGCGGTTATTTAATTCATTTTGCGTAGCATTCTGATCTAAAAACAATGTTGAGTTCTGAAGTAAGATCACACCCGGATGTTCCATTCCCCCAAACTGGAAATCAGGAATAGCAGCCATTCCATGCTTTTGAAAAGGATGCTTAATGCCTGTCCATTTTTCATAATAAGACAGAGAGTTTCGGTATAGGGTGAAAATAGAATCCATACTGCTCTTAATTTTCAAAGAATCTGTTTCACGGTATAAAAGATGGGATTCCTGCTGACCGATTGGTTGTACAGCTGTCTTAAAATCTCCGGCGGCAAAAGAAAACAGATAGGTAGGAAGCAGGTCGGACTGATCAAACTGCAAAGTCTTCTGCCCTTGTTGTATGGTTTCTTTCTTTAGTTTTCCATTGGCAAGTGCACTCCATTTCTCAGGAATCGTCAGGGTTAAAGAATAATTGGCTTTGAGGTTGGGCTGATCAAAACACGGAAACATGGTTCGTGCCCGATCCGGTACAAATAATGCATAAAGATAGCCATCACGCCTGTTCAGAGCACCATTTCCGGCAAGAAAAGTAAAATCAATGCGGTTAGATCCTGATTTCAGATATTGGGCATCAATAATGACATGCTCATTGTTCAGAACAGGTCTTACCGTTTGTCCATTGACAGATACTGAGAGCATAGAAGAAGTATCTTCTTTAAAATCAATCTGTAGCGGAGCATCATTCTGCTTTTTATAGTTAAAATACAGAACTTCTGTTCCGGAAATCCTTTCTGTTTTATTTTCCGGAATTTTCAGACTAAGCTCATATTTAATCTCACTTATTGTACTTTTTCTTGATTGGGCCAATTCATATGACACACCTGATTCAATCTTAGATAAAGACTGTGCCTGTGCCTGACTGCCACTATTGAAAATGACAAAAAATAATGCCAAAAAACCTGTTTTTTTCATAAATCAAAGATAAGGATTGGAATGATGGAATAGATAGCTGGTTCATTAATTTCTCAATTACTAATTTGAACATTTTGCGGTTAAAATTACTACCACAAAAGGGTAATTTTCATCAAAAGGTCTTCTCTTTTCCAAAAGCTTTCTTAAGCATTGGATATTTTCAGAAGTCTCATTACTGGTACGATTGGGGGAACTCTACACCTGTAAAAGGGATAAAATTTTAAGAAATCTGCCCATTTTTGGATCAATTTCGGGCTAGTTTTTCATAGAAATGCAAATTGATTAAAAAAAATGAGATATGATAATTGTCTTGAAAATTCCCATCAAATAAGTCTTTAAAGGAATATATGAGGTATTTTTTCATAAAAATATTAAATTATTTTTAAGATTTTATTAACAATACAGACCAGTCAGTCCATCTTTTATTTATATTTGTGGAAATAATTCACAAATGTACCGACCTCGCGAAAGAATTTTAAATACCGCTTCTGTTTTATTTCATCAACAAGGGTATAACAATACAGGGATCAATCAGATTATTGAAGATTCAGGTGTTTCGAAGGCAAGCTTCTATCAGCATTTTAAGTCAAAAGATGACCTGTGCATTGAATTCCTGAAAAGGAGATATGATTACTGGGTATCTGAGCTGGTCAGTTTTACCTCAGGAGCTGTTGATCTTAAGGATAAACTAATGATGTCCTTCGATTTTTTGATGTATATGAATAAAAAGGAAAATTTCAGAGGCTGCAGCTTTCTGAATCTGCTATCCGAAGTTTCTGCTGAGAAAACCGCAATTCATGATGTCATCCGGGATCACAAAAACAGATTGAGAATTTCTTTTAGCAGCGAGATTAAGGATGAACTTCTTGCAGCTCACATTTACCTTCTGTTTGAAAGTTCTATTCTTACCAGCCAGCTTTACAGGTCAAATGAACTCATTGAAAAATCAAAAATAATACTCCGGGATCTATTAAAAAAACTACACTAAGGAATTCTGAATATACGACTACAATAAAAAGCATTTAAAAACTATGAAAAACTCTACTATCCTGCAGGCTCACAGCACTGCAATGTCTAAGCTTTGCCTTATCGGAAGCATTATTTCCGGCTCATTTCTTTTCTCCCAAGTCGGGATTAATACACCCGATCCTAAATCTACCCTTGATATCCGGGCAAAAACCAACGGTGCTTCACAAACAGAAGGATTAATGATTCCCCGTCTCACAGGTGACCAGATTCAGACAATGACCAATAATATACAACCCGGAACGGAATCCCTGATGATCTATGCTACCTCTGCTCCGGCTTCTCCTACTGCAAAAGTGGCTAAAATCACCCAATCCGGCTATTATTACTGGAGCGGAACCACCTGGGAAAGTGTAAGCTCAAATATATATATGGCAGACGGCAGCATTACAACGCCTTTAGCAGCCAGAAATGTAGATCTTAATGGTAAAAACCTTGTATTTTCCGGAACCGGAAGTGTAGGGATAGGTACTGCACCTTCTGCATCAGCCAAACTAGACGTAGCCGGAACGGTTAAAGCCAGTGCTATAGATTACAACTCTGATGAACGGCTGAAGCAGAATATAACTCCTATACAGTCTTCTAATGAACTCCTGTCAAAGCTGAGACCTGTTTCTTATTTCTGGAATGAAAAAGGAAAAAAGAAAGGTGGAAATGCACAGCTTCAGTACGGTTTAATAGCCCAGGAAGTAGAAAAAGTCCTTCCGAATATTGTAAATACCGACAATGAAGGGTATAAATCAGTCAATTACAATGAACTTATCCCGCTTCTGCTGCAGACCGTTCAGGAGCAGGATAAAAAAATCGATGAATTACAGAGAGAAATTCAGGTCCTGAAAAAGGCAAAATAATCTGAATCACGAGTTTATATCCACCTGAAATCCTCTGATTTCAGGGCATTATTAATCTGTAATTCCAAAACAATGAAAATTAAACTATATTTCATGCTGCTCTTCCTTATAAGCAGCAGTATTTTCGCGCAGAACAACTACTATTGGGTAGGCGGTGCCGGCAGCTGGAGCGATCTTAATCACTGGCGTATCGGCTCTTCATCCGGACAGCAGGCTACCATCATTCCATCCCGGTATGACAATGTGTACTTTACTTCAGGGAGTGGCTTTACGGCTTCAGGAGGAACCATTAGTGTCTCTCCTTCCATCATTGCGAAAGATTTCATTATAGACGATTCTTTTACCGGAAAGATTAACTTCAACCAGGGAACGACGTTCAATATTTACGGAAATCTTAAATGGAGAGGAAATGTGGGCAGTTATTATAATATGACCATGAATCTTTATTCTGACAGTGTGAATCCTACTCCTAATATTATTGACATTCCCGGAAACCTCATAGATTCTACTTATCTTTCTTCGAGTTATCAGTCATCCATTAATTTTTTAGGGACAGGAAGTTTTAAGCTGATCAATGATTTCTATACCAATGGCTATTTTTCCTTTACTATAGGAGGAAGCAGCGTCTTTGATCCCAATAATAAAAACATCAGGGTGACCGGTGATATTAATTATAATTCTACCGCGGTTTCAGATTTCGGAACAATACAGCTTACTTCCGTAAGCGGAACTTCAACTTACACGCCTAATGCCAATCTTACACAGGCAACTGTTTCAGGGCAGTTATCTGTTCCTTCTACTCAGGATATTAAAAAGATTATTATACGAAACCAGATTTCTGTAGGAACTTACCTGAAGGCAGATAATATTACCGGAACATCAGGAGGCCAGCTTCTTACCACCACCGGAACCGGTCAGTACGACATCAACACGCTGAGCTTATCGGGAAGTGGAAATTACAATATCGGAACATCCAATATGTCCTATAATGTTGCTAAAATTAAAGTCAATACATTGACTACGGACAGCGGAACCGCCAATTTTTATGCGGCAGAGAATGAAATCAATACCTGTTCTCTGGGAAATGGTCTCAACAGATTTTATTTTGGCTTTATGGCCAAGTATACCGTCAACAATCTCATCCTGAATGGTGGTGACTGTCTGTTTAACTCCATACCTAATTCAGGCTTTTTTACTGTTACCCAGACTCTGACCGCTAATCTGTCCTGTAAAAATTCGGCTCTGCCTGTTTTCGGGGGAATGAACAGCTCCTATTTTGTAAATCTTATCATCCCAGCCAGTATTAACAATGGTTCCGGAGCTAATTTCTTAGGTTATACCTTCTCCAACACTCTATTATCCGGCGGTGCAGCAGTAACAGCAGCTATAGATGGCAGCGGAAACACGGGAAATATATCATATACCGGCCTGACAGGAAAAACGTATTACAGAATTGGTGCAGGCGCATGGGATGATCCGTCCAAATGGTCTTTTTCATCCGGCGGTGTCTCTGCCAACTGTGTTCCTACCATGTATGATGATGTTGTTTTTGATGCCAATTCAGGGTTCACAGCAGGAAATAACAGCGTTACCAATCCTGTAGGAAGCACAGCCTATTTCCGGAATATGACCTGGAACAATGCTCCCGGAAATCCTGTTTACGGTGTAACCAATTCCTATATTTACGGAAATATCTATCTTCAGAAAGACATGACGGCTTCATCTGGCCTGTTTAGTTTTCAAAAATATAAAAGTACCGATCCTCCGGTTGTCCGATATATGAATTTCGAAGGACAAACGGTCAACAGGATTCTTGTCATCAATGTCAATGATGAATTCCGTTTACTGCCGGCAAGCTGGGCTGCACCTTATGACGTGAGTGTTGCTTTAGATTTTAATTTTAATGAATCAAGTAGTGTTTCTACTCTGGTAAGCACCTTGTCTGCTGATGGCAGAAAAATATCAGTAGGTGGCCCTTTCAGACTGGGAGGAAAAAATGTTTCCATAGATAATGCCCTTATCAGGACATCTGTCCTATACGTTTCCACTGCACAGCAGATCAATGCTCCCAACACAGCTGTATACATAAGTAATACATATAGCGGCAAGTATTATTCAGCCAATCCAAATCATTTTTTCGGAAGCATTTACCAGGAAGGAAACGGTACTGCAACTTTTTCTGATATGAAGGCCAACCTGTTTCAGATCAATTCAGGAAGCTACACTACGCTGGTAAATACTAATACCGTAAAGAATGTGAATATTAATGCTCCTTCTGCTATTACTTTCAATGCATCTGCCAATCTCAGAGCCACAGATACTTTTGTGTACAACCGTGCAGATTGTGATCTTCATGCAAATCTTACCGGAAATGGAGGCAATAATCTCATTTTGGGTAATAACATCAACGGAACCGGCTTTGTAGAGCTTAACAGAATGATGATATCCGGAATTAATGCCAGCTATATTACTCCTGTTGCCGGTGCAAAACCTGTAAATGCTAACAATTCCATTGACAACGGCAGCAACAGCGGAATTAACTTTACTCCTCCTACGGCAAAGAATTTTTACTGGAAAGGAGGAAACGGAAACTGGAATGATCTCAGCCACTGGTCTATGGACCCTTCTCCAGCAAGGGTAACCGCCAATTGCGGGCTTCCTACCATTTATGACAATGTGTTCTTTGATCAGTATTCCGGCTTTTCACCTGCCAATATTACAAGCATCAGCCTGGAAAACAATGTACAGGTAAACAACCTTACATTCAGTGGGCTTCCGTCTTCAGCCCGGTCTCATTTTGCAGGAAGCAATAATTATTATTCGATGGGGATCAACGGAGATCTTACCCTTCATCCCGGTTATTATGATGCAGGATATTTCAGTGGATTTATTTTTATAAACTCAGCTGGAAAAGTGTCAGGAATCAATAAAGCCATTTATCCCAACGGGGCTAATGCCACCTTCACTTTTTCGGGTAATGCCAACTGGAAGATGTACCACGGATCAGGTGTTACTGATATGAGCAGTGGTAATATTATTCAGAACAATACAGCAGGAACTCTTGATCTTACAGGAACCCTACTTAATCTTAACAATGTTACCTTCAATGGGAAGGAGGTACTGTTAAGCAATTCTGACATTACTGTACGAGCTTTTACAGCCAATACACAACAGCCTGTGATCTCCAACAACAGTATTCTGAAGCTGAATTCCGTACTGGGAGGACAAAGTAATTTTTCAGCCAATAACCTGGCCCATTATTTTGAACGAATTGATTACAAGAGTATTAACCTCAACACTACTGCTTATTTTTCGATGCAGGGAGGGATTGTTAATCATTTTAATATGCTGCAGGGAACTTTTTACACCCAGCCTTATGCTCTTCAGATCACAGGTCTGAATGTGAATCACCTCAATATTCAGAAAACCAACTCAGTCATCTTAGCAAGCAATATTACAGTGAATAACTCAATGCTTTTGCAGGGAGGCTGTCTGGAAGATGAGCGGGTGATTTTCTCGGGTGATAATTCGGTAAGACAGATCGTTATTTCCAATTACAATCCTACAGATTTTGTGATAGACAGGGTACAGTTGAGAAATGTTTCGTCTTCCGGAGGGCAGACCTATATTACCTCCAGCAGCAAGAATCTGGGAGGTGTGACAGGCTTCAGCTTTTCTGATACGCTTACTTCGGCTCCGAGAGATCTTTTCTGGATTGGCGGACAGGGTGAGTGGAATGATCCTCTGCACTGGTCACTGACCTCAGGCGGGGTAGCTATTACAGGCTGTAATCCTCCGAGAGCCAATGATAATGTATTCTTTGATCAGAATTCAGGTTTCACAGCTTCCCAGAAATCCATTACGATTACAGGAAGCAATGCTTCTGCCAATAATGTAACCTTCAATAATGCTCCTAATTCTCCTAATCTGGGCGTATATAGCAGTAATTCTTCCTATTATCTGAATATTTATGGAAATCTTACGCTTCAGCCTGATATGACCACTCTTTCGGGTAATTCATTCATCAACATGGTTCAAAACCCGGCAGTGGTAAATACCAGATATATTGATACGAAAGGGGTGAACATAAACATCGCAATACTTGCTGATAAGGACGATTTTGAGTTATTGAGCCCATATTTAGGAAATATCGGAGGAACAAATGTAAAAAGTTTTAAATCCAACAATTTCCCGATGACGGGCGGCGTAAGCTTTACTTATAATCAAAATGTAAATCCAGTACTGGATTTCCGCCAGTCTGTTATCAATACAGGATCCTATAGTTTCACCATAAACGCAGGAGGAAATCCGGTCACTATTCAGGCGGAAGGAAGTAAAATTACCACTCAGAATTTTGCCGTTACTGTTCCAACTATTTCAGATTTTAATGAGATCATTATCACCGGAAACGGAACACTCAACGGAGGAAATACGGTTCATAATTTCAATAAAGTAACCTTCCTGGGAGGAGCAGGAACCAGTACTTTGGCTTCTGCCGGACGCTACAAAACCCTGTATTTCAATCCCGGAAATTACAGTATTGCAGGGGGACAGATTATTACAGAAAATATGTTTATGACCGGTACACCGTGTAACAGGATTAATATCAGCAGAACGGCTGCTTCCGGACAAAGCTTAATTACACTGGATCCTGCGGCTGCTTATACCATGTTCTATGCATCTGTCCGGGACATGAATTTCTCCCGTGCAGTAAGTGCATATGGAAACAGTCAGGATCTTGGAAACACCACTAATCTTACGATTGTACCTACCAATGTACAGGCAGCAGGTTTTGGAGGAAATAAGACTCTTTGTGCTTCGGAATTCCCTAAAACATATGACGCGGCTACTCTCTTCGGAACGGATGCCAATGCTTCTTATACATGGACAAAAATAAATCAACCGGGCGGCGGAGTAATCAGTACCAGCCCATTGGTTACGTTCACTCAACCCGGAAACTATAGTGTGAAAGTAGTATATGCTCAGGACGGATGTAATATTACGGAGAATTTTACGATCAGTTCTGTCACCATGCCGGTTGACAATACCGTAATTACTCCGGTAAGTGCTGTACAACAGGCAACTGGTGATGTACAAGTGAAATTCAAGGGATCTCTGGCGCAAACCTATATTTTCACTTATTCTGTAAATAATGGTCCGGATCAGGATATCACCTCAGCAGCTAATGGTGAAGCAGTCGTTCTTCATGCGAAAAACCAGGCCGGGACATTTGTTTACCGTCTGAAAAGCATCCGTTTTTCAAGCGGGGAAGCATGTCCACTTGTGTTGAATAATAAAAATATTGTTATCAACATCAATCCTGAATGTACTGTTCCTGGGGTTACCATGCTGATGAACGGTATTCTGAGAGGATGTACTGCCAGTATGGGAGCCAGACGTTTATCTGAGATTGACCCTGTAACACTAATTAATCCTCCTGTTGATGCCGGAACGACAAAGCTCATCCCGGGAACCGGAATTACGGTGAAGGAAGGAAATGATGTATTGATGATCCGAAACATTGATGCCCTTCCGGAAACACTGGTGCTTCCCGCTCAGAAGCCTCATGCTCAGGGAGCAATTATCTATCATAATGACCATTTTTACGAAGGTGTAGAAAATGGAAAATGGATCAGGGTTGATAATGATTAAATAGGAATATTTTTTATCATGAAAGGCTGTCTCCGGACAGTCTTTTTCGTTGAGTTCTCCGGACCTGAATTTCTTTTAAAGTTCTCTAAAGTGTTTTAAATACTAAGATTTATTCGTATTTTCGGGAGCTTAAAAAAACACCATTATCTTATTTCTATGAATGAACTTGTGAAAATCTTTCCGGCCTATGAAGATGTATTTCATGATGATATAGAAAATCACAAAAAGTACTTTCTGCCCATCTGTTCTTTTAATCTTAAACTGATTGATCCTTCTCAGGATGAATGGCTCCACGTGGTTTCTGTGAAAGAAATCTATGACGGCTGTGTTGGAGAAGACAGTACCGCATTCTATACTCCGTTTACTCAGGCTGATATGCTTGGTTTTGATGTTATTGGGGGGAAATACAGATTTGATGCAGATTGGAACTATTTCAAAGTGTCCACAGAAATTGCTCCGGACCAGTATGACGAGGAGTTTTCTGATGTTGAGATTGAATACAATATGAATGATGCGATGTATCAGCTGAAAAAAGCTTATTTCAATAAACATCGCCAGCTCTATGATAAATATGCTTATAGATCAGGACTTACTGTAGACGATATCAGGAGACTTGATAGGCTTCGCCAGCTTACACCGGAAGATCTTGAAAAGGATGAAAATTCTGAGTATATGGAAGAAAGAAATGCTGCTAAAATACATGGCATTTTTGATGAACTGAATTCGGAAAAAAAGATTCTTGAAGACTGCAATTTTGATGGCTGTAACCTGATAAGCAAACCGGCCCACAACGGAAAGCCATTAGACTATATCTGTTGCATTGAAGGTTATGATTTCCAGCAGAGCTCGGCAGATCATATCTATCTTTTCTATGACCGGGATCTCCGGAAAGCTGTAATCTGTTTTGAATATACCTAAATGATTGTACACGAATAACAATACTTCAATTTTAAATTAAAAAAGATGGAACAAAAATATGTAGACTGTTCAACGCATGGAAAACAGGAAATGGGTTTGCTATGTACGCACCTGGCACATAGTCTGTTGCATAAAGTACCTTCAGGGTTTCATGAGCATGATGAAGGAGATATGGGACGCCCTGATGCGTGGTGCAATCAGTGTGAAGATGCCTGGGATCTTACTGAAACAGAAGAAGATCGCGAAAACTGGTTCACCGGATGCGATTTTAAAATTGTCTGTGTTTCCTGCTGGGATGAAGCGAAAGCATTCAATGCAGGAACGGGATTGTAAACCTTCAATTAATCAGGGCTTATAGGTTCCGAATATTCTGTCCCAGACAGAGGTATAAAACCCGAAGTTCTTACTTTCGTCTGTGTGGTGTTGATGGTGAAATCTTGTTGTTCCGATAAAAAAACGGTCCAGTTTCGGCGGAAAAAATTCCCTGTTCAGATGCCCGATCGTTCCCCAGATAAGATTAATCATAAGATAAACTGCTACTGCCGTAACCGAAAAATTGTACATCATTAGCAAAATCAGCATCATTATTCCAAATCCGATAGTTTCCAAAGGATGCAATACAAAGAGGCTTAGAAAATTGGTACTTGTATGCTCATGGTGTTTTCTATGCAAAAGACTGTATACAAAAGGACTGTGAGCTGCATAGTGAAAGATGTACATCATAAAATCCATCAGAAGCAATAAAGCAATAACTTCCGCAATGACAACAATTGCGGATTGATTCTGGCTCAGAATGATCCATCCGTGTTTCCATAAAAAAACGCCCAATATCATCACAAAGCTGTTACAGCCAATCGTAAGAAAGCTGAGATAAACATCTGATCTGCTCACCGGATGATCCTGCGGCTGTAATTTCTCTTTACGGCAGGTTTTATCAATAAACCAATACAATCCTATAGAAAATAAATACAGAAAAATATTGACTGTTAAACTAAACAGAATCCATTGCAGCCACGAAAACTGCCAGAATATTTTTAACGTCTCAGAAAGTTCAAATCCGCTCATCTCCATACTATATCAACTGTCAATTTTATGTAAATGTATGAATTTTCATCATCAACCAAAATACAACGCATGGATTGATTTTTGACAGTACTGCCCCACTATTCATAAATTACATAATTCATTTTATCAACTCCTGTATTTCCTGATTTTTCATGATAGGCGTATAAAACAAGTTCGTAATTTCCAGCCGTGGTGATCATTGTATCTCCCTCAAACAGGTTGGTGTTCACCAATGAAAATTTGACCTCTTTAACCAATTTTCCATCTTTTTTAAGGATACCTTTTATTTCCATCTCATCAGAGTTCCATACTCCATTTTTTTCTATTACGCAGCCGCACATCATTACAATATTTGCCTGAAACTGGAAAGGTTTGTCCTTAATGCTATTCAGAGCGATGTACTGGTGAGTTCTGGGTTTCAATATGTCAATAATAAAGCCCGGAATTTCTAAAATAATCCCGTCCCCTAAAATATGCTTCCCGGGAATCAGCCATAATTCCGTACTTACCGCAGCCTGTGCCTGTCTTTGGTTCAATGGTGAAATGACTTCAATGGTGACCAATACAGGTTCTTCAATATTCATTTTTGCAAGAAATCCGGCTGTCTGGCTGTCTGTAATTAAACTTCCCCTTGTTTTGGGAGTTTTCATGATCAGGTCTGTATTTCCTGTGCTTCCGGAGGTATTTCCTTCTGCCATGATTTCCCTGTTCAGTTTATTCCGGACAATAATGTGCGCGCCTCCTAATGAGCTGCCGATAAATTTAGCATCTCTGGCTTTTACCCGAATCATGACCTTGGTTTCTTCGGCGTGAAGCATCAGCCCGGAAAAAAGAAATGCAGTGAGAAAAATTAATGTTTTCATAAAGTATGTGATTTTAAATAGTGTTCTTTAAAGCGGTTATGAAAGGATTTGCTTTTCAGTTCATCATCTATCCCATCCAGATAGGCCAGAATTCCCAGATCATCAGAAAGTATTTCAAGAATTGCTTTTTCACAACTGTCCCAGATATGCTCCAGCTTCGGCAGCATTTTTACTGCTTTTTCTGTCAACGAAATGATCTGCTTCCGTTTATCAACCTTATCCTTTTTAATATTGAGGTATCCGTTATCTGCCATCTTTTTTACCATGACAACTACTGTGGGATGAGCATATCCCAGAGGCTCTGCAATATCTACAATGGCCATTTCCCCATTCTTTTGCAGCAGCATAAAAACAAGGTACCAATTAGGTTCCACGTCTATGTCCAGTTCTTTATAAAACCGTCTTACATCATGAGCCATCCGGTCACTGATTCTTTTTAATCTGCTGTCTAAAGCTTTGTAGCCAAGTTCTTTAATGAAATCAAAATCCATTTTAGTAATAAATTGATAAACAAATATATAAAAAATACAGTCAACTATATAGTTAACTATATATATTTTATTTTTTTTCCCTGACCTACTTCCTTGAGCTATAATTTAGTGATTAAAAAACGAGATTATTTCAATGTAGACGGATATTAATCAAGAGATCTTATATACACATCGCTGTCCGCCTGAAAGGATATGACTTACCCTTTCTACCTGAAAATCTTTACCGATCAGGTTACGGAAATTAGACAATTCGGCACGACAAAATCCCTGGCACTCAGCTGCGGCGGCACAGATCGGACAATGATTCTCAATCAGAAAATATTCTCCGTCCTCTTTTTTCCACTCTGCCATATACCCTTCTTCACTGCGGATTCTGACAAGAATATCCAGACGCTGTTCCAATGATCCGGCATCTTCCAGTGATTTTTCATACCGTTGATAGGTATTTTTTTCTCTGTCATTAATTAACAGCTCTAATGCATTTTCGCCTAAAAGATTTTTAACTGACCGAAGAATCTGAACCGTAACATCAGCATGGGTATCAGGAAACTGGGAAATCCCTTTTTCTGTCAGCTGATAATAGGTAGACGGACGCCCTACTCCTTCACTTTTTGCAAAAGGTATAATGAGACCGTCCTGAGCCAGATTTAGCAAATGTTTCCTTGCTCCTTCTTTAGTGATGGACAGCTCTTCTGAGATCAGCAAAGCTGTAGCTTCTCCTCTCATTTTTAAAAACATCAGAATGCGGTCGGCAGCCGGCTTCTTCATTTGACAATATTTTAGTTGTTTTATTTTTCAACAACAAATATAGTCATTTTCTATAACCTTTAATTCTATAATACAAATTAGTAATTATCAACACATTATATATTTAAAGAACAAACTCAATAAAACAACATAATAGTTGTTTTATTGAAATATAATATTACCTTTGACCTGTAATAATCAAAACAATACTATTATGAACTCATTTACACTACCCCAGCTGACTTATTCTTATGATGACCTGGAACCTTTTATAGATAAAGAAACGATGACTATTCACCATCAGCGTCATCATCAAGCTTATGTGGACAATCTGAATACTGCTTTAGAAAAAGCAAATGAAACATCTACAGATCTTGATTCTATTTTACAAAGAGTAAGTGAATACGGTCCGGCGGTGAGAAATAACGGCGGCGGACACTACAACCACTCGTTATTCTGGGAAATTCTTTCTCCTAAACCCCAATTAAATCCTGAAGGAAAACTTGCTGAAGCCATCCACTCAACTTTTGGAAGCCTTGAAGATTTAAAAGCGGAAATGAAGAAATCAGGACTTGGACAGTTCGGATCGGGATGGGTTTGGCTGTTTGTAAAGTTCAACGGTTCGCTGGCTGTAACTTCCACACCTAACCAGGATAACCCAATGATGGATGTACAATTGGTAAACAGAGGTTTTCCTATTCTGGGAATTGATGTCTGGGAACACGCCTATTATCTGGCATATCAGAATAAAAGAGCTGATTATCTTGATTCTTTCTGGGCTGTATTGGATTGGGCCGCTGTTGAAAGAAAGTACGAAGAAGCACTCACCAAAATCAGATAAATTGTTTCAGATTAAGAAGAGAGTTATGAATCAGAAAATATTCATCAATAAAGCAGAAACCTCAGGTATTATAGCCCTTGATCTTTTGGATTATAAACCTTCCACAGAGATTGTAGAACTGGATATCAAAGATCATCTTTTTATGGGAATGATTGTAAAGGAGAAAGAGTTTAAGGAATCTATTGCTGCCGTGGATTTTTCTGTATACAACGAAAAAGCCGTGGGAATCATCTGTTCTACGGATGCCATCATTCCACCCTGGGTTTATATGCTGCTGATGGAAAAATTATCTCCTTATGCTATTTATGTAGATCTGAATAATGCTGAGACGATTTTGCTGGATCTCTGGAAACGCCGTCTGACGTATGCAGATCTGAAACATTATAAAAATCAGAAAGTTGTGGTGAGAGCAAGAGCAGATCATGACCCAGCCCTTTATTTACTGGCAGCCGGGCTTCTGAAACCCATGGTTAAAAGCCTCATGTACGGAGAAATAGGTATGCCTAAAGTCATTTTTAAAAATTAAATCAGAATGAAAGCCATTATATTCAACGGATCTCTGGAAAGAAGAACAGAATCTGCTTCAGGCCGTATTGCACAGTTTTTCAAAGAAAGCCTGGACAAATCAGGAATAGAGACCGAAATTTTTACCCTGGCAGAATCTGGTATTCCTATGTTCGATGTTACGCTTGGTAAAACGCCTTTAGCCGTAGAGCGGATGACACAGTTATTTCTGGAAGCTGATATCCATTTCTGGCTGGCTCCTTTGTACCATGGAAGCATTCCGGGAGTAATGAAGAACTGCCTGGACTGGCTGGAAGTTACTTCCGGATATTATCAGCCTTATCTTACTGATAAAACAGTCGGATTGGTGTGCTGGGCAGACGGACTACAGGCAATGCAGGGCATTAACACCATGGATGTGATCGCCAAATCGCTCCGTGCGTGGCCTCTGCCCTTCAGTGTCCCTGTTATCCGTGCCGCATTATATGATCAGGAAGATCCGGCAAAGATCTCATCTTTATACTCGGATAAGTTTGAAAAGCTCATCAACATTGCTACTACAAGAAGAATAGAAAGAATACCTCAGACTTATAAATAATTGTTCAGGAGAATGGATGAAATTACAATTACGGTAAAGGATCGGGAAGGAAATATTCATCAGCTGGTTTGTCCGCTGGAAATGGGACTTAGTCTTAAAGATCTCTGCAAAGCCTATGAATTACCCATGGAAGCCATGTGCGGAGGAATGGCGATGTGTGCTACCTGCCACTGCTATATCCTCAGCGAAACGTCTTTGCTTCCTGAAAAAAGTGATATTGAAGAAGCTCTTTTGTCTGAGCTGTTTACAACCACTTCTTCCAGCAGATTAGCCTGCCAGATCCAACTTACGGCGGCAATGGACGGACTTTCCATAGAAATTGCTGAATAATGAAGAACAACTGCCAATGCAGCTTATTTTTTCAACGTTTCCGGTCTTATACCGGAGTTTATTTACTTAAGTTTAGACTGGGATTTCTTACGGTGTATGCTGTTTAGGAAATCCCTTTTTGAAAATCATTAAAAAACAACTAAAAATATGGCTATTATTATAACCGACGACTGTATCAACTGTGGGGCCTGTGAGCCGGAATGTCCTAATTCGGCTATTTATGAGGGTGCAATTGACTGGCGCTGGCAGGATAAAACAAAGCTTTCAGGAAAGATCGTTTTCCCGGACGGAACGGAAGCTGATGCAGGAACTTACCAACAGGCCTATTCTGATGAGGTTTATTATATTGTTCCCGGAAAATGTACAGAATGTAAAGGTTTTCATGAGGAGCCTCAATGTAAAACAGTATGTCCCGTAGACTGCTGCATTGATGATCCGGACCACCGTGAAACCGATGAGGTATTATTAGACCGGCAGAAATTCATGCATGGAGCTTAGTCTTTTTATTAACCCCGAAAATATACTCTAGCAATTAAAAACGAGAAAAACAAGATTTCCGAGCCGATTAAATATATTGAATCATCACTTAAACGGAACGTCTTACAACCTGTCTTAACGATCTCTGTTAACACAAGGGTTATTTATTCCAGTCATGATAGATTATTGTATCTTTTTTATGGATAGCGAAAATTAATTCACCTTTCCTTTTAACAATTGTATCACCTGTTTCCATTTCGTCAGCAAACATATTCCACCACCTGTTATGGGTTTTACAGGTTTTAAACTCATGTGTTATTGGGTCATAACCTTTTGTTGAAAACCAAACAGAATTGTCATAAGGAGGAGAAAGAATAACTAAATTACATTCTTCATCCCTTAAAATTTTTGCATATTCCTGACTGCTATCTTTAGAACATGCTGAGACCAATAATAATGCTACAAAATATAATTTCATGTTTAACTTAATAAAATTACGGATTATAATAAAAGTTCTTTTTTAATCACTAATTCATATTATTAGTGATTAAAAATCTAAATAAATCCAGAATATCTAAATACTTTTTTACCGCAAAGCCAGACAAAGAGAAATGATAACTCTCTTTTTTAAGGTAAACAAAGGGTAAACTTAACAAGGTAATACAAAGAATTGATTGTGATTTTTTCCTAACCGGATAAATGTTCTCTATATTTAAATTTCTATTGCATTAGTAAAGGCGGCCTAAAACCGTCTTTATTGATATAACTATTTTCCTTTTATCTCATTGTAGACCTTTTGAATGAAAGGTGTTTCTATACTCAATTCTTTACCATACTTTAAAATAGCTCCGGCAAACAATTCCAGTTCGTTATCTTCCTTTCCGGAATGAATATCCAGCTGTAAAGATGTGGGAGTTTCAAAAGGAAATGCTGCTGCTTTTTCAAAGGTTTTTGCTATAATATCATAGGAAAGGTGAATTCCTTTTTCATCGGCTATCCGCTTAATTTCTTTCATAATTTCCGTTGCCTCATGTTTCTGCTGTACATCGGTACATACCGTTCCGATAGATGAATTATATTTTGCGGTTACCGGTCCGAAGCTCGCAATGAAGATAAATTTAGTCCAGATATCGGTTAATGAATCATCTTTGAAATCAATGTCAATCTTACTCTCTTTCATCAGTTCAACAATCCAGTTTATATCTGCTGAAAAATGCTGAGGATCTCTGCCCATGATCATTTTCCCCGCTTTTCCTTTATGTTCTACAATTCCTTTTTCCTTGATATGGGAAGCCACATAAATACAGGTCGGAAGAATAACATTATCCGGAATAACTGTTCTGATTCTTTCATAAATATCGGCTCCATTCATCATCGGAAGGAGTACGGTATTTTTATGAATGACCTGCTTCAGCTGAGTGCAGACATTTTCCAGATCGTATTCTTTGACACAGATCAGGATAAGATCCGGATCTTTGATGCTGCTGATCTGCTGTTCAACGGTATCAGGAAAAGTATGGGCAACCGAATGTTCGGGAGAGAGCAGGATCAGACCGTTTTCTTTTACTTTTTCATAGGTTTCTCCTCTGGCTGTAAAAGTTATTTTATATTGTTTTGAAGTTTCATTATACTGATTGATCTTAAATCCGAAATATCCGCCAACGCCTCCAAGACCGATTATAACGATATGTTTTTTATTCATAGTCTTATTTTCAACAAAGATGGTTAAAATTCTTCCCAACCTTCCTGCTGTGGGTCGTATTTTGCAAATTCTCCGGTATCGGTAAATTCTGACGCAGTCATTCCGACTTCAAAAATGGAGCTTTCGCTCAGACCTGCTCTGAAATACAGACCTCTTTCTGAAAGCAGTACACTTCCAAAATCTTCATCGGGATGATTGAAGTGAAGTCCTGAAGCATCTTCCCTGACCAGCTCATATTTATAACTCAGAAGGCGTTCTTTTAAACCGGCAATCTGCTGTTTTTCAAACGGTATAAGGTTATCTTCGCGGTCAAAAAAGCTCTCATCGTTGGCGGCCTGTTCTTTTTCTTTTGTTTCGGATCTGAAAAGCTGGATGTTATAACTCATAGGGAGAAGGTCTGGTTTATTGTTTTTATTTCGCCAATATAATACTTTTAATGGCTGTCCGGTGTAAAAACCTTTCAATATCGGAATTTTCTGAATGCACTATTGCTATCTGCTGTTCAGAATGATGCTTTTATAGGTATTCATACGGTTTTCCTGCTGGAACATATTGCATAAAATCAATATATCATCCGTATTATATTTCTCAGCTGTTTCCTGCAATCTGCCGGCTATGTTTTCGGGAGTATCAATAATGATGTTGTCCAGAATATTAAAAAATTCCTCCTCATTTTCTGTTCCCATGATTCTGTTTTCTATCTGTTCTGAGGAAAGAAGTGCTTCAGGGGCCTCTAAATGTCTTGCCTGCAAAAACTGGTAAGCCATTCCATAGGCGTTATACCTGGCCTTTTTCAGGTCCGGTGCTACTGATGCAGCAACTGCAATCTGTAGTAAGGGAGCTTTTCCGTATGCGTTGTTATCAAATTCTTTCTGATAAGCTTCAGTGCTTTCGGTTTCTTTTCCATGCCGCATAAAATCCGCAAAGGAATATCCTACTCCATGTCTTGCTGCTTCACCCGCTGACGTAACTCCGGAACCTAGCCAGATGATCTCAGGCAGATGAATCAGTTTTTGGGGTTGAGCGATCAGCCCAGCGTAGATCCCTTCCTCATCTTTGATGTATTGGATGATCTCTTCCAATTTCTTTTCTGCATTGGATAACACCGGAGGTTTGTTATTATTAAGTGCCTGTACTGCATCTTTTAGTCCTCCGGGAGCTTTTCCCAGCCCCAGGATAAAGCGTCCGGGATAGAGTGTGCTCAGCATTTTCGTCCATTCCGCAATTTTATAAGCTGAATAATTTCGGAGCATAATGCCCCCTGTTCCTACTTTGATCTTTTTTGTTTTTCCCAGAACAACAGCTGCAAGAAGCTCAGGGCTTGAACTTCCGTATGCTTCTACCCCATGATGCTCGGAATACATTACGCTGTGAAATCCCGCTTCATCAGCAAATACGGCAAGATTGAGACTGTCGTTCAGTGCGTTCAAAGGAGTGCTGCCTGAAATAACGGGAGATTGATCGAGGATTCCTAATTTCAGTTTCATCTTTCTTATTCTGTAGGATAAAGGTATTGATTTTCACTAAAATTCTGTTGAAGTGAAGAAGATTCATTTTTTATTTGAACAGTGAGTTTTGTTTTACAAAATCAATATCTTCAGATTCTGTAATGATGTAAACTTCGCCTTTATCACTGGATTTCTGGCCTTTATAATAAACAATTTCTTTATCAGAAATAAGTTTAACACTGTCACCCACCTCTCTTTGTACGAACACCGGTAAATAGATTTCGCCCTGTTTTCCTCTGATTTGATACGGATATATTCCCTGTTCCGGTTTAGCTGAAAAGTCATTTACATTTGATTTGGAAATGTTTACAGACAGTATTCCAAAACTATGATTATTGGATCTTTTTATATCGGTTACAACGCCTTCAAAGGTAACTCCGTTTTTTAAAACTTTATTTTTTTCAGCATATTCTTTGGCTCCGATACGCGTTAAAAGGATAACCAGACCAGCAAAAAGGACAAATATTATGATAAATCTAAGGTATTTCATAGGGATTAATTAAAAGAAAAGATTACGGATATGGCAGTTATTCCTTCGGATAAAACCAATATTCCATTATTCTAAGTTACTACATTTTCAGATTAACCAGTACGTTGTGATGACTTTTATTCTTTTGTCAGCAATAAAATGATGAGCAGTACAGAAATTATAAAAAGAAGAATCAGGATCCATTGTATCCAGTATTTTTTTGCATCAAACTGAAAGGTAACAGGATTTATATGGTAATGCCTGTATACTTCAGGATTTATTCTTATTTCTTTATAGCCCGCTATATTCTGAAAAAAGGCAGCTCTCATTTCCATGGTGTTGGCCGGATAGAAAGCATACCAGATGTTCATCGTAAATTCTGCCTCTACAGGTTTCACGATACCTGTTTCATCCCTGTAATTAACCAACAGTGCGGTTCTGGAATATTTTCCGGACCCGGTCTGTTGAGTATAAACATCATATCTCCCTTCTTTCGGAACTGAACGTAACTGACTATACAAAATGGAGAGGATATTGCCATCTTTTTGCTGGCGATGCAGACCTTTTTCGTCTATCCACATTTTTACAATTGTTTTATCCTGGTTCCGTTTCCAGTATTTTACCAACCATCGGCAAAGAAAAAAGAAACACAGTTCATAGAGTGCTATCAATATTACCGAATTCACCGGGTTTCTGCTGTATGAAACCCTATACCCATCATCAACCACAAAGGCTATCGGCAATAAGAGTCCTAATAAAAATAAAACGACGAGCCCAATCAATGCCAGTATGCGCATCATCCATGTGACTGTTTTGTCAGCAATGGCATATACAGGGAAAGAGCGGGAGCTTTTGTTCATTCTTTAGTATCAGTGTTTGAAGGGTTCTTGCGGGAGCGGGAGTTTAAAGCTCTACAATAAATAAGGAAATGGCTATTTTGAGGTAGTAAGCGCAGCAATTCTCGCTTTTGCATAGGTAATCTGATCTTTTTCTTTCTCCGGATCCGGTTTACTTTTAAGGTATAGATTATAATAAGATAAAGCATTTTTGGTTTGCTTCATACTCAGGTCGTAAAGCAGTCCCAAGCGGTAATTAATTGTATTACTGCTATCAAAAGTAAGCCCTCTTTTGTAAGCCGTCACTGCTTCAGGAAACTGGTTTTTCGCTTCGTAAATACCTCCAAGTACAGTATAATAAACAGCAGTATGCTTTGATATTCCTTCTTCAATGGTTTTCTTAGCATAGATAGCTGCAAGATCGAAGTTTTTCAGTTCACGGTAACTCAAAGCCATAAAATACAGGGTACCTTCATTCTGAATCCCCATATCTTCCAGAGTTTTAAAAACAGTAGCACAGGTCTGATAATCTTTTAAATAGAAATAAGCCTGCCCCATTTCATTGATCACATTGGCATCGGTATTATTTTTCATCAGCTTTTTTCCTGTATCTATTACTTCCTGATATTTTCCCAGAAGATTGGCAACCGGAAGTTGTGCCTGCTGCAGGGTAAAATTCTCTGTATCTGCGGCAATAGCTGTTTTCAGAACATCGTAAGCAGGCTGGTATTGTTTCAGTTCTTTATAAGCCATGGAGAGGTCATAGGCAACATCCGGATCAGTAGTGTTCAGACGGTTTGCCTTCTTAAGGTAGCTCAATCTGGCTTCTGGAGTTTCTGCATAAACCGCCAATTGTTTACAGGCGCTGAAATTAAGACTGTCCAGCTGCATAATTTGCGTTAGATAGGTTTTAGCTTTCACTGCATTTCCCCTACGCGAGTTGATATTAGCCAGGCTGAACAGAATAGATAGATTGTTGGGTTCTGCCGTATTGGCTTTCATGTAGTTTTTCTCTGCTTCCGGAAGTTTTCCTGCCATCATATTGCAGTAAGCCATCTGAGTAAGTGCTTTTACATCCTGTGTATCTTGAGGATAAAGGCTTTCCAGATATCGTGCGGCATCAGCATACCGTTGGTTCTCATAATATTCAAGCAGCTTTTCTTTATCTATATTTACAGCCTGAGCGCTTATTGTATTGAACCCTAATACAATAATAAACATCGAAATCCATTTCTTCATGGTTAGTCATTTTTGACTAAAATATCAGTTATTTGCGGATTCTCCAAATTTTAAAGCCATATTATTCACAATACAAAGATGTTTTATAATCCGGAGCATAATAAAGTAATCTTAGGTCGTCCTGACTTTTAGTTAAGCATTTTTTGTAAATTCATCATCAAATATATTCCGGCTGATATGAACCATGAATTTTATTGTAAATTCCTCTCCCCTGATCCGTCTCTTGATGTCTTTGTTGAAAGCATAGGAATGTTTCATAATCCATCAGATCAGCCTAAAGAAGTTGTGATTATTCCGGATGGAAGAATCGACCTGTTTTTTTTACAATCCGGACCGGAATCCTTTCACATAATGCTGATCGGACTGGAAACTGCTCCCGAACAGAGAATCATTCCTCCTCATACCCTGGCATTTGTAGTCAGTTTCCGGCCACTAGGAGCCGAATACATTCTGAAAACTTCCATTGCTGATATTTTAAATACAGCAAGAGAACTTCCTATTGGTTTCTGGAACTTCACAAAGGATATCATGAATGACTTCGAAACATTTTACCAGCACGTTTCCCATGTTCTCAAAGAATTAGCTCCTGAAACCATAGACTTAAAAAAGCGTCTTTTGTTTGAGCTCATTTATGCTTCAAAAGGTGAAATTAATGTCATGGAACTTTCTGAAAAAGTCTCGTGGAGCAGCAGGCAGATCAACCGTTATTTCAGTAAACAGTTTGGGCTCTCCTTAAAATCATATTCTACAATTCTCCGTTTCCGGGCTTCTCTGGAACATATTGCAGAAGGAAAACTTTTTCCGGAGCTCAATTTTACGGATCAGAACCATTTTATTAAGGAAATCAAAAAATTTTCCGGCGTGATTCCCAAAGAATTGGCAAAAAATAAAGACGACCGATTTATACTATTATCTGTTTTAAAACAAAAATAACTTTGCATCTGTAAATTCAATTAAGATGCTTATAAAAAATAAATCAATAGCCATTATCGGCGGCGGTCCTGGCGGTCTTACGCTGGCCAGACTATTACAGCTTAAAAATGCAGATGTAAGGGTATACGAAAGAGATTTCGACAAAAATGCCCGCGTACAGGGATCTCCTCTGGATATGCATGAGGACTCGGGGATGGCGGCCCTACGCGGGGCAGACCTTCTGGAAGAGTTTAAGGAAAACTACCGTCCAGGAGCAGATAAAACCCTGATTGTTAACCACCATGCCAAAGTATTCTACAGCGATCATGATAGCAAACCTGACGAAGATTTCGGAAATGCCCATTTCAGACCAGAGATTGACCGTGGCCCATTGAGAAATATGCTGCTGAAATCCCTTCAACCGGAAACTGTAGTCTGGGACAGTCATTTTATTTCTATGGAAAGACAGGGTGAAGGCTGGATACTGCATTTTAAAAACGGTTCATCAGCGTATGCGGATCTTGTTATTGCTGCAGATGGTGCTAATTCTAAAGTTCGTCCCTATCTCACAGATATTAAGCCCGTTTATTCTGGAATTACTATGCTTGAAGGGAATATTATCCAGGCAGAAAAAACAGCTCCTGCCATTACTGATTTTCTTAAAGGCGGAAAGATCATGGCTTTCGGAAACCATCAGAATTTACTGCTTGGACAGAAAGGAAACGGTAACCTTGGATTTTATGCAAGTTTCAGGGCGGATGAAAACTGGGCTTCAACCAGCGGTCTTGATTTTTCTGATCAGACACAAATCCTGGACTGGTATAAAAAAGAGTATTCTGAATGGGATGACAGCTGGACGGAACTTTTTGAAAATGCCGAATCTCCCTTTATTCCCCGCCCAATCTATTATATGCCATTAGATGAAGGTTGGAAAACCCGTCCTAATCTAACGTTGATTGGTGATGCCGCCCATGTGATGCCCCCATTTGCCGGAGAAGGAGCCAATATGGCAATGCTGGATGCTCTGGAACTGAGTAAATGCCTTACCAATGATAGTTCTCACTCCATGGAAGAAGCTATTGCTCTGTACGAAAACCAAATGCGGAAACGGGCTGGCGAAGCCATACAGGAATCGCTTGATAACGGTGAACGAATGCATTCGGAAAAAGCTCTGGAAACGATGCTTGCGTTTTTTAACGGACATCAGGGTAACAAAAACGATTAATATTCCTTTGTCTATTTTTCTATTTTTCAATAATTTAACCATTCAAAAAACTGATCATGGAAATAACATCTGCCGCAGCATTTATTGACTATTATGAAAAAATAAGAGCCCGGACGATAAAGCTCATCGAAGTGGTTCCTCCTGAACATATTGATTTCTCCTATAAACCCGGGAAATTTACCATCGGAGATCAAATCAGACATATTGCTGCTATTGAACGGAACATGTACGGAGAAACTATTTCCGGAAGAAAAAGCTCCTATCAGGGTTGCGGTAAAGATCTGGCGGACGGCTATGATGAGACGGTAAAATATTTTAATGAAATGCATCGGCAGATGATTGAAATTCTTAGTGGGCTTTCTGATGAAGACCTCAACCGGAGATGCCTCACCCCTGCCGGAAGTGAAATATCGGTATGAAAGTGGCTGCGGGCTATGACGGAGCATTAAATCCATCACAGAGGCGAATTGTATATTTACCTTAATTTACTGGATGTGAAAACACCCCAGATCTATGGTTTTTCTGCTGAAGAGGTTCAGGAGATGAGTGTAAAACCAACCTCTGCAGACTGATAAGGAATTCCAGAAATAGGCATCATGAAAAATCCTTTGAAATCAAAAAACAATACAGCGTTTCCGGTTTTTACTTATATTTGAAGGCCGTCTCAGCTTCTGCTGAACACAACCCCCTAACGATAAAAAAATAATACATGAAAAAAGTAACCGGAATTGGAGGCATCCTCTTCAAATCTAAAGATCCAAACGCCATGAACGAATGGTACAAAGCTCATCTTGGTCTTGAAACCAGCCCTTACGGAACCAGTTTTGAATGGCTTCAGACCGATGGTAAAAAAGGACTGACCCAATGGGCCCCTTTCGCAGAGAATACAAAATATTTTGAACCTTCTGAAAAAGACTTTATGATTAATTACAGGGTTGAAAATCTTGAAACCCTGGTGGAAGAGCTAAAAAAAGAAAATGTAACGATCCTGGATGAAATCGCCACTTATGATTATGGAAAATTCATTCATATTTTAGATCTTGAGGGTAATAAAATCCAGCTTTGGGAACCGATTGATTAGTATTTTATACAGATAATATGAGAGGCTGTCTAAAAAGGTCAGCCTCTTTTTTTATTTCCGGTATCTTCTATGGCTAAGAAAACCCTCTCTTAATTTGTGGTGAATCTATTGTTATAGCACAGATAATATATCAACTAAAAGCTTGTGCTAATATTTGTAAATTTTCTTTCAATTTTACTTTTTGCATGTTTTCTATATTTTCGTCCCCACCAAAAACTAAGGCAGGTATAAACGTTAAACATTCATCAATTGCTACCGGACCGTATTTATCAAGCGCAGGTAGCTCTATGTATCCATACCACTCATCTTCCATATAAAGCCTACTTCCTGCGTATCCTTCTAGAAATCGATTTAATTTATTATCTACATATATATATTCTTCTGTTTGTATATTGTAAAAAGCAATACACTTTTCATTATCAAGTTCCCCAATTAAATAAAAATTACCCATTGCCGTTTTTGCAAAAGGCATAATAGATTGATTTTTTAATTTTGGAAACTCTTTTAATAATGTTTCATAATCAAGAGGATTTATAAAAGAAAATAATCCCTCCATGAAAACTGATTCACCATAATATTCAAGATATTCCAAAAGAACATCACTATCGATAAGAGTGGCTAATTGTGCCGCATATTCTATTTTTAAAGTTGATATATCTATTGTGCTAATCTTTTCAGGCTCATTCAATCTATCTATAAAATCCTCATGTATCATTTTAAACTACTTTTAGTGTTACATTCATCATTAACTTATTCTTATTTGGTTCTGGAGTATTATTATAATGCAATTCTGCATGTTCTCTTAAGATTGTGGTTTGTTTTTCGTGATTCTCTTTTTGTGACCATTGTTGTGTGCCAATATACCAATTTGCTCAAGATCCTCCAATTATATCACTATTTTGAAGATCCGTTCGATTGTATTGTGTGGTTTAAAATTATCTTCTAAAAAACTTATAATTACGACTCGTCAATTATGTTTTTGATAAAGATAAAAACTTTTTGAAATAAAAATGCCACACGAAAGGATTCATGCGGCAACATGGGATTGATTAGTATTTTATGCTGATAATATGAGTTTCGGCGGGCCTTTGGCCCGCCGAAACTTTACATAAAAGGTTTCCAGCATTTTACTGCGGATCAATTCTCAATTTAAAACTCCCTATATTTACTCAATCTACAATGTTTCTCTCATGACCATAAAGTTCCGAAACCTTTTACCTACAGAAAGCGCTCTTTACAGAACCATCAGACTTGAAAGCCTGAAGCATTTTCCAGAATCATTTGGTGCAGATTATCAGGAGGCGCTAAAAACTGAAAAACTCAGGCTGGAAACTGATATAGAAAACCAGACTTCGGGAAGGTTTGTAATGGGTGCATTTGTGGATCATGAGCTTATCGGAATTTGTGTATTTATTGAGGAGAAAAACAATACAGGCCATATTTATCAGATGTATGTAAGGGCTGAAGTTCAGGGTAAAAATATAGGTTCAGGACTTCTCAGTGCAGTTATAGAGGAAGCTGTTCACAGATTTGGTACGCGTGAAATTATTCTGGAAGTAACCTGTAAAAATATCAAGGCTTATAAGCTATACGAAAGAATGGGGTTCAAGGAGGTTTCTCCTCATCCTGGAAAAAAAGAAACGCTTATTGTCATGAAAAAGAGATTATGAAGGTTATCAAGAATAACTATTGATCTGTTTTTACTCTTTTGATAACATTAAAATTGTATGACAGTCATCAATACCTATAGCTAAAAGTAACTTCCATCCTCCCCCTTCCAGCTTCCGGCGTTTTAGGACTAAGCTTATTGATCCTGTAAAGTTTTGAGTCTTTTATTTCTCGATAATCATGATTTTAAAATACCGTTTTTTAACGCCACTTTCTGTATAGTTGCTCCCTTCTGTTAGATAAAGTGTTTTCCCGTCTGCCCAGAAAGATTTTCCGATAATGCAGAGCCAGGTTTTGGTCTGTTTTTCAAATTCTTTATCCAGCTGTATAATCTTTACATATTCATTGTTGATTTTGCGCTGAATAAAATAGAAACTGCATTCCTGCCCTCCGAAATGACCATTCAGCCTGAATGCCTTGCCGGGTGAATTTACGATCATATCAGGGTTTCCGGTGTCTTCCGTTTGCAGACCGTTTTTCAGATTAAAGCTCACATCAGTTGTGTGGCCGCCTTCGCACAGTAGTATATCTTCCCCCGGAAAATAGGCCACAAAAAATTCTCCGTCAAAATCATTTTCGTTCTGAAATATTTTTCCGTTTCTGAAGCGGATCTTTTTTACAGCCTGATTTTCGCCGTATTCATCTTTTTCAGAAAATTCTACAACGCCTTTCAGTAATTTTCTGGCTTCATCAAAATTCTCGATTTTCGTTATTTTCTCCTGCCGGTTTCCCGCTTTTGTTTCTGCTGAATAAAACTGTATTGAATCTATTTTTTCAACCTCAATATTGTATTGAACATCTTTTACTGAAGGTTCTTTTTTTTGAATCGTATCAGAAACTTTGATTTCAGAGGTTGTTTGTGTAATTGTTTTCTCTTCCTTTTTTTTGAAGCAGGACTGCAAAAAAATAGCGAATAGGATTAATGTAAGTATTTTTTTTCTCATTATTTAATGTTGATGGATTTTCAGGTTTAGTCGTCGATTTTCTTAAATACAGAGCCTTTATGGGCCGCAATATAAGCGGATTTATCACTTTTTATCTCATACTGAGGGTCTTCCGGACTGGCATGGTGGGTATAGCCTTTATAATCAAAGTCTTTGGTATGTACTTTAATAATATTCCGGCTTCTGAGTTCCAGCTTACTTGATCACCAATTTTAAATTCCGTTATCACTGGTTGGTATTTTTATGGTTTAACTGAATAAATTTTCATCCGAATAGCAGACCTGTCCATCCACAATACGGGCGGCCGAAGTATAAGGATGTTCTTCTGTTTTCCCGTGATTCATAATGTGGTGGACTTTCCATCCTGCGGCTTTCAGGTAATCTGAAATCATAGACCGATGGCAGCTCCACCAAACGGCTTCTGAACACATATACGCTGTAGTTTTTTCTGATGCTGTATCTTCTAATTTCCGGACCGCAGTTTTAAACTCATCGGTTTCCATATAGTCCGCATAGCCTCTGAAAGAATCATTCCGCCAGCGGTCATTTGGTGAATCAGGCTGTACTTTTCGTCTCCCGCCAAGGCTTTCCATATGAATATAAATGATGCCATTTTCCTGAAGCTCTTTTTCAAGGTTTTCTTTATCAAACCATGGATACTTTTTTGAACCCGGAAATCGTCTTATATCCACCAATAACTCAATCCCGAATTCTTTCAGCAGGGCAAGGAAATCTTCCATGCTTCGGGTAGAATGGCCTATGGTATAAATGATATGAGGGTTTTGAGACTGCATCTGAAATACGCGACAACAGCGTCACAATTTAGTTGATAATATTATTTACAGGTCTGGATATGGTTTCAAGATGTTTTCCGGCCAGTTCATGTATGGTACTTTCGATCATTTCGCACATACTGTTTAATGCAAGATCATTGTCTTCGGTTCCGAAAGGTTCTTCAATCTCATCCGCAATGGCTTCAAAAGCAACAAAAGTATAGGCTACAAATACAACGATAAGCGGAGTAAACCATCCTAAGCTGTCTACCAGACCAAATGGCAAAAGAAAACAATAAATATAAACCGTACGGTGAAGCAACACGCGATAACTGTACGGGATAGGGGTAGACAAAATCCTCTCACATCCGCCTACAACATCCGCCAACCGGTCTAAATTTTCATCAAACCGTCCCTGCTGGATAGAATCTATTCGTCCTTCTTCCCTGGCCCTTTCTACCCATTCTGCCAATAACCTCATCAGTACGATAGGTTTATACTTTGCGTTTTCAACGATTTTCAGTTGTTCAGGATGAAGCCTCTTTTGCAGGTCTTCATGAGGATCAGAACCTCTCAGCTGATGCTTCAGGGCATATAAAAAGGAGCTGAGTAAATTCAGAAAGTCTTCAACAGCAGCAGGATCTGCCTTTTTTCCTAATGTGAGTGCCTGACGTGTCAGCGCTCTCGCGATATTGAGCAAAGCTCCCCAAAGTTTCCTTCCTTCCCAGAATCTTTCATAGCTTGCATTGTTCCGGAATCCCAGAAAAAGAGCCAGCACAAACCCAAACAGAGTAAGCGGTGCCGGATTAAGCGGTATTTTGAAATCTAAAATAGTTCCGTGGAAATACACCACTACCAAAGATAAAATAAAAAGAAGCCCCAGCCTGGGCAGCAGCCCTGGAAGTACCGAACCATGCCATACAAAAAGCATTCTGAACCAGTGTTCTTTTTTTCTTATAATCATAATTTCAGGGGTATACCTTAAACTCTTACAATAATACGGATTTCCGGTGGTTTACTCAATAATATGGCTGTAAAAGGCTTCATTTAAAGACATATTTTCTGTCTTAAATCACATTAATGGCCACCAGATATCACAAAACCTTCCGGTCATTGACCAGAAGGCTCTGCTTCTCCTGCAAAAACAGGATCTTTTTATTGAAAAATTACTGAGTTGCTTTGATAAGTGCTTTGGTGATCTGTTCTTCTTTTTCTTTGGAATACGTAGAATCGAAAGGTTCCATCACATCAAATAAATACTGGTAGAAAGGAGTTATTTTCTGTACATTTTCAGATTCTTTCATCGCTTTTTCTTTCCCCATCTGCTGAAGTTCTTTGATGAAAACATTGAACTTTTTATCGATAGGTTCAATTGATTTTACCAGATAAGCATAGGCTTTTTCGTTCTGACCGATCTTTTTGTAAGCATCTGTAACCGCAGAAACCACAAGAGAATATTCCATTGGTTTCGTTCTCATCTGCCTTTTCACATACCTTTGATCAGCAGGATCTAAGCTTAGGTAATAATCATATTCTTTAAAGATTCCTTTTTTAAGGATTTCCGCCAGCTGAAGACCTTTCTGTTCCTGTCCGGCCACGATATATCCAGTGACCATCGCGCTTAATGACCGCGGATCATTGTATTTTTCTGCCGGGATTTCTCTTGCAGCAAGATCAAGAATTTCAATTGCCTTAGTTTTTTGTCCGCTTAAAGCCAATGCCGAAGCAGCTCTACTAGCCGATGTTCTGTAGCTCATGATGTTTGAAGTAGCCGATTCATCATAATAAATACTAAGATCTTTAAAATTGCCCCACTTAAAGTTTTTCACCACGTTGTAAAGAGAATTTGCATCTACTCTGCCTAAATCTCCATCCGGTGTCTGTTTTGTATGGATAGGAACCAGTCTGTAGCTGAACCCGTCAAACTGAAGGTATTCATCGAGATAGAAAATATTTTCGCTTTCATAAACTCCGCCTGAAGAGAAGTTAATCGGACGTTTCCAATCAAAAGTGGCCAAAAGATCAAGCATCATCAGATTGCTTTTATAAAGTGTATTGGCTTTGTAGGAAATCATAATCTGATTCACGGTATCCGGAAGATCTGCCTGCGTAATAATTCCTGCTTTTACAGCATTTTCTTTGTTTACCGGAAGGATAAACTTATTAACCGGAAGGATATTATATTTTTCATATTTTTCTTCCCCGAAGTACATTTTCAGAAGCTCATCTTTTTCAGGAGATTTTAGTCTGATAAATTCAATCGCTTCCTTCAGGGTAATGGAGTCCTGTGTAAGGTATTTTCTGAAGGCCTGGAATTCCGTATCCGGAGCCCCTTGCTCTTTCAGCATGGAGAAAAATCCTTCCCAGTCTTCTTTTTTCATCAGATAAATCTGGTCATTTACTCCGTCTCTGTATTCATCATGTGTCAGCTGGGTTGGAATTCCTGCTGCATTGTAGGTTCTTCTCCTTACCTGATCAATATTCCATGGGGTGGCCAGCAGGGTAAAGTTGACGGTTTTCACATCATCCCTGAATCTTTCTGTTTCCTGGATGGCCCATACCGGAAAGGTATCATTATCCCCGTAAATAAAAATAATATCATTTTTTGGTAAAGATCTGAGAAAGGAATATGCAGAATCATAAGCTGCCGTTTTTTTACTACGGTCATGTGACGTGTAATTCTGGAATCCCATCATGAAAGGTATTCCTAATAAAACAGCTCCTAAAACAATATTGGCTCCGTTGGATTTTATTTTAGATTGAAGAAACCATAAAATAGCTCCAGCCCCCAATCCGATCCAGATGGCAAAAGCATAGAACGAACCTACCATCGCATAATCTCTTTCCCTTACTTCAAACGGTTTTACCCCTGTATAGAAAACAATTCCTACACTTGTCAGAATAAACAGGGAAAGAAGGGCATAAAATCTTCCAAAGTCTCTGTTCAGCTGGAAAAAGAAACCAATCAATCCTAAAATTAACGGAAGAAAAAAGAATTTTACCGTGCTTTCATTTTTAAATTTCGCAGGCATTTTATCCTGATTTCCAACTAAAGCATTGTCAATAAACGGAATTCCTGAGATCCAGTTTCCGTTGGTGATTTCCTTGTGTCCCTGCAGATCATTTTGTCTTCCTACAAAATTCCACATCAGGTATCTGGCAAAGTAATATCCGTTCTGGAAGGAAATGAAATAATCAAGATTCTGAGCCAGTGATGGTCTCTGTACATTGATCAAATCATAGGGTTTTACTTTTAAATAATCTGCTGCCGTGATGGTTTTATCTTCATATTTGGCTCTCAGCTCATCAAAAATTTGTTTGGCCTGAGGATTATCTGCAACATCTTCATTGTCATAGTTGAAGGTAAAATCCGGAGCCCCATATAACGCGATATAGTTTTCCATGATCTCTTTATCTTCTTTAAACATCCTCGGCATAAAGCTGATATGAGATTTGTTGAATACGTAATTGAAGCGCTCACCCGTTTTCCTGTAGGTTCCGGTTTTTTCATCCTTTTCATACATATCTCCGGTTTTATCTATTTTATAGCTTCCGTCTTCGTTTTTCTCCATTCCTTTGGCATCAAGGAAAGCGGTATAATTCTGTCCATAAATTGTCGGCCAATCTCCGTACTGCTCTCTGTTGTAATAATCCCGCATTCCGATCGCCGTATCAGGATCGTTAAGGTTCATTGGAGGATTGGCGTTTGCTCTGATGGGGATCACCATCCAGCATGAGAAACCGATGATCATATAAACCACTGACAGTACAATGGCCTGGTAAACTTTTCTTTTTGCTTTCCTTGCATATTTAATCAGGAAATAACATGCTGCTGTCATTAAAATAAATGCGGCAATGGTCCCTGAATGGAAAGGAAGTCCCATCCCATTCACAAAGAAGATTTCCAGATTTCCGAACATCGTCATGATCAAAGGGAAGATAATTTTGAAAACAATAATCAGAATTCCCAGAGTAATCAGATTCGCCCAGATGAAGTTTTTCCAGGAAAACGTATAATTTCTGGCGTAATAGACCAGACAAACAGCAGGAATCGCCAGCATACACATCATATGAACTCCTACAGAAAGGCCAATAATAAAGAAAATAAGGATGATCCACCGCTCATTGTCGGCTGCCTGATAATCATTTTCCCATTTCGTGATCAGCCAAACCAATAAAGCAATAAACATAGACGCCATGGCATATACCTCTCCCTCCACTGCTGAAAACCAGAATGTATCCGAGAAAGTAAAACACAAAGCTCCTATAGCTCCGGCAAAAAGAATGGAGATTTCCTGATGTTTTGCTATTTCATCAAAATCTTTGTTCAGCAATCTTCTTACAAAATGGGTAATGGTCCAGAACAGGAAAAGAATGGTAAATGCACTGAATACCGCGGACATGGTGTTGATGACCACAGCATAGTTTTCTACGTTCCCCATCGCAAAAATGCTGGCCACAGCCCCCACAATCTGGAATAATGCCGCTCCGGGAGCATGCGTTACTTCAAGTTTTACCGCAGAAGAGATATATTCCCCGCAGTCCCAAAAGCTGAGCGAATGCTCAATGGTAGAGGTATATGTAATTAATGCAATGATAAAGACCACCCATCCTAAAATGGTGTTCCATTTTTTAAAAGACCAGTTTTTCATATAAATATTTAATTCCAATACTTATTAAGACAACTAGCCGTAACAGATCATTACATGGTTTTAGTCAAAAATGTAATTTTATTTTTTCAGCCGTTTATTTAACAGAATTCCAAAATCAATGATTATCATTTTATCCCGGAAAGTAAATTTCTGTTTTCTTATTTTAAAGACATCCGGGAGCTGCAGAATATTACATAGAGTTGATTAAAATGGAATGCAAATCATTCATTAGAAAAAAACATAAATTCTATTTATTCCTTACCATAAGTGCTACAAAAAATCAATTTTCAGTTTAATATCAAGGGCATTTTTCTGATTCAGGCTGTTTCCGTTTTTGAATATAATCCATAATTTAAGACCCATAAAACTTATTAAAATGGGAAGAAAAAGAGGAAATCTCATCGTCAACCCTTTTTGAACAAATGGACTTAATATCATTAATACAGACAGAATAACAGACAGAATAATCTGTACTCCTGCAATCTCTTTTCCCAGTTTTTTATTTTCCTGATCTTTCGTTCTGTAGGTTAAAATCAAAGGGAAAATAACTCCTCCGAATGGTATAATCAACCCTGATAAAGCGGATAAATTAATCATTTTTGCCCTATCTGTTGTCACTTTTTTTGTTTCTTCATCTGTATCAGGAATAATGTCTTCAGGCGTCACTTCCAAAGATTGCGCAATGGCTTTCAGGGTAAAACCTTTGGGTATATTTCCGGCTTCAATTCTCTGAATAGTTCTTAAAGAGAGTCCAGATTTTTCGGCAAGCTCAGTCTGGGTAAGGTTTTGCTGTTCTCTCAGAATCTTAACCCTGTTGTTCATTTTCATCCGGTTATGAGTTTAATTCATGTCATTTGCGAAAGTACAGGATTTTAAAGAAATTTCGCTGTTTTTTCTAATAGGTATTGTTCAGTCCTCCGTCTAAAGGTATGCTGGCTCCGGTAAGATAAGACGCATATTCTGATGCAAGAAAAGCTGCCAGATGTCCGTATTCTTCCGGCTGTCCCAGTCTTTTCATCGGGATTTTATTTTCCCGGTTTTTTAGAATTTCTTCAACAGGAAGTCCTGTCTGCTGAGCTTCGTGGTGAATCAGGTTTTGGATTCTTTCCGTATCGAAATAGCCGGTGAGAATATTATTGATGGTAATGTTGTGCTGTGCCACTTCGTTGGATAAGGTTTTTGCCCAGGCGATCACTGCTGAACGGATAGAATTGGAAAGGGCTAAGTTTCCAATAGGAGCTTTCACGGAAAGTGAAGACACATTGATGATCCGTCCGTTTTTCTGCCTGATCATATGAGGTAAAGCCAATAGTGTTGTTTCGCATACCGTTTTAAAAAGCAGGTCAAATGCTTTCTGGTAATCATTGGTTTCTTTTTCTAAGGCAAAACCCGGCTCCGGACCATTGGTATTGTTCACAAGAATATCTACAGCATGATTCTGAAAATATCCGGCAATGATTTCTCTGTATTTCTCAAAATCAGAAAAATCAGCAACGAGATACTGATGCTTCTGATCGGGACTAACAACAGGAAGTGAGGCTGTAATATCCTTTAGTTTGGTTTCATTTCGTGCCATGATGGTAACATTGGCTCCGCATTTGGCCAACTCAAGGGCAATTCCGGCGCCAATTCCCTGGGTGGCAGCTCCTACTAAAGCATTTTTTGATGAAAGACTGATATTCATAGTGAAATGATTGTATATGGATAAAGTTACGAAAAGTTTTGACGACGGGAGCTTGAAGGTGAAGGATGTAAATTATTTCCATCGTTGATTTCAATTCTGAATATATCAATTTCAGTTGTTTTTTAAACCATTAAGGGGATTCAGCTTTTAAGATTGATTAAGAGGAAAAATCAATGATTTTTAATAGGCTAAATAGTAGAATTAAGGCTCAATCTAATCCCGGATTTATTTTGATTTCCGGATTAGCTTAACTAGCTTTTTTATTTTGGCAAAACGGGAGGTGCTACTCTTTCTGTTTTTGTGGTCAGTGTGCGTAGAAAAGCTTCCAATTGTGAGATTTCTTCATCAGTAAGATCCAGTAATCTTACAAAAGTTGATTTTTCAGAATTCAGAGTAACTCCTTCATGAATGGTTGAGCGTTTTTGTGCATATTCCGGGTTTCCTTTGCTGTAGAACTGTATGACTTCCGTAAGGCTTGTCATGGAACCGTTATGCATCCAGGGTCCGGTTCTTGCGGTCTCACGAAGACCCGGCACACGAAACTTCCCTGCATCTTCCGGCTTTTTAGTCACCAGATAACGCCCCAAATCTTCTCCTGTTTCCCCCAACAGAGCGGTTCCTACATTTTCAAACCTGTTATTGGAGAAATATCCTGAGTTGTGGCAGTTCATACACTGCGCCTTGGTACGGAAAAGATGCAGCCCCATAAGTTCGTCATCAGAGTAGGCATCGGCTTTTCCACTGATGAAAAGGTCAAATTTTGCGGTTCCGCTTTTAACCGTTCTTTCAAAAGTGGCTATCGCTTTGGCTATACGGTCTTTGGTTACTGTCTTATCACCGAAAGCTTTTTCAAACAATATTCCGTAGCCATTGATTTTTGCAATTTTTCCTGCGGCAATATCAATATGCTCACCCATTTCCCGTTCATCCTGAATCGGCATATGGGACTGTTCTTCCAATGATGACGCTCTTCCGTCCCAGAATAAAGGTTGGGCATAAGCGGAGTTCATAATGGTTATTGCATTCCGGATACCCAGCTGCCGGTCATGTCCGAAAGAAAAAGTTCTGTTATCTCCCCAACCCAGTTCCGGATCATGGCATGAGGCGCAGGCAATCTGGTTGGACCGGGAAAGCCGTGGATCAAAAAAAAGGGTCTTGCCCAGCAATGCTTTATCTTCGGAGTATGGATTGTCTTCCGGAAAGCCGACTTCCGGTAAATGCCCTATTTCAGTAAAATAAGGAGCCGCATCGGGATCAAGGATTGGTTTTGGCCATTTTGAAGGGTTTCCTGAGGAATATAATATCCTCAATTCCGCGAGAAATGAAGACTTCTGCCGGAATTCTTTCTGAACACGGGTATTTAAACAGTTCTGCAAAAGAGAAACCGTGAGAAATACAATCAATATCCAGCTTATGGCATTCTTCATTATAAAACAGGATTTTGGCAAAAATAACTATTCTTCGCCAATACTTTTATTATTACGAAATGATATTCGTTCTGTGATGGTTATTTTGAACTGTTTTTAAACATCATACACTCTTTTATACTGTAAACGGATAACGTTCTCCTAATCCGGGGCCGATATTGTTCAATGTTTTATAAAAAGTCTCTTTTATGAGTTGCGGAATAATTTCGTATTCATCATAACAGTCATCCAGCTGGTGGATTATATAAGCCATCTGAAGCCACTGCCCAAAGTTTATTTCCATGGGCAGAAGTTCATCGGACGCATCATGATCATAGAAAAAAATGGAATTCTCTTTATTCAAAAACCAACGGTCGCCCTGTCCGTTTCCGGCAAAACACCAATAGTCTTTCCACTCAGATTCCTTGTTTTCAGAAACGGCTTCCACAGCGTTATACAGGATCGTTTCTGAGGCAATTTCAATGGTTCTGATGGGTGTTACTAGATTTTTATATTGTTCAGAAAAAGGAAATGTTATTGTTTTTGGAAAGTTCTGCGGATTTCTCTTTTCTTTCAGAATATCTGCTTCTGCTTCAGAAACTTCCGGTATGGTAAACATGGTCATATCAGGCTTTATGAGTTCCTCAGGTCACCAATCTCTTTTACCAGTTTCGGATACATCTTCTGCAAACCTGCTCCGCTTTTCGGCTCACGGTTCATCTTCCTGTCCATACTGTCGTAGTGATTGCCGGGATACAATTCATCTACAGTATCTCTTATTTCTGATTCGTCTTTATTGTCATGATTTTCAGAATAGGCCCGGTCTGATACATACAGAAGTTCTTCACCCCAGCAATCACCAATATCAAAGCTGTATTTTCCGTTTACGAATGACTGAATATCTTTTGTAATATCTTCAAAGAATTCTTTTCCTTTCAACAGCAGCCAGCATCGGAAATAGATGAAGCCGTCATCGGAAAGATAACCATCAAAAACATAGGTTCCGTTTTCCAGTCTAAAGTTACCTTCAAGGATAAAGGAAAGTTCTGCAATTTCTGCAGTGTAGAGCACACTTAGTTTTTCCTGAAGTGTTTTTTCGAAAAGAATCAATCTTTCTTTCCCGAATTTAGAGAGATAGGATGTCAGGTTTTCTACATGCTCATCTATATCATATTCGCTCCAATGGGCTTTTTTGTATTTATTTGATTTTTCGATGGCTTCCCAGAAATAAATATCTGCTTTCTCCTGTTCCGAAAGTTCTTTTTTCTGAGGTATTTCATCGTTTTCCTGAATTTCAGTATAGCCTTTTTTTATTTTCTGGCTGATCAGTTTTTCAGATTCCCGAGTGCATTCTTTTTCATCAGCAAATTCTTTGACGGTTTCACGTCCTTTTGTTCCGGTTTTTCCGAATGTTATCGTTTGTGTAGTTCCTGTATATTCAATATTCCAGAATTTATCCGAGAGTTCCTCCTGATTGATGAAGTTTCTTTTCATAAAGCTTTGTAAAATGTGACAAATGGTGAAAAATCTATTTTTCAGAAAAACTAAACTACAAAAAATAAAGGGGAAATACGCTTTCCCCTTTATTTTCTTTCTCATACTTCTGTGTTATACAGAAAGATTTTTTTCCATTTAGCTACGGTATTTCTGCTCAGCTTAAAATGGACGGCCAGCTGGGTATTGTTCAGTTTGTTTTTTTTCTGATATTCAAGCATACAAATGATATCAGATTCTTTATAGGAACGGTATCTCTGGCTGTTCTTTTCAGATATTCCGAAAATAAGGGTATTGATTTTCATTACATCTAATGCCAGAAGCTCTTTTTTCAATAATAATCCTTCACATGCGTTATATTTTTCCGGATATTTTTTAAAGAGAATATCGGTATAAATCTGCTTAAAGTTGGGCTGTCTGTATTTTTTCATTGTTTTTATCGGTTATATTTTTCAATCCATTTGAAAAGTGTTGTTTTAGGAATTGCATAGCGCTCCATGACTTCTTTTCTGGTCATATTTTCAGAACGAATCTGTTCAAGGACAAAATCGATGACTTCCTGTGTATAAATGGTCTTCCGGAATTGCGGCAGGCCTGTCACTTCTTTTGTTGTTCCTTTTTTCATTTTCCGGGAAGGTGGTGAATACAAAATAAGATGCTGGGAATAGGTTCTGAAGAAATCATATTCCAGAAACTTGCTCCATTTCAGCAGCAGATGGGTATCTATACTTTCCGAGCCATACATTGCTTCTATTTCCTGCTCTGTGCATTGAAAGAAATTACAGATTCTGAAAAGCTCCAGACCACTTTCTTTAACCGCATTCTGAATCATATTTCCTATATGGATATTTTTGAAATTCATCTGTATTTTTATATTAAAAGTCCTGCCGGAAGCCAGCCTCCGACAGGACGGAATTATATATATAACTTGTGTTTTATATTGTATGGTATTATATCTCTTTCCTCATTAAAAGGTCAATCTGAATAAATACCAGATTCTGACTTTCTATTTCCAGTAATTCCAGCTGGAACCGTCAAATACAGCCAATGATTTACTCGCAGTATCATAGCACATCATTCCCGGATAAGGACCTTTTACTGCTGTATGAGGGGTATTGATCTGGGGAAGGATCAGTGCTTTACTTTGTGCCTCCAGAACCAATACTCCCCTGGCATTGCTAGTTGATGCCCCGATAATCACGCCCTGGTTACCCCCGGATTCTGCACTTGTATTTGTTATGATCTGTGAATCGTTTCCTGAATCGCTCAGTTCAATCCAGACTCCGTTTTCATACATTTTTACCTTTTTATCGCTTTTATCAAAGAGAAAAGTTCCATTATTCTCTGGTGGAGCTGAAGATAAAGCCCCGGAAAGATTATTCACGGCAGAAAGTATAATGCCATTGGTATTTCCGGCTGTATTATTAAAATCTAAAATGGTGGCTGTACCATTAACGCTTTCTTTTCCTATGGCAACCTGGCCTGAAGCAAAAACAGCTAACGAACAAAACAGGATGCTGTATATTATTTTTTTCATTGTATTCAATATTAATTATTAGTCATTACAACTTCTTTCAATGCATTTCCAGATCGTACCATTGTACAGTTTTACACATTTATCCTGAATGTCATAAACAATCATTCCTTCTTTAGGTTCACTGATCATAGAAGAATTCTGAACTCTGGTGATCACCAGTCCTTTCGTATTAGATTCCAGAGCAACGAAACCGTTTGGAATACTTCCCGGCCAATCGCCCAATTTATTGTGTTTGGTAATACCGAGTCTGGTGGGAGTACCTGCCATTGTAAAGTTTCCTGGCTTTGTACAAAATCCTTCGCACCCTGACTGAACTGAGCCGTTCTGAGAGGTCCCTATCCCCTGTCCTGCTGTTCCCACTATTGTAGGAATACCATACTGATCAACACAGGTTCCATCCTTACATAAATTCTTATTGAGAGCTGAAGAACCTGTCCCAACCGTTAGGGCTCCTCCCGCATCCATCAATTGTGAATTGGTTATATTCTGATCTCCTTCTAAGGCATCAAGGCATCCGTCATTATCAGAATCAAGGTCAAGATGATCCGGAATTCCATCTCCGTCGGTATCCTGAGTAAAGCATTTTCCCTGTAAAAAAGTATCAAAGGCAAAGGCCCATACATCTGCAGCCACTTTTAATGTAGCATTGGTATCTATCGCAGCAACAGACTGATTGTCTATAAAAATTGTAGCATCCGGTATTAAAACTATTTTAGCTTCTCTGTCTCTTACAAATGTGGCCTTCCCGGCTGCATCTGCCATAATAGAGATATAATTTCTCTCTGTGGAATTAATTGTCATTTGTACTGAGCCCGACATATTAAAAGTAGTTACCGGCCAATATCCATTGGTAAATACAGCTTCACCTGTAGGCCCATATGGTATTGAAGGGTTGGTGCTTACATTGGATAGTATATACCCAAAATCTGTTGCATTATTCTGAAGAGCTATTACTCCTTTATCATGGTTTACTGACCATGAAAAAATACGTTTATTGGTTGCTGTCAATAATTTATCAGATGAAGTCTGCGTTTCATTGGCAGAAGATCCTGTATAAAATACATCTATTTTATCTGCCAATAACTGGGCTTCAGTAATGGCATCCTGCGTAGCGTACGGAACAAAAGTGATTCCCGGAAATTTATTATAAACCCCTGTTTCACTGAAGTTCAAAGGATTATTCAGCATATTCATCATCAGACCATATTTACCTAAGGTGGTGTCCAGATAGCCAATTCTTAAATTTCTGTTCAATGAATTGCAGCTCAGTCCTTCATCTGTATCCAGTATTCCGTCATTATCATCATCAAGATCAATACTGTCTACTATTCCATCGCCATCACTGTCTTTACACTGGTTGATGGTACTGTCCAGTGCATTGGGATCATAAAAACTCAAAAAATCAGGTATACTATTCAGATTTGCATCAACAATATCTGCCAATCCATCGCTATTAATGTCTGTTGATGTACCGGCCTGGGCAGCAAAAGAAAAGTTTGGGGATGTATTTCCTGTTGCTCCTGCTTCAAGCGCATCGCTGCACCCGTCCCCATCTGAATCTAAATCCAAATGATTGGGTATTCCATCTCCATCCGTGTCAAGAAATGTACATTGAGTATGCAAATATTTATCAAATATATAAGCCCAGGTATCTGCGATAGCCTTTTGATCATTGTTAGCCGGAGTAGTCATTCCGGAATTATCATTGTATATGGTGGCATCAGGAAAAATAACTAAATTATATTCCCTATCTGCCACTACAACGGGTCTTAGATTAGCGTCTGTCATTAGAATATCGAATGTTCTTGAGGCAGACATTATAGTCATCTGAACACTTCCTGACTGCAATAGTGTAGGTGTGGGCCAATATCCGTCTGTATATACACTTTTACCCATTGTTCCTGAAGGTGTATTAGGATTTGTATTATTAGGTGTTGTTTTATATCCATAATCTATTGCATTATTCTGTATTGCAAAAATTCCTTTATTATGGTTTTTTGCCCAATTGACCAATATTGTATTTACAGACGTCGGAACTTTATTGGTTGATGAAGTACCGGTAGCGTTATTATTATCTTCAGCTGTAGAACCTACAAAGAAAACATCAATATTATCTGCCAGTAAACCTGCTTCAGTAACTGCCGCTGCCGAGGCATAAGGAATTAAAGTTACTCCTCTTACTTTATTAAAAGTACCATAGATTCCAAAATTCTTTAAATTATATAAGAGATCTGTTGCCAATCCGCTGCTTCCTGCTCCCAGATTTAAATAACCTACCCTTATGTTTCTGTCAAGTTTACCACAAAAGTTTCCTTCATCTGTATCCAGCACTCCATCATTATCATCATCAATATCGATGGGATCCGGAACACCGTCATTATCTGTATCCAGACATAATTTCTGATTAGCAAGAAGAGCATATTTATGATAGGTAGAAGTATATTTCACTACGCCATTATCTAAATTTGCTTCCAATGAATCTGCCAATCCATTACTGCCGTATGGCCCTGGAATTACTGAAACATTTTTATTGGTGGCTGCACCTCCTTCATACGCATCAGAGCAGCCGTCTCCATCAGAATCCAGATCTAAATGATTAGGAATACCGTCTCCGTCAGCATCTGCATGGCAGGATCCAGGTTTGGGATGAGCCGAAGCATTATAAGGAACTGAGGTTGATATTATCGAAGTAATTTCATGAATCCTTGCTGTTCCGACTGTTCCGTTAGAAGAGTTGCCGGCGGCTGTTGTACCCATATATCTTATCTGGTAATACTTATATGGAATTTGTGAGGAAATAGCAAATGACCGGGGCCCGGTAGCAAGACTAAGGCCATTCCCTACAGTAAGTACCGTGTAAGTGACTCCATCGTTTGAACCATACAATTTTCCGTATATCGTTGTTGACGTCATGCCATAATTACTTTGAACAACAGTTAAAGAGCTTAATACTACTGATGTAGGATACTCTATTGTAAAAACCGGTGTACCCGGTGTTATTGTCTGGCCAGCTGCAAAAGTAAAAGCAGCAGCTCCATCATCTGTATTGTCATTGTATAATAATGCGATATCATTCCCAACTGAAGGATTTGTTCCGGAACCATAGAAAGATGATCTGACTGAAGCAATTCTATGAGCCTCAAAAACGTTGTAAAAACATTCCGGAGATTCTTCTGCATCCAGTATTCCATCATTATCATCATCAAGATCTACGTCATCAGGAATGCCATCATTATCAGAATCTGTGACGCAGCCCGCCAATTTTATATAGTATCTGTAATCTCCTTGAGATCTGGCATTGGAGGTCCCGGTAAGATAAGGATAGTAGTTTCTTATTTCAATACTTCCGGAAGTTATAGTGAGCGAAGATGGGAAAGTTAAAACAATATGATTTTTCACCCAGCCTGTAGGAGTTGCCGGAGCATCCCGTTTAGACTCCCGGATCTGTACAGAAGGCTGGCCATTGATCATTGCACCTCCAAAAGCGGTTGCAGGGGCATACACCGTTCTGTCATTATAATCTGCAATATGATAAGGAGTAGGATCATTATCCCGGGGAATGACCATGTTCATATATTTAACGCCATTTACCCAGAGTTCAGTTGTTAAACCGTCATTATAATCGTCAAATGCAATATCAAATTCCAGCTTATTGGTAGTTATACTCACTCCGGTATATGGAGCAGCAAAAAATCCTTTAGCAATAGTAGTTCCTCCTGCATCATCGTCAGATAAAACATATGGATCACTTCCGTAATTAAATCCAAAGCCTCCCCGGTTAGGATCATCTTTCTGGGTCTGTACCCAGTTAAAAATATTATCACTGCATTGGCTGTAGGCTATACTTGCAAGCAGTAGTGAAAAGAGAAATAAAATTTTTTTATTCATCAGCTTTTATATTTTAAAATTGATTGTTGATTTTCAAATCGTCGGTTTATTTCTAAGGAATCTGTGTTTTTGGAGAAATAAACCAATTCATATCTTTATGATCGTGTATTGCCAGAAAAGGCGGAGGTCTTGTATATTTTTTTAAATAGAAATCATCCGTTGGATCTCCTGAATTTCCTACAGATAAAAAATACTTCTCAGCATCTGAAAAAAGAAAAACAGACAGCCTTAATAAAAACATCGCCATTACTATTCTCAGTTTCGAAACTGAAATAACAAGTAATAAAATGATTAATGCTATATCGTATTTTTCTGATGCCATCAATGTGTTGTAAAATCAACTGCAAATGAATGAAACCCATCAAAAAAAATAAAAAAAACAGGCCCTCATCAGGCCCTCTATTTAAACAAAATAATGACTATCAGTGTCTTACAAAATTAAAAAACATCAATATTTTCCCAATAAAAAGTTAGAATTATATACCTTTCCCTACTGAAGCGTTACCGGATTTTTCTATCCCGGAAAAAACAGGCATAAAAAAAGAACCTTTTACAGGTTCTCGTTATAAAAATAAAATACTTGCTAAGCTCCATCTATGTATTTTCTGATCCAGACCATTAAGTCTTCTTCCGGACTGAGACATAGCCTTTTTCTCAGATTATATCTGTTATTTTCAATGGTTTTGGAAGCTTTAAAAGTATATTCTGCAATTTCTTTGGTAGAAAAACCCATATAGATATAAGCACAAAAAGTGAGTTCAGAGGCTTTTAACATTGGGTTTATTTCCAGCATTTTTGTACAGAAATCAGGATAGACTTCCTGAAAACGGCCCCAAAATTGAGAAGAGTTCCCTTTTACAAGATCACTGAGTTCAGAGAATGATTCAGAGACTTTTTGTTGCAGCTTTTCAATTTTCTCTTCTCTTTCTTTTATTTCTGATTCTATTTCGGAAAGCCTGATCTTCTGCTCTCCAATAATTTCTCTTTTTTTCTTCCGGATCTTCTGATAACGTATTATAACTACTGCCAGCAATACAATAAAAGCAGCTGTTACCAACAGAATAATCAATATATTTCTTTTCATTAAATCCGACTTTTCATTCTGTTTCTTTAGCAGGATTCTGTCCACTTCTTTTTGAACAATCCTTTTATCATCTTCCAAATCCAGCTTATGCTGAGCTTCTGCTTTTTTCAGATAATCAATTTCTTTTTCACCGTTGCCCAGCATTTTATAGGACTCCGCTATTTTAGAATCTACATAGGCTGAATTCTGCATGAATTTCTCTTTATTCTCTGCCGCTTTTACATAGAAATCGATAGCATGGTTATAATCATAGGTCTGAAAATAGTAATCTCCATAGGTTTCATAGAATGGAGCCAGATAATGATATTTTTCAAGAACTGCCTGGTCATAAGCCTTCTGAACAAAAGGATAAGCTAAAGCAGGTCTTTTTTCCTGCAGATAGATCCAGCTTTTATAAAAATAAATAAAAGCCCTGCCTCTGTAGATCCTTTTAGCAGAAAGATATTCATTCATGGGAATTTTTTCAGAAGCAGCAATAGATTTATTGGCATATAAATGTGCTGTTTTATAATCCTTCAATTCTGTATAATAGTCTGCAATGCCAATATACATATTTGAAGTAATCAGTTCTGACTCCAGATCAGTTCTTCCCTTCAATAAATCCAGCACTTCCAGATTATTCTGATAAGCCTGTTCAAATAAAGACATTCTGCTGTAATAACCAGCTTCCAGGCTTAAAAAAGAGGCTTTTAGTATATTATTTTGCTGAACCGCTTTTTCTTTCATCCCTTTTTCCAGATAGGGAGCACATTCCTCAAACCGTCTGAAAAAAACCAGAGACCGCACAATATAATAATAAGACCAAGCCTTTCTTTCGGAATCACCTGCTTTCTCCGACATATCCAAAGCCTCTTTTGAAAACTTCAAAGCATTACCAAAATCTACCTGCGCACAACTGTCCGAAAGCCTGAGCAGCTTATCAATTTTCATCAATTCATCCCGGTTTTGGGAAGAATACAATTGAGATTGAAAAATAATAAGCAACAGAAAAATGATTTTCTTATGTCCAGACATAGCGTTATTAAGAAAAAAATTAGGGCTGAAAATATTTATCATGAAAATATTTAATAACAGTACAATTAATAAGGAAACAGAAAAAAGACAAAAATACTATATAAAAATCGGTATTTACAAACTCAATAGAGATTATATCGACTTAAATTTATAGATTTTTTTCTATACAAATACGACTAGTTAACCAATAAAAAATTACTAAAAATTAAATATTTAATGAAAATTTTACACAAATAATATATTAAAGACTTGTCCATCTTCTGTATCATACAACGAACCACAATATTTGCGTACATTTACAGCATTATATACCTGTCATCAAACAGCGTATTTTCTACAAAACCTCCCCTTCATGGATACAGATACGGCCATTTCACAAGTAATACAGCATTTCAAGGAAATTGTTGCTTTAGAAGAAAAACATATTGAATCCATCATTCCCAAATTAGAAATTATACACCTCAGTAAAAAGGAATATCTGCTTCGTGAAGGACAGGTTTCAAAGCATATGCGTTTTATTGCCAAAGGCAGTTTGTATGCGTATCATATTGATGAAAAAGGGAAAGAAAACACCTCCCAGCTCGGCATCGAAAATTGGTGGATTAATGATCTGTACAGCTATCTGAGTGAACAGCCTTCAAGAATGTTTATTCAGGCCAATGAGGAAACTACCGTTATACAGATCAGCAGAAATAATCTGGAACTGCTGTATAAAGAGGTTCCGGCTCTATCAGAATTCTGGCGTCTGAAAATTCAGAACGCTTATGTGATGCTTCAGGAAAGGACATTTGAACATTCACGGGTAGATGCTTATACCAAATACCGCAGTTTTATTAGAACATACCGCAATATTGAACAGCGTTTTCCCCAATACATGATTGCTTCCTACCTTGGAATTACAGTGGAATATTTAAGTTATTTAAGAAAAAAACACCTGTCTGACCTTTCTTAAGTTTTCTTAAGTTTTTTCCGTTTCAGCCTGGATAATTTTGCCCGTAGAATTTTTAACGAGTACAATTATGAAGGCTAAATATGCTGTTGTTATGATTCTGGCAGCCACTTTCTCAAAGTTGAATGCACAGAAACTTTCCTACACTTCCGATCTTGTTCTGGGGCACCGTTCCTACACCTATATGCACAATGTAAATTATCAGCTGAGTGATCATTTAAAACTGAACAATCTTACCCTGTTTGACACTGAATATACGGAAGACAAAGACAATATATTTTTTATAAGAAATGCACTTTCCTACAGTTTTACTAAAAAAGTAAGTATCAATACCGCATTCGGAGTGAAGAATCCGGGAGCCTTCTTTACGGTTTCTGCACAGTATAAAATCATCCAGTCTTTTTATTCCTTTTCTTATTCACTCGGAGCAACCTATCAGAAAGGATTTTCCCTGGAACAGTCGCTGTCATTTGAATATTTCCCCAACCTGAAAGAAGGTCTTCAGGGATATTTCAGCCTGCTGGCCATCGGAAACTTAGATGACAGTGGCTATCTGAGAGGACTGCAATTCCTGAGACTAGGAGTGAAACAGGATAAAATGATGTATGGTATCGCTTCCAATTTTGACCAGTTCAACAACGGTAAAAAAACGTTGGAAAATATCGGGGTATTTGTAAAATATAACTTTTAAACAATCATAAAAATGAACAAAAACATTGATTTGGGTATTCTGATCAGCAGAATAGCCGTTGGATTTCCTATGCTGGTTTACGGAATCAGCAAACTGGTACATGGAATTGGATTTATTGAAAACATGATGGCACAGCAGGGACTTCCGCCATTCTTTGCCTATGGGGTATTTGCAGGCGAGCTTATTGCCCCTTTACTCATTATTGCAGGATTTAGGATAAGACTGGCCGGATTAATTTTTGCAGGCAACTGTTTTACGGCTATTATTCTTGCCCAGACAGGCAGTATATTTAAGCTTAATGAATTTGGAGGATGGGCCCTCGAATTATTAGCCATATACCTTCTGATTGGTTTAAGTTTCTTTTTTACCGGAGCCGGAAAATTTGCAGTTTCAACAAAGAATAAATGGGATTAACTTCTATCAATAACAGAAAAAGAGACTGGTTGTCAATCAGTCTCTTTTTCTGGATTGTATTTGTTTTAAAATCCTGACAGATAAGCTTCTTTTTATCAACAGAAAAATGTTATCTCTTTCTGGTAAAATGATTCTGAACGATTGAATTCAGAAAGATTTTTGTATCTGTACATTCAAATTCCAGCATTTCAGGAAGGTCTCCAAATAAAGGAATACCTGCACCTAACAGATAAGGGATCACTGTAATGGTCATCTCATCAATCAGGTCTTCTTTCAAAAATCCCTGAATGGTTTTTCCTCCGTCAATATACAGATTGTGATAGCCTTTTCCATGAATTCCTTCCAGAATATCTTTCAAGTCTCCTTTAACCAATGAAGCTTTATCCCTGAATTTTTCAGGAATTTCTGTCATGCTGCTGCTCAGTACGAAAACATGTTTCTGATAATACCATTCGTCAAATCCACACACCACCTCGAAGGTATTCCGGCCCATGACAAGAGCGTCAATATGGGAGTTAAACTCCTTATATCCCATATCATCATTGGTGGGATTTGGTAATGAAAGCAGCCAGCCTATTTCTCCGTTTCGGTCTGCAATATATCCATCCAGGCTTGTGGCAATAAATACCTTATTTTTCTGATCCATCGAATTCAATTTTAAAATTACAGTACAAAATTAATTTCTGCATGTGATTCAGAATTGTACAGAATTTACCTTATTCCTGATTTTAAAAATTCTTTTGGGGTCTGACCGCTTAATTTTTTAAATACTCTGATGAAATGGGACTGGTCATAAAATCCGGAATTAAGGCCAATATCAGTTAATCTGTCCGACCGGTTATTCTGAAGAAACTTTACCGCTCTGTTCATTTTATAAAGGTTCAGATATTCACCGGGAGTCAAAAAATAATATTTCCTGAATTTCTGAATGAAACTTTTTTGGGAAATCGGCAGCAGTTCACTAAAGTCTTTAAGCATTCCTTTTCCTCCCATCTCAGAAGCCAGATATTTTTCAAATTTCATGAGATCAGGATCGGGCTGCATAGTGCCGAATACTTTCAGTAAACATTTTTCGGCTTCTTCAAAATCCGGATTTTCATTATCAAACAGACAGTCATATAAGATTTCGGAAATAGCTTCCATAGTCCCGGTTCCAAATTCACGGATCAGCATTCCGTAGCAGAAGGGTTTTAATAGTAATCCAATGCATTCATAAACACCTTCCGTCTCAGTTACGAACGGTTGTTGCTTTAATCCGGATATAATCTGAAGCCCTGCCCTGCCAGTGACTCTTTCAGTATTTTCTCCTCCCACCGTATAATGGTCCCCATAACTGAAAATAAGTTCGGTAAATAAGGCTGCATGATGCACAAACCTCATCTTGAGATCAGGAGATTTTCCTATCCAGATATAATCCACAAAGCTGTTTAATGGGTATTGGGGGCGGTATGAGATTTCTGTAAGCACTATATTGAAAGCTAGGGCTTAAAAAACAGTAAAGCCTAATTTTTCAAGGTAATCCTGAACATGGTAAGTAGTAAAGTTGTTTGGGTCAGGATCCAACTCTTCATCATCAATGAAAATACTTGCCCAGGAAATTATAAGTTTACACGGGTATTCTTTTGCTGCATAAAGTAAATTATAATAGATCGATTTTCTTTTGAGAGGGATTCCCTCTCTATCGATTGTAATAATCGCCTGAAACACATGTTCTCTTTTTATATTATCGGGTATTGGCATATCAATTTAGTTAAATATTCTTACTTTATGATTTTCAATGATTTTAATTCTCAAACTCAAATATACTTAAAACGTCACGATTATCTTTATGGAAACCCATCATCTCATTTTTACCAGTATGACATTTACAACAAAGTAAATTGACATTTACAGCAAAACGCTGCAGAAAATTCCGCGATACCTTTGTCATGTAACATTTAAATAACAAAACAATGGAAACCAACAATTACCAGGGAGTGCTGCAAAAGCCTCTCAACTCAGGATTTAATGCAAAATCAACAACAGAAGATGTTATTAAAGGAATTGATCTTTCAGGTACAACAGCCATCGTTACCGGAGGAAATACAGGAATAGGTCTGGAAACCGTTAAAACCCTGGCTGCTGCCGGAGCAACTGTTATTGTTCCTGCCAGGAATGTAGAAAAGGCGAGAGAGAATCTTTATGGGATTTCTAATGTAGAAATTGAACCCATGGACCTGATGAATCCGGCATCCATAGATCATTTTGCGAAAAAATTTCTGGCTTCGGGAAGGTCATTACATCTGCTGATCAACAATGCAGGGATCATGTGGGTTCCTTTCCGTAAAGATGTGCGCGGTATTGAATCTCAATTGGCAACCAATTATCTGGCTCAATTTCAGTTAACAGCAAGACTGTGGCCCGCTCTCAAAAGTGCTGACGGGGCAAGAGTTGTGAATGTATCATCACAGGGACACCAGTTCGCTCCTTTTGATTTTGAAGACCCTAATTTTCTTACCCGTGAATATGAAACGCTTCTTGGCTACGGACAATCGAAAACCGCCGTTAATCTTTTTTCTCTTGAACTGGATGCCCGCTCCCAATCGAATAAAGTAAGAGCCTATTCTTTACATCCAGGATCGATCGCAGGAACTGAACTCGGCAGAGAAGCTCCTTTGGAACTTTTTCAAAAAATGGGATTTGTTGATGATCGGGGAAATATGCTTCCAGAAGTACAGGCTTCCCTAAAAACAATCCCTCAAGGGGCTGCCACTACGGTATGGTGCGCTACGAGCCCTTTATTGAATAACATCGGCGGAGTGTATTGCGAAGATGTGGGCGTTGCACCGCTTTCCTTTGAAAATACGGTTACTCAGGGTGTAAAACCTTATTCTCTGGATGAAAACAGTGCAAAACGCCTCTGGACATGGAGCGAAGAAGTTACAGGAATTACTTTCAATGCGGATTAATCAACTAGCTCATTAAAAAATAAAGAAATGAAACAATTAAAAAATAAAATTGCTGTTGTAACGGGAGGTAACAGCGGTATCGGATATGCCTCAGCAGAGGAATTCATCCGTGAGGGAGCCTCTGTTATCATCACCGGAAGAAGAAAGGATGCTCTGGATGCTGCCTGCACGAAACTTGGCGCAGACGGCATCATAGCCGATCAATCAAATATAACAGATATAAAAGCTCTGGCTTCCGAAGTTGCCCAGCGCTATGATAAAATAGACATTCTGCTGATCAACGCGGGGATTACAAAAACAGCTTCCATAGAATCTACCTCTGAAGAACTGTTTGATGAAGTGATGAATATCAACTTCAAAGGCGCATTTTTTACCTTAAGTACTTTTATTCCTCTACTGAATGATAATGCATCCGTTATTCTGCTGTCTTCAAGCTCAGCGCATATCTCTCCTCGCATGGCCTCTGTGTATGCTTCCAGTAAATCGGCATTAAATACCCTGATGAAAATAGCTGCACTGGAATTGGCAGACCGGGGTATCCGGGTTAATGCTGTAAGTCCGGGTCCGGTAGCGACAGAGATTATGCAGAAGATAGGTCTTAACGACAGTCTGGAAAATGCCATGCTGGAATCTGTTCCTCTGAAAAGATTCGGTAAACCTTCTGAGGTAGCCAAGCTGGTTACCTATCTTGCGGGTGATAATGCTTCATTTATCACAGGATCGGAGTTTCTGATCGATGGAGGGCAGAGTGTATGACAGAGAATACCGGAGTTTCCGAACAGATAAAAACCGATAAAATTCGCTATATTTAAACATGGAACATATCTCAAAATACCTGACCAAAGAGATTAAGCTATCCTGCTATGAGGATAAGCTGTTCAAATCGGATCTTATGTTTGAAGATCATATGCTGGTATGGTTTATTTCCGGCGAAACCAGGATTATTCAGGCAGATAAGACCTATAATTTTTGTGCAGGTGATATATTCCTGATCCCCAGAAATCAGCTGGCTACTATTGTCAACTACCCTAAAGGAGGGCTTCCCCACAAAACAGTTGTCCTGCATCTTTCTGTGGAACGTCTGAAACATTTCTATGAAAAAATTGATCTCCCGGAAACGATAATTCCCAACCAGCATATTTACAGCTTTAATAACCACCCTCTGCTGGACAGCTTTCTGAATTCATTGGTTCCTTATTTTGATATGAACGGAGCTTTCCCTGAAAATATAGCCAGCCTTAAAATTACAGAAGCCATTACGATCCTCAGAACTATTAACCCTGATGTAGACAGAGTTCTTGCCAATTTTGACAGTCCGGGAAAAGTTGACCTGGTTAATTTTATGGAACGGAATTTTATGTTCAATATGCCATTGGAGAAACTGGGATATTTAACGGGCCGGAGTTTGTCTACCTTCAACCGTGATTTTAAAAAACATTTTAATATCACTCCACAGAAATGGCTGATCAGTAAAAGGCTTGAACTGGCTTATTATCAGATAATGGAACATCATAAAAAGCCTAAGGATGTTTATCTTGAAGTAGGTTTTGAAGACCTGTCACACTTTTCTTTTGCATTTAAAAAGAAGTATGGAACCTCACCCACGATGCTGAAAGCAAGTTCCTGATCATTTTATTCTAAAATTAAGCATGGAATCATCTGAGATATTTCAATTTTGTTTCCCATTTTCAAAATGAAGATGCTCCATTGATGCACAAGTAAACCGTTGAACAAATTCTGATCGTTTTTGATATTCATTTTCTACTGTGAAAAAATCTTTTTGTACGGCCCAATCATATAGTCCTATATCTACAGGATATTTATTTAAGATCCCACTTAATGAATACTTTTTTATCCATTCTAATGCTTTCTCCAAGGTTGTAAAAATTCCTGATGGGAAACCGGAGTTTTTTCCAATAAAAACATATATATAATTATCTTTCATGAACGTATTCTCTCTATTACTGTAAGTTTTTTTGTCAAAATATATAGATATATTAAATCCTAATGTAAAAAATTATTAAGTACAAAGAAAGATTAAAAACTATTTAAAAGTAATGGAGCCACCTGTAAAAATTGGAGAAAAACTCATTTTTATAATTAATCGCCGGGTGTTTTTAAGATAAACAAGGGCGCTTAGTTTATCTTAGAAATACAAAGACCTTATCTAAACTTACAGCTTTGAAAAAACAGAAATTTACACTAGCTAAGGATAAAATGAGGTAATAGGTTTGATTGATCGATTTAGGAAGCAGAAGCGTAAAAATTGTCGTATTTCCTTCTAACCGGGATAATTATAAAAATAAAAAAGGGAGCAGCTGCTCCCTTTTTAACTGTAGTATTAACCTAAAAAGACCAATTAAACTTCTTTATATTAATTTGTGTTTTTTTAATAATAGCTTTCAAGAAGCGGACTCTAAGGTCAAGCATACACATCTATTCATCTCATCACTTGCGTTTTCATCATTTGTGCTCTTTATATAATTTGTGTTTATTATTCTATTAGCAAGCGATCATTTACTATTTCACATATATCTTGGTTGACTTAATGTTTTTATTAGTAAATTTTCTTGGTACAAAGTAACAACATTACAAAACAGGATGCACTATAATTTCCATCGATACCTGTCGATAACAGCATAGATATTTATCGATAAAACGGTTCTGATGATAAAAATTGAAGATGAAATTCTATATTTTATGATGGGTTTTGATGAGATCGATCAGCTCAACCAGATTTTCTATTTTTAATTTTTCAAATATATTTTTTTTAATAGTGCTCACTGTATTCTGTTTGATGCCCAAATCATTGGATATTTCAAGATTTCCATATCCTTCTGCATACATTTCAGCAATCTGCAGTTCTCTTTTGGTAAGACTGCTTAGCGGATTGATGAGACTCGGATTGTAGACAAACTGAACCAGTAAGTTTCGTAAAGTCTCAGAAAAGTACTCTCCGTTCTGTATAAATTTCGAAACAGCTTCTCTTACGTCCTCTTCTTCACTCAGTTTACTCAGATAGCCATTGGCTCCTGCTTTTATGAATTTAAGTGCATACAGATCTTCTTCAAGCCCTGTAAAGATTAAAATTTTAATATCAGGATTTACAGTCTTCATTTGTGATATGCTATGCAGGCTGTTTCCTTCCGGAAAATGAGCATCAATAATGGCCATTTCTATCTCCTTGGTTTTTATCAGCTCTACAATTTGCTGCAAGGATGAGGTATGATAAATTCTGGCGTTAGGAGCAATATCACTGACAACGATTTCCATTCCCTGCCTTACAATGCTGTGATCATCCGCTAAAAGGAAATTAATTTCCCTGTTTTCAATTGGCATTTCCATTATTATTGATATTTAAATTCATTCTGAATGTTATGGTTGTTCCTTTATAAAGCTTGCTTGTCACAGATATTTCACCATTAAAAAGCTCTACGATTTCCTTGCATAAACTTAATCCTAAACCGGCTCCAAGGTTGTCAATTTCATCAGACACAATTCCCTGATAATACGGTTCAAAAATTTTCTTAACATCTGTTTCTGATATCCCGACTCCCGTATCGGTTACCGTAGTGATCAGAGAAATTTTATTTTCACCTGCCAGTTCTGTAATCAGGGAAAGATCAATCTGTCCGTTTTCTGTAAACTTATTGGCGTTTCCAAGAATATTCATAAATACCTGATTGATCTTTATATTATCTGAATACACGGTCAGATTTTCAGGAATCCTGTCTGTTACAACAAATTTATTATTTCGGGTTTCTATGTAAGGTGTAATAACCTTTACAATAGAATTGATTTCATTTTTAAGATCAAAGACCGTGTTGATGAGCTTCTTATCTGCATCCTGATTTTTGGTGTATTCCAGAATCTGGTTAGACTGTAGCAACAGGGTGCTATTGGTAAATTTAATGGACTGGAGATAATCTTTTATCGTATCATCTTTTGTTGTTCTGTAGATCTTATCAATAAAAATATTAATAATCTTCAGTGGTGATCTCAAGTCATGACTGAGCATTCCCAGTATCCTGTTTTTGAAATTAAGGTTTCTTTTAATTTCATCATTGGCCGCGTTAAGTTTTCTTTCATAGATAAATGCAACTCTTGTAAAATACATAATCAGGATGGATACAATGAACATCAACACCATTAATCCCAATACCAGATACTTTCTGATCTTATTATTGGCCGAGCTCTGCTCATTGTATTCTTTTTCCAGTTCAGACTTAAAATCCTTAATGGCATTATCATATACGTCAATCAGACCGTTGCTGTATATCAGCAGTTTCCCGAAATTGGTGTAAAAATGCATATTATCCTTCTGGCTTTTAACTGCATACAGCTTAATTTTCTGTACTTCACCTGCATAATGCTTATCCATTGACTTCATGGTACTATCCATTTCTGATTTCAGCCCGGGCAGATCAACGGTTTTATTATTGGTAAGGGTAATTACTGTGCTTTCTTTTTTCACCTCAACTTTCCCCGTTATGGCATCTTTCAACCTTCCCATAAAGCCTTTCTTTTTAACAGTATCGGAATAGGTTTTGGTTTCTATACTCAGGTTTTCGAAGTTATTTTTATATTTCTTAGGTTCATATTGCTTATCTTCAATTTTAGCCGGTGGATTCTTAGAAGACTGGTATACGGAATCTATTAAGGTTTTAAGCTTTACAACTTCCATTGTATCTTTTTTCCGCCGTGCCAGATTAGTTTTCAACCTTGGATTGATGTTTTCATACTTATTAATTTTATCAAAATTATTCTTCAGCTTTTTAAGTGCTTCAAAATAGAGTTTCAGGTCTTTATCGTCCTGGGTTGCCATATATTTCTGGAAGTACTTCTGTGCATCCATAAAGTCTCTTCTTGAGTTATCAGTCAGACCTCCCAATGCCCTGCTGTCCTCCAGCTGGTCTTTAATAAACTTCAGTTTTTTTCCATTGACAGATTCGGTGTAAAAAAATACCGCTATAATAACCTGTATCAGTAAAATACACAGAATCAATGAATAATGAACAATTTTCCTCAATTTAAAATTTAAGAACTTATATTTCATAATTGTTTTATCCGCTAAATTTTAAGTCACTCAGTATTAGTTTTTAAATGATTCTGCCATTGGTACCAGGTTCAGTATCCGGCATATATCATTCAATTGACAAAGTTAAAGTAATTTTTGTCTTGTTATAGCAGTAAATATCCGATAAAGCCATGAAAAAAGCTTCCTGACCATAATAAAATCATCAATAAGCCTTTAAAGTTTCAGGTAAATTGACTATTTTCACCTTGTAAAAGTAAAACAACCTATTTTGAGGACCACTCTTAAACTTATTATTACCGCTTAGTATCAGCTTCATTTACTGCAGCTGATCATTCTTTTGTCCGGGTAATTCTGTCCGGGCTTTATTTCATTTCATTCTATTATTTATTGTACTGTCAAAGGCGGTGGCATCTGCTATTCATGTTTTAGCTGCTGCAATTCTGCAAAAACAGTATACAGTGAATAATGGGTCAAAATTATCAAAGAATACTAAGCTAGACCGTTATAATGAGTACAGAACATATATGGGAGATTAAAGCAAGGAACACTCCCCTTCTCAAAAAAAGATGCAGCCATTGCGACAGCACAAAATTTTACTGCAGTGAAAAATTCAGAATAAACGCCCAGAAAAAAAATATTGATATCTGGCTCATCTACAGATGCATAAAATGCAGCAACACGTATAATATGACCATCTTTTCACGTATCAGAGCAGAATCAATTAACATGGAGTTGTATAAAAAATTTATGGCCAATGACCCGGAAACAGCCTGGGAATACGCTTTTTCTCAAGAAATGAGACGAAAAAACAATACCGAAGCTGACCTGGAGAGTGTAAAATATGATGTGTTGCACAACTCCATTACTTTAGAAGATATTATAAATGAAGACTGTGAAACAGTAACCTTTACCATCCGGTATCCTTTTGAGTTTAACCTCAGATTTTCTTCTGTTATCCGGATTGGGCTGGCTATTTCCTCCTCCCAATTAAACCGGCTCATTGAAACAGAGGCGATTTCTGTTCACGGAAAACCTCTGCAGAAGAAACACAAAACTAAAAACGGAGATATCATCCGGATAAACCGGGAAAAACTGAAAAGTATTTATTACTATAACAAACGAATATAAATATATTCCGACGATTATAGGCCATTTTGAAAAACCTTCAGATCAAGAATCTGGAGGTTTTGTTTTTTACTATTTTAAATCAGAATGCAGCATTAATTTCTCTCAGTACACATTTTAAATATTCAGAATACTATAACGTATATTGAATTTTATTGAATCAAAATATTTTATTATGTTATTTTTTTATTAATAAAATGACAAAATACAATTATATCTTTATAATCAAACAATCTATATTTGAAAAAGATTCATGTGAATTTTTTGATAAAAAATGGTAACATGAAACTAAACAACCATAATGAAAATCTTTTAAAACGTTAAAATATGAGAAGAAAACTACTCACTGCCCTATCCGTAGGGGTCATGGCTTTTTCATGCACTGCGCTTTCCGCACAGGATTATCAAAGTCTGCAGATTCAATCAGGATTTACAGCTGATGTTATTGCCAACGGCATCGGAGCTGCCAGTACCACCACTACTTCAGATGTGGATGGGGTGAGCTATGCATTTGTAGCCAGAAACTTTCAGCTTACTTCTTCAAGCACTCCTATTAATTTCGGAATTCCGGTAAATGGAGTGATCAATTCTGTTGTAGCTGCTACTCCGGGATTATCGTATCAGCTGGCGTCTCTGGATGCAAACAATTCATTGCGTCTTGCTGCAACTAATGATTCGGGAACACTTACCCTGGCAACACCTTCCGCTGCATTAAAGCTCTACCTTCTTGCAACAAGCGGAAGCGGAACATCTACGGTATCGGCTACTGTTAATTTCTCAGACGGCTCTAACCAAGTCTTTACGGGAATTGCTTTATCGGATTGGTATGGAGCAACAGGCTTTGCTATTCAGGGAATAGGAAGAGTAAGTCTTACAGACAATGCCACAGATCCTGCAGGCGGGACCAATCCAAGATTGTATCAGAAAGAGCTGGTACTGGATGCAGCGAATCAGAGTAAAATCATTCAAAGCATTACGATTGCTAAAACAGGAGGAACCGGAATCCCTAATATCTTTGCTGTATCCTCTAGTTTTGTTCCGGCGTGTCAGTCACCAACCAACATTACAGCGGTACCAACTTCACAATCTGCCCAAATCAGCTGGAATGCACCGACTTCAGCACCTTCTGACGGTTACGACTATTATTATTCTACAAACTCTACTCCTCCAACGGAAAATCCTTCTCCTATGGGTTCTGTAGGTGCAGGAGTAACAACGGTAAATATTCCGGGGTTGAATGCTGTCACAACCTATTATTTATGGGTGAGATCCAATTGCGGCGGAGTTAAAGGGCTATGGAAACCATTTACTTTCTCAACCCTTTGCGGAGCTATTAACCTTCCATGGACTGAGAATTTCGACAGTATGACAAGCGTTGGACCTGTACCAACATGCTGGCTGAATGTTACCGGAACCAAAGCATGGGTATCCTCCAACTCCACTTCCTACAACACTCCAAAATCAGCGCCTAATTATATGAGAATACCATACGGTAACACCACTGCAAGCCAGTTATGGACACCGGGTTTCAATATGACAGGTGGTACGACTTATACATTTGCCTTCAACTATAATACAGGAGGTACAACGAGCAGCTATATTGGATATACAGGAAATGTAAGAGTAAATACACAACAGGCGATAACCGGAGCAACTGATTTGGGAACATTTATCACTCCTGATATAGGAACCACCACCTATGTTCCATATTCTGTAACGTTTACCCCTCCTACTACAGGTGTTTATTACTTTGCCCTAGATGTTTCGTCTACAGGAGCTCCATGGTATCTTGGAATAGATGACCTGAAAGTGGTAGCAGGAAATCTGGCAACCAGCGAAGTGAAAACAAAGCAAAATACAGTACAAATCTCTCCTAATCCGTTCACTGATATCGTTATGATTTCTCAGATAGAAAAAGTGAAAAATGTAACAGTTTCTGATGCCTCAGGAAGAGTACTTAAAACAATAGAAAAACCAGCCGCCCAGTTGAGTCTTTCAGATCTTAACTCCGGAGTTTATTTCTTAACTGTAGAAATGACAGACGGAACCAAACAAACCATAAAGGGAATTAAAAAGTAAAATAAAAACAGTGAATTTTACAGAATGGCCGGAGCTTTTTCCGGCCATTTTTCATTTACCTAAATTATTCATATTCCGTTTCCGGAAGATCAAAGTAGTCGCCCTGTGTATTGTTGAGCGCATCGGAAAGTTTTTTAAAATTTTCAGATGTTGGTTGCAGATCAATGTATTTATCAACAATACTCCTGTGTTTGTAGATGATAAAAGTATTTTTAACCTCAGGATTTATTTTGTTCAGATAAGCTTCAGTTGTTTTGTCCGTAAATGAAGGAACAAAAGTTAAAGCCATATTTTTAATGTGCAGCTCCATTCCCAGCTTTTCCAATTCTGCCTGCCTGGACTGCTTATTATAGTTTTTTTCATCTCCATATATAAAATAAACCTTCAGATGCTTTTTTCTCTTTTCGCTTTCCTGTTCCAAAAACCACAGCCAGTTTTTTATTTCATTCCGGTCCGGTTGATTTCCTACAAAATATAAAATACCGTGATAGCGTCCATATTTGCATACAGGACAGGTTTGTGTTCCCTTATCCAAACCGTATGCATGAAAAGGAATAAATGAAGGCTGATCTTCACCAATATTCAAACCCGATCTTTTTGATGTTTTCAATTTTTTGGGATAGTCCGGAATATTCAATCCAAGTACGATATCGTGTTCAGCTATCTGCACATTGTTTTTTAAAAGAATTCTTACAACACCGCTCCCTCCGCGATTTTCAAGAGGATGTTTCTTTTTGTAGGGAATAAGCAGTTTGTCATCATCAAAATTAATTTCATCTGTATAATATTCATTCTTCACATCAGGCTCTTTAATGGATAAATGAATATGGGCAGGCAGAACGTCATCAGGATAAGGGGCAGGACGGATCGTCTTAATTGTATATTTTCCCTCTGCATCAGTCTTTACCCAACCCCTGATATGACCGTGACGTTTTGTTCTCTCATCCATATCATTTGTAAGCGTGTAATGACCTGTATGATCTGTCTGCCAATAATATATAATAACATCAGGCGCAGGGGTTTTCCCATCCAGCTGAAAAACAGTTCCTGTAACTACTAATTTTTGCCCGGTTTCATCCCAGCCGGGACTGGTTTCTATGGAAGATATTTTTTCCGGCATACCTATGTACATCAGTTCACAGCCATCACAGCTACCTCCCACCGTTTTATTATTTTTCTTTATAGTATTATTGGTTTGTCCATCGCAGGCAATAAACAACAACAGAAGAAAAATTGTTTTGCAGATCATCAGATTTTTCATTGTACAGAATTTTCAGCAAAGAAATCCTGTAATTCATTCTCTTACAAATAGAATATCGTGAAATGAGGTAATTTTACCGTAACCTGAGGGGTATTTATATTTCTGATTTTTGTTCAGTTGATAACTGATGGGAATGTTTTATTCTCCCCATGAATCGTTCCAAATTTCATTTTAAAATCTGATGCATAATTACGGCTGATGCGTAAAACCGCACCATCTGAGAGAGTAACATCGTAATCTCCGTTTAACCGGGATTTGTAGGAAACAGCTTTTTGAATATTGATAATACTTGATTTATGGATTCGGACAAACTGTGTAGGGTCCAATTGTGTTTCTAACGATCTTAAAGTGCTTGTCAACAGATATTTTTTTGAAAGATGATGTATGTTAATATAGGGTGAGTTAGCTGAAAAATACAAAATATCACTGATAGCCAAGGCCAGTTTTTGATGATTATGATCTGTAACGATAATTGAACGGATAAAGTTTTGTTGACAGGTTTCTTCATCTGCTTGTGGCTGGTTTATATTTTTACTCAACAGCATCCATGCCACCAATGAAAAGCCATACACAAGTACTGTTTTGATAAAATAAGCCGACAATGCAAAGTTGAACGTCTGTTGATAAGGAAATGTATGATCATACCATATTTCGGATAAAAACCAGACTAATGCGGGATAAAGAAGCAGATGAAATGTAATGACTGCAAGCGTTACGGCCAACTTCAATGCGACACTATTCATTTTTTTCAGCCCGGCAGAGAGTAAGGCCCACAAAGGAAAAAACAAAATCCAGTAAGAAGCACTGAATAAAAAAGATTCTGAAATATAAAATGTACTCTTTTGAAAAAGTGTATATAAATAATCCAAAAGCACATTAGCCATCATGAACACAGCAATGCATCCGGCAAAAATAGATTTCCGTTTTTTATTATCCTGAAGCACCTCGTGTATAGACGGAACTGTTATAATATTTTTACTCATAATAGGATTGAATAAAACATTTCATGGCTAAAAAAGACATTTTTCCTTTCAATAAAAATACAAAAAAAATAAAAACAGGACAGCTATCTTTTTAACATGTCCCATCTTAAAATATGATTTTCAACAAAATAACTAATACACTGAATTAATTTTGTTTTACTATATTTTATTCAACATAACTCATATCGTGTTTAGAAATTCATTTAATCCTTCCTCTCGTTCTAATCCCATTTTTGATTTGATTTTCGTTTTATATACCCTCACACTTCCCGAAGTAATTCCTTCAAGCAAAGAGACTTCTTTTGATGAAAGATTAAGCTTAAAATAAACACATAATTTAAGCTCCTGCTCTGTAAGACTAGGAAACTGATGAGAGAGTTTCTCCGTAAAGAGCTTATTTTCCAATGAACTTTCATTAATGAAGTCATAGTTTTTCTTATCGATCTGGATCAGGTTATTAATTTTGAATTGTAATTCTTTCAAATTCTGCTCTACATCAGTCTTTTTGGTTTTTCTTATCTTTTTCAGATTCTCGAGAAGAGCTTTTTCGGTTTCTATTTTCAGATTAAGATTTAAGTTGAGGTTTTTATTTTTTTCTTTATGCAGCTGTACATCCTTTTCCAATAATCTTTTATTTTCCTCCAGGATGAGCTTTTGATGCTCCAGAAGTTCCTTTTCTCTTTTATTTTTCTTTTTGGTGTACGTGATGAGCCAAATCAGAAATAAAACTGTAAATAATGCCAGAGCCAGAAGAGCCCAGTTTCTTTTTTTGTTTTCGGCCATTTTACGATCATATTCCTCATCTATCTTTTGTAATACATAATTATACAAAGAATCAGATACTTTTTGTAACTTTTCTTTAGAATCGGTATCATGCTGATGTTCTAAAGCCGTCAGGTTTTTGGATACCAATTTTAAATTCTGAAGATCATTTATTTCCGAATAATAGTCCTGAAGCATTTTATTAGCTGTAATTTTGAACGGAAGCGTGTTGGCTTTGGGCTCTATTTCAATCAGAGAATTAATTATTGATGCATACTTACCTTTTTCTCCTGATTTTTTGTAGATATCAATCAGTTTTTGAATAGCACTGATTGAATCATCATAAAAATCTATTTTTTTGTAATGCTCCAGTGCTGTAAGGAGTAACTTTTCTGCCTGCTCATAATCTTTTTTCTCTGTAAGATAAATAGCAAGAGGGCCCTTAAAATACTGAAGATAATACTGTTCCTCTGAAGTTAATTTTTTCTTCTCATTTAAAATACTAATTGCTTTTTGAGCGTTTTCAATGGCCAGATCAATATTTTTTTGCTTTTCATACACTGTGCCCAGATTGCTGTACATAGAGGCAATATAAAGGATATAACCCTTTTTCCTTCTTTTGATGTAGCATTCCATAGCTTTATTGTAATAAAGAAGCGCCTTATTATAATCTTTTCTGTCATAATATAATTTGCCTTTCAGGTGGTACATATCTGGTAATAAGTACATTTTACCTATTTTTTCATCTATTTCTATGGCTCTATCCAGAAATTCCATGGATTGGGCAGGGGAAATATTCAAAAACTGATAAGCCAGGTTAAAGTTACAGGTAATCGTTATATAATCATATTGATCATTATTCAGGTTCAGAATTTTATAAATCAAGAAAACTTGTTCCGTATCGGGAAATTTGTCATGATGGGTAAATAGGCCACAATATTCACTGCTTATCAGATAAAGACGATCACCGGTTTTCTTATACTTTTCCAGCTCTCTCTTTTTTAATGCATTGATTTTTTCAGGCTGATTAATCATTGCAAAGGACTCGTCATTAAATTTATAAAGATAATCGTTACCCTTTTCTACAGAAGAAGTACAAGAGCATAACAGGATAACCAATAAGACAAATAATGAAATTAATTTAACAGCTAATAAATAGACTTTGCACATATAGGGTTTTATACAAATTTAACGCAAAAGATACTCCATTATTTCTTATATTATAAAATATTAACATTCGTATTTTTTTAATCATATGGTTATCAATATCATAAAATCCCAATCTTTTTTTTCACATGCAATTATACCAGTTAATCAATTGATTACCATGGTTCCGATCTTATACTTAAAGCGTTGAACGATAAAACATCACTGAAAAAGACTTTATTGCAGAAAATTGGGAAATCACAAAACTTTGGCAATTAATGACAAAAACGGAATTATATAATAACCAGAGGTTCTGTAAATCAGATCCCAGTTCACCTATATTTTCCGGATCAAGGAATTCCATTCCAAAAACATCTCCAAATAGAGGTAATGTTACTTATATACAGTAATTCTGAACTCTTCTGTTTAAGCCATTTTCATACATTCAATTCCAGATAATGATACAATATCCAGTGAATTACATCTGAGGAATTTTGGATAGATATACTTTTTTGAACTTAAATTTGGTTCAAGTAAATTTTTATCTGCTGCCAGATTTAATATATTCATTTTGTAACAAATCAGAATATAACAAAATAAGAGAATTTTAGCAGCCACAGTTGTATTTTGCTGCAGCTTTTCTAAACTAAAAATGATATAAAACTGTTTCCTACAGTCTAATCAGAATAATAAAAACTACCCAAAAAACGTAATTAATTACAACAAAATAGTTTCCTTCAGGTAGCTCAGATGTTGAAAACTTCAAACCGTTTAGTTCTTTGTTTTTTTATTTAAACCTTGCAGAGAGTGAGGGATTCGAACTATGCCCCTTATATTTTTGAGTATCAAAATATTAATATTTCACAATATGAACATTGCCACGAATTTGGCACAACCGCTAAATATTTTAATTCAGCTCTGTGAATAGATCATTACCCATAATAAAATGAATAAAACATTGGGGATTTTCCCCAATGTTTTTGTAAATGTTAATAGACGTCATTCTGAAAAGAATTTCCTTCTTGTTTGTGTGTACTGAATAACCCATTTGGTTTGAGCCTTTTTTGCTGATTATTTCCAGCAACATCGTCAGTATACTTCATCAGTTTTACCCTCTTTCTCTTTTTAGTAGTATTAGAGTCCAATGATTCAGCAGTTGAGCAAATAACAAATGCCGATCCACTGAAACCTGCGCTGATTGTCGCCCTGTATTTTTTCCATTTACTTTTCTTCTTTCTGTAAGACTTCGTAATAGATTTCGCTCTTATTACTACATTACCGCCTCCATTTAACAATCTACCATATTTATGCTTCCATATGATCCTCCTGTCTCCACTAAATATGTGTTCGTCTTTTTCTTTATTGTTATCCTTACATTCGCTGCCAGGTTGTTGGCCAATTACACCTACTACCGCACCAATATCTTTAATGCTTACTTTATTAGGAGTATCAGATGCGTTTATTAATTCAGTAACTTGGGCCAAGGTAGCTCCATTGATATTTGTAGGGCTAACGATATTATTTAGAGCAGCTATAACTGTGGAAAGTGAGTTTAAATCATTAATTTCAATTTCAACAGTCCCCCAATCAAATTTTTTATAATAAGTATAACCGCTTTTACAATTGCCTATAATAAACTCAGATCCCACACTCAATAATGCTCTTTCCGTTTCATCATCAATATAGTGACTATCGGGATTAAAATCCAAGTTCCATGGCCCGTCACCTTGTTGACTCAACCACTCATCTTCTATAGTTTCGATATGTTGCCTTAAAGAGCAAAAGCCCAGCTCTTCTTCAAATTTCAGCAATGGCAGATCCTCATTAAATCCGACTTCATCTGCATAATCATCTGCTTCAACATCAGTCATGCTGGCAGTTTGTTGGTCAAAATCATCGTTATGGGCATCAATCATTTGGTCAAGTTTTAAGATTGAATTTTCATAATCTTGTAAAGTTGGAAAAATTAATATATTATTATGGCATGTTGTTGAAATTCCATTTTCAAGATTTACTGCTTTTACGCCTGGAATAATTGTACTTTCAACGGCAGAACTAAAAAGCTCACAAGCTGATTCTTTCGAGGCTAATTGGGCTGAGTTTTCTTTTGAGTTTTCCCGCTGGTTTTCTGTTTCAAGTTCAGAAGTACATGAATATAACAACGAGGTTGTAACAATGCTCATTGCTATAATAAGGTTAATTTTTTTTCTCATAAATAATTAGAAAATTGATTTAATGTTATATAATATTTTGGTTATGTTTAGCTTGTTTTGGTTGGGCAGATAATTACCAAGCTCGAAATTATCTGCATTTTCATGTAAGAGTTTCATTGTTTGTTTTATCAAAAAAAATTAAATTAATGGCGCCAACTTCTTTTTACTTTGAAAAGATTTATTGAAACAATCCTTTTTGTTTTCTTTGATTATTTTACAAATTTATATCTGCGTAGCGACAAAACTTGACGTATTATAATTGTCTCTTACAAATTTTCTCTAAATTTTCTCTATTAGTGGGTTTGAATTGTTTTTTAAGATTAATATAGTTAGATTAATGACTTACAAAGATTAAGATCAATGCTATCAGTCAGATTTCAAAAAGAGCAGAGGCCATCCAATTTTAGACAGCCTCTTAAATGATGATTTGTTATTATATTCTTACTTATCTTCTATCAATTCTAAAAATAGATCTTGTAAATTATCATTTATTTGATTGTTAAGATCTATTTTATTGTCTAAAGAAGATAAAACTGAAACTATTTTATTTCCTTCATCATCGTTGGGAAATGGAACCTCAAAATCATTCAATGAACGTAAGGAAAGATTTTTAATAGTTGAGCCAGTAGCAATATCATAAAAATGCTTTTGTACTCTAGGTAATTGAAAATAAAAATAATAAAATCTATTAATCTCACTTTTAAAATTTAAATAAGCAGCACTTTTACCTAACATTAACTTTTGGCCATTATAAAATGCCATATTACCTATTGTCCCATTTATACCTATTAAAAGTGAAAATGAATCTAACAGAATAAAATTCATTTTTAAGTCATCCTCTGAAACCCTTTTAGTATCATCATTAATTTCAATTTTTCCTTCTTTTAAATTATTCCCATTTATAAAAAAAACATTACCATAATCAACATATTTTGGTGTTCCGTGTAAACCATCTCCAATCCGAGAACATAATGTAGAAAGTTTAACCATTTTCCAATTATTCATACTTTAAACTTTTTAATTGTTCCTGAATTTTTGCATCCAAAGCATTTCCTTTCGCAAAAAGACTTTGTAAAGTTGTTTCAAAATCTTGCATTTTCTCTGCAAATTCTTCTGGTGTAATGTCTACATATTCTATTTTAACTTCAAAATATTGTCCTGCAGAGAAAGAATAATTCTTTTCTGCAATTTGTTCTTTCGTTACAACAACAGACAAGTCTTCAACAGCCTGTCTTTGATTAAAGGTGTCTACAATTTTAGTTTCTTCTTCGGGAGTTAAAACAGTACGTTGATTTTTACCTTCTTTTACTGTTTTTCCCAGCTTGGAAGCATCCATTAAAATAATATGCTCGCTATCTGCTCTTTTATCAAAAAACAAAACAGATACATTTGTTCCTGTACTCGCAAAAATATTACTTGGCATACTTACTACACCACGAAGCCAACCATTATTGATTAACCTTTCACGAATTTTCTTTTCAATTCCACTTTGGGCAGTAATGAAGCCTGTTGGAACAACAATGGCTGCTTGTCCTTTTTCGCTTAAACTGTGCATAATATGTTGAATAAACAAAAGATAAATCGCCATTGATTCTTTCTTACTTTTCGGAACATTTGGAATCCCAGCAAAGAATCTTTGTTTAAAAGCATCTTTCTCCAAATCATCTCTAAAATCAGAAAAATCCAATTTAAAAGGTGGATTGGAAACAATACAATCGAATTTCGTGTCTAAATAAAAAGGCTGTGCAATGGTGTTAGTTTTAATAATATTTGGAATCGAATGTGTAAGACTATTCAAAACCAAATTCAAACGTAACATATTACTCGATTTCTGGGAGATATCTTCCGAATATATGGTACAGTTTTTTTCACCAATCTGATGAGCTAAACTCATTAATAAAGTTCCCGATCCTGCACTCGGATCGTAACATTTTACACCTTTTACTTCATGCGGCACAAGAATTTGCGCCATAATTCGAGCAACAGCATGTGGCGTATAATACTCAGCGTATTTACCGCCACTATCAGTGTTATAATCTTTAATTAGATATTCAAAAATTGTGGCAAAGAAATCATATTTCTGAACAAACATTTCTTCAAATGAAAACTCAAATAATTTATTAATCAACGCCTTTGCAAAAGCATCACGTTGAGAAGCATCAGAGATAAACTGAGTAAGCTCATCAAACAAAGTATCTTTTGCACCGCTAAATGATTTTACAGAGAAAACATCAGCATTTTCAATCGATATTTGTCTTAAAGTATCATCAAATGTTTTTCCAAAATCACTGTCATTTTGAATCGAGAACAAATGGGAAATTAAATGTTCCGGATGTAATCTTGGAATATTCGGATCTAAACTTGCTAGTAAAAATTGATATTCGTCATCACTCATCTCACGAAGTGCTTTAGAAAAATTCTCAGCTTCCGCCAGTTGAGGTTGCTCTACCTTTACTGCAAAGCGAAACTTATCATTAAGAAACTTGTATAGAAATATTTGTGTAATAATTTTAAATTCATTTCCGTCATTTCCCAGCCCATAATTGGCGCATACACTTTTAAGATTATCTATTAAAGATTTTGTTTTGGTTATAAAGTTTATATCTTGAGTCATTATCTATATTGATATTGTTGTAAATATTCCTGCGAAATTAATTGATTTATTTTTTCTGTCGTTGTAAAGTCGATATTTATATTTTCTTTCTTTTTAAATTCATCCACAACAAGTTTTAAAAGATATCTTTTGAAGTACGCTTCATTTTTCACCATTTCTTCTTGATTAGTAATAGTTTCATCAACTTGTAGTTTTACCTGCATCAATGCTCGGTGAAGTTGAGATTCTTTTGCGTTTAAAGCTCCTTTTTGTGATAAGCGTTTGTGAATTCTAGCGTACTTATCGTCATTATCATATTTAGCTTTTAGCAAGGCATTTTTTCTATTCAGTTCTTTGGCTTGATCATAGATTTTCTGAAGAAGATGCATATTTTCTACCATATCTTCCTGAGTCACCTCACTAAGATTTTTTTTCTTGAAAATTCTTTCTAATTCAGCTCTAAGACTTACAAATTCAGGATCTAGCTGATCAAAATTAGTTTGCAGAGATTCTCTGGCTTTTCGTAGAATGTTTTTAAATTCATCAGCAAGTACCAATTCACTTTCATTAACTTTAACGAATTGAAAAATTATATCCTCTAAAGCTTCATTTAATAGATTTCGGTTCGCTTCTTCGTTTCCGATGCTTTCTACAAGGTTGAGATTGTCAAGTCGATTTTGCGTTTCAATTAATAGACGGTTGAGAAGTTCAAAATCTGTTAAGCCTTTTAAAGCTTCATATCCGTTTAATGCAATTAGATTTTTTAACTCTTTTGCAGTTCTTAAAGCTTTTACAAGTCTAAGAAGCTCTTGCTTGTCATTTAATTCGGCAATTTGTTGAGAAAACAGTTCTTTATTTTGAGTGTCATAGTGAAATAAAGTATCTTTTATTTCCTCAATCTCTTGTTTAATCTCTTCTTCCGATTTAAATAGATGAGAGTACATTTCCATTTCATCACCCAACTGCTCTTGCAACTCATCAAAATAAAGCTTATTGGTGCGATCAAACGCCTTTGAAATATCAGCAAAATCTACAACATATCCGTACTGATACTTTTTATAAGGACGATTGACCCGTGTGAGTGTTTGTAATAAATTATGATCCTGAATAACTCTTGCCAGATATAGTTTTTTCAACCGTTTAGCGTCAAAACCTGTCAACAGCATATTATAGACAAATAAGATATCGACGTGTCCTTTTTTGTACGCCTTTATAAGTTCTTTTCTAACTTGCTTGTCATTTTCATCGTGTAAAATTAAAGAAGCAGTAAGTTTGGGCTCTTCTTTCAAACCGTATTTTGTTCTTGGTTCTGCAACCATCAATACACTTGCATCGGTTTCCTGTTCTCCATATTTCTCCTGAAACAGACGAAATAACTCCTTTGCCTGGTCTGCGGAATCACAAACTACCATCCCTCCCAGAGTAGCATCTTGCTGATCTTTACGGAATTTTATTAAATCATTACAGATATAATCTAACAGTGGCTCTGCAAACTTTGTATTTTTGTAAATATCTTTTGCAGAAATATCACCTCGCAAAACTTTAATCTCATCAATTACATTCTGCATTTGCATTTTAAAATTGCCCTCTATTTGCTCTCTTATCAATCTTAGCGTATATCCATCAGCAATAGACATATTGTAGTAATACTTATGGATATAGTTTCCAAAAAGTAGTTTTGAATCATAATCTTTTGCTACCTCTTTTAATAAAGGAGTTCCTGTAAGCGCAATTTTGATTGCATTTTTATCAGAATTAATAAGGTTTGCAAGATAATTTCCTTTCGGATTATATGAGCGATGCGCTTCATCTAAAAAATAAATCCGTTGAACATTAATATCGTAATTTACATCTTTTAAGACAGTAGCATCCTCAGAAAATTTTTGGATATTAACAACCGTAATTTCAGGCTTACCCCTATCGTTATGGATTGCACCAACAGTTTGTAAATCGTTAACAAAATCAGATTTAGAATTTACAGGATTTACTTTTAAACCACGATTGGAAAATTCTGTTGAGGCTTGAATCAAAAGATCAAGGCGGTCAACAATAAAATAAAACTTAGGAATAATATGCTTCTTCGAAAAATAATGAGTTAAATGTTTTACATTATAAAAAGCCAAAGCAGTCTTACCTGAGCCTTGTGTATGCCAAATAATACCTTTATTTTGTCCTGAATCAATTTTTGCAGCAATTGCTTGTGTTGCAAAAATTTGCGGATAACGCATAATATGTTTTTGTTGAACAGGCTTACCATTATCTTCTTCTTCTACATAAGCAATAGCAAACTGTAAAATAAATTTTAATCGTTCCTTACTAAAGAGTGAAGTTAGAATTTTATTGGTAGGACTATTTTCATTCTTGTTAGTTGTAAAATCTGGATTATGCTTAATAACAACCAAATTATTATCTCTCAAAATATCCAACTCTATGTCTTCATTTAACTCTAACAACCTTTCTTTTACTGGATAATCTAAATCTTCTCTAAAATAATTAAATGAAATATTACAATAAGCAGAAGTTGCATAATAAGCTCCAAAAATTGGCTCAACAATTCCGTCCTCATAATTCATATTATTTGAGAAGACCATTAATTGAGTGATGTTTGCAAAACGTCTAAAATGTTTGTTTGCAAATCTTTCATTAATACGTTTCCGTTCAGCAATAACTCCATCTTTATTGTGTGGCTTTTTTACTTCCACAAAAGCTAATGGAATTCCATTCACGAGAATTGTGATATCCGGACGATATTCTTCATCGCCAGATTTGCACGTTAACTCGGTTGTGATATGAAAATCATTGTTTGAAAAATTTTCAAAATCAATTAATTTAATACCCGAAGTTGATGTTAAACGTTCATAGAATTTTTTCCCAAGATCCTCAAAATCCAATTCCAAATTAATTTCATCCAGAACTCTTTTTGCTTCTGTTTCAGAAATACTATTTATCTCTGCAATTTTAGACAAAAAAATAGAGGGGAAAATATTATTTTCCTCTATCCTGTTTTGATTTTTTAAAGAAATATATTGATAACCTAACCTCAACAAATGCAAGATGGCTGGTATTTTAACTCGTGAATCTTCGTTGAAAGACATTGGCTAATTTAGTTTTAAGTCTTAAAGATAGTAAAACGAGTAATTAAATAAGCACTTTTGTAAGTAATACTTTTTAAATGGTGGTTTATCCAATCATATAATCCATTTATTATATTTATAGGCTTCTATTAGCATCTTCTAATTGCTGTTACTGCCTTTTTGAAGTAGGCTTTAATTCCCCAGCAAAATCCATCATCACCACCTGACTTCCTACAAACGGATTATAAGACGGCTGATAATCAATATAGCCCGAAGAATGAAGATTCTTCAGGCATTTATGGTAGGTAGCTTTTGAGTGGATTTTACTGATTCGCATCACTTCGTCCCGTGAAATACTGACCGGATTTCGGAAACGGTTGAAATTCCAGAATTGGAATAATGCTAAGTAGAGGCTGATGTGCGTAGGATTAAGCGTATTGTCTCGAGCCACCTTTTCATAGAAACCAGTGAGATGTTTTATGTAATTCATTTTCTGTTGTTTCTGAACTAATAAATTATCCTTTTCCATTTAGCAATTTTTCGATGTCTTTGTAATTGTAGTATAAACTTCCTCCGACACGATTATAAGACAGAGTTCCATTGATGCGAAGGTTTTGCAATGTTCCAGAAGAGATTTTTAAAAGCTCTTTCACCTCTGATGAACGTAACCATAATTTTTGCTCAGAAACCTTGATATTGAATAAATTCTTAATATCATCCAGCAATTCGGTTTTGAATTCCTGAAGGTCTTCTTTTGTGATGAGGTTTACTACCATATTTATTTCATTTTTGTTTTTTGATTAAAATTTCCTCTGCAAAGTTGGAGCATCAAAATCTTGAAAACAATAGTGTTAATCGTGGCTGGGCTAAATAAGACGAATCTGGATGATTCTGGAATCTTAAACTTGATTTTAAGGAAAACAAAAAAACAAGTTCCGCAGTTTTTTCCCCTTTTGCAAAAAAGGCAAGAGAGTCTTTGGATGTAAAACTTGAAAAGTTTGTATATACAAAGACACATCTTGCTGTAATAAAACTCAGATTTTTCAGATCTCTGAAATAATTATTTAAAACATTGATTATGAGCGTTTTTCAATATTTTTACTTTAGAAAGAAAAAAGTATGAAAAGAACCAATCTTTAACCTGCATAAAAAATATGCAGGTTTACAGTTTGGGTGTATAAATTTTATATACGTTTGTGAGCTGACTGTACCAAATTTATACAGGTTTTTAATTTGAGTGTACAAAATTTGTACAGTCTTTTGATTTGAGTGTACAAATTTTGTACACTCAACAGTTGGCAATAATTTGATTTAAGATTTGAAAATAGATTTAATTGAAATCTCAGATTAATAGCATCTTGTTGGTTAACTTTTATTTTTCCATATTAGCTATCTTATCTAATATTTGCTTTTTCCTGTTCTCTAAAGTTCCGCTTACTTCCAGAATTTCATTGCTAAAATCTCCAATCCAGTCTTCTAAAATACCATTTACTTCGTGCCTTAGATTGGGCAAATCTGATTCTTGACAACCTATTAAATCGACTTTTTCTATAGGAACAAAAATCAAGAGGTCAATTTCAGCAATTGCTGTGGTCATTTCTTGGTAAAGAGAAGATATATTTTTCCTTTTATTAATTGCATAAACGTATGCCAATAGGTCTAATGGACAACGGTCAAAAATCACGTTGTCATAATTATTTTGTTGCTGTTCTACAGAAAAATTGAATTGCTCAATATAATCTTCCAACGTTGGTATTTCTGAAAACAAATATCCTTCTTCCTCAAGTTGTAAGTAAGGCTCAATTATAAATTCATAATCAGGTAAACTTTCAGCAATCTCTTCTGCCAAAGTTGTTTTTCCAACTCTATGTGAACCTGTAAAAGCTATCCGCATAATTAATGTTGTAAGACTTTTTAATTCAATGTTTCTCCAAAAGTTATCAGATTGCTATCGGGGTCAAGGATAGAAAATTCTTTTTGACCCCAAACTTTTTCTGCTAAATGTCCATGGGGATGTATTGGAACTTTATTTTCGATGAATGTGTTATACAGATTTTCAATGGAGGTTGTACGGACAATCTGTCCGTAATTTTCGTCTGGAATTAGGCTTTTAAATTCGAAAAAGTGCAATTGTAGATTATCTCTTTGTAGCATTAAATAATTATCAAACTCATTTCCGAAAACTGTAAAACCTAGTTTTTTATAAAAATTCAGAGTAAGTTCTTTTTGTCTCATTGGCAATTTTGCAATAATATCAGTAATCATTTTTTTTCTTTCAAATTTCCAGAATTAATATTGAAGGAGCACTTGATTGAAATCAAAAAATCACACTGGCTCTTACTCGGCTCAAAGTTTCTTGGCGTATTTTCAAATAAGAAGCAATCATATTCAAAGGAAAAATTTTAATGATTTGAGGTTTATTTTTTAGAAGGTAATCATATTTTTCAGTCGGATTCAAATTGCTGTCATAAATATGAATTTTGGTAGACAACGAATTGAAAATCTTGTTGAGTTGTAAGAAATTTTGTGAAATCGAAATCAGCTTGTGTAAGCTTTCTAATTTTAGTTCTACAACTTCTGATTTAGAAAATGCCTTTATAATTATATTGGAAGGAATTTGATTCGTCAAACTATCAAAATTGAAAACCCAATCGTTCTGAATATTCAAATCAATAATTATTTCTTCATCATCAATCTTTTGGAGTTGAAAAAGAGCTCCTGTTTTAATAAAGAAAATCGATTTTGAAATCTTTCCTTCAGAAAGAAGAACTTCATTTTTTTCAACGGTTTTAGTTTCAGTATTTTGATTGAATAATTGAACTTCAAAATCTGAAAAAACACCTAAGCCTCTTAGCATATTCTATAATTAAAGATTAGCTATCAAATTTACATAATAATCGCTTCGCTTCAATTTCGTTTAATCTCTTGAATCAGAGAAAATCTATGAAATTGATTTAGGCAATGTCTAAAATGTAGATACCATAAAACCTTACGATTTGAGGAGTATTTTAGACATTCATCCAACACAACTTAATTAAAATCTGTCATTAGCAGCAAACTTCTCTCTGCATTGATTCTGATACTCTTGCAGCGACATACCAAAGATCTCTGAAAACAATTTTAGAAAATTGGAGCGGGAGGCAATTCCACATAACTTGGCAAGAACTTCGGTTTTTTGATGAGCTGTTATAGGATCTTCTGCGAGCAATTCAGCAATATATTTGATGCGCAACTCACTTAGGTAACGGTTAAAATGCATTCCTTTCTCTGTGTTAATGTAGGCAGATAGATAATTAGGATTTGTCCCTACTCTTATTGCAATTTTTTTCAAACTCAGGTTCGGTTTCAAAAACTCTTTTTCGTCTTCAAATTTTTGTAGATTTTTCCGAATTCTGTTGCGAATCTCTGCGCTCAATGTCCATTTTGGTGGCAAGACATCCGCTTCTAATTCCTCAATATCAACACCCACACCCGCTAAGACCACATCGTATGTTTTCTCGGTTTTCTTTTCCAGATAAGTGTTGACTATGAACACAAATAAGAGCATAGAGACAGCTACAACACCAGCGAGGATGCTCCTGTAACGTTGGGCAGTACTGGAATATTCAATATTTATCTCTTCCAATTCAAACCTCGTAGAAAGGTAATGTCTGTCTTCTATGTTTATTTTTTCAATTTCGTGGAGGGTATCAGCAAAAGATAATGTCTCATCTATATTTGATTTTTTACGGGCATTCTTCAGTAAAATTTTATAGTTTTCCGTAAGCTCAGGAAAGAAAAAAAGGTGTTTCTGATAAATGGAATCTACTTTTCTAAAAAAACTAAAGGATTCTTGCTGCTGGTGCTGAGCCAATTTATTCTTTCCTAGATAAAAGTAGATCACTGATACCCAGGCAAAGTCATTTACCTTGAATAGTTCCGGAAGTGCACGATTAAGATCAGCAATACTTTGCTCGTAATTTCCTTTACGAAATTCAGAAATGCCTTTAGATTTAAGAAAATAGCTCCTTAATTGGACAAAATCTAAATTTTGGGGTATTTCCTTGTTGCCAATTTCAATTAAGCGGTCGGCGCTATCATCATCTCCCATTTGCTGGTAGCAATAAATAAGCTGATGTAAACTGTTATAATAGCCTTTGCGCATATTGTAAAGGATATCTGGTGAATTATTTTTCAAAATCTCCTGTTTAAAGAAAGCAGAACAGTCCTTAAATTGACTAACCGCCTCATCATAATATCCCAGATAACTTTTCATTACACCCAGATGATATAATACCCTATACTTTACGTATGGGCTAGTGCTACGTCTGGCGTAGGATAACGCTTTAATATAATCATCCAATGCAGGTTGGTAATCTTTAAAACTATAGTAAGACACAATTCCCCTTCCAAGATAAGCAGAGGCAATAAGATCGTTATTGCAACTATGCTGGGCGGAAGTTATTGCACTGTCTGCATACAGCTTTTTGTGGTATCCTGATGGCTCAAAATTCAGGGCATCTTGGTATGCATAAGTTAATTCAGAATAATTTTTTTCTTTTTTTGCGAGGGCAATTAAAAGGTCAACGTAAGAAAGTGCTGTAGTATCATTAACCTTCTGGTGATCATACTTTTTTCTGATCTGATGATAGGCCACATTGTCTGTGCTCTGCGCAACCCATAATTCCGCAGTGGAAACAAATAGCAATATAAACAACCTGAGCATCTGCACGTTATCTTCATTTTATTATAACCTTTTATAAAATTACGTTATTTTTTATGGAATATCCAACTGTTTTGTAAACTACATAACCAAAATACCATCCATCACTGTTCTTATTTACACAAAATAACATTTGATGTGATGAATAAGTATCATTTGTCTTTTTGAGCACAATATTTAAATCTAACTTATAATCACTTTTATGAAAAAAACTACAGCATAAACCTATGCCGCTCTGAGATTTTGATACAGAGGATCAGTTTATAAACTGGCATCAGACATAGGAAACAGGCATTACAAATCATTTTTTCTGTTGAATTTCTGTGTTACATTTGATCAGTAATTGTAAGTAAAATAGACATACACATTACAAAGAAATACTGTCAACAAAAAAACTAATGTCGTGAAATATTTTAAAAAAATAATACCATTTGCGGTAAGCATTTTCTTTGTTATTCTCTTCTGCTATGCAGCTATCAGTAAGATATTGGATTTTGAGAATTTCCAAGTTCAGATTTCAGAATCACCATTGTTGAATGGGTCTTTGCAATTCCTACCTTACACGATAATCATTGTTGAAGTTCTTATTGCAGGATTGTTATGCTACCGGAAAACAAGAAATATGGGACTAGTAGGAAGTTTTGTTTTGATGCTCATCTTCACAGGATATATTGCTTTAATACTAAGTACAAGTAATAATCTTCCTTGTTCCTGTGGAGGAATTTTGGAGAAGATGAGCTGGCATCAACATCTGTACTTTAATATTGGTTGTGTCATTCTATCTGTTATTGGTTTAGGTTTAAATCTAAGATACAGCAGGCCTGCTGAGTAAGTATGTTACCGTAATTGCTTACGGATGTTTATGATTTGAATTTGTTATTAATGTTTAACCTTAAAATTAGACAGCCGAAAGCTGTTTAACAATCAAAATTTCTAAAATGAATTTATTAACAACAATTTGTTTGGGAATATGTAGAATGGGATATTTTGGTACAGCAAGATTCGTTAATCTATGGGTATAATTATTTTTTCTGCCTACTCTTTATACTTCTCAAACAGGTTTCTAAAGTTTTTAAGGTAATCTTTTTTGATGTATAAAAAGACCATAACAATGAAAATTAATCAATTTTTGAAAATCAACGCAGTAGCGATAGTTGCCATTATTTTTACAGGCGCTCTTATGTCGTTTAAAATCGTAGAAAAAAAAGCAGCCGACAAACAGTTTTATTACAATAGTACTAGTACCTCAGCAGGTGCATTCGCTAATGTATCGAATTGGGCAGAAGGAGCAGGTTCATCTTGTCTTACAACAGGAAACAAACCTTGTACAATTGCAGTTCCGGAAGGGCAAGACTTGGTTGACGTGATTGGAGGAATGACCAATGCGCAGGTCCTTGCTATTCATCCGAGTGAAAGAAGACAATAATAGTCCTTTCAATCAGTATTAAAAAGTAGGGTTGACAATAATTTGCCAACCCTATTATTTTTATCTTGGATTCTGAGGCATTCCTGTAAGAGTAATAATATCCTCAGGAATTGCTATTGCATATCGCAAATCATTGGGCGGTAAAGTATAGGTTTGCCCATTTATAGTTCTTGTCAATGTAATATTTGTCCCGTCACGATTGTATCTTTTTAAATCAGACCATCTTACCCCACGAATCAAAAGCTCTTTTCTTCTTTCTTTTGAAATAATATTCAAAGCATCTGTTTGTGAACCGGCTGTTATCGGAACAAAAGTTCCTGTTTTCCATCTTTTGACAAGGAGGTTATTGAGATAACCCATACCTTCCTGAATCTTATTCAGTCTTGCATTGCATTCGGCAGCCATCAAATAAAGTTCATCGGTTGCCACACTTACTATTGGTCCATTGACATTGTTGTAATAGCCTTTGAATAAAATTTCATTATCTGCATTCTTATTGAAAAACACAGTTTTGCGTAAGTCATTGCTATCATACATTTGATAAATGGAGTCAGGAATCTTTGCAGGCATTAAGTGGGATTCATATGTTAGGGCTGTCCATAAAAGAATTTCCTTATTCATTTCCTCAATAGGATAATCAGCATTGGGATTCAGCGTATTAAAATCCATAAGCTCATTATTGATGCTGAGTGCCTGCTGAGTATTATATAGCGCGTTGGTATAATCTCCCATAAAAAGATAGGTACGAGCCAACAAACCGTAAGCAGCCGCTCTTGATATTCGCATCCCTAAAATCTGCTTTGGTAAAAGTAGCGGTATTGCAGTCTGCAGGTCACTGATGATCTGGTCATAGGTCTGTTTCAATGTTGAGCGTACTGATGGGATATTCATATCAGGGTCAAGTCTTAGAGGAAGTCCCAAATCTGTTCCTGCAGTTTGAGGATTATAAGCTTTACACCATATCTGAGCGGCGTCCAGATATCGGAAAGCGCGAAGTGCCAGCGCTTGTCCCCTGATGTTATCTGCCTGTTCTCCTGTAAAGTTCTTATCCTGCATATTGAACAATACCGCATTGCAGATATAGATGCTTCTGTAACAGGTAGACCAATCGTTTCCTGATTCAATGGGAGGAGCAACATTATCAGGCATCCATATATGAAGACGTTTGGTGGCCTCGAAGCTCAAACCGTTATAATCGGCATCGGTAAGATAGTAGTCGTCTGAACTTGTTTCTCCACTTGAAGCAAACTCCACATTGAGGAAACCATAATTGTTAAGAAGCATTTGGTTGTCCTCCAATCTGTCTGGAGTCGCCAATTTCAGGTCAGACTTTTCGTCTAAAAAATCACTGCATCCAAACGAGATTAGAATTAATGATAATGATATTAAAAGTATTTTAGTTTTTCTCATTTCTATCCATTTTAAAATTTAGTTTTTAATCCTAAGGTAAAGGTCATAGGAGGTTTTAAGATATTGTTTCCCAAATTGAAATCAGGGTCGATTCCACTTTTGCTCTCTTTCCAGAGTATTCCGAGATTACTCACATTAGCATACAGTTGAAGACTTTTAAGCGGTAAACTTTGCCATTGTCTTTTGCTGATCTCATATGCAAGATTGATGTACTGCAGACGGATATGGTCACCTTTTTCAATGAGAGCAGCCGAACCTGCATAGAACGCATCCCTGTTGGAATTTGTCTGATAAAGGTTGGAAGGAACATTAGTAAAGGCTTCATCTCCTGGTTTCTGCCATCTTTGCTCGTAATCACTGTGACCGTTCCATTCTCTGAATAAGCTGGTATAGTTAATGGACGGTTTTCTGAAATAATAACCCAGCTTGTAGGTAATTCCGACATCAAGGCTTAGTTGTTTATAGGCAAAGGTATTCGTGAAAGAGCCATAAACAGTTGGTACAGCAGAACCAAAATACTGCAGGTCTTTGACATCACCACCCATTATATTGGCGTAATCCTTACTGACCTCTCCATTAAGATAACCTCTTGGGTCGCCTGTCTGTGGGTCGAGTCCTGCCCATTGGTAGCCAAACATCGAATATACAGGTAAGCCTTCAATTCCTGATATAGGAACAGAGGCAAGCACGAAGTTCCTTGCCATAGTACTGCTCGGATAATACTTCGTCACTTTATCTTTGTAAGTACTGAAGTTAAAAGTGGTCAACCACCTCAAAGATTTATTGATATTGATGGTCTTGAGTTTCACATCAACACCTTTTCCTTCTATTCCTGCCACATTCCATACAAGACTGCTTAGTCCAATGGTATAGTCCAACGGAACCTGTCCGAAAAGGTTTTCTCCTTTCTTCTGAAAATACTCTACTGAACCTGATATCCTGTTGTTTTTGGTTGCAAAATCCAATCCTGCATTCACCATTCTGACCGTCTCCCAACGAAGCTGGGGATTGTAGTAATTGTCAAATCTCGCCATCTGCTCCTGCGTGTAGGTCGAAACACCGAGTAATGCCATTGTTGTCACGGCAACCATTGCAGGATTGATATTTCCGTTAAACCCATAAGAACCTCTCAGTTTCAGATTCGGAAGCCAGCTTACAGAATAGAACTTTTCATTTCCTACATTCCAAGAGAGACCTGCCGACCAGAAAGGATTCCATTGGTCATTGGTTTTCAGTCCGAACAAGTTGCTGGCATCACGTCTGGCGCTTCCGGAAATGGTATATCGGTTATCATAGGTGTAAGCTGCATTGGCATAGACCGATACAAAACGATTGGTGGACTCTCTCAAAGAATTCAGATTATCAATAAATGCTGTACCTCCTGCAATGATTGGGAATCTCTTGCTTAGGTCTACCATTCCAAAAGAAAGATTGTTGGGGTCATAACCATAATAGCGGTTATTACTTGACTGAGAATTGGAATCTCTTACTTCGCTTCCCAAAATAGCTGAAACCTGATGCCTACCAAAGCTTCTGTTGAAATTCAACTGACCTCTGAAATTGTTAATTAATAATTGCGAGTTGGTCTTATCCACTATCGCTCCTTTGGGTACATTGTAGGTCAGACTGCCATCGGAATTGATGATCGTGAATCTGTTCACATAATCCCTCACAAAGTAGCTTCCCTCATCATACATTGTATTGGAGAGTCCTGTAGTTCTCTGATACTGATATTTTATATCAACATCCAATCCTTTTAGTATCTTATAGTTCAATCCTGCATTAAGAATGATCTCCGAACTTTTGCTTTTGGCTGTATTATGCTCCCAATCGGTTAGCGGATAATAATTCCAGTCCAGTAATTTTCCGTTGCCTAATGCTGACTTGTAAGCCTGCTCATACGATTTTGAAACCGCTAACGGATTTCCGAATGCATCTGCCATTTCCATATAGGGAACCGAATTGGTTTTCATAATAATGCTTCCAAAAGCACTGCGACCGCTTTGGGTTGCCGAATGGGTAAAGAAGATTCCTGTATTCAAAGTCAGGTTCTTCAACGGTTGCCAAGTATTCTGGAAACGAAGATTCACACGCTCGTATTTTTCTCCGAGGTTTCCCGTATTGTCATCATACCCCAAAGATGAAGTCCACGAAAATTGAGGAGCTCCGCCTGCCATACTCAGTGAATACTGTCTGTTTTCCAAAGGCTGGTACATATACTTTTTGTACTGGTCACGTGAATCAATCGTCTTCAGGCGTTCTATTTCGTTTCGTACATATTCGGATGAAAGCAGTCCTTTCTTTTCTTTATTCAAAAGGTCAACCACAGGAGATAATACAGGATGGCTTGTAGAATTGATATCGGTGTTGTAAAAATTCTTTTTGAACAGTTCCTGCTCAACATCGATGAAGTCTGTACTGGACATCGTTTTCAGATAATTGAAATCAGGCTTTGGACTTGTCATTAGATAAGTATTGAAATTGACCGTCACAGGCTGGTTGTATTTTGCCGTTTTGGTCGTGATGACAATTACACCGTTGGCGGCTCTTGCTCCCCAGATGCTCGAAGCGGCGGCATCTTTAAGAACAGTAATACTCTCAACAATGTTAGGGTCGATATTGCTGATGTCTCCATCGTAAGGAAAGTTATCAACCACAATCAATGGCGATTTAGGTCCTTGTATGGTGCTTAATCCTCTGACCATAATTTGTGAGCCTCCTTGTGATGTTCCTTTGTTGATGACAATTCCATTGGCTGTAGCTGCCAAACGGTCAAGGATATTGGTAGACACCTGTGTATTCAGGGCTGAATTACTAACTGATGAGAAAGAACCTGTGGAACGTTCTTTAGGGATTTTCTGATAACCTGTCGTAAGAACTACCTCATCAATTTGGGCTACCTTTTCGGAAAGATTGATTTTTAAAGGTTCTTTCAAAGGAAGCTCCAAAACAATGATCTGTTCTTCATAGCCTCTCCCAAGTATCACAAGATTGATTTTCTTATCATTGGTTGTGAGACTGAAGTTTCCATATCTGTCCGTAGTCGTAACCATTTTTGAGTTTTGAATGGCGATGGTTGCGCCTGATACAGGCAAGCGGGTTGTTTCGTCAATAACACTTCCTGTAAACATCTGTTGTGCCATTATAGGCACACAGTAGCATAGGACGGGAAGCACTAATAATTTCTTCATAGTCTGATATAGTTTTGCATTAATGTAAATTCAATGATTATTCAAGCGGTGGAATGTTTAATTCCGTTGGTCTCTAATGACCATCATCAAAACCTGACGTTCTTGAGGGATGAGGTCAAGGTCGTATTTCTGAAGCTCTTTTTTTAAGGTGGCAATATCTTTGACTCCCGAAACTTCCAAATCTACATTGCCTGTGTATCCTGTCTCATCGATAAACAATTCCTTGATAGGAATCTCACCATTCAGCATATTGACCATATTTTTAAGCGGTACATTTTTAAGGATGGATGGGGTTTGTGGAAAGGTGGAGCGCTTTTCACCTCCTTTGGTTTCCAGTTTATCTTTGGTACTTGTTCTTACAAGAACGAGACATTGTACAGGTCTTTTCTCAAAGGTTACGCTATAACCTGAATAACGATTGAGGTCTTCCAGCATATAATTGTACAGAGAGTCAGATTTCTGTTCGGGGATAATAAATTCGTAGTTATAGAGGTCTGCTCCATCATTTGAGCCGTCTGCTTTTTCTATCGGCATTAATTGTTTTGGTTCCTTGACATCTATAATTATCCTTTTTTCCGTGAAAGATATTTTATCCTGCTGTTTGATAAGCTCGTATCCTATAGGATAATATATATCCCATAATGGCTGGTTGGTGAACTGTCTGCCGTGAATTTTCCCTAAAGCTGTCTTGCGATACGTTCCCCCTGCACCAATATCAGGGATTTGTCCTTTGGCAAAAAATGAATAATTGAGGAGTTGAACATTTCTCTGACGGTCGTAATCTTCAGATAGCATCAATGGTCTTGCCCTGTCCATTTGGATAATGGTCTGCAGGGATGATTTTTCTCCGTTTAGTACTTCATTGATGGTCTGTTCAGTAAGCTGTCCTGCGTCTGTGGAATTGAATAGTTTTCCGTCCTTTACCCATATGATGAATGGAACGCCTACGTGCGGGAAAAGACTATGAAGTGCTTTATCCTCATAAGTGGACATCATACTCTTATACTTCTTTCCATTGGATGAAGCGAAGAATTTATCCAAAGCTGTCTTATCCTGACTGCTAACAGGAAGTATTTTTAATTTGTTTCCAAATTTTTGCTGTAAGGCTTCAATTCTAGGGAGACTCATAAGGCAGGCACTGCACCACGTACTCCAGAAATCGATGAGGACTAATTTGTTCTTTTCCTCGGAAAGAGTAATCGTTTTCTGAGAATGGTTGACAACCTTCAATGGTGTTGTCCAAAAGCTCTCGGGAAGAGAATCTCCAATTTTAAGAGATTTATTTTGGGCAAAGGATGTGGTCGCTGCCACAAGGGTAAAAGCAAGGGACATAGATCCCCTGCAAAAAATATTTTTCATATTTTTGAATAGGTTTTTAATGATTATTAATTACTCTTATGCTCTTTCCGTTTGGTCGCCAAACTGTTGCGGAAAGGGCTTTTCTTTTTCTAAAGGTTACTGTAAATTATCTTTGTCTTATAATACTTTTTAATTGTTGTTTGAAATGATATGCTTGAGAGGAGGTTCCCTTTGTGGAGGTAAACCTCCTGCCCAAACAATCATAAAAAAATTAATATGAATGAAAATTTATGTCCTGAGAAAGCTGTAAAGCCGCAATGAGTTGTACACCTCATTGTATCGTATAATCTGATACTATGTTTTTGAAGACGCTTAGAGAGTGTAGAAAATGAGGACTGCATTGGAAAATAAAACGGCATGGACTCTACAATATCCGCTCTGGGGTACTGGCATACCTTGTACACAGATAAAGAGAGCCCACGCCTAGGTCGTGAGCTTTCTGCTTATCATCTCGTGTACTAAAAAGTGCCAGTTTTCGGAGCGAGTTTCTAAGCAATAGCTTCTATTATTCTTTGAAGTATCGCAAAGTTACATTACAGTAACTTATTTTACAAATATAATACAATTTTCAAATTGTAGGTTAATTCAACTACATATTTTTATTGAAATCTTTCCAAATTGCTTTAATAATGTAAATTTGATGGAGAAAATTGAATTTCGAATAGCTTTTGGTAAAAGAGTTGAAAAATTTAGAAAAAAATTAGGTTTAAGTTATCGTGAGTTAGCTCAAAAATGCGATGTAGATCATAGTAACATCAGTAAAATCGAGAAAGGAGAAGTTGATTTAAGAATTTCAACAATACAAGAACTATCTAAAGGGTTAGAAGTTCATGCTCAAGAATTATTCAATTTTAAAATAGACGGAAAATCTTGACGACAGTTGGGGTTTTTGTTTATGTTAAGTATGCAATATTAAAAGAATCTGTTTTTATGTTATAGATTAAAATAAAATTTAACCGTAATTATAACCTTTATAAGTTATGACATATCTCTTATAGTAGCATTGATAAGATAATATTTTATGAAGAAATACACGGCAAACTACACATATACTAATCCGAATTTTGTAATTCAGAACCTCGTAACAAATCAGACAAACTTTGACTTGTTGCCAATTTTGTATGTTGTAAAAAACATTTTGCAACGTGGTTTTCCGACAACTCTTTCAAAATATCTACAATCCGAATTAGGCAAAATCCATAAACGTGAGAACTTTGAAGAACGTTTTTTGTTTGTGACAAACCAAACACCAATTTGGAACGACACAATAAAAGGCGACAAAGACAATAACTATTACCCAGCAAAAGATTTTTTTGAAAGAATTATTCTAAATGAATTTGGAGAATATTCTTTTATTCAATCGTTGCTCATTCCCGAAATTCAAATCAACGAAATTATTGGCGAAGAAGATAAAAACTTCATCAATCAGCAAGTTGATTTTTATTTACCACAAGCCAAACTTGTGATTGAAATTGATGGACAACAACACAAACTTGCTGAAGTTACCAGAGTTTCTGACAGCACAAGAGATAGCTTTTTATCCAACAAAGGAATTACAACAATACGAATTGACACGAGAGAATTAGAAAATGGTTCTTATGTTTCAAAAGTTGAAACGATCTTAAATCATCTTGAAAGATTTGAGAAACTTCTATTCTACTACAAAAATGCTTGTGTGAAAATAGAAGAAAATCGGATGAGCGAAGAAGAAATTAAAACGAAATTATTGCCTACGGCAATAATCCGTTTTCAAGTCTTGCTCATTGAGTTGCTTACCCACAAGTATTTGACACTTGACCAAGATTGGAATTTCAACATTTTAGCTCATGAATATTTACCCAATTTTGTGGAGCTAGCAATAAAAGATTTACTTATTTGGATTGATAACCTTTGGCAACTCAAAAATAAACAAGAACTCAAAAAGCCAAATTTCAACATTGCAATAACTAACGACAAAACGAAATTTCAGCCAACGACAAAAGCTATAAACATTGACTTTTCGCTATTAAAACGCTACACAGATGAAAACAAAATCAGCGAAGATGTGATTTTTGTCCGCACAGATTATTTTGACATCGTAAAAGATAAAAACTATTTCAGAGTTAGCACAACTGAACCAATTAATTACAACATTACGAACGAAGACAAAACGACTTTAGAGTTTTTTCTTGACAACATTTTCGACAAATCAAATTTTAGAGAAGGGCAATTTCCAATTGTTTCCAATGTATTGAACAGAAAAGATACAATCGGACTTTTACCGACAGGTGGCGGAAAATCTTTGTGTTATCAACTTCCTTGTTTACTTCAGCCAAGTATCAATTTTGTGGTTTGTCCCATCAAATCTTTGATGGATGACCAAAATGACAACTTGCAAAAAATGTTGATTACAAATGTAAATTACATCAACAGTAATTTGGAAGCAGACGAAAGACGAGAAATTGAAAGAAACTTCGAGCAAGGACGATATTTGTTTGTTTGGATTTCGCCCGAGAAATTTCAAATTCCAACATTCAGAGAAAAGATAAGTGTGATTGTTGCTAATTTTTCAATCGCTTACGCAGTTGTAGATGAAGTTCATTGCCTTTCAGAATGGGGACACGATTTCAGAACTTCGTATTTGAATTTAGCCAAAACCATAGACAAGTTAAGCCCGAAAGACGAAAATGGAGAAGGTAAAATCAAATTTATTGGTTTAACTGCAACCGCTTCCGTAAACGTTTTAAAAGATATTAAAATTGAGTTTTCAAGACAGAAGCAACGTTTGGAAGATGAAAATATCAAATCACTTTTAGATTATAGCCGAAAGGAATTGCAATTTGAAGTTATCAACGACAACGGAAATAAAAGTCAAAAAATCAGAGAAATTCTTGAAGATTTAAAAGACACGGAAAGTTTTATTGAAACAACAGAAAAAGCAGGCTTGGTATTTACACCAAACGTAAATGGTGCTTATGGTTGTTATCAGGTTTCAAACACATTAAATACTGTTTATCAAAACAAAGTAGGTTGGTTTTCGGGAGACATTCCAAAACGTGATATTATAGACGAAAATACAGGAAGAAAAATTGGGACAGAGCCGGTAATGGCAAGAGATGAATTCAATAAATACAAGCAAAAAATTCAAAAGGATTTTAAAGAAAATAAATATCAGCTCTTAGTCGCTACCAAAGCTTTCGGAATGGGAATTGACAAACAAAATATTCATTACACTTTCCATTACGGTTTACCAAGTTCGGTTGAAGCTTTGTATCAAGAAGCTGGAAGAGCCGGACGTTGGGACAAACGAAAAAAGGAAAACAAAAATAAAATAGGAAAATGTTTTGTGCTTTATTCGCCCGAAACTCACGATGAAGAACGAGTGCAAAGGTTATTTAAAAAAGAAACAACTTTTGCTGAAATGAAAGAAATAAGTGATGAAGTAAAATGGAACGGAAGAGATATTTTCAAACAAGTTTTTCTTTTTACGCAAGGACAAAACGATATTGAAAAAGACTTGGAAATAATTTTGGGTGTAATCACAAACTATTTCCGAGAAAACTCAAAACTTCGGATATTTTGGAATGACGCTTATTCAAAATTGCAAATCAATAGCGACACTTTACAAAAAGCAATTTATCGTTTAAGTCTTTTAGGAATTGTTTCCGATTGGACAACAAATTTCATTGACCATTTTGAAGTTCAGTTCAAAACTGTTGATGAAAACCATATTATAAAAAGTGTTTCGGATTACATCACAAAGTATGAACCGAACACAGATGTAAAAATGGATTTAGAGAAAATTCCTCAAAATTCAATTTTAGAAAAATCTGTTTGGTATTTGCTGAATTGGACTTTTCAAAATATTGCATTTAGTAGAAAGGAATCATTACGAACACTAGCAGAATGGTGTACTGAATTTAAAGATAGTGAAAGTTTCAAAAGAAGAATTGATAGTTATTTCAAATTCACAGACACAACATTCATTCTTCAACATATTACAGAGAACCCCAATGACTACTTGCAATGGTTTGACGCATTCTACTTAAATGAAGCCACAAAAAGCTTTGATGATAATGGCAATAGAATATATAAGAAAGTACACATTCCTGAAATTGTTGACCCACTAGCAAAAATCGAAGAATATCGAAAGATGAAAGATGGCATAAGTCGTTTTTATGAGAGTAGTAGAGGAAAAAATGAGGGTATAAACTTTCTGTCGGGTTTTGTTCATTTGGCTTTAAATGACTATGAAAATAGCAGAGGCAAAGATTTATTTGAAAGTGCATTATCAAGTATCAAACAAACTTTTACGGAAGAAGAACAAAGCGACTTTCTGAACCGTCTAAAAATTTTAGGAAAACATTTGTCGGAAGAACAACAATTAGAATTATGCCTTTCTATCACAAAACCTTATCCTAATTTATTGGAAGAATTAGCTGAATATTATGGATTAGCATATTTACTCAATGATATATATGCACAGAAATTACAAGAACTAAAAAAACTTAATAGGAAATTATATGAGCAACTTGCAGAAATTTAATGAAACACTTGAAGAGTTCAACCAAGAAGTTGGACAACTTAAAGAAGTTTCGGGTGCTTACAAAAAGTTAGAGCATTTAATTGATACATATAACGAAATAAGCAAGCAATTTGATGAAAACAGTAAAACGCTTGACAAAATAAATGAACTTCAAAAAGCACAGCAAGAAAAAGTTGCTCAAAGTTTGGTTGAACTTGAAAACTCTAACAAGCAAAGCAAAACTGAGCTTTCAAAACTTGTTGAAGAAAAAACCGAGCAAATCCGAAAAGAAAATAAAGAGTTTTACAAAGATTTAGAAAGTACAATTAAAATAAAGCTTGACGAAAATAAATCGGAAATTAAAAACTTAATTGAGAACGAGAGAAACCAAATCAGACAGATTTTTGAAATTGAGTTTTCGAAAAATATAAAAGAGTTAAGCCACGCAATTAAGGAGGAAAACAAGACATTAAAAATTTCCGTTTGGATACTTGGAGGACTAATTTTAATAATGAGTATTTTGTCATTAATAAGACTGTGAATCGCATATTAAAAATGCCAACTGATAATATTAGTTTAGTAAAATGGAGAGTTGCGGTGCAAATAAATTCAACTGTAGTTGTATGATAGAGTGCTTTTGGCGTCCATTGCACTTACCAGCTGCAGTTTAAGCATACTTAATTGAATAGATTACGGAAAACCATAATATAAATGTAAAATGTATTGCTACATTTGTGATTTAATACATTTCACACAAAACTAACTAATAATCAAGAATCCAAATTAGAATATAGAAATTAAATGTCAGGAACAAAGAAAGAAAGCCACTGGATTCCCCTAGCGGATTTAATGACGGTTTTAATGGTCATTTTTTTATTTATGTCTATTTCTTACATGGCTTTGGTAGAAAAGCGTCAGAAAGAACAAAACAAAATCTTTAAAGACTACGAAGAATCAAAAGTTGCTTTATACAATGAATTAAATGAAGCTTTTAAAAATGATTTTGCCAAATGGGATTTAAAGCTTGACAATGATTTATCGATAAAATTTACAAACCCGCAAGTGCTTTTCGGAACAGGAAGCTCCGACATTACTTCTCATTTTCAAACTATTCTTACGGATTTTCTTCCAAAATATCTTTCTGTTGTATTGCAAGAAAAATATAAAGATAAGATTGCTGAAATCAGAATTGAAGGACATACTGATACAAAACCAATCGGACTTTCAGGCGACCCTTATATTGACAATATGAAACTTTCCCAAGACAGAGGAAGAAATGTACTTGCTTTTCTGCGTACCCAAAAATGTTTCATCAACTTACAACCAACAGAAAAAGAAAGATTACAATATTGGCTTACAGCTAATGGACTCTCTTATGGTCGTGCCGTTGATAAAAACTATAAAATCTCCTTCGACACTAAACAACCGATTGATAATGACAAATCGAGAAGGGTTGAATTTAGAATTGTAACAACCAGTGAAGCCATTATAAACGAGGCACTTAAAAATATTGATGAAAAATGAACATAGTTGAAATAATTATCGCACTAGGCTTGATTTCATATTTAATTTATGGAATATATGTTCTAAATATATCAAAAAATGATTACAAAAAAGTAAACCAAAACGATTTGGATTTAATCCCTTCAATGTTTACCACCATTGGAATTTTAGGAACATTTGGTGGTATTGCTTACGGACTATGGTTTTTTAATCCCGAAGATATTGAACAAAGTATCCCAACATTATTAAAGGGTTTAAAAACAGCTTTTTTTGCATCTATTTTTGGAATTGCACTTTCAATAATTTTCTCGAAACGAATTTCATTTATTAAAAACAAAAATGAAAAAGGAGTTTTAAGTGATGAAACAAACGCCATTAATAAACTAATCGAATTAATAACAGAACTAAGAAACGAGTTTTCTTCTACTGACGATAATGGTAATACGATTAAACCGGGGAACATTTTTCGGGATATTTATAAAGAATCTGCTAAACAATCAAACGCATTACAAACATTCTCCTCCGATTTGGCATTGACTATTTCAGCAGGATTCGAGCAAATTTTGAATAATCCGACAGAAGGTGTTGTTGCCGAATTGAAATTGGTAAAAGCAGAAATTGAAAGTTTAGGTAACAAGCTCAAGGATCCTGCAACAGATATGACGCAAAATATTGTAAAAGAATTGCAGGAATCGATGGGTAAAATGATTGAAGAATTTAAAATTTCAATGAGTGGAGATACTAAGAACGAAATGGAACGTCTAGCAGTATTGCTTGGACAAGCAGGCGGTTCATTGACTGATTTCCCTACCAAGTTGCAAAATATGACGGATAACCTCAATGAAAATTTCAGAGGACTGCAAGAGGTGGTACAGCAAATTTCAAAACAAACACTTTCTCAATCGGAAGAATCTACAAATCAAATGAGAAAGCAAGTTGAGGATATGAGCGAAATTCTGCGAAGCAAAGTTGGAGATTTACAATCAGGACAACAAACACTATTAACCGAACAATCTAAAAATCTTCAAGTTTCAGAAAACCTTTTAAGTGCTTTCAATACAAGTATTGAAAAAATGAACGGACTGTCCACTGAAGTAAACGGAAGTATTTCAAAACTTAATCAAGCTCAAACAGAGTTGGATAAAGTTATTTCCGTATTTAGAAACGTGTCGCAGGAAATCAATACCTCATCAAGCAGATTTGGAGAATCGCAAAATGAATTTTCAAAACATTCTAATCAATTCTTACAAAACAATTCAAATACAATCACTGAAATTCAAAAATCTTTAGAAACAGCAAAAACTGTTTCTGCCGATTACGCACAGAAGTTTGAGATTATTGAAAAAGGATTGCAAGACATTTTTGCAAAAATCACAACAGGTTTAAAAGACTATCAAGCAACCGTAAGCGGAAGCCTTGAAACCTATTTAGGCAAATATACCGATGCTTTAACTAAAACCGCAGAATCACTTGCGGGAGCCTCATCAAAACAAGAAGATATTTTGGAAGAACTAACCGAACAACTTAGCAAACTAAACGGAAGAAGAAATTAATATGCCAACAACCCAAGACATATTACAATTTCATTTTTCACCAACTACATTTCAGCAGTCGGCAAAAAAGATTATTCCGATTACTCTTGCGTCGTTGAACGACCATCGAATTGATAAGCTTCAAAAAATAACAGAAGAAGTCGGAGCAAATCCTTTTCCTGAACCACCAAATAATCTCATTCCACAAGTTTTTAGAAAATTTAAAAATTTTATCATTAGTAAAGATACAAGTTTTGAACGGAGAGAATTAAGAACGCTTACCTATTCCTTGAATTATTCAGAACAAAGTTTAACTTCCATTTTCAGCAATGAAAATGAGTTGAAATATGCTTTGACTTTATTAGAATCAAACTGGCGTGATTCATTTTTAGTTGGTTTGATAGATTGCTTTTTGAAAAATTGGGAAACAATATATCCGAAATCATTAGAGCAAGTAGAGCATTTTATCAATCAAAAATTAGACAATTATTCAGGCAATCGAAGTTCAATAGCTTCATTCAAAAATAACAAAAGATTTTTCAACTCAAAAAATGGAGATTTGATTTTAGGAGATACAATCGCCAAACTTAACAGACCAATTCAAGAAGCTACAAAAATATTAGGCGTTCCTGAATCTTGGTTTGATTATCCTTATTTCTCAAAGGTTATTGTAACTTATTACGAAAGAAACAAAGCCAAAATTGCAGATGAGGTTGAAAACCTGAATGATGTATTGCAAAAACACAACAGCTCAGTTACCAATAAAAGGTTAATCAGTAAAATTATCATCCAAGCAAACCAACCTGAATTTGCAATGGTACAAGATAAAATAAAAAAAGTCGCCTTCACTCAAATTGGTGACCCAAGTAATATTTCAAATTGGACAGCTTTTGAGAATGCAACAGAAATTGAAAAGCGAGAAATAATTCAAGGACGAAATATTTTGAACGAGTGGATTACGCAACAATTTATCAATGTGTTTTTCAATGTTTGCATTAATGATGAAAGACGAAAGAAATTTTGGCTTCGTTTTGCTTCAAAAATATCATCTTTCAAAGTTTATGGACCTGTTCATACTAAAAGTATTTTAAAACGAGATGAAAAAATAACCGAATATATAGATGCCAGATTTGAAACAGTTTCAAGTAGAAGAGATGTTTCTGCTTTTATTTTATACATTGGCGATTATATGCTGATTGAATTTAGCAATGAAGGTTACGCCTGTTGCGCATATAAAATCAACAGCCTTAATAAACCAAATCTCAACTATAAATTAAACAGCGTTGATGATTTAAGAAATAGCTCGTTACCATTAGCTATACAAAGCGATTCAAATTACTATTACACAAACGAAGAAGGACGTTTATTTCACAATGAAAATTGGCAACATAAGTTTAATCATTGGTTAAATGAAAAAGTATTCAAATGATTTTAAAATATTTAAATGACAATAGTAGATTCTCATTTTATTTCCTAAACGAATCGGGAAGCAAAGTTTATGTTTCAGAATGGGAAAAATTACAAGCAGAATTTTTATCACAACTTGCAATTCTTACGGAATTACACGATAATGGTTTAGCTGATTATACAGAAAATTCTTGTGACATTGAAACTATAGATATTGTTAGGCTAAGCGAACTAGATAAGCAAATATTGGATTTGCCAAAAATCTATCCGTATGAGATTTTTGTAGAATCAGACGGAACCTTAACTCACAATTCTTTTAAATTCAAATATGGATTTTATGATTTTGCACCCAATGGAACAAGACTAAAAACGACCCGAAACGGAGCAGTAATAAAAGTTGAAGAAAACGAATATTTACTATCTGAAAACCAATATCAAATCTGCAAAGCAATTGACGAGTTCAATCAATCAGCAGATTCTGATAAAGGAAATATGACAAACCTTAAAAAGCTCTCAGAGATTAAATCATTTTCAAAAGATAGCAGTTTAACATTGGAGCATTTTTTAAATAATCAAGAATTATTTATTCCAGAAAAAATAAAACTAGATATTGATTTCAATAATGGATTTCTTGAAATTTTGCCTTCGATAGAAATTAAAAACACAATTGGATTTACCAATATGTTTGATAAATTTCCGATGGTTCATAATGTATATCCAGTATTAGGAGATAATGGAGAAACAACGAGAGTAGTAATTTCTGAAAATCAAAAAACAGAATTACAGAAAGTAAAAGCGAAAAGAAAAATTTCAGACCGTAACGACATTCAAGAAATTATTGAACACCCCGAATTGTTCTTTAATGATGAGGAAGTAGATTTTACTGTTTTTTACAGTGACAGAGTAAAAGAAATTGGCATTTACAGTCCAAAGTTCTACCCTTTCGCAAGCCCGTACAAATCACAATGGATTCCCGGAATTATTATTAAAGACAAGGTACTTGGAGAAAAAAGAATTTATTTTAAGTCGCAAGAAAAGCTCTCTGATTTCATAGAACAAAAAGAAAATGCAGTTAAGAAAAATAAGCAAACAGTTCAATGGGAAGACGCTGAAATACCAATTGAAGACGCTGAAAAGTTTATTAAAACCGCTAAGAAGCAGTTTGAAAATCCAAATAAACCTGTAAAGCAAGAAAAGAAAACAGACCACGAAGTACTTATAATTAAAGAAAATGCAGAATTGACTGAATTTTCTAATGGAAATGAATTACCAGAAAACTTAAAACACAAATTTTATAGCATTTCGAATTTAGAAAACGGAATTACTTTAAAAGAACATCAGAAGGAAGGGATTTCTTGGTTACAATCCTTGTTCAAAGAAAACTTTGCGGGTGGGTTATTGGCCGATGATATGGGATTGGGTAAAACTTTGCAATTATTGTATTTTCTTGAATGGCATTGCCAATATTGCAATGATAACAAACCTTATTTGATTGTAGCACCAGTAAGTTTGCTTGAAAACTGGGAAAATGAATATCAGAAATTTTTCAGCTCACAAAATCTATCACTATGCAGATTGTATGGTTCAGTTTCTTTGACAAAGGAAAACAATCCAGCAAAAAATCAGCAAGACGCAAAACGATTACAATTCAAACAAATAATTTTAACCAATTATGAAACATTAAGGTCATATCAAATTAGTTTGGGATTGGTTGACTTTGCAGTAATTGCTCTTGATGAAGCACAAAAAATAAAAACACCAGGAACGCAAATAACAAACGCCAGCAAAGCCTTAAAAGCAGATTTCAAAATTGCGATGACAGGTACACCGGTAGAAAATACGTTGGTGGATATTTGGTGTTTAATGGACTTTGCAGTTCCCGGACTTTTAGGTAATGCCAAAGACTTTGCAAAGGAATATCAAAAGCCATTGAGTGATGAAAACACTGACATTATACTATTGACCGAACAGCTTCGTAGCAATATTGGCGTTTTTATCAAAAGAAGATTGAAAAGTGATGTCGCAAAAGATTTACCAACAAAACACGACAACGAAAAATCAAGGTTTAAGAAAATAATGCCATCAATTCAGTTAAACCGCTACAAACAGGAAATTGAAATGGCAAATAATTCAGAATTAGAAGGAGTAGAAAAAAGAAATCAAAAACTAAAATCTCTTTGGGCGATAAGAGATATTTCGGACCATCCATTTTTATTAGAAAGTCAGATTTTGAATTTCACCAGCGATGAACTAATTGCAAGCTCATCCAAACTACAAACTACAATAGGGATTTTGGCTGACATACAATCAAAAGCTGAAAAGGTAATTATGTTTGCAGACAGAAGAGAAACACAAAAAATGTTGCAGAAAATAGTTTATGACATTTTTGGAATATTTGCCAGCATTATTAACGGAGATACACCAACTACAAAACAACTTGAAGGAAAATCGAAGTTAAGCAGACAACAAACAATTGACCGTTTCCAAACAGAAGATGGATTTAATATAATTATTATGTCGCCTATTGCAGCAGGGGTTGGATTGAATGTTACGAAAGCAAATCATATTATACATTACACGCGACATTGGAATCCGGCAAAAGAAGAGCAGGCCACTGATAGAGCCTACCGCATTGGACAACAAAAAGAAGTGTTTGTTTACTATCCTATGGCGATATTTCCAGAAGATATGAAAGATGAGCATGGCAATAGAATAAAATCCTTTGATGAAATTCTTGACACGTTATTGAATAACAAAAAAGCTTTGGCAAGCAATACCCTTTTTCCGACTGAACAAGCCGAACTGACACCAGACGAATTGTTTGGAAATATATTTGGAACAAAAACAGAAAGTAAACCAAAGGTTCAAACGATTACAGACATAGACCGCTTGAATCCAAATTTATTTGAAGCGACAATAGCAGCATTATACAACAAACAAGGTTTTGAAGTTTATCTTACGCCATATTCCAACGACAAAGGAGTTGATGTTGTCGTTTTGAAGAATGGAGAAAATTATCTTATACAAGTCAAACAAACAAAATCATTGGTTGGAAATGAAGCAATACAAGAAATTTACACAGCTAAAAATTATTATCAAACTCAATTTAAAAACCAGTTTAAGTTACTTATTATTACAAACAACGAGTACAGTACATCAGCTAAAATTCTTGCGAAATCAAATGATGTTGTCTTAATCAATCGTACTGATTTAGAAAAAATAATAAATACATTCCCAATAACTTTGCAGGAGATTACTAAATTAGAAACACAACGAATGTTAAGAATATAGCTGGCTATTTTGATAAGTTTTCTTCTGATAAAATTTGTATTTTATATTAACTTTATCAAGTTAATAACTGTCACGTATAATAATTATAAGGCTCTTAATTTTTCAAAATATTTAATCAAATGTATATTGATCAAACGACAATTATAAATTACGGAATACTTGCATCTATTTCGTGGAATAGTAATAAGTGGGAAGACGATCCATCCATTGAGGATTTAAAGAGATCCAAGTATGATTATGTAAAAGACAATGCTCATATGCACGAAAGTTTAAATTTCGGACACGACAAGTTTCCAACGGAAGAGGATGGTTATTATATTGGTTATACACCAATGTTCAATAGAGCACCCGACATCAAAAATTCAAGAAATGTGCAAGTAGTATTTTTTACTAGCAGTGATTATAAAAATAGTAATCGTAAAACAATCATTGGTTTTTATGGGTTTCCACTTTTTGGAGAGTGGTTTAAAAGAACACCAGAAAATAAACTTTATAAAAAATATGACAGTGGAAATATCAAAGCATTTCCTGAAAATATAATCTTTTTCCAAAATCCTATCGTAATTAATAATGAGATTGTTCAAAGCAATAATCTTTTACCAAAAGGAAAAAAAATATCTCAACAAGGATTTAATTATCTTAATTCTGACAATGTTTATAACCTAATTAAACTTGCTCTATCATTGAATGCAAAAAACAAGAAACTAAAATTTTTTGTTGAAAAATTTCCGCTTCTTGAGAAATTGGCAAAAGAAGAATTTGATTTGGAAGATTTCATTAGCATTGTAGGAATTATAACTGCTGACACACTTAAAGAAATTGAAAAGCTCGAAAAAAAGATGAAAGGTCAACAACCAGAAATTAAACAACGAATTTCAAATTATATTGAACGGGGAGCAATTTCTAACAAAGTAAAAAAGTTAAACAATTATAAATGCTCAATTTGTGAAGCATTAGGAAATCCTACAAATTCATTTATAAAAGCAAATGGAGATACTTATATAGAAACCCATCACGTTGAACCTGTTTCAACAATAAAAACAGGCGTTCTAAGTGTAACAAACTTAATGACTGTTTGTGCCAATCACCACAGGCAACTGCATTATGGTAAAGCTCAATTAACTGAAAATACTGAAAAACATTTCAAATTTATTATAGACGAAAAAAAAATATTTATTAGTAAAGTTAAAATCGAGTAACAGGAGCTTTATATTATGACGATTTTTTTGATTAATTTTTATTTAAAAAATTATAGGAAATTGAGTTTATAAAGAATCACACTGAGACCAAAAAAATGTTGTATGATGTTTTAATAATTCTTGAGAGAAAATAATAAGAATAATTTAATAGATGTAATGAGAAATTGGATACAAAAAATATTAGGAATTGATTCAATCCATGAAATGATTAATGAAATCAACTTTAAAGGTGATAATAGTTCAGCCGATATAGTCAAGTTATTAACAAGTCACAACGAAACAAATTACAAACTAGAAAATATCTCAAAATGTTTAGAGAAGAACAACGAAACTTCCTCAACATTACTTGAACCCATCTCAAAAATACAATTAAGTAATATTTCAGGTGTTATTAGTTTTAAGTTGAACAATAACTTTGAGATTGACGAAAATTGGATATCTCTAAATTCTTCAAAGAAAGCTGAATTTTTGTTTTCACAATTTGCTGGTACATCAGCTATGGCTTCGTCTACTATGTATTCTACAAGTGGGCTTTACACAGCTACAGCAAGTATAAATAGTTTGATGACTTATGGAAACGGAACATTAAGTTCTATAACTATAAATGGTTCAAAATTTGCTAACCACGCGGGCTTTGTTAATGCAAATATAGCCGTTTTTACGCCAATTTTAGCTTTCCAATTTGCGTCAATGATTACGGGACAGTATTACTTTAATGGATTAAACAAGCAATTAAATTCTATAAACGAAAGCATAAATAATTTAATTTCACTACAACATAATGAAAGATTAGCCAAACTGCGATATATTAACTTTAAAATTTCAGAACTTAATAAAAGATCTTACTTTACAATAGAAGATTATATGGCAATCGATAGTTTAAAGTACACTTTATCCACTATACGTTATGAATATTTACTTAATGCTGAACAAGCAATTAATAAATCTCTTGATAAATCTCTTGATGAAACCACCCAAGATGATAATTATGATATAGTTACAACTATTGAAGACACTCATGCATTAGAAAGGATGAAACTTTCTGTTAAGCAAAAAACTGGAAGGTTATTATCGATTATAAACGATAAGTTTAACAATTTATATAAAGATTCTGCATTAGAAAAAGGATTAAATTCCGTTCAAAAATTAAGCGAAAATTCAATTGAAAAAACTAATAAACTAACAAATAAACTAATTGATTGTAAGTATTTTTTCTATGTTGATATTTGTTTGAAAGCAGAACATTTATACCAGCTTTCAAAACTTCTTGAACTTAAAATGAATCTATCCGATAGAGAACCAGACTCAAATAGAATTGGAAAAATTAAAGAATTATATACAGCAATTTCTGTCTTCAATATGGATGATAGTATTTTTGATGATATTGAATTTATAAATTCAAAATTAAGGTCAAAAATAGTTATGAATATTGAAATTTTTAAGCAGAATAGTTTTTTTAATAAAAATGAGATTATTGCAAATGGTGAGAAAATAATTAGCGAACTAAATAAGTCCGAGGCTTTAATTTCAAATAAAGAACTTCTACTCAGAGATATTGAAAAAATTAAAATTGGATTTGAGAAATCTACCCATCTACTAATTGACAATAGAAATGGTAAAGCAGAAATTTATATCAAGAAAACCATAGCTGAGGAGTTTTGATAATGTTATAAATATATTGGTGAGAAAAAATGATTTTACAAAAATATCTTGGCAAAATGAAGGATATTCCTTGATGTAAGCATATAATAATTGACAAAAATTAACAACAATAACCTATGAAATTGCTAGCAGAAAATGCAGCATTTACACAAAACAAAAATTTGAATTGAAAAAATTACAACCTCATATCATAACTGTTAAAGACTTGATTACAAATAACAGTTTAGATATTCCAGAATATCAAAGACCTTACAAATGGACTTTAAAGAATGTCAATCAACTAATTGATGATATTATTACTCATAAAAAGAAATCTTCCTATCGTTTAGGAACATTGGTCATTCATAAGGAAAATAACATTTCAAATATTGTAGATGGTCAGCAACGGACGATAAGCTTAAGTTTGATAGCTTATGCTATTTATGAAAAATTTAAGAATGAAATTCAAAATGATAAACAACTAAAATCTATTGATTTTGAAAAATTAAAAATTCTAAGTATTAAATTTCAAAACGACATAACTCTTTTCAATATTCAAAATAATTACAGAGAAATATCAAGAAGGATAAGGCAATTCGATATTTATTCAATCAGATTTTTTTTTGAAAAGTGTGAATTGGTTCAAATCGAGTTAGATGATATTTCGGAAGCATTTCAATTTTTTGATTCTCAAAACTCAAGAGGAAAAGATTTAGAACCACACGATTTGTTAAAAGCATTTCATTTAAGAGAAATGCAGAACATTTCTACAACCGAAAAGCTAAATGTTGTCAAAGCTTGGGAAGAAATGGATTCAAGAAAACTTGCGGATTTATTTGAAAACTATTTATTTAGAATTAGAAATTGGTCAAAAGGATATTCTGCAAGGTATTTCACTAAAGAAGAGGTTGATGTTTTTAAAGGGATCTCCCTTGAAAACAAAACGGATTTTCCATACAATCGATTATATCGCATTGGGCATTTTTTTACTGAAGAATACAATAAAAATTACCAAAGAAATATTGATTTAAGTAAAGCGGATTTTCCCTTTCAATTGGATCAAGTTATAATTAATGGAAAACGTTTTTTTGAAATGATTATTTATTACAATAATATCATTTCAAATACCGATAAATTGGACACAGAAAAATTTCAAAATTTTAAAACAATAAATGAAATTTTAACAACATATGAAGGAAGATATAGAACTGGAGATGGTTATGTACGCACATTATTTGACTGTGCTTTAATTTATTACATTGATAAATTTGGAATTAATGATATTGAATTAGTAATTAATAAAATTTTTGTTTGGGCTTATTCAGTCAGAATGAAATTACAGGCTGTTCAAATTGCTTCAATTGATAACCACGCATTAGAAGATAATCTTTTCAAAGCAATTAGAGAATCACTGGAACCTAAAAACATTATGAACTACAGTGTTAAACCGATTGAGAAAAACGATTCGACCAAAACAGAAATAATTTTTAAACATTTTGAGAAATTAAAATATGTCAACTAATTTAACACCTTTAAGCATCAGACAGCTTTTAAATCAAGACAGCTATTATAGTATTCCAATTTATCAAAGAAATTATGCTTGGGGGGAAAAAGAAATTACACAACTCATTCAAGATATTGCAGATTATGCTGAAAAAAATCCCAATAAAGATTACTACATAGGGACATTAGTTGTTTATGAAAGAAAAGACGAAAGCAAAGGTTTAATCTATGAAACTATTGACGGCCAACAACGATTAACAACATTGACTATACTTTTATCAACTTTAAAAAACAATCAGGAAAAACTAAATATTTCAAGTGATATTTCTTGGTTTAAGTTAAATTTGATGTTTGACAGTCGAATAACATCTACTAAAACATTGCAAAATGTTTACGAAGGAAAAAATTCTGTTAAGCAAAATTTTAATTATGAAATAAAATTTGCCTACGAAGATTGCCTTAAGATTTTAACCAGAATTGTCCCGAGTGAAAAGACTCAACAATTTTGCGATTATTTATTTGAAAGGGTTTTGATACTCCGTGTCCCTGTTCCTGCTGACACTGACTTGAATCATTATTTTGAAATAATGAATAGTAGAGGTGAACAACTTGAAAAGCATGAAGTGCTAAAAGCAAAGCTGTTAGAAATTATTTCCCAAAACAAAACTGAAACGAAAATATTTGGTCAGGTTTGGGAAGCGTGTTCTAACATGGAAAAATATGTTCAATATGGTTTTAATGTTGCTGAAAGAAATCAAATTTTTGGAAATAATGATTGGAACAAATTTGAAGTACAATCTTTTGATGATTTAATTTCCAAACTCAATAATGTTGATAATGAAAATAATTCAGACAATCACAATCTATCAGCTTTTGATATTATAAAAGGTAAAAAATCATTCCAAAATAAAAATGAACAGGACAGCGATAATCCTGATAGATTTAATTCTGTAATCAATTTTCCAAACTTTTTATTACACGTTTTAAGAATTCAGCAGAAATCCGATATTCCGCTTGATGATAAACGTCTTTTAGATATATTTGATGATACGTTACTAAACGAAACGAATAAAGCGACTTTTGTAAAAACATTTGTCTTTAATCTACTTAAATGTAAATTTTTATTTGATAATTATGTTATCAAAAGAGAGTTTTTAAATGGGACAGATAATTGGAGTTTAAAAAGATTAAAATGGTATAATGGAAATAAAGTAAGTTATGTGAATTCTTTTGGCGTTGAAGAACAAAATGAAGACGCTAATAATAAGATAATTTTAATGCTTTTAGCTATGTTTCATGTTTCAACACCTACTCTTGTCTATAAGCATTGGTTAAATGCAACATTAAAATTTGCATTTGAAAACAATGAATTAACAACTGAAAACTACACAACATATCTAAGAACTCTAGCTAAATCGTTTTTATATGACCGTTATTTAGCCAATTCCCCTAAGGAGTATTTTGAAATAATATATTCGAATTCTGGTGAAACTCAAAACACTGAAAATGATATTGATTTAAACAAACTTGACCAAGGTACAACCGTTGAAAACTTTGTGTTCAACTATCTCGACTTTTTACTTTGGGAAGAGCAACCTGATGAAAATTTCAAATTTACTTTCAGAAGCTCTGTTGAGCATTATTATCCTCAAAGACCTTTGGAAGGGCTTGATATAATAGAGCAAAGGGATGTAGATAATTTTGGGAATTTATGTTTAATAAGTAATAAAACAAATTCACGACTTTGGAATTTACCCCCAGAAGGGAAAAGAACATTCTTTCTAACTACAAAATCATACGAAAGTTTGAAACAAAAAATCATGCTTCGCCAGCAAAAATGGACTTTGACAGAGATTGAGATACATGGAAAAGAAATGAAAGATAAAATACTTGGAAAAATAAAGTGAGTTTATCATTCAAAATAAACTTTATATAATTTCTTAAACCGACAGTTATTTAAAGAGTTAAGAAAATTAATTTATTCTCAATTCGAGAGATCCTAGAGGGAAACAATAACTATATATAATACAATAGTAAGATTAACGAGGGCTGAAGGAATAAGTTTATCAGGAATTTGATTAAGGTGTAATAGCCACGACTTTATCTGACAGTTAGGGGTTAAAAATAATTGTCAGTTATCCAATATTATCCTTACTTCCAAAAGTAAGGATTTTTTGTTCCTCTGCAAGAGTTTCCAATAATTTCTCTTTTGCAATAGTTTTACTATCTAGAAACGTCTGCATCGGTGTTTTACCGTAACAATGTTTTCCTGTATGCGTTCTTTCATTGTTGTAATACGACAACCAGCTGTTCAGGTCTAATTGCAGTTCTTCAATACTTCTGTAAATTTTCTTTCTGAAAGCTATGGCATAAAACTCGTCCTGTATCGTCCTGTGAAAACGTTCACAAATACCATTGGTCTGAGGGCTTTTAGCCTTGGTCTTCGTATGATCGATATCTTCAATGGCCAAATAGAGCTGGTATTCATGCTGTTCTCTTATTCCACAGTATTCCGTTCCTCGGTCTGTTAAAATTCTGAGTAAACGAAGTTCCTGCTGCTCAAAGAAAGGGACTACCTGATCATTAAGCATGTCAGCAGCAATAAGAGCATTTTTACGGTCATATAGCTTTGCAAATACTACCTTTGAATATGTATCAATAAAAGTTTGTTGATAAATATGTCCAACTCCTTTGATATTGCCTACGTAATAAGTGTCTTGAGCTCCTAAATATCCAGGATGATGAGTTTCAATTTCTCCATGAGCTTTTTTCTCTTCCTTAGCCCTTTCTAGTGCTGAAAGTTGAGATTCAGTAAGGACTACACCATCTTGAGCAGATTTGGCTTCTAGGGCTTTCAATCTTAGTTTAAACGTATGTAGATCGTGTCTTAACCAAATACTTCTGACTCCACCTGGTGATACAATGAAACCTTTCTTTTTAAGTTCATTACTTACTCTAAGCTGCCCCAAAGCAGGGTTTTCAATAGCTATATCAACAACAGCTTTTTCAATGACTTCATCTACACGATTCTTTAATACTGGCTTTCTTCTGGAGATTTCCTGTAATGCTAATTCACCTCCTTGCTCATACAATTCTTTAAATCTATAAAAACTGTCTCGGGAATAGCCCATCACCTTACAGGCTTTGGATACGTTTCCTAAATGTTGTGCTAATTCAAGTACGCCTAACTTGTTTTTGATAATCTTTTGTTGTGTTGTCATAATACTTAATCTGTTTTAAAGTTATTTAATTTGATTATAACTGTCAGATTAAGTATTGACTAATTCAATTAAGGAATTATGTTTCTGTGATAAAAAATCATCATTTTACAAAATTTATTTTCTTTCGACCTATAATGAATCTGCGAAGTATTCTCTTTAGACGAAAATAAACTACCCCGAGGCAAGCCTTGGGGTATTCTCTTAATAAATTAAGTCAATAGAGTACAAGATATTAAAATTTAGTATCTATATCTGTTCATCAACTTCTTCACCAATGTTTTTCAAATAAGCATTCAAATTTATTGCAGGAATGGTGCCTATAGCTTGCTGTAAATAGCGTGTTAATTGCATAAAAAAAGTAACAAATGAATGACTTGCATCGCTAAATTTCATTTTATTAAATTTTCGATTTGCATAAAACTCTAAATATGCATCTTGACCAACTATTGTAATTTCTGCATTTGGATTATAATCTATATAAAAGCTGCCATAATCAGCAATGCAACCTAAATCAATACTCTGTAGATTATCTAATGCTTTGATGTGCTTTTCAATGGTATCATTATTCTTATGGGTAAAACCATTAGTGCTACAAAGAATCCCCCCAACAATTTTTGTTAAAGGGCGAGGAGTGAATTTTGTACCACCATTGATGAAGCTTGCAGCTTCTCTTTTTAGTACTCTTACACTTTCTATTTTTTCTCCCGCATATTCGATGTAGGTTCTTTCTCCCACATTACCTTGTATATCAGGTTTAACTTCAAAAACTGCATATACTCCTTCTGCCGGAATATAATGAAATCCGTTTTGAGTAAAAATAAACGGAGTAAACCAATTATCGTAAATAACAATATCCATTTGTTGGCTCGTATTGCCTTGGTGGTCTATTACTATTGCTTTGTCAACACAATATCTGTTGGGCAAATATTTTCGCAACCAATCTATCCAAGCATTTTCTAAAGCATCTCCTTTAGAACCTGGATGGTCAATAAACTCTCTGTTTGTATTTAGTTGGGCAGACATCTGTTGCTGTAACCCATTGAATAATTGTTTTAAATCTACTTTACTCATATTTATATAATTTTTTTTCAAACCAAACGTAAAATCCAAAATCTATCGTTGTCTTGGAATATCCTATTATCAATAAAACTGGATTTGCGATGGAAGTATTTTTGATGTTTATAATTGTATTTATTGCGGAAATATCTGTTGCACTTGGTATGGGACTATTATCTGGATGAGTATGCCATTCCCCGATGTAAATCTTTCTCGGATTCTCTGCGTAAAATTCTGCAAGTTCATTTTCTATCCCTTTTGTAGTTCGTTCAAAAGAATATTTTGATGCTTGATACTTCTTCGGAAGTATTGTATCTGTAATATGCAAATGCTTATTGTCTTTGGAGTAATATCCAATCAAAAATCCACCAAATTCTTTAGGATAGTGGGTTTTACCTATTTCCAAAAGTTTATTTATTAGTTCGTCCTCAACCTCAAGACTTAATCCTATTTGTTCTATTTTTAAAATCAAAATTCTTTTATATTAATGTTGAAACCATCTATGTCGTCTGTTTCAATAACAAAATTTCTTAGTGTTTTTTCTTGCTCTAATTTCAAATTTATCTGCTTTATCGCTGTCTGCACAAGAACGTTTATATCATTGTAAGAAGCTTTAAATGTTGGGCTCCAACAGCCAGTAGGATTATGTAAGTCGTCAACGTCAAATTTGAGAATATTTCCACCAAATTGGGAGATTATAAAGTCATACCGATTATGTTCCGTAGCACATACCAAATGTTTTGCGTGGTTTGAAATTGAAAGATTTAAAAGCGTTGAATTTATATTTAACTGACTTAACACGTAAAGCAAGTCATTGTCGGTAGAGCAATCAATAATAATATCGTAATCTTCAAGATGTTTTTTCATTTCGTCTTTAAGACGTGTATCTGAAAGGTGCGATTTAATTAAAAAATCAAACGCTTCTGAATAATCGTATCCACCATCAACAGGTTCGAAGAAAGGAGAAACCAAACACAATTCATTTATCAAATCATTAGTCTTATTAGTAATTCCTGTAAAGAAAGAATATTCCGACCTGCAAACATTTTCTGGTTCTTTTACATCATATTCTATAAAACCTAATTTTCGACAGCCACACCTTACCAATGCTTTAGCTACTATGCTCCCTATAGCTCCGATGCCAATAATCAATATTTTACTTTCTGTTATTCGGTCATTTAGTTTTCCTCTGCCAAAAAAGTACTTGTAAGAGCAATTTCTTGTCATCGCCCAAACGATGGACTTATCTTCTTTAATCTTTGTAAACCATTGTTTGTTTATTTTTTCGCCATAAATAGGAAAATTACCAATTTCCAATATAATTGCTTGCCAATGAATTTCTGTTTCAGAAATATTATATCCTACAAATAAAGGAAGCGATTTCCCTTCCTCTTTTACAAGTCTTTCTTCGACATTGTGTAGAAATTTCAAAAAATCTTGTGGTAATGTAGCTTCAAAATCTTTCCAATTATCAAAAACCCAACGTTGATTTTTACTTGGTGCATCTTTTAAGAAGATAAATAATCCTGTGTTTTGAGGCAGGTTTTTAAGTTGAAAATTCCAATCGACATCTACTATTTTTTTTCTATCCTTATTTAAGAAAGACTGAAAAATACTGCTCTGAATATTCTCTTTGTGAAAGACTCCATTGTTCATTATGGAATAGTCAACAAAGCCAAACTGGTTTTTATGGAAAGTATAATCTACTTCATTGAAGAAGTAAGCAAAATGGTTTTCATTAAATGCTTTTTGTGGTACAATTAAATGTTCATAATGAGTATCCGAATCTTTGTTGATGTAATATTTCTTAATCCAAGCCTTTACAGATTCAATATCATAAATTAGTTTTTGGGACAAAACAGGAGTATGTGCTGTATGAATACAGATGGCTCCATTTTGCATAATGTGTTTATGCTCTATCAAATCATCATTAGAAAACTTAATAGTTTCTGTTTCGTGGCTTTTAAACGGATATTGAGGATGAATAGTAACATTGAATTCTAATGGTTGCTCTAATCCTTCAACAAAAACAGTAATACATCCCTCGATGTCAATTCTGCTCTGCTCAAATGGCTTTACAATTTTCACATCGGGAATGCTTTCTACTACTGTATTGATTTCATTTACTCTTTGACTCATTATAATATTATCCAAAATTTAGTTTCGGTGGAGGAATTGGCATACCACTGTTCTTTCCGTATTGATTATTGTTGGTATCTTCTTTTTTAAACTTAGGATTTGCAGGAAAATACGTTTTCAGATTCTCATCATTATCCTCAATTCTATCAAGCATATTTTTCATATCATCCGACAATTGTTGTTTTTCGGTTGAAGTCAAAGTATCAGCTAAATCGTTCGAACTATTGCCTGGGTCTTTTAATGTAAAGTTTTCTTTGGTTACATTGTCCCTAATATATTCTAAGACAGTTTCGAGTTTATCCCAAATACTTCCGGTAATACTTTTAGAATCAAATGCTTTAATAGTAATGAGTTCCAAAAAGAAAGATTTAGTAGGATAATTATACTTGGTATTTTTCCAAACTTTCAAAAGACGTATAATTTTTCTTATCGAATCTTTTTCAGCCGTAGCTCTGTCTTTAATATTGTTGATTTGAGCTTTGACATTGGTTTTAATTCGCTCACTGCCTGCATCAATATTTCCGTATTTGTAATACACGTACAAGTTCAAATTTTCATCTTCCTTATATTTGTCTTGGGACAACTCACGACCAGGAACAACATCAATTTTAATTACATCTCCATCGCTGTCAGCGTAAAACTCCAAACCAATTGAAACTTTTTGTTTTTTAACCTCTGCAACATCTTTATATTTTTCGTAAAGAAAATCATAGACATCTTCATACATTTCTTTTAATGTTCCGTTCGAGCCAAAAGCATTACGTTTGAATGGGGACACCAAATCAAAATCAAATTTTGTATTGATAGCGGTATTCTTAGCATAAGAACCTGAGTTGAATGGAGAATAGATATTACTTCCATAGTTTTCTTCCAAGGCTTCTTTAACCTCATTTTTCTTTTTAACATACTTGTCAAAAAGTGTTTCTTCTTTAGTTATCTGATGTGTCGAAATAACTGAATCTAAATGTTTGTTTTTATCCATCATTTTGATATTAATATGTTTCTAATTTTAATTTATTTTACAAAGATAATAAAAATCTAAATATATCAAGCAAATTATTTTATATATTTAGATTTTATTTAGAATATTTCTAAGTTTATCAAGCAATATATTCACTACATTTGCATAAAAATAGATAAATGAGTACATTAGGTTCTACTCTGAAAGAGTCCAGAAAAAATATTGGATTGACTTTAAGACAAGTAGAAGAAGTAACCGGTATTTCAAATGCTTATCTTAGTCAATTAGAGAATGACAAAATCAAAAATCCGTCAGTAAATATTTTGTCAAAGTTATCTTCTATTTATAAAGTTGCTTTAAAGACCTTGTTATCAAACGCCAATATGATTGATAAAAAAGAAGTTCAAAAAGAAGAAGCAAACTTGAGCTTTGCACAAAACATTGCATTTCGAGCAGAAGGCTTATCAGAAGAAGAGAGAAATGATGTTTTAAAATACTTAGAATTTGTCAAATCTCGAAAAAATGGCCTATGATTGATGAGTACACTCGTAAGGAAATTGATAAGATCTCATACAATATTTTAAAAGAAAGTAAATCTTTTGATGTTTTCCCAACTCCTGTTGATAAAATTCTGAATTATTCAAACTTTGCTCTTGACAATAAAATTGATTTAGAAAATATTGATCACTCTTTTTTTGATACCTTCAAAGAAAAGTTATTTGATCCTTCTAAAAAAGCTCTTCTTCATGCACTATCGAAAGTCCAAGGATTTTTCTATCGAGAAGAAAAGATTATATATATAGATACCAATCTAGATAAAAATCTAGGTAAGAAAAATTTTGTTAAACTACATGAGATTGGGCATGGCGTTTTATCTTGGCAAGATGAAATAATTCTTGCATTAGATAATAATGAAACTCTTAGCGAGGAATTTGAAGAACAATTTGAAGCAGAAGCAAATTATTTCGCTTCTGTGACATTATTTCAGCATGATAGGTTTATAGAAGATTGCGATAATTATAGTCTTGGTTTGGGTGCTGTAATGGCTCTTCGCAAAAAATATGGATCATCCGTTCATTCAGCATTTAGAAATTATGTACTCAAGTCAAAAAATAAATGTTGCTTACTAGTATTAAATCATCCAGTAAACGCTAATGGCTTTACAAATGTACTAACTACAAGAAATTTATTTTACTCACCATCTTTTCTTAATGAGATTGGTAATCTGAAACTACCAAGTGAATTTGGATTTAAATGGAAATTTGTTGAGGATTTTAAATTTAAACGAAATTTTCACGAAAAGGGTAACATTTCTTTAGTAACTGAACACGGAGAAGAGCTAAAAGCGGGATATCATTATTTCAATAGTACTTATAATAGTTTTGTTTTTATTTTTCCAAAAGGCGAAAAAAAATATTCAAAAACTAAAATTATTCTTAATTGATAGTAGTATATGAAGATGTCTGTTTTCATAAGTTAAGTCTCAAGACTCTAGAACATATTGCCTTAAACTTAAAAGTAGGCCTTTACAAATATTTTTTTCTATTAATATTATAACATAGTATTGCCGTTCTTTAGAGAAATCGTCAGCCATAAACTTTATTTAAAATTTAAATACATCATAGTATTATAGGTTATCTTGAACCTCTATTATCTATGAACACAGATTATATTAAAATGAAAAAAACAGCTGATCAAACAGAAATGATACTATAATACGATTTGCGAAAAATGAGAATCTAAGTGAGATTACTGTTCCATTTGCAGGTATGAAGAAAGTTGCTATCTAGTCTATATTGGATCATTCTCAAAGCTCATAAAATCCATTGCCTTGAAGCAATGGACATTATTAAAGAATTTGATGAAAGTAGCAGAATTTATAAACTTGAATTCTAAGATTAATATTAAATAAATTTACTAAAAAATTAAAAATATCCTACAACAATTTTTTAGCAAATGTTCACAAGAACTATACCGCAACTAAAATCCCAACTTCTATGACTTGAATTAGTCAATACTTAATCTGACAGTTATAATCAAATTAAATAACTTTAAAACAGATTAAGTATTATGACAACACAACAAAAGATTATCAAAAACAAGTTAGGCGTACTTGAATTAGCACAACATTTAGGAAACGTATCCAAAGCCTGTAAGGTGATGGGCTATTCCCGAGACAGTTTTTATAGATTTAAAGAATTGTATGAGCAAGGAGGTGAATTAGCATTACAGGAAATCTCCAGAAGAAAGCCAGTATTAAAGAATCGTGTAGATGAAGTCATTGAAAAAGCTGTTGTTGATATAGCTATTGAAAACCCTGCTTTGGGGCAGCTTAGAGTAAGTAATGAACTTAAAAAGAAAGGTTTCATTGTATCACCAGGTGGAGTCAGAAGTATTTGGTTAAGACACGATCTACATACGTTTAAACTAAGATTGAAAGCCCTAGAAGCCAAATCTGCTCAAGATGGTGTAGTCCTTACTGAATCTCAACTTTCAGCACTAGAAAGGGCTAAGGAAGAGAAAAAAGCTCATGGAGAAATTGAAACTCATCATCCTGGATATTTAGGAGCTCAAGACACTTATTACGTAGGCAATATCAAAGGAGTTGGACATATTTATCAACAAACTTTTATTGATACATATTCAAAGGTAGTATTTGCAAAGCTATATGACCGTAAAAATGCTCTTATTGCTGCTGACATGCTTAATGATCAGGTAGTCCCTTTCTTTGAGCAGCAGGAACTTCGTTTACTCAGAATTTTAACAGACCGAGGAACGGAATACTGTGGAATAAGAGAACAGCATGAATACCAGCTCTATTTGGCCATTGAAGATATCGATCATACGAAGACCAAGGCTAAAAGCCCTCAGACCAATGGTATTTGTGAACGTTTTCACAGGACGATACAGGACGAGTTTTATGCCATAGCTTTCAGAAAGAAAATTTACAGAAGTATTGAAGAACTGCAATTAGACCTGAACAGCTGGTTGTCGTATTACAACAATGAAAGAACGCATACAGGAAAACATTGTTACGGTAAAACACCGATGCAGACGTTTCTAGATAGTAAAACTATTGCAAAAGAGAAATTATTGGAAACTCTTGCAGAGGAACAAAAAATCCTTACTTTTGGAAGTAAGGATAATATTGGATAACTGACAATTATTTTTAACCCCTAACTGTCAGATAAAGTCGTGGCTATTACATATGACTAGAGTGGTATATTAATATTCATCTTTGATTACCGATATTCCGTACGTTTTATTACTCTCGACTTTTAAGTATTTGCCTCAAAACCGACATATCATCACTTACTTTCTTATCCAATATTTTCGCATAATGCTGGGTGGTTTTTAGATTCTTGTGACCAAGCATTTTACTTACACTTTCAATCGGAACGCCATTGGATAATGTAACTGTAGTGGCAAATGTGTGTCTCGCAATATGAAATGTCAATTCTTTGTTAATCCCACAGATATTAGCAATCTCTTTGAGGTAAGAGTTCATTTTCTGATTACTTAGAACAGGAAAAAGTACGTTTAGATTTATACATTCTGGATGGTCTTCATATTTCAAAATAATCTCTTGAGCTAATGGCAGTAGTGGGACTCTGGTTGAAGTACCAGTTTTCTGACGATTTGTAAATATCCATTTGTCACCATCTATTCCAATATTAATGTGGGATCTAGATAATTTCACTACATCAACATAAGCTAAACCAGTATAACAACTAAAAAGGAAAATATCACGTACCTGATTCAACCTGTCTGAAGCAAATTCCTTATCATAAACCGATTGAATTTCCTTCTTTGTAAGATAGGGGCGTTCCACTTCTTTAATTTTTGCTTTGTAACCTAGAAACGGATCTTTTGATAGCCAACCGTTCGCCATGCATAAACGCATAATTTTTTTGAAGTTCTTGATGTATTTTACAGCAGTATTGTTAGCGCATTTTCGGACACTACGAAGCCAGAAATCATAATCCATAATGAAAGCGTGATCAATCTTTGTAATATCAATGTCAGAAATTTTATATTTCCAATTTAGAAATTCCTGTGTGTGTTTCAAGGAAGTTTTGTATCGTTCCAATGTACCTGGAGCAAAATCCTGACCTATTAATGCTTCTACTTTATCATTGTGATCCTGAAAAATAGGAATGAGCATTCTTGTCGAAAGATCAGTTCCAAGCAGTTTAGATTTTAAACTTTCTGCGGTTACGAAGTCTTCTTCTTTGAGCATCAAGTAATGGAAATCGTAAACTTGCTGTTCTAAAGTTTTAAGGTAAGAGTTCAGTGTTTTGGCTTCTTGACTATAACCTATGGCTTTCTGCGATTTGTTATCCCATTTCTTTGGGTCAATATATCTTTTAGCTGCAATCTCTGCAGCCTTGCCGTCTACCGTGATTCGTAAGTAGATAGGAGCGGTTCCGTTTGTTCTGATTTTATTCTTTTTTATAAAGAATAACAGGTTGAATGTTTTGTTCATTGTGTGATAACTTTAATTGTTTAATAATTTACTTTTTGTTACCACTTTTTGCAAGATGTTCAATCGTTAGACTGCCTATTGGTCAGGTTTTCCAGAGATTTCAGTGACCTATTTTGATATTTTCACTATAGGTCACTAAATAGGTCACTTTAAATATGACCTTTTTTGATTTTCTTTGATACTAGTGCAAAACAAAAAACGCTGTAAACATTGATGTTTACAGCGTTTTAGCTTATTTTAGTATCTCTACCAGCGGAGAGTGAGGGATTCGAACCCCCGGACCTGTTACAGTCAACAGTTTTCAAGACTGCCGCAATCGACCACTCTGCCAACTCTCCCTGAACTTCGGCTGTACCGTCGTTTTCAGTGGTGCAAATATAGAATGATTTTACTTTCCTGCAAAACTTTTGTGGGAGAAATTTCAGCAAAACTTAATAATAGACTTAAAATCAGGGAGATTTTTTTCAGAACACCAAACTTATTCCCTGTCTACGATTGAGATAAAGCTGTTTTTTAAAAGCTCAGATGGATATACAAACTGGTCTCCATCCTCTCCTTTTACAACAATTGCTCCCTGCTCATCGTTCAGACATTTGTCCAGCTGCGTTTTCATTTCATTCAGTGCTCCATTGGGAACTTCAATAATGTAGGTTCCTGTGATGTGTTTGATTTTGATAACCTTTCTTTCCATATTCTATTTTTGATTGGATGCTAAATTTAGGTATTATTTTTAGAAACGAACAGTATGCTTTGAAAATCATCTTCACAAACCAAATATTACCATATTGAAACCCTGTAGACTTCAGTATCCCCTTACTACTGCCCTGATTCTTTCTTTGAAATAGAAATAGTAAAATCAAATCATAGTACAATCTTCATGATCATCTGATTCATAATATTTTATATCTGCTTTTGAAAAGTTATTCATCGTGTAATAATTAGAACCACTACCAACAGCTTCTTATAAGTCATTTAGATACATAAAACAGTCTCATACATTATTAACTTAAATCTATTTTATCCTCTTCTAAAAAAAGACCGCCTTTTTCAAGACAGTCTTTCTATTATTTTAACAAGCTGAATTTTAGTGTAATTCTGCTAAATATTTCTCTGCATCCATGGCAGCCATACAACCGCTTCCTGCAGCTGTAATCGCCTGTCTGTAAATATGATCCTGAACATCTCCTGCGGCAAACACCCCCGGAAGATTAGTTCTGGAAGAACCTTTTTCCGTAACGATATATCCGTTTTCATCAAGATCAATCTGACCTGCGAAAATATCTGTATTCGGTTTGTGGCCAATAGCGATGAAAATTCCTTCAACATCAACTGTAGAAGTTTCCTGAGTTTGGTTGTTGATGATCACAGCTCTTTCTACTAAGCTGTTTTCGCCTTCTATTCCAATTAATTCATGGTGGAATTTTACTTCAATATTCGGAGTATTTTCTACCCTGTGAACCATTGCTTTTGAAGCTCTGAAAACATCTTTTCTCACCAATAGCGTTACCTTTCTGCATAGTTTTGCAAGATAAGTCGCTTCTTCAGCGGCTGTATCTCCAGCACCTACCACCACAACATCTTTTCCTCTGTAGAAGAATCCGTCACACGTAGCACACGCCGAAACACCACCTCCCGCGTATTTTTTCTCATCATCAAGACCCAAATACTTGGCTGTAGCTCCTGTAGAAATAATCACCGTTTTGGCAAAGATCTCTTTGTTTCCTGCATATAGTTTGTGAACACCGCCTTCTTCTTTAGAGAATTCAGCTTTGGTGATCATTTCATAATGAACTTTGGTTTCAAATCTTTCTGCCTGCTTCTGAAGATCCATCATCATTTCAGGCCCTGTAATCCCTGCCGGATACCCTGGAAAGTTATCCACTTCCGTAGTCGTTGTTAATTGCCCGCCCGGTTCCAAACCTGTATACAGTTCAGGTTTCAGGTCTGCTCTTGCCGCATAAATAGCCGCTGTAAAACCAGAAGGTCCGGATCCAACGATCACACAATCTAAAATATTTTGCTCCATAAATTTACTTGTTCAAAAGATTTAATTTTAAAGTCTGCTAATTTCGTAATTTTTAATGTTTTTTTAAAGTTATTTTAATGATACTTGTCAATAACAGATATGCGGATTGTCGATAAATGTTTTGTTTAATCCGTTTACGTTTATTTATTATTGACTGAAAGGTTCATTGAAAGAAACCGGGATATAATGTTTAAAGTTTGGGGTTCAAGGTTTAGAGTTCAAGGTTTAGAGTTTAAAAAGTATGTTATACTACTTCTAATTCCCCGGCTCTTACTTCTCCAGCAACCATTTTACCAATTCCCCACGCTCAACGATATTCCATGAATGGGGATGCTTCTTTCCGTTGGCCCGTATTCCCCGGTTCTGGGTTTCTATATATTCTGAGGTTCTGCTTCCTAGGTTGATTAGGGATTGATTTGCCTTCTTAAGCATAAAAGCATTAAGATTTTCAAACTTCCGGCCTCTGTGTTTCTGCTGCCATTCCAGATCAGGTTCACAATAAAATCGTGTTTTAATTCCTTTTAAATATTGAATATTCTCAGTTGAATTAACAGAAATCAGATAGGGAGAAACTTCCTTATACTTCTCCAGATTCTCATCCGGCTTACCCAACTCGCTTTCAAATAGTTCCACCAGGAATTTCCCTTCTTCTACCGCGGCGGGATCCACATTCGCAGCAACATCCCTTTCTGCATTATGATACAGCTTTTCAAGATCAACCGGAGAATCTACCACCAGAAGACCTTTGGGTTGTATAGAACTCTTGTTTTTAATCAGGTGGTCTGATAACAGAAGCGCTACATTCCCTCCACTGGAAAAACCACCAATAAATATATTGTTCTTTTCAATTTTATTTTTATCGAATATAGCTTCTAAAGCCGAGGTGTATTCTTTCTTTTCTGCTTCAGTTAAAAACAGCTTCCCATTGTAATTTAAAAGCAAAACACTGATTCCCTCCTTTTCAATATCTTTCAGAAACCCTGCTTCCGTTTTCGTATGCTCACTATCACAGGGAAAGCATGGAAATAAAACAAGAACCGCTTTCTGCTTCTGTGCTGTATGCAGTTCGTACTGATCTTCTTTCACCACTTTGCATGTAGTATTCTTTACAGCACATCCGGACAAAACTACCGATAAAACGATTAGAAAAATATTTTTCATCATGGATTGGTTTATCTGTTTGGATACAAAATTTCTGCTTTAATTACAATGCTCAAACCTTCATTTTAATCTTGTCTACATTAATAATCTTATACACCAGCTCCTTAATCAGTTCCGCTTCTCCCATATTCACAGCTCCAAGCCCCTTCCCTTTCATATCGAATTCTCTCAGGATAGAAATCACTCTTGTAGCATGTTTCAGAGGATAAAGGCGCGCACTTTCCGCATAATCTTTAACGAAATAAGGATTCACCCCCATTTGTGAAGCGATTACCTGGGGCGGCTGCCCGGCCATAGTCTGATAAATAATCACATTGGAAAAATAGCTGTACAGGCTGGCCAACATCATTACAAAAGGGTTATTCTTAGGATTTTTGCCCATAAAATGAGCAATTTTAAAGGCTGCATCTGCATTTTTGGTCCCCAAAGCTTTCTGAAGCTCGAAAACATTGTATTCCTTACTGATCCCGATATGGTTTTCCACCATGGTTCCGTCCAGCAGTTCCCCTTCTTTAAGAATCATTTTCAGCTTATTCAGCTCATTGGCTATTCTTGAAAGATCATTACCCAGGTATTCTGCAAGAAGATGGGAAATATTCGGGGCGGTCTTGATCTTCAGGCTGGTACATTCGTCAGCAATCCATTTTGCAAGGCCGCTGTCTTTCACCGATTCACTTAAGAAAAGAATTTTTGCCTTGTCCAGTGATTTTGTTGCTTTCTTCCTGCTGTCCAGCTTCTTATGTTTATGAGCAAAAACCAATACCGTAGAAGGCACGGGATTGTCCACATAGGTTTCCAGAATTCGGTTTTCCTCTTCATTGAATTTCAGGTCCTGCGCTTCTTTTACAATGATCACCTGCTTATCTCCCATCATCGGAAACTGTCTCGCCAGCGAAAGAACTTCCTGGTAAGAGGTATCTTTTCCGTACACCACCGTCTGGTTGAAAGCTTTTTCATCTTCCTCCAGAAAGTTGTGTTCAAGGGCTTTTACAGCAACATCAATAAAGTAAGGTTCTTCTCCGTGGAAAAAATAAATAGGTAAAACTTCTTTATTTTTAATATTTTTGAGGATTAAATCTAATTCTTTCATCTTATTAATGGAACTTCCAAAACTGAATTTTCAGGAAACTTTTGATTTTAAATTCAAGAAAGACAAAGATAAGTTTTTTATTTATGATCTGGTCCGCAAAACTTACCTTTTACTTACCCCTGAAGAATGGGTAAGGCAGCATTGGATCCATTATTATCTTACGGTAAAGGCCTACTCTGCCTCCGCACTTATCACGGAGAAAAAGATCGTTCTGAACGGACTTACCAAAAGAATTGACCTTTTAGTTACCGAAAAAACAGAACCCATAATCCTGATCGAATGCAAGGCTCCGCAAATTAAATTAACGGAAAAAACATTTGAGCAGACTGCAAGATATAACTCAATTATTGGGGCAAAGGAAATCATTCTTACCAATGGTCTTCAGCATATCAATGCCTATTATGAAAACGGGCAGTATATGTTTTATAAACCGGAGTAACTGCTCTTTCGTCCATGTATATTGTTGGCATACGCAAAGCCGCAAAATGATTTTTCATGCTGCATAAATAAGAGCGCTAGGATTTTATCTCCGATAAAATTTAATCCTGCATATTTGATGTAAAAACTTGCTGAAAATCTCTGATTTTCTTGCGTCCTGCAAACAGCATAATTGTTCAAAACCTTGCGCCCTTTAGCGTCTCCCAACCTATTCAAGAGCAATTTAAAACTTACCTACAAACATCTGTCAATCTGAGATAAATCCCTCTCAGATTCGGCAGATTTTATTAAATTTTGGCTAAAGCCGAATATTGAATAAATTCCAAACCAGAAGATGTTTTGTTTATATTATATTCCGTAGATTTTCATGAATAAATTTAGAAGTAAAAAATGCCTGCTGTCATCTGGAAAATGGCTTTCAGATGAACATATTACTACCGGAATGTTAAACTTTTCAAAAGTTATCTTCCGAAATTCAAGAAACAAAGCATAGCTGTCCTCCATAAAACATAATCTTTATTTTCTATATCTTTACAGTCAAAACTAATACACTAAACAAAAATTACTTCATGGCCCCTAAATTACCTTTCCATTTCGATATGGAAACTGCTGATCCTGATGATTCTATGACCCTAGCTATTTTAGCAACCCATCCGCTGGTTCACCTGGTCAGTGTTTCTGTACATCCGGGCGGAACAGACCAGATTGGTGCCGTACGTCATATTTTACGAATTCTTGACAGAGAAGATGTCCGCATCGGAGCAGGAACTCCCAAATCTACGGCCAGCCGCGTTTCCGGTTTTCACCGGGACTGGGTTGGAAATTTTGAACATTCAGAAGCAGATGATACTGCCGCCAATATCATGGCAGAAACACTCCGTCAGTTTCCCGATTGTACATTGTTAACCGGAGCAGCACTTACGAATCCACATGCTTTATTCGAAACCGGAGTTTTCTTCAACCGCTGGTTTTGTCAGGGAGGCTTTGCAGGAGACAATATTGTTCCTAAAGAATACCGCCTGGAGAAATTCGATGGGAAACGCACTTGTGCAACCTTTAATCTGAACGGTAACCCGCTTGCTGCTGAAGCGCTGTTTTCGATCCCGATGAGCGAAAGACGCATGATCAGTAAAAATGTATGTCATGGCGCTATATTCACGAAAGCTGATGCTGAATTACTTATCCCGTTTCGAAGCCACAACAAAGGTCTCAGCCTGTTTCTGGATGCCGTAGAACTCAAAGAAAAAGCGCTCCACGACACTGTAGCTGCTTTATTGGCCATTGATCCTTCTAAAGCACTTTGGGCAGAGGTGATTCCTTATAGAACAAAGGGTGAATGGGGCTGCCTGGAAGCAAAAAATTATCCGGAACAAAATGTATCATTAATCACCACTTATATTCCCGATTTAAAGGACCTTTGGATGGTGCTTAAACCTTAAACGAATTGTGAATTTATTGAGTTGAAAAATTTCTTCCTAAATCCAATCTTGCAGAAAATCCCTTTTGCCAATCCATTTTTCCAGTTTATCTTTGTTATGAGTTTCAGAATTGCAGTTCTTTTCTGTCACTCTAAACGGCTCATTTTCCCGGAACTTTTTTAGCTCAAAAATTTAAGCAGGCTCAACATTTGATTTATTATGAAAGTAAAAAATATTATATTCGATTTTGGTGGTGTTCTGATGGACTGGAACCCTAGGTATTTCTTCAAAACCTATTTCAATGATGATGAAAAAATGGAATATTTCCTTGAAAACATTGCACAGGATGAATGGAATATCGAACAGGACAGGGGAAGATCTTTGGAGGAAGGTACAGAAATTCAGATAAAAAAATTCCCGGAATGGGAAAAAGAGATCCGAGCCTATTATGATAACTGGACGGTAATGCTGAAAAGTGATATTCCCCAAAATGTAGAGATTCTCAGAAAACTGGCTCATACAGATTATCATCTTTTCGGACTAACGAACTGGTCGGAAGAGACCTTTCCCTACGCACTGGAAAACTATGATTTCTTCCAGCTGTTTGAGGGGAAAATTGTGGTTTCAGGAACTGAAAAACTAATTAAACCAGATCCGAAGATATGGCATGTTTTATTGGAAAGGTATAACATTCATGCACAAGAATCTGTTTTCATTGATGATAATCCTAAAAATATTGAAGCTGCTCAATCATTGGGCTTCCATACCATCCAGATCAATCCGGATACGGACCTCAGACAAGAGCTGGCTGGTTTGGGTGTACTATTCTGATTGTATTTCATTTCTAAACAAGACATTAATCCTCAATCTAAGTTATTTTCATTACTTTAGACTGAGGATTTTTTATAACCATGAAGAAAATTTTATTTTTACTGATACTCTCAGGAACTTCTTATCATGCCCAAAATATAGAAGGTAAAGAGACTTTCAAAAAACAGGACTGCAAAGAATTCTGGGAAAAAGCTCAGGCAAGATTTGAAAAATTTAAAACAGATTACAGGGATATTGAAAAAATATATACTAAAATCAATAAAACGGCCCTGGATAACCTCATCCAAAAAAGGTCTAAAAAAGATCTGAATGATAAAAACACCTATATTTATATCAAATATTTGAATAATCAGGCGTATTTTGATGAGCATTCCTGTAATGACGGAAGCACTCCGGAATACAACTTTTTAATTACAAAATTCTGGAACAAAGAGGTTCTGGAATATGTCCGGAAAAAGTACGGTAAAGAAATTATTCTTTCAACAAAGTTTCCGAGGGAAGACTTTAAAGCTTTCCGCGATCCGGCTGTCATTGGTGATGAAACTTCTGATTATATCACCCAATATTACGACCCGGAACTCATGAAAATAAAAATCCCCGGCAGGCAAAAAAGTACGTTAGGGTTATCAATACCTGTTACAGTAGAATTTATTAGCCCTTACCTAATTAAGACGGGAAATCCTAAAACCGGAATTACAATAACCTATGAATATAAAAACAACCAATGGGAGCTGCTGAAAACTGAGACCCCATAACCCGATTTCGTTATTCAAACAAAGATTTATTATTTTGAATATGAGAAAATTTGTAATTTTATGGATATTAGCAGGAACTTTTTTTCAGGCACAGAATATAGAGAACCAAGAGGATTTCAAAAAATGCCGTAAAGAATTCAGTAAGAAAATATGTCTTTCGGATGAAGATCAGGACCATATTCTGTATTATCTGGACAAATGTCCTCAAGAAACTGGTCCTTCAGAAAATAACGGCTGCCCGTGGCAAGATGCGGATCAGGATGGTATACCAGATAAGGACGACAGGTGTCCTAATGTGTCCGGACCTTCTGAAAATAACGGCTGCCCGTGGACGGATATAGATGGTGACGGAATCCTGGATAAGGATGATGCCTGCCCTACCATTCCGGGAGTTCCTGAACGAAACGGATGTTCCCAACAGCTTTGTGAATTGGGCAAACTGTATCCTCCTGAAAAGATGAAGAACTTTGATGCTGCTTTAAATGGAGATATTGAACAGATCTACAATACCATCAACAAAAAGATTGTGGATGACATGATGAAAAAAAGATCCAAAAAAGAACTGATGGATAAGAATACTTTTCTTGATATTTACTATGCACAAAATATTCCCGAAGGCATAAAAGACGATTTTTTTGACCGTTATAAGGAATACAACTTTCTCGTGGGTAAATTCTGGAATAAAAGTTTTATTCAATATCTTTTAAAAAAATATAATAAAAATCTTTATTTTTCAACTGAAATACCCCGTGAAGATTTTGATATCTACCGTGAAATTATCGGTGAACCTACCTTTAGTTATATGATCAGATATTATGATCAGCAAGCAAAGAGAATCAAGATACCTGCGACAGGAAAAGGGAATCCATATATCCCTATACCTATAAACGTACATTTCAAAAATCCTTATAAAATTGAAGTTACAGATTACATAAATGGCATAAATAATAAGATAACTTATGAGTATAAAAACAATACATGGGAGTCTTACCAAAACTAGATTTTCCCTACGCTCAGCTTTAGCCACTACAATGATAGTAGCTTCAGGAACCCTTTTCGGCCAAAACCTTAAACCTGTATCTTATCAGGACGGCGGCCAAAAGCTTAATGGAATGATCACTTCCAATGCCGGAAAAAAACTGCCCGGCGTATTGATTCTCCCTGCCTGGAAAGGTATTGATCAGGAAGCAAAAACGGCTGCTGCTGAACTTGAAAAGCAAGGCTATATTGCTTTTATTGCTGATATTTACGGAGAGGGAAACATTCCGGCTGATAATGAAAGTGCAGCCAAGACATCCGGATATTATAAGAAAAATTACGATGCTTATCAGAAAAGAATTTCTCTGGCACTGGAGCAGCTTAAGAAAAATGGAGCTATTCCTGCAAAAATTGCTGTGATTGGCTATTGTTTCGGAGGAACGGGAGCTCTGGAATCTGCGCGGGGAAGCCTTCCTGTTGCAGGTGCTGTTTCCATCCATGGAAGTCTGGGTAAGGATCAGACGAGAAAAAATGGCCCCATCGGTGCTAAGATTCTTGTTGAAAACCCGGCTGATGATAAAGGGGTAACACCTGAAGATTACAATAACCTCATTAAAGAAATGAATGAGGGGAATGCCGACTGGCAGATCATCACATATGCCCACTCAAAGCATACTTTTACAGATCCAAAATCACCGGATTATAATGAAGTTATGGCCAAAAGAGCCTGGAATCATACGCTGATGTTTCTGAAGGAGATTCTGAAATAAGTTTCATTTCAGTGTAACAATGTACCAATAAGCGTTATCATTGGTACATTGTTATATTTTACTACTGCTGGTTTGCTTTCAGTTCAACATCATATTGCTTTGGAGAATACTTGGTCAGAGAACCTGTGGCCGCATCAATTCCAACACCGATGGCACCACCAAGAATGATATTCAGAAGGGTAACGGCATTAAAATTCTTTACCAGTTTTACCTCTTGGTTCTCAAAGCCTTCCTTTTCAAATGTAACGGTTTGCTTGCTTAACGCTCTCTCGATTTTAACAGTACACGGAGTGGTACATTTTTCAATTCCTTTATGGAATACTTTTGCTCCTTCAGGAGTAGAATTAAATGTTATTTTATCCTGGGTTCCCGTAAAAATTGTTGCACATGAAGTGGAAGAAAGCGAAATCCCTACCAGGGCGATAACTGATAATTTGATTTTCATAGTTTTTGAATAAATTAAAGGGTGCTAATCATTTTTTAGCGCCGCGAACTTATAAAAATTATTCAAATAAGGAGGTATAAAAATATTTCAATGCAGCAATAGCCAATGATTAAGCCATCATAAAGACATTGCTGCATTGTTACATTGCTACATTATTAAATCTCTTCTCTGTTGACCAGCTCTATAGAAAAAGCAGGAAGGCAAACTGCAAGGTATTCGCAGGCTTCAGAAAACGGGTTGCTGTAGCGTACTCTTGCTCCTTTTTCCACTAAAATACTTTGTCCTTTTTCAAGAACAACAATTTCACCATCTATTTCAAACTGTTTTTTTCCGGAAATAATGTAAGTGAATTCATCAAACTCAGGGGTTTGATGGGGCTCGCTCCAATCCGGAGGAGCTACCATGTGAGCAATAGAAACTCCGCTGTTTCCGGTTGAGTTTCCCCAGTGTTCTTCAATTAATTTTCCGTCTGTAGTAGGAACCACAAACGGAGATTTTTGGATTTTATATTTTTTCATATCCAGTTTTCTTTTTTTATTTCATATACAAAATTGGTTCTGGTGGGTTCGGCAAAATAGGCCACTTCTTCTTCAGCAATTTTTTCTCCTCCAAGTCTTTCTAAAGCCGTCTGTGAACGGAAGTTTTCTTTTCCGATATGGAAATGTACTTTATCTACAAACTGAAAGATATAATCCAGCATCAGCTTTTTTACCTGAGGATTGATTCCTTTCCCCCACGATTGTGTTCCGTAGAAAGTGTAGCCGATGAAAATATGACTGTCATTTTCATCAAAATCGTAGTACCGGCTGCTTCCCAATATATTTCCGGTAGCTTTTTCAACAATTTTAAAAGCTCCTTTACTTTCCATTGCTCCTTTGAAAAAACTTTCAAAGACTTCTCTTTTGTAGCGGTCTTTATTGGGATGCTGTTCCCATACTTTCGGATCGGAAGCCACTTCATATAAAGACTCAAAATCCCCTTGCTGTAAGGGGATTAATTGGTATTCCTGATTTTCCAATACAGGCTGTACAGAAAAATTCATAGTTTAGCTTTTTGTTTTTGCAGCGTCAGACTCAATTTTCTTAATTTCTTTCAGCTTATCTGAAATTTTGATCACAGCATCTGGTTTTGCTGGTTTTAAAGCAACCTCTGCCTGAGCCATATCCCATTTAATCACTAAGTTTCCTGAGTTTTCATCGGTAGGATTCAGGGTAATTTCAAACCATTCCTGCTTGTCTGCCAATTTATTTACCGGTACAGTAACATCTACCACATCCTGCTTAGGGTCGTAGGTATAAGCTCCCCACTGCTGGAAATCTTTATTTAAAATAACTTTCCATTCTTTTTCAGTAGGAACAATGAAAAGACCATATGTTCCTGCAGGAACCATTTTTCCTCCAAAGTTAACGGATTGTCCGAATGTAATTTTCGTAGAAGAGTTGGCTCCCGCTCTCCAAACCTGTCCGTAAGGAACAAGTTCTCCGAATATCTTACGCCCTTTCACTCCCGGTCTTCCGTAATCGATAGAGATCTTAGACATTGAAAACTGCTGTTCTACTTTCTGGCGCGGGCTGGCTGCCGGCACAGAATAATCCTGCGCAAAACTGAATGTTGAAACTGATATGCAAAGTGCTGCTAATAATTTTTTCACGTGTAAAATTTTGCATAAAATTACAAAAATCAAAACAAAATAGCCTTTTCTAGCTCCAATAATTTTTGTTTTCTCCAGATTCCTCCGGCATAGCCCACCAGCTCACCGTTTGAACCAATAACGCGGTGGCAAGGGATCAGAATAGCGATTTTATTGATTCCGTTGGCGGTTCCTACAGCCCGGATAGCCTTAGGATTTCCTAAAAATTCAGACTGTTGCTTATAGGTTCTGATCTCTCCCATCGGGATCTCGCGGAGCAGCTGCCATACTTTTTCCTGAAACGCTGTCCCGGTAGTATAAAGAGGTACTTCAAAGTAATTTCTTTTTCCGTCAAAGTATTCTTTCAGTTCCTGTTCCAACTGTTGAAAATGAGAATGGTCTCCTTCTTTAATTTCAGCTTTTAAAATTGTTGATAAAGACGTAAACTGTTTCTCAATATTTTTCCGGTCGGTGAATTCAAGCAGGCAGACTCCCTGATCTACGGCACAGGCTGCCATTTCGCCCAATGGGGTCTGTATGATTTTTCGGTAGATGATTTCCATTGAATTAAAGGTAATCAATTTCCGGAATCTCCACATCAATTTATCAGATATTCTTCAGAACGTTTTCCGCCTGTACAAGATGTCTTAGATTATGATTGATGACAAACCTGAACGTATCGCCTAATTTCAATTTGATCCATTTCGAAATACTTATGCTTGTTTTGGTTCTGTTCAGGTCGATATTTTTTGCTTTTTCCAAAAGGTCCAGCAACTGATACTGCTGTCTGATAAATTCATCCACTGTATTTTTGTTCAACTGACTGTGGATAGGATTCATACTTTTTAAAGTTTTCATGGTATTTAATTTTTCTTTGGGAAGCATGCTGTTGGCAAAATAGTTTCCTAAAATTCCGGAAGTAAATACAGGCTGAGCAGAAGTTTTTGAGGCTGAGATCCGGCGGGTAATCTCAGGAATATAAAAGCTGCCGTAACGGTTGAGATGTTCCAGACATTCCAGAACGCTCCAGCTGTTTTCAGAAGTTCTGAAATTTAGATCATTTTCAGATTTATTTTTTATGTTTTCTGTAGTCTGAATGGCATTTCGGACGGTATTTTGAAGATCGAGGATCAGCTGGTCTGAAGAAATTTTCATTTTAATTTTTTTAGCAAATTTCCCAATTTATCTTTTCCTGAATCTTGACTGAACTCAAGATTTTTTTAATCTGGACAAAGTTTCCGGAGACATCCTGAGGTAATTGGCAATATATTTATTCGGAATTTCCTGAAAGAGCTGCGGGCTTCTTTTCAAAACTCTTGCATACCGTTCCCGTGGAGAATTAATCAACAGGTCTTTTTCACGTTCGATCTGCTGAAGAACGAGGTCTTCAAGAACCAAAGTCCAGAATTTAAGATGTTCTTCATTGGCATCAATAAATTCGTAAAAATCTTTTTTTGAAGCGGTTTTTACTGTTGTTTTTTTGATGGCCTGAATATAAAATTCAGACGGTTTTCCAGATAAAAAAGAGTCTAATGAAACAATAATATTTCCGGTATACCCGAAACGGATGATGCGTTCTTCATTTTCATCGGTCATGAAAATCCGGATGCTTCCTTTTTCAACAAAATAAATCTGAGTATCTGTACTTCCCGAGATTTTCAGGAACTCATTTCTTCTGAATTCTTTCTTTTCCCAATGGAGCCCGCTGTTAAGCAATTTTTCTACCATAGCATTTTATTATTTGCCGTTCCAAAGATAATCGGTAATTTTAAATTTTTAAATAACTAATTACCTGATAATGCTCAAAAAAACAAGTCTTTTATTACTGCTCACTATCGGATTTTTTAATCTGAAAGCCCAGCAGACAGTTCCGTTCCGGATTACCAAACATCATAATATCATTGTAAAAGCGCTGGTTAACAAGAAGGACTCACTGGATCTGATGTTCCAGATTGCTATGAAAGATGCTTCTATTTCGCCGCAAAGACAACGTAAAGCGGATCATATTATCTTTAAAGATGAAATCAGTGATGATAATACGGTAGATATCGGGAAAATAAGCCTGGATAAAGTCCGTTTTTTCGATAATGAACTCACCGGTCATGAAGCAGACGGAAAGATAGGAACCGGACTATTTCAGGGAAAAGCTTTTAAAATTGACTATGACAACAATATGTTTGTTATTTACGATAAAAAGCCTGATCTGAAGGGATATCTGCCCATTATGCTATTTTATAATAATGATCAGTTCTCCATTACCGCAGACAATGTTATTGATGGCAAAAGACAGCAGGAAGCTTTATTTTTACTGCAATCGGGGTATTCCGGGGCATTGCTATACAGTAATGATTTCGCGGAGGAAAAAGAACTTGATAAAACCCTGAAAATAGCCGGGGAAAAGCAACTGAAAACCTCCAGTGGAGCAACTCTCACCACCAAACAGGGAGTGCTTCCTTTTTTTAAGCTTGGTAAATTTGTTCTGAAGGATGTGGCAGCCGGTTTTTTCACTGGGGAGCCTAAAATACAGACTAAAAATTACTTTGGGGCGGATATGCTGAGGAGATTCAACTGGATCTTTGATGCGGACAGAAAGACAGCTTATATCAAGCCAAGCAAATATTATTCAGAACCTTATTATAAACTTTATTAAAATATGTTATATCTAAAAAACAACGGAAGTTTTCCTTTGAAAAAGTTAATAAAAATTAATACTGCCGTTGCCCTACTTTCCTGCCAGCTCGTAATGTCCGGGTGTAAAAAAGAGGAGAAAAAGCCAGTTCCTGATGCAGCTGTTTCCAATATCTCTATAAAAAAAGCAGAAGACCAAATAGATTATAAGAATTTTAATCTGTTCGATGTCTACTCTATTGATCATAATGGCTTTCTGGATTCTTTTATTTCGGTTTCGGATATTTATAATGATCCTCATCCTGTTCCGGAAGATATGATCAAAAAACAGAAACAGGTTTCTTTTGAAAAACTGAAATATCTTGAACTGGATGCCCGGTACAGAAAAAAAATGCTGGATGCCATTCATCTCACAGAAAATGATTTTCTGTTCATTTATAATTATGAATCCAACACCTTAGAAAAAATTCCCATCAAAACGTTAAAGGCCGTTGCCTATCTTGATCCCTATGTTTCAGAAGGCGATGAAATTGACGGATATTCTTATATGTTGGGGTTCAAAGTAAATTCCCAGAAAAGTTCTGATGCATCTTATGGTGTGTACAATAATACGGTTGCTGCTTTCGGAAATCAAAATCCTTTTGTTGAGAATAAAATGAAACCAATTAAATGGGAAAAGGCAGGTCCGGAGATTTCGAAAAAACATTTTTCAGGAGGAAAACTGGAGTATGGAAAAACCTATCAGGCACAATATGATGATCTGACGTATTATCTTCAGGATTTCCTTCAGGAAAAGCAAATAGCCGAACGAAAACTGATTGTTTTTAACGGTAAAAAAGAAAAGATATTTGAAAAATCATTTGTGAATGAGGGTGAAGGAGAGGAATTTTATCCACTTAACGGTGTTGAAATGGATGTTGCGGATTATAACTCCCAATGGACAGGCTATCTTCTTAAGGGAAAACCTATAGTGGTATTCGGGTTCCTTTCTCAATCTTTTGGATGCCCGGTTATTACATTCCTTGATAAAAAGGAACCGGTAATGGAGATCAAATGTGATAACAGGCATTAAATAACTGGCCTTCCAATAGCCAGAAACACTTATTGAAAAAATTATTATGAAAAAAACGATAACTTTTGTCGCTCTTATTTTGTTTTCAGCCAACATTTTCTCACAAACCCACCGGTTTATTTATGATTTTAAATATAAAGTGGATACTCTGGATACGGAATATGACAAACAGGAAATGGCCCTGGACATTAATCCGGATGAAGTAAAGTTTTATGAATATCAATTTGCAGTAAACGACTCCCTCTCCAGGCTTCCGCAACATGAATACTCTCAATATACCAGCCAGTCTCAGCAGACACTCAAAAGGAAAATAAACACCAATAATAACCTCAACTATGTTCAGATTATGATGATGCCTTATTATTATGTTTATGAATCTAATGATCCTATCAAATGGAAGATAGAAAATAAAACCAAAACATTGGGAAGTTATAAAATTCAGAAGGCGACCACGTATTTCGGAGGCAGGAATTGGACTGCATGGTTTACTCCGGATATTCCGATTTCCGAAAGCCCCTATAAATTCAGGGGACTACCGGGTTTAATCCTTGCTGTTGAAGATTCACAGCAGCATTTTACCTATCAGCTGTCAAGAAATGTCAACTTTGATAAGACCTACGACACTTCAGGATTTCTTGAAAAACATTATAACCTGAATGCCCTGAAGATCAACTACAAAACATGGATCAAACTGAATCTGGAGTTTTACAATGATCCGTATGCCAGAATGAGAGCCGAGTTTAATCCGGATTGGTTTGTAAAGATTAACGACAGGAGAATTAAATCAAGAGAGGAGTTTTATGAACTCACCAAACCTACTCAGGATCAGATTCGAAGAGAGTACAACCCTATAGAAAGGGATAAGGCAATTCCTTACCCGAAAAAGTAAAAAGAATAAATACCACTGCTGCACGAATCATTTTATCCGCGTATCAGTGGCAAAAATAAATTAGCGAGAATAAATATTTTCACATCACAGTAATTTTATAATTCATCACAAAGGCATACAACGGTTAATAAAATGCTCGTGCTTTTAGGATAAGCAAAGCCGCTTCGATTATTTTTAAAATACAAGGTTTTATTGGGGTTTGAGTAAGTTTTCATACAAAATTTTAATAAGCAGATCTTAAAAATAATGCTGAAGAAAATCAAAGACTTTATCAAAATGCTTATAGGGCTCTGTATGTCCGCCTTCTAATCTGAGATGTTCATAATGATACCTGAAATTCTTTTGTTTCAGTCTTTGAACCATAGCATCAGACATTTCGGATGAAGGGCATATTTCATCTTTTGTACCTGAGATCAGCAAAACCGGACCTCTGATATTTTCAACCTGAATAAGGGCTTTTTGTTCTGCATCATGATCCTGGAGCATCGCTTCAAATGCCTTTCTGATATTTCTCTGAATCATAAAAGGTATAGCAGCTTCGTTGACGGGAATAAAAGGCAGCTCTTTATCCTGAAAGGTCCAGGTGGAGGTAGAAAAATGATCGGTATTACCGGGAAAAACAGCATGGCTTGAAGAAAGTCCGATAACACAGGAAATATCCGGATAATAACTTCCTAATAACAACGCCAGATCTGCTCCTCTTGAACCGCCCATTATAGCTATTTTGTCTGTATGAATTTTATTTTTTGCAGACTGAATTACCTTATAAACATCTTCAATTTCAATTTTTTCAAGCAGACGGGGTGAGTTTTTTGATCCGAAATAAGCTACTGCCAGAAAAGCATAGTCTTTGCCCAGAAACTGATCTCTCACCGTTTTCCATCGATTGGAGGCCCATGCATTCCCGCCTTCGGAGCCACCTAATCCTACAACAAGACCACGAATCTTTTTTGAAGGAGTATATAAAACGGCATCGGTATTTTTTGATACAAGGGTGTCCTGTGCTTTTAATATACTGCTCACAAAAAACAGAATCAGTAATGTTTTGAATAGTAGTTTCATTGCTTTTTTTGACAAAACTATTTCAATGGTTCCAATTTATTTTTGCTCTAGATCAAAAAATCTATTTTTCTGCCCTGAGCCTGCTGAGTGTAGACTGGGTAATTCCCAGATAGGAAGCGGTCATTCCCAGTGGGATACGGTGATAAATTCCTTTGTAAATTCTGAGAAAATGTTCATATTTTTCTTTGGCGGTCGTAAATCTCTGTGAGGTAATACGTTCCATCAAATGACCGAATACACTTCCCATGGAAAGCCTAGCATATCGCTCCATTTCCGGAAAATGATCAAATAAATAGACAAGATCCTGCACATTCAGGCAGAAGGTTTCTGTTTTTTCAAGGCAGTCGATGTAATAAATATCTTTTGTTCTTTCTATGAAACTTTTCGGTGAATTGATCCATTCATTTTCACAGGAAAAGTATTCGCTGATTTCAATTCCGTCTTTCAGATAATAGGTCCTTGCCAGCCCGTTAACAATAAAATAGCTTTTGGTACAGATCTTATCGGCATCCTGCAGCAATTCTCCTTTTTCAAAGACCTGAAAAGACAGTCTTTCAAGGAGTTCTTTTTTGAAGGGCTCTCTGATAGGAATATATTGGCTGAAATGTTTCAGGATAGGGTTGAATTCGGAGAACATCGGATTTTCTTGTTTATATCATTGCAGAAGTTATCATCGCCATATAATAATTGGCACAGTGTAAGGAATTGAGCAATAAAATGTCTTTATAGGAAGATGCTTCAAATGCATCAGAGGTTGTGATCCTGTATTCGTAATTCATAGAGGTCCATTTCAGGTGTGGCTTCATGACCATAAGCTCTGTTCCTTCCTGATCTGTAAGGACAAACGATTCTTTAAAAACCCCTCTATACTTAAAAGCATAACTTTCTTTTACTCCATTAAAATAGGTCTGCACCACAATTTCCCCGTTCCAGTTTAATCTGAATTTCAACAGTACTTTTTCATTGTCTTTCAGCTCTATGGTTGTTCCCCAAAAACCTTTTGGTTCAATTTGGTAGGAAACCTCCGACGTCTGTATCTCAGCGTTAAAACTGAACCAGCCTTTATAAATAAGTTTTCCTATTGTGTGTCCTTCATCAGTGACTTCAAAAGTGAGAGAATTAATGGATTTTGCCTGATATTCTGCCATGGTAAGTTTTTAGTTTGTTGAATTTCCTGCCTGTTTCTGAATCGTATGGTCTGCTTTTATTTATAACGCTCTAATTTATAAATAATTCCGTAAAATTTAAATTGTTTTTTCACCAAAAAGCAAAACACTATTAACAAGAAAATCCTTTCCATTTTAATGCTCCTGTTTAGAAATAATTTCCGGACGGTTTGTATTTTATTATTTAATATTAGCAGGAATATCAAGTTTCAACACCCTTCCATAAAACACGAAATAACACACTGTTTTTGAGTATATTATAAATAAGTTTCATCTTATAAGGTGGAGCATCTGCATGAAATAACCCGGCTATTTTTGCATTATCAACCTCAAAGAAAGAAGTACAAATTAAAAAACAACTAAACCCCAACAAAATGAAGACCCATGAACCAACTTTTAAATACGAAGCTTACTTCGACCATCTGCTATACACTTCATACCTAATCGTAAAACCAACCAGATGAACAGATATATTACAGCATGTCTCGGCACCTTGTTATTTTTTTTAACGGCCTGCCGGGAGGATACATTCGATCAGGAATACGTGAGGGAATTTACGCTTAATTCTTCCATTAACGGAAGCAGCTATCCTATTAAGGTTGCCCTGCCTAAAAATTACTCTGCCTCGTCAAAATATAAAACCATTTATGTCCTGGATTCGAAATGGGATTTTGATATTGTGGCACGGGAGGTTCAGAAACAGTCTGAAAATTCTCAACGCAATGATATTCTGGTAGTAGGTATTGGCTGGGGTAACGACCGGCTGGATGATTATCTTCCGGTTCCCTTCAAGGATGGAAAGGGTCTGGCCAGTGAATTTGCCCGGGTTATTGATGAGGAGCTCATTCCAAAGGTGGAACAGGATTTTCATGCAGCAGTCTCACGGGAAGACCGTACTATATTGGGTCATTCTGCCGGAGGACTGTTTGGAGCTTACTGCTTCACTAATTATCCTGATATTTTCGGCACCTACCTTTGTCTGAGTCCTTCACTTTGGATAGGAGATCAAATTGTACTTAAAGAAGAAAAAAAAAACCGGACTGCAAATCAGACCCGAAATGGTAGGTTCTTTTTAGCTGTTGGTGAACTTGAAGAAGAGGTAATGCGTCCACCTGTAGAAGCATTCCGTCAGATTCTTCATCAGCACTACACCGGTTTTTCACAACAATATAATCTGGCTAAAGGGCTGAACCATATGAGTTCCAAAAAGCCCAATATCCGGAAAGCCATTGCTTTTTATTTCCAACAACTTTAATCTGTTTTATGCGTTTGACATTCATCTTCCTTTTTATGACTGCCTTTTATATACAGGCACAAGATAGTACAAAACACGTGGCATCCCTAGAAATTAAACCGGCCATTGGCGGCACAGGCAGCTCAATAAAGCCTACTGTATCAACAATGATTCTTTATCCGCTGAATCACAGGTTTTCTGTGGTTTCCCATTCTATGTTCAGTTTTTTATTGTTCAGGAATTCCCCCCAACAGTATATTAAAACCCATTATAATTATTCATTTTCACAAAAAATGGGCTTAGGCTACTCTCTGTATGGGAAAAAAGGGAAAAGCCGACATACGTTACTGGCCTTAGGAGGTATAAAGTATGTAGCCTTTAAAGAAACTATGGACAATCCGGAGCTGGAAAAGGTAACGGTAAGCACCCGAAATACAGTTCCGGATTACGGTCTTATGTATGAATTTTCTCTGGGAAAAAAGAGATGTACATTTGATACAAGACTCTATCTTCCGTTAAGCCCCATCCGCTATTATCCGCTGGGTACATTAACCAATCTTGCCTATCTGGAAATGGGTATAGGAATCAAGCTCTATAAAATAAAAAAAGAATAGATGAAATATAGCTCTTAATGAAAAATAAATAAAATCATTGCTCAAAAAAGGGAAATCCGAATCTGATATTTGTTATTTTTACTTTTTTGATTTATTATGACCATGGCGGAAGGCTGGCAACTTATTTACATAGGCGGGATTTCAATATCACTGTTTCTTTTTATCATGCTGATCAGTAAGCAGAAGAAAACTACGGCAGATAAGATTTTGAGTACCTGGTTTTTGTTTGCTTTGATTCATCTGATACTCATTGCAGGCTATGCTTCAGGGTTTATCTATAAAATTCCGGCACTGGTCGGATGGGAATTACCACTCCCCTTTCTGCATGGTCCTTTTTTATATCTCTATATTTTGTTTCTAAGCGGCCAGCAGCGCTATTATGGTTTCCGGTATTTACTTCATTTTATTCCGACACTATTGGCATCTCTTTTATTGGCATTTGTCATTCCGGCAGCACGATTGGATACCTCTGCACTATCTGCTTTTACTCCCTTGTTTAAGGGAATTGTGGGATGCATTATGATTTCAGGGGTTGTATATGTGACCTTATCACTCCGCCTCCTCTACAGACACCGGCACAATATTGTGGGACAGTTCTCCAATACTGATAAAATCACGCTTAACTGGATGCGGTACCTTATTTCAGGGATGGGAATTATATGGATTGTTGTGATATTTATCCAATCGGCCCAGGCTGTGTATATTGCTGTTGCATTGTTTATTTTCTTTATCGGTTATTTTGGCATCCGCCAGGCGGGCATTTTTTCTAATCCGGCATCAATGCATGAAGTTCTTCTTCCAATTGTACTTGAACCGGACAGTCAGCCGGAAGAACCTGAGACTATCACAAAAACGGCCGACCGGATAAAATACGAAAAGACAAAACTGGAAGAGACCAAAGCAGGTGAAATTCAAGCAGAACTGGCTGCATTAATGAAAGAACAGGAATGTTATAAAGATCCTGAACTCACTCTAGGAGATCTGGCTAAAATGCTGAATATTCTTCCCGGTACTCTTTCACAGGTTATTAATTCAAAGGAGGGGAAAAACTTTTATGAATATATCAATACGCTCCGGGTAGAAGCTTTTAAAGAGTTGCTGCTACAACCGGAAAGCAGACAGTATACTTTACTGGCACTGGCATTTGAATGCGGATTTAATTCCAAAACCAGCTTTAACCGGAATTTTAGGAAAATTACCCAAATGTCACCCAGCAGTTATGTAAAGCAGCAGCAAATAGAAATACAGTTGGGAGATTAACAGCCTGTTTAAATTTCTGAAATTGATTTTTTGTATATCATTCAAATTTTTATCTTAATCATATTCTTTGAGTATTTTTTGATTAAAAAGAAGATGTTCTTATGATGCGTTTTTCTCACGCAAAGGTCTTCATTTTTGAAGCTGCTGATTTTAAGGGAGCAAAGGTTAGAATCAACTTTGTTGATTCGTCGAAGCGTATGGATAAACATCCCGCTTCATCAGCGACGAAGTCGCATAACTTTGCCTACTTAAAGTAAAGCAGAATTACTCATAAACCTTTGCTGTGAGCTTGAAGAAATATAAAACAAACCTATTATTTTATCCTTTTCCAGTCTCTGTCATACAGCTTTTTGAGTTTATTTTTAATATCCTGCTGAAAGACTTCTTTAGGCGTTTCGGATTGATCTAATACAATTTCGAAAGTCATAACTTCATCTTTATCATCAAACAGTTTATTATTGCTGTCTTTTGTTACAGTCATGATCACTTTATTGGAAGACTGAATATATTTCCAGCTGTTCACATTACAATTCACCGGTGAAATGGGTCTGAAATTTTTCCCGAACCGGTCTGAAACAAATAAATAAGCGGGGTCTTTTTCATTTAACAATTTATCCTTATTAAAATCAAGGTTTCTTATGGCATAAAAAATATGATTGGTCTTTTTGGAAACGTTAATTCCTTCTTCCGTACCATATTTGTAGTCATAATCCAGTATCAGAGTTTTCTTTTCTGTAAGCAGATGATATTCATTTGTGTTTGAATTAAGAAAGATGATGTTCCAATATCCATTATCCGGCATTTCCTTATAAGAGTACTTTCCGTTTTCTCTTGGGTTTTCCCCCATCTGTAATGGAAACATTAAAATACCTGTACTGTCAATTTCAATAAAAGAATTGGTCTGAATATTCAGATTTTCTATAGGAGAAGAGGTTTCTGCTTCTTCGCTCATACTTTGAGAAATTTCCGGATCTTTCTTACAGGAAAATAAGCATACGAGCATAATACAATTTTTTTCATGGAATATTTTTATTAATTTTTAATTAGTTTTAATCGGGGAAAGCGTTTCTTTATAGTTTGTCCCGTTTATATTTCCAAGCCGTTTGCCGTTTGTACCGGGCAGCATTGAAATTGAGTGTAATTTATTTTTGGAAAGTAATGTTTTAAGAAAATCTACTGAAAGCCTTTTATTGAATTTTATAAACATAATCATCTTTAATTTCTTCTGACTTTTCTCTTAGCTCTTTAATGTCAAAATTCTGCCCATCAATTTCAACACTCCTTATGCCTCTCACCCAGTAATAATTATGTGTTTTTTCGATCCTTACCGTTGAATGCGGGGGAATTTCAATGGTGATCAAAGAATCAGTAATACTTATTTTTTCCAAGGATCGCAGGTTTTTATTCCTTTTAAAAACTCTGGGTTTTACAATGTCTTCCTGATAATTGAAACTGAAATGTCCATAACCATCATTATTCAATGCATTGGTTATCTTTCTTGCATAATTGATTTTTACAACTTTGTTGGTCTGTGTCAGATTCTGGATATAAAAATCTGTTGGTATTGAGCACCCCAACAAAATAAAGATGAAAATAACTCCGTAGATGATTTTAAATTTCTTTAGAAGATGCATTGATTCTGATTTAAAGTTTTGTAAAATTACCTGATACTCTTTTATTCAAAAATATTTGCATCCGAATTTAATAAAAAAACCTCACAGATTATAAAAATCTATGAGGTTTACAATATTATTTTAAGTTCTGATTACATGGTTTCCATTTTGAAACTCATGCTTTCAATTACTTTTAAGATGGCTTCTACTGTATCCATTGAAGTCAGACAAGGTACTCCGTTTTCCACGCTCATTCTTCTGATCTGGAATCCGTCTCTTTCTGCCTGTTTTCCTTTGGTGGTTGTGTTCACTACATACTGAACTTTTCCTTTCTGGATCAGGTCGATCAGGTTCACATCTTCTTCTCCGATTTTGTATCCTATTTTACAAGGAATTCCTTTTTCTTCAAAGAATTTCGCGGTTCCTTCTGTAGCCCAGATTCTGAAACCTACTTCATGGAATCTTGCCGCAAGGTCAGCTGCTTCCTGCTTATGTTTATCTGCTACTGTGAAAAGGATTGAACCATGCATCGGAACTTTTCTTCCTGCTGCGATAAGTCCTTTGTACAGGGCTTTTTCCAAGGTCGTATCTTTCCCCATTACTTCTCCTGTAGACTTCATTTCAGGGCCTAAAGAGATGTCAACCTTCGTCAGTTTTGAGAAAGAGAATACCGGAACTTTTACAAATACTCCTTCTTTATTTGGAACCAGGCCGTCTTTGTAGCCCAGATCTGTTAATTTCTGTCCAAGAATGGCTTTTGTTGCCAGATTAGCCATCGGAACTTCTGTAATTTTGGAAAGGAAAGGAACGGTTCTTGAAGATCTTGGGTTTACTTCGATCACATAAACGTTTCCTTCGAAAAGAACATACTGGATATTCATTAATCCGATTACGTTCAGTCCTTTTGCCAGTCTTTTTGTATAATCTACCAGTGTTTCAACTTCGCTTTGTGAAATATTCTGCGGCGGATATACAGCGATAGAGTCTCCGGAGTGAACTCCTGCTCTTTCGATGTGCTCCATAATTCCGGGAATCACAACAGTTTCCCCGTCACAGATTGCATCTACTTCAATCTCTTTACCTACCATGTATTTGTCTACAAGGACAGGATGTTCAGGGCTTGCATCTACTGCATGCTCCATATAGTGTGCCAGCTCTGCTTCTGCGTATACGATCTCCATTGCTCTACCTCCAAGAACGTAGCTTGGACGTACTAATACCGGATAACCGATTTCATTCGCAATTTTAATCGCTTCTTCTTTTGAAGTTGATGTTTTTCCTAAAGGCTGAGGAATTCCCATTTCCTGAAGTGCCTTTTCAAATTTATCTCTGTTTTCAGCTCTGTCAAGGTCTTCCAGAGAAGTTCCCAGGATCTGTACTCCATGAGAGGCCAGTTTATCGGCAAGGTTAATCGCAGTCTGTCCTCCGAACTGTACTACTACTCCTTTAGGCTTTTCAAGATCGATGATATTCATTACATCTTCTTCTGTAAGCGGCTCGAAGTATAGTTTATCAGAGATTGAGAAGTCTGTGGAAACCGTTTCAGGATTGTTATTGATGATGATTGCTTCATAACCCATTTCTTTGATGGCCCAAACCGAGTGAACGGTTGCATAGTCGAATTCAACTCCCTGCCCGATTCTGATAGGTCCTGAACCCAGTACAATGATCTTCTCTTTATCTGAAACAACGCTTTCGTTTTCTTCTTCGTAAGTTCCGTAGAAATAAGGGGTTTCACTTTCAAATTCAGCGGCACAGGTGTCTACCATTTTGTAAACCGGCATCACTCCGTTTTCTTTTCTGAAGTTGAAAACCTCACGCTCTTTTACTTCCCAAAGAACTGCAATATTGATATCGGCAAATCCTAGTTTTTTAGCCTGAATTAAAGTTTCTTTATCAAATTTATTGTCTGCGATCACTTTTTCGAAGTCAACCAGTTTTTTCAGTTTCCAGATGAAGAACTTATCGATTTTACTCCATTCTACAATCTGTTCCCAGTCATATCCTCTTCTTAAAGCATCTCCGATGATGAATAATCTCTCATCGTCGCATACTCTGATTCTTCTTTCAATTTCTTCAGCTGTAAGAGCCTCTGCCTGCTTCGTTTTTAATCCTAAATGCTTGATTCCTGTTTCTAAGGAACGGATCGCTTTCTGTAAAGATTCTTCGAAGTTTCTTCCGATAGCCATTACTTCTCCTGTTGCTTTCATCTGAGTAGAAAGTCTTCTGTCCGCCGTTTCGAATTTATCGAATGGGAATCTTGGGAATTTTGTTACCACATAGTCAAGAGCAGGCTCGAAACAAGCGTATGTTTTTCCTGTTACCGGGTTCATGATCTCATCCAGCGTTAATCCTACCGCGATTTTCGCCGCAATCTTTGCAATCGGATACCCTGTTGCCTTACTTGCTAATGCTGATGAACGGGAAACTCTAGGGTTAACCTCAATGATATAATAGTCGAATGAATGCGGATCTAAAGCCAGCTGCACGTTACATCCTCCTTCAATTCCCAATGCTCTGATGATCTTTAAGGAAGCATTTCTCAATAACTGATACTCTCTGTCTGAAAGGGTCTGGGAAGGTGCTACTACGATTGAATCTCCCGTGTGAACTCCGACCGGATCAATATTTTCCATGTTACAAACTACAATTGCATTGTCGTTCGCATCACGCATTACTTCGTATTCTATTTCTTTGAAACCTGCAATTGATTTTTCAATAAGACACTGGGTAACAGGACTGTACTTCAGTCCTAATTCAGCAATCTCTTTCAATTCTACTTCGTTGGAAGCAATTCCTCCTCCGGTTCCTCCCATTGTGAAGGCCGGACGAACGATTACAGGATAACCGATATTGTCAGCGAATCCTAAAGCACCTTCTACCGTGTTAACGATGTCAGATTCCGGAACGGGCTCATTCAGTTCTCTCATCAGCTCACGGAAAAGGTCTCTATCTTCTGCTCTGTTGATTGCTGAAAGCTTTGTTCCCAGTACTTCTACTTTACATTCTTCAAGGATTCCGGACTTTTCCAGCTCTACCGCCATATTAAGACCCGTCTGTCCTCCAAGTGTCGGTAAAAGTGCATCAGGACGCTCTTTTCTGATAATGTGGCTTACAAACTGTAATGAAATCGGCTCGATATATACTTTATCAGCGATTTCCACATCTGTCATGATTGTTGCAGGGTTTGAATTGATCAGGATCACTTTGTAACCTTCTTCTTTCAAAGACAAACAAGCCTGCGTTCCTGCGTAATCAAATTCTGCTGCCTGACCAATAATGATAGGTCCTGAACCGATTACTAAAATTGTTTTTATATCTGTACGTTTTGCCATTTTCTAATTTAGATATGAGATGCCAGATGTCAAATTTCAGACTTTCCAGCGTTGTGTTTACTTTTTTAGATTAGATTTGAATGTATAAATCATTCTTTGAATTTCATTCAGATTTGATATTAGACTGTTGATTTTTTCTACATCAAGTAAATTTAATTCTCTAGTTAAGATTAACTGTGTCTGCAATTCAAAAGAGGAAGCATTTGCAATACCAAGAAAATGATAAAATTCCCGATCGTTATTTCTTCCTGCTCCTTCCGCAATATTTGATGGAATTGAAATTACTGACCTTTTTATTTGAGAAATCAAACCAAACTTTTCATCTTTAGGTAATTCTGAACAAATGATATAAACCTGTTTTGCAAGTTCAATTAATTTTTGCCAAAAAACTAATTTTTCAAAATTATGCATGATAGAGTCTGTTATCTGATGTCTAATATCTGAAGTCTTTCTTACTTTTTAAAGTCCTCCATCATTTGAATGAACTCATCAAACAGGTAATTCGCATCTTCCGGCCCCGGGCTTGCTTCAGGGTGATACTGAACTGAGAAGCATGGGTGGATCTTGTGTCTTAGCCCTTCGTTGGTTCTGTCGTTCAATGCGATGTGCGTTTCGATAAGGTCTGTTCCTTTCAAACTTTCCTGGTCTACTGCATAGCCATGGTTCTGGGAAGTAATTGCTACTTTGTTTTTCTCTAAATCCAGTACCGGGTGGTTTCCTCCTCTGTGTCCGAATTTCAGTTTGAAAGTTTTTGCTCCGCAGGCCAATCCGATCAGCTGGTGTCCTAAACAGATTCCGAAGATGGGAACTTTTCCTAATAATCCGCGGATCATATCCAGAGCATGTGGTACATCTTCCGGGTCACCAGGACCATTTGAAAGCATGATTCCGTCAGGGTTCATCAACAGGATCTCTTCAGCAGTAGTATCCTGGGAAACTACGATAATATCACAGTTTCTCTGAGATAATTCTCTGATAATTCCCAGTTTTGCTCCGAAATCCACCAAAACAACTTTGAAACCTCTGTTTGGATTGGCATAAGGTGTTTTTGTAGAAACCTCTTCCACCTGATTGATTGGGAAAGTAGTTGATTTCAATTCTGAAGCTACTGCATTTTCATCTGCATCAGCATTCACAATTTTTCCTTTTACTACTCCATGATTACGAAGAATTCTGGTTAACCTTCTTGTGTCGATTCCTGAAATTCCTGAAAGGTTTTTCTTCTTAAATAATTCATCTAAAGTAATCTGAGTACGGAAATTAGAAGGAAGATCACAAAGTTCTTTTACGATAAGTCCTTTAATAGCCGGCTCAATACTCTCATAATCATCACGGTTAATACCATAATTCCCGATAAGCGGATAGGTCATACAAACAATCTGACCGCAGTAAGACGGGTCAGAAATCAGTTCCTGATACCCTGTCATTCCGGTATTGAAAACTACTTCTCCGGCAGTTTCCAAATCTGCTCCGAAACCTTCTCCATGAAACACTTCACCGGACTCCAGTATTAATTTTTTCTTCATTTTTTTTATTTAGATTTTCTTTTTTTATTAACAGGCCGCCCCTACGGGGCTTATTCTTATTATTTTCCAAGGGTTTCACCCATGGCTATGATAAGTCGCCCCTTTGGGGCTCTTTCTTTTATTTAAATGTATATCCTTTTTGCTCCAGAGCTTCTTTTAGGATTGCCATTCTTGCAAAAACTCCGTTTTGCATCTGTCTGAAGATTCTTGAACGTTTACATTCCACAAGATCGGTATCTATTTCAACACCTCTGTTGATGGGTGCCGGATGCATGATGATTGCACTATCTTTCATTGATTTTTCTCTTTCTTTGGTTAAGCCGTATCTTCTGTGATATTCGGAAGCGGAGAAACTCATTTTGGCATCGTGTCTTTCGTGCTGTATTCTTAAAAGCATGACAACATCTACTTCAGTAATCAGCTCATCTACCGCCAGATAGGTTCCGTTGATTAAGGCTCCTTCATCAAACCATTGTTCCGGTCCTGAGAAGTATACTTTTGCGCCTAATCTTCTTAAGGCTTCGGCATTGGAGTTGGCTACACGACTGTGCTTTACATCCCCTACGATCCCTACTTTCAGTCCTTCAAACTTTCCGAATTCCTGATAAATCGTCAGCAGATCCAGCATACACTGCGAAGGATGGTTTCCTGTTCCGTCTCCTCCATTGATTACCGGAATGCTGATGTTTTTCAGTTCGTCAAAATAACGGTCTTTTTTATCTCTGATCACCACCAGATTCACTCCGATACTTTCTATAGTCTTTACGGTATCATAAAGACTTTCCCCTTTATTTACAGAACTGTTGGAAGCATCAAAGGGAACTACCTGCAGTCCCAGTTTTCTTTCTGCCATATCAAAGCTTGTCTTTGTTCTTGTACTGTCTTCAAAGAAAAGATTTGAGCAAAAAACTTCTCCTTCAATTTTAGCAGTTTTTCCATTGGCAAAAGCCATTGCTTCGGCCAGTATACTGTTGATTCTCTCGGTGCTAAGTTCTGTAATCGTAAACATATTTCTTAATTTTTGAACATAAAAAAAGCGAAGACAAATCTTCGCTTAATAACAATAAATATCGTAAAGGGCGCTCTCGCCCGGTAATTCTAATGATATAAATACTTTTTTATTCATTAGGTGCAAAGATATAAAAAGTTCACGAATCTACAAAACCATTTTTCCAAAAAAATTAAACCGGTGGTTCTTTCCTTATTTTCATTTATAAATACTATTTTTGTTTCAACTCAAATTTATTTTATGGATTTAAAAGACAAAATGATTCTCAGCATCATCCAGGAAGACTCTACTTTATCTGTTAAGGAAATATCAGAAAGGATCGGTCTTACCTTCACTCCTACTTATGAACGAATCAAACAATTGGAGAAGCAGGGCATCATTGAGAAATATGTAGGTCTTTTAAACCGTGAAAAGCTGGGGCTTAATATTGTGGTGTATTGTAATGTCCGTTTAAAGGAACAATCCCAGAAAGTTCTGGAAACTTTTGAGAAGAACATTGGCAAACATGACGAAGTACAGGAGATCATCAGTCTTTCCGGCGAGTACGATTATATGCTTAAAATTATCGCTAAGGATATTAACTCATATAATGATTTCGCAGTTAATGTTATTTCGAATATCCCCAATATCGGACAATACCACAGCTCTATTGTGCTTCACGAGGTGAAAAAATCTACAAAGTTTAAGATTGATCTGGAATAGTTTGTCTTCATTTGATAATTTATTAATAATCGTAAGAATACACAAGGAGAAATATTGCTGAGCGTTTTTAAAATAAAGAAAGTTTTTTTACTTTGTTGAACTTTATACCTTTTGTTTTTATCTCAGTTCGCCTGCACTCAATCTAATTTCCATTCTTATCCTTTTTACAGATCTACAACATTTATTTAATTCAAATCTATTCTCACAATTTTAAAGATGCTTCGATTCCGCTCAGCATGACAGCCCTGCAGAACGTCGTTCGTAATCAGAAGTATCAACTGAGCGAAATCGAAGCTTTGATAAGATCTTTAACAAATGTTGTCTTAGATCAACCCAATAATTTATTTTTCAGCTTATTGAACTGGTATTCTATTTTATCGAGGCTGAGATTTCCGATACTTCCCTGGTGGGTATGATTCAACTCTCCTGCTTCAAAATCAAATTCATTGTTTTCAATCTCCTGTCCTACTTTGATGTAAGCATCCCGGAACGAACTTCCGTTTTTCACTTCTTCATTGATTTTCTCTACACTGAAAAGATATTTATATTTTTCGTCTTCCAGAATTCCATCTTTTACCTGAATATTCGGAAGGGTATAATTTAAAATTTCCAGACATTCTTTTAATGAATCAATAGCTGGAAAAAGAATCTCTTTTGTAAGCTGTACATCTCTGTGGTAGCCCGACGGAAGATTGTTGGTAAGTATAATCAGTTCATTCGGAAGCGACTGGATTCTGTTGCAACGGGCACGAACCAGCTCAAAAATGTCCGGATTTTTTTTATGCGGCATAATGCTGCTTCCTGTGGTAAATTCTTTCGGAAAGCTGATGAAATTGAAGTTCTGATTAAGATACAGACATACATCATACGCAAATTTCGAAAGCGTTCCAGCTAAGGCTGCCATGGACATGGCCAGTAATTTCTCAGATTTTCCACGCGTCATCTGGGCATATACTGAATTATAATTCATTGACTGAAATCCCAGATTATAGGTAGTGCTTTCACGGTCGATCGGAAATGAAGAGCCATATCCTGCTGCTGAACCCAAAGGATTTTTGTTGATGATATTTTTCACTGAAAACAGCAGTTCAACATCATCCAGCAACGCTTCAGCATAAGCCCCGAACCACAACCCGAAAGAAGACGGCATTGCAATCTGCAAATGTGTGTATCCGGGAAGCAATACATTTTTATGCTGATCTGCAAGTCCCGTAAGGATCTGAAAAAACTCATCTGTTAATACGGTAATCTCACGAATCTCGTCTAAAAGATAGAGTTTGATGTCTGTCAAAACCTGATCATTACGTGATCTTGCGGTATGGATCTTCTTTCCGGTATCGCCTAATTTTTCAATGAGTATCGCTTCGATCTGAGAATGAATATCTTCAGCTTGTTTATCGATCTCAAAATAATTGTTCTCAATATCATTCAGAATGGTTTCCAGAACGGAAAGCATCTGTTTTGATTCTTCACCGGAGATAATTCCGGTTTCTGCCAGCATTTTACAATGTGCCATTGAACCTTTAACGTCGTATTTTGCCAGACGTTCATCAAAGTCAAGATCTTTTCCGACTGTAAAATTGTTGACTAATATATTGGTAGCAAGGTTATCCTTTTGCCATATTTTTTTCATAGATAATTATTTAATATTGTTTCAGCAGCCCGACAGGAATCCTTAACTATACTGTTACCAGTAAAAAAACTATTAAAAAAACATCTCCACATTCAAAAGCTTTTGTTTTTAATTTTTCTTTTTGCATAAATCCTTATTAAAAACTCCACTTTAATTTCCTGCCGAGCGTAGCTAAAACATGTATTGTTGATGAGAAGCTTTAAACCTAAACTATCACTTCTTCTTTTTTATAAAACTTTTTCCAGAATCCGGATATAGATTTCAATTCCTTCTTCTATTTCTCCTATATGGATGTACTCATCTGCTGTATGGGAGCGCCTGCTGTCTCCAGGTCCTATTTTTACCGATGTACAAGGAATGATCGCCTGATCCGAAGAGGTAGGTGAACCGTACGTGGTCCTTCCTATTTCCAATCCGGCCTGTACAAACGGGTGATCCATTTCAATCTTTGACGAGTTAAGCCTGAATGACCTTGCCCTGAGTTCTGACTTCATCTGTGACTGAATGATTTCAAATGCCTCTTTATTGGAATATTCATCGGTACCCCTTACATCCAGCGTGAAAGAACATGATTCCGGAACCACGTTATGCTGTACGCCGGCATGAATTCCTGACAACGTTATTTTTACTTCACCCAGATAGTCTGAAATTTTAGGAAACCTGAAGTTTAAGATATGCTGAAGATCTTCCATGCATTTTACAATGGAATTATCATCGTTTGGATGAGCAGCATGAGAAGGAGTTCCTTTCATTTCCCCGTCAATAACCAAAAGTCCTTTTTCCGCGATCGCCAGATTCATCTGCGTGGGTTCACCTACAATAGCGAATTCCACATTGGGAAGCTGCGGAAACAGGGCTTCAATTCCATCAAATCCTGAAATCTCCTCCTCTGCTGTCAAAGCAATAACTAAATTATATTTTAAATCTTCTTTTTCATAAAAATGTAAAAAAACCTGAGCCATAGAAACCAAAGAGGCCCCCGCATCATTGCTCCCCAGTCCATACAGCTTTCCGTCTTTTTCTATTGGCAGAAACGGGTCCAGCGCATATGCTTTGTTGGGTTTTACCGTATCATGATGCGTATTGAGCAGAACAGATGGTTTGAATACATCAAAATTCTTATTCACCGCCCAGATATTGTTTTTAAAACGTTTTGTAGGGATCTGATGTTTTCTGAAGAAGTTTTCAATTTCTACCGATGTATTGAATTCATCTTTACTGAATGAAGGAATTTCAATCAGTTTTTTAAGCAGCCCTATAGCATTACTCAATAATTCTTCTTTATTATAAACAGATTTCAGTTCCTGCATGATGATTTTCTATATGATTTTTAAGTTCGGTTTCTTTGATCAGAAATACTTTATTTACATTGTTTTTTATAGCTCCCAAAGCATTTTCCAGTTTGGGAAGAATTCCTTTATGAAGTTTCCCCTGTTCTTTCAATGTCAAAAACTTCTCCTCAGAAACATTTCTGATAACGGAATCCGGATTATTAACATCTTCCAAAACCCCTTCTTTATCAAAACAATACAACAATTCAACTTCATATTTCTCCGATAAAGCCTGCGCCATTACAGAAGCAATGGTATCTGCATTGGTATTGAAAAGATTTCCTTTTTTATCATGGGTAATCGCAGAAAATACAGGAACAAGATCAAGCTTAATTAGTTTTGAAACCAGCTTCCTGTTCACACTCTTCTTATTAATATCTCCAACATATCCGAAATCAATTTCAGGATGTTCTCTTTTTTTGGCTTTAATTAAGTTTCCGTCTGCCCCCGAAAACCCTATGGCGTTACATTTTTTCTGCTGCAATTTTTCAACAATATTCTTATTGATTCCGCCCGCATACACCATCGTTACAATATCCAACGTCTCTTTATCTGTAATCCTTCTTCCATTAACCATCTTCTGTTCTACACCAAGCTTATCTGCCAGCGTTGTCGCCAGCTTACCTCCTCCATGAACAAGAATTTTCTTTTCTTTAATTTCGGAAAACTGCTCCAGGAAATGATTTAACAATTTTTCATCGTCAATCAGAGCGCCTCCTATTTTTATGATGTACAGCTTGTTCATTACAGATTGTGGTGTTTTTTGATATTTGTTTGATAATTTTATTTAATAGGATTTTACCCTATTCTTTGTTAAATGATTTTATATTTTATTTAATAGGATTGCATCCTATTCTTGGGTAAATCATCCCGTTGGGATTCTTTCTTTTTGGGTATGTTATCTTTGTTTTGTTTAATAGGATTGCATCCTATTCTTTGTTGAATCGTCCCTTCGGGACTTTAATCCGGATTTTATATTTCAATTTGACAGGATTCTATCCTGTCCTTTGTTGAATCATTCTTTTGGAACTCTTTTGGATATTATGATTTTATGTTGTCCAACATTTCGCTGAAGATGGTCTGAGCAGAGAATATCCGGTTTTTTGCCTGTTGATAGATAATGGAGTTTTTACCATCCATGACCTCGTCGCTGAGTTCTACATTTCTGCGGACGGGAAGGCAATGCATTACCTTTGCATCGTTGGTATTTTCCAATTTTTCATTGGTCAGCATCCAGTTTTCTTTTACCTCAGGCATTGCTGCATAATCTTCAAAAGACGACCAGTTTTTCACATAAATAAAGTCTGCATCTTTCAGAGCTTCGTTCTGATCATGAATTACTTTTACATCTTTTGTAAAATTTTTATCCAAATCATAACCTTCCGGATTGGTGATCACAAAATCCACATCCATTTCCTGCATCCATTCTGCAAAAGAGTTTCCTACTGCGTGGGCAATCGGTTTGATGTGAGGTGCCCAGGTGAGAACCACTTTTGGTTTGCGTTCTTCTTTCCAGCTTTCAGTAATTGTAATACAATCTGCAAGGCTTTGTAAAGGGTGACGGGTTGCTGATTCCAGAGAAATAACGGGTACTTTTGCGTGCTGCTCAAACTGACTCAAAATACTTTCGTTAACATCATCTTCCTTAACTTTCATTCCCGCAAAACAACGTACCGCGATGATGTCACAATATTGATTTAAAACCTCAATAGCATCTTTGATATGTTCTACCGTATCTCCGTTCATTACGGCTCCATCGGCAAATTCAAGATTCCAGGCTTCCTGGGCTGCGTTTAAAGTCAATACATTTAGTCCTAAATTCTGAGCCGCTATCTGGCTGCTTAAACGGGTTCTCAAACTTGAGTTCAAAAATACCAATCCAATTGTTTTTCCTTTTCCTTTTTCAGTTTCCGAAAGAGGATTTTCTTTAATTTCTAAAGCTTTTTTTATAATATCCTGTAAGCTTTCTACATCACTCACAGAGGTGAATTTTTTCATTTGTTAGTTTCTGTTTTTTTAATGGATAAATGGAATATCCATTTTAAAGATTTTGTTTACACATTAATTGTTGATCCGGCACATGAGTTTTAATATAAACTATTGTGGTTTAAATTTGCTCTAATACCATTTTCAAAGCATTGATGAAGAGATCCGTTTCTTCTTTCCTTATATTAAGTGCAGGAAGAATCCTCAATACATTTTTATCATTGGAGTTTCCTGTAAAAATATGATGGTCATACAGCAGGTTTTTCCTCACTTCTGAACAGTCTCTATCGAGCTCTATTCCTATCATCAGACCTTTCCTCCTGATAGATTGAATATGTGGTAAATCTTTAATTTCATTTTCAATATACTCACCTATTTGCTGAGCATTTTTAATAAGATCTTCGTCTTTCATGACCTCCAGAACAGCAATTGCTGCAGCACAGGCCAGATGATTTCCACCAAATGTTGTCCCCAAAAGACCGTTACTTGCTTCAAATTTAGGATGAATCAACACTCCTCCAATCGGGAAGCCATTCCCCATTCCTTTTGCTGTTGTAATCATATCCGGTTCAACTCCAAATTCCTGATGGGCAAAGAAGTATCCGCTTCTTCCATATCCTGACTGTACTTCATCAAGAATAAGAGCAGCATTGTATTTATTACACAGCTCTTTAATTTTAAACAGAAATTCTGCTGTTGGAATCATGATTCCTCCTACTCCCTGAATGCCTTCAATAATCACGGAAGAAATTTCATTTCCGTGTATTTCAAAAGCTTCTTCAAGCTGCTTTATATCATTCCATTCTGATTTGATAAATTTTTCTGAAAAGTTGACCGGAGCCACAATTTTTGGATTATCCGTTACTGAAACCGCAGCAGAAGTTCTTCCATGAAACGATCCTGAAAAATAAAGCACTTTATCTTTCCCATTATGAAAAGAGGCCAGTTTTAAGGCATTTTCATTAGCTTCAGCGCCTGAATTACACAGGAATAAATTATAATTTTCATACTCTGAAAGTTCTCCCAATTTTTCAGCCAGTTCATTCTGCAAGTTATTCTGTACAGAGTTGGAATAAAATGAAATTTTCCCCAGCTGGTCTTTTAGTTTATTTTGATAATGGGGATGGTTATGCCCAATCGAGATTACAGCATGCCCACCATAGAAGTCAAGATATTTTTCTCCTTTATCATCCCAAAGAAAAGATCCCTGGGCTTTTACCGGATTTATATTAAATAATGGATATACGTTGAATAAATTCATTTTTGTTTTTTAATTAAGGTTTTAAAATTCATCATTAGCCTGTTGCCCATTCACTTTAAAACGCGATCGGCTTCAAATCCAGCCCCAGATTTTCTTCCCAGCCCATCGCAATATTCATATTCTGAACTGCCTGTCCGGAAGCCCCTTTTAACAAATTGTCAATCGCTGTGTGAATAACGGCTACATTTCCACTTTTCTCAATCTGGATCACACAGCGATTGGTGTTGACAACCTGCTTTAAATCAATTGCTTTTTCACTTACCTTTACAAAAGGCTCCTCTGCATAAAAGTCCCTATACAACTGACTGATATCTGAAAGTACTAAATCTGTTTTCACTGTAGAACTTGTAAAAATCCCTCTCGTAAAATCTCCTCTCCACGGAACAAAATTCAGGTTAACCTCTTTATGATTAAATGAGATCAACTGTTTTAAAACCTCATCCACATGTTGATGTGTGAGTGTTTTATATGCTGAAATATTATCATTCCTCCACGTAAAATGGGTTGTTGCCTGCAAAGACTGTCCGGCACCTGTGGAACCCGTAATTCCCGTTGTAAAAACCTCATCCAGCAATCCTTTTTCAGCCAAAGGCAGTAATGCCAACTGAATTGCCGTAGCAAAACATCCAGGATTCGAAATACTTTTGACTCCTTGAAGATTTTTTTTATTGATTTCAGGAAGTCCGTAGATAAAAGTTCTGTTTCCACATTCTCCATCCAAACGGAAATCGTTGCCCAGATCAATAACCAAAGTTTCTTCATTAACCGGATTCTGCTCCAGCCAATTCTGACTTTCCTTGTGAGGAAGACACAGAAAAAGAATATCTGTTTCCTCCGGCTGATCCGTCAGAATATCCTCGCAAACTGCCGTTAAATCCGGGTACAAATCTGAAATCTTTATTCCCGGATTGGAACGGCTATATAAAAAACTCAATGACACATGAGGATGAAAAGCCAGCAGACGTACCAATTCGCTTCCTGTGTAGCCGTTGGCGCCTACAATACCTACTGTTTTTTTCATGTTTAATGATGTTGTTGATAGCTGATAGGACTTCGTCCTATCCTTTATTAAATCATTCCTTCGGAACTCTTTTAACGGGCGTTCCTGATGGGTTGATTTTTATTGTTAATTTATGGGTTGATAGGACTTCATCCTATCCTTCGTTAAGTCGTTCCTTCGGAACTCCTATTATTATAATGTTGAATTGACCTGGTGGTATATATTCAGGGAATTGCTTACAATTTTGGTGTATCCTTTTACATCTTCACCACTCCAGGCTCTGTTGGCTTCTCCATAACTTCCGAATTTATCAGACATCAGGTCATGACCGGACTCAATTCCATTTAAAATAAACCTGTAAGGATGAAGGGTTACAAATACTTTTCCGGTTACCATTTTTTGGGAATCCGCTAAAAAAGCTTCGATATTCCTCATCACAGGATCTAAGAAAAGCGCTTCATGAAGCCAGTTCCCATACCAATCTGAAAGCTGGGATTTCATCATCTGCTGATATTTTGAAAGGGTATGTTTTTCCAATAAATGATGGGCTTTGATAATTACAGATGCCGCTGCTGCTTCAAAACCTACTCTTCCTTTAATACCCACAATCGTATCTCCTACATGAATATCCCGGCCAATTCCATACACAGAAGCCAGTTCTTCTATTTTCTGAATTGCATAAACAGAATGTTTAAAAGTTTCTCCATTCACAGCAACCACTTCTCCGTTTTTAAATTCAATTTCAAGATCTGAAGGCTGAGTTTCTGTGATCTGCGAAGGAAATGCTTCTTCAGGAAGATAATTTCTGGAAGTTAATGTTTCTTTTCCTCCCACTGAAGTCCCCCAAAGCCCTTTATTCACAGAATATTGTGCTTTATGAAATTCCATTTCATAGCCGTGACTTTTTAAAAATTCAATTTCTTCTTCACGGGACAAAGACATATCACGGATTGGTGTAATGATTTCCACCTTCGGACACATCACCTGAAAGATCAGATCAAAACGAACCTGGTCATTACCGGCTCCTGTACTTCCATGAGCAATAGCATCAGCATTTATTTTAATCGCATATTTTGCAATCTCCTGTGCCTGAATGGTACGTTCAGCACTCACAGACAAAGGATACGTGTTATTTTTCAACACATTACCAAAGATCAGATATTTTACACAAGAATTATAATAATCCTCCTGAGCATCTACGCACCTGTACTCCTTTACCCCAAGATTCAGGGCTTTCTTCTCCAATTCTTTCTCTTCTTCTTTAGAAAAACCTCCGGTATTTACAGTAACTGCATACACATCATATCCCAGTGTTTCACTAAGATATTTTGCACAGTAAGAGGTATCTAAACCTCCGCTAAACGCTAAGATGACTTTCTTTTTCATCTGGATTCTTTTTATTATTTTTAATGGTCAGATGGAACTCATCAAGAGGATCTTCAACACCCGCCTGATGGATTTCATGATGATATTTATCTTCAGGCTGATCATCTGCAGCTTCCTTTATTTTGTTTTCAGGAACAAAAAGCATGGCTGTACAAAGACAGTTTTTACGTTCCTTCATCATTAATATTTCATAATTCACACAGCTCTTACATCCGCTCCAGAACTCTTCATCCTGAGTAAGCTCTGAATAAATCACCGGCTTGTAACCCAGATCGCTGTTAATCTTCATTACTGCAAGCCCTGTTGTCAGCCCGAATACTTTTGCATCCGGATATTTATCCCTAGATAGCTGGAAAACTTTTTGTTTGATTTGAGTAGCAACTCCTCCGTTCCTGAATTTTGGCGAAACGATAAGTCCAGAATTGGCTACAAATTTCCCGTGTGACCAGGTTTCTATGTAGCAGAAACCAACCCACTCTCCATTTTCAGTAGCTACAACAGCATTGCCTTCTGAAATTTTCTTACTCAAATATTCAAGGGAGCGCTTTGCAATCCCTGTTCCTCTACGCTGTGCAGAATCGTACATTTCCTGCTGTATTTCACTCACATACATTAGATGTGCGCATGAGGAAATTTCTATTTCCATTTATTTATCTAATTTTTTTGGCAAATTTAAAATATAATTTCTTCTAAATCCAAATTAAAAAGATATTTTTTTTATTTTTAGAAAATAAACAGGTAAAATTATCTTTATTAAAAATTATATATTTGCTAAATTATTATACATTTGCTAAAAAATTATAGTTATGGAAAATACATGTCCGAAATGCAATAGTTCCAAAATCGTAAAAAGTGGTATCATTAAGGAAAAACAACGCTTCCATTGTAAGGATTGCGGATATTACTTTACTGTTAAAAAACTGGGAAAACAAATCGACGATTATTATGTTACAAAAGCACTACAGCTCTATCTTGAAGGCCTAAGTTATCGTGAAATAGAAAGAATCATAGGGGTTTCTCATGTAACGATAAGCTCCTGGATTAAAAAATACAATATTACAAGACCTCCTCATTCAGAATTCCACCCCGTTTATAAAATACTGAAGCAAAATGAGCTGATAGAATATATAGCCCAGGAGGAAAATATCAAAAACTCAGGGATTATTATTACCCAGTTTGCGGACAAATATATGTTGATTAAGTGGGAAAGGTTTAAGAAGTAGATATTAGACAAAAGATGAATGGATAATGGATGATAGACTTTAAACCTTGTATTTTACGGATTGTATCTTAATAACTATACTATTACCATAAATATATATTAAATTTTCGTAAATAAATTATTAATTACAATTTGGCATCAATAAAAAAAAACGCCAAAAATTGATAATTTATGAATAAAATTCTTACATTCATAGGATTAGCCGTAATGAGTAGCTCTTTATACTCGCAGGGCTCTCCGGATTATGGCAGCGGATTAAAATTAAACCTCAACCAGGACGGAGATAAGTATATCAGATTTATTTTATGGGATCAGTTCTGGCTCAGGAATACCCAGATGAATCCAGGAAGTATGGTTGCCGGTGAACCTGCAGACAATTCATGGAGCCTGGGAAACAGAAGATTACGTGCTCTAGCTTATGCTCAGATCTCTAAAAGATATATGATTCTGGCCCATTTCGGAATCAACAACCAGACCTTTATCAATGGCGGAGGATCAGGGACTTCAGGGACTGGAGGGTATGGAAACGGAAAAAAACCTCAGATGTTTTTCCATGATGCCTGGAATGAATATGCTGTTATTTTACCTGGAGAAGCAGGAAAATTCAGTTTATCTTTAGGGGCAGGACTTCATTACTACATGGGACTTTCCCGTATGACCATGGCTTCAACGCTTAATTTCCTAACCGTAGATTCTCCTATTTTCTCATGGCCTCTGATTGACAATTCAGATCAGTTTGCAAGACAGCTCGGAATGTTTGCTAAGGGAAAATACGGAAAACTGGAATACCGTTTCAGTTTAAACAAGCCTTTTGCCACCGATCTTGTACCGGTAAATGTAACTGATCCGTCGAAAGCTGCAGCTGTAGATAATAACGGAAATCCAAGCTTTTCAAAGGCAGGTTATGTTGAATACCAGTTCCTTGATGAAGAATCCAACACTCTTCCTTTCAAAGTTGGCTCTTACCTGGGAACCAAGAAAGTCTTCAATGTAGGAGCAGGATTTTATCACCAGGCAGACGGCACTAGAACTTCTGTAAATTCAAATATAGAAAAACATGACATTACTCTTTTCGCAGTAGATGCATTTGCTGATATTCCGCTGGGAGAAGCCAAAAACAAAATGGCCGTTTCTGCGTATGCCGGATATTACAATTATAATTTCGGCCCGAATTATATCAGAAATCTAGGAATCATGAATATTGCGGCAACAGATCCGAATTTCATCGGAAACAAAGCCATTGCAGGACCCGGAAATTTACAGCCAACAATCGGAACAGGTACTATTATCTACGCACAGGCCGGCTTACTTTTACCCAATCAGGCAGAAAAACCTAAAGTCAGAATACAGCCTTTTGCAGCATATACCCATAAAAGCTTTGAAGCTTTTGACAAATCATCTTCACAATTCGATATTGGTGCCAACTGGTTTATTGACGGGCATCATGCAAAAATCACCACCCAATATTCTACAAGACCGGTTTACACAAGCCCTACTGAAAGCCCTTCTTCTAAGGGAGAGTTCATTGTTCAGTTTCAAATTTACCTGTAACACTCAAGCTATCCCGATATCATTTATTTAATAACATCAAAAAATCAAGCAATATGAGCGAAAACCATCACGAAAACTACGAGAATATGACCGAAAGGCAAAAAAACCGCACCATCTGGAGCGTTATTACAGCCTCTTCTCTCGGCACTCTGATAGAATGGTATGATTTCTATATTTTTGGAAGCTTAGCCATTGTTCTGGCAACAAAATTCTTCCCTGCAGATAATCCTACCGCAGCATTTTTATCTACTCTGGCAACTTTTGCAGCAGGATTTGTGGTAAGACCTTTCGGAGCTTTGTTCTTCGGAAGATTGGGAGATATTATCGGACGAAAATATACTTTCCTGGTGACATTGCTGATCATGGGATTTTCAACTTTCCTGATCGGGTGTATTCCAAGTTATGAGACTATCGGGTTTTTAGCACCTGTTCTTGTTTTAATTTTAAGACTTCTTCAGGGACTTGCCCTTGGCGGTGAATATGGTGGTGCCGCGACTTATGTTGCCGAATATGCACAACCCCACAGAAGAGGCTACTGGACTTCCTGGATACAGACTACTGCAACGGCAGGACTTTTCATTTCCCTGATTGTGATTCTGGTTACCAAAACCTCGCTTTCGGCAGAAGAATTTGATCACTGGGGATGGAGGGTTCCTTTCTGGATTTCAATTCTTATGGTTGGGGTTTCTTATATCATCAGAAAAAACATGAAAGAATCTCCGCTTTTTGCGAAGGCTAAAAGCGAAGGAAAAACATCGAAAAATCCTTTAAAAGAGAGTTTCGGAAACAAGTATAATTTCAAATTCGTTCTTCTTGCCCTATTTGGAGCTGCTATGGGACAAGGGGTAATCTGGTACACCGGGCAGTTTTATGCGATGAGTTTCCTGCAGAAAGTAATGAATGTGGAATCTGCACAGGTTGACTCATTGATGGCAACAGCATTATTCCTGGGAACCCCCTTCTTTGTCTTCTTCGGATGGCTTTCTGATAAAATAGGAAGAAAAGCAGTAATGATGACGGGAATGCTGGTGGCCATATTAGCCTACCGCCCAATTTACGACAGTATGTTCAACAGTGTAAAGCTTGAAAGTAAAACGGTTGCCGCTAACGGCATCACAGAAAAAAGAACAGCTAAAATTCACGATAAAATTACCACAGACAGTCTCGTGACCTTCCATAAGGAAACCCTTTACACAGATGGAACTTTAATTAAAAAAGACAGTGTGGTTCACTGGTCGCCGACAGGTCCTGTAATGAAAGACGGAAAAGCGGAAGAACCTAAAGTATCACAGTCTCTGACATTGGCCGATAATACAAAATGGTATCTGATCTTCCTTGTATTTATCCAGGTGATATTTGTAACGATGGTTTACGGTCCAATCGCTGCTTTTCTTGTAGAGATGTTCCCGATAAGAATACGCTACACTTCTATGTCACTGCCTTACCATATAGGAAACGGGGTATTCGGAGGACTTCTTCCTGCTGTCGCCACTTATTTGGTAACTGTAGGCAAAGACGCAGGCCATCCGACGTGGTATCTTCAAGGGTTATGGTATCCGATAGGGGTTGCCGCCGTCTGCCTGATCATCGGATTATTTTATCTTAAAAATAAGAACAACAATATTCACGATTAGGTACTGAATCACTCAAATTTTTATTAATTTTAAATCTACTAAAATGAACGGACTAAAAAAAATATTAGGCATACTCTGGATCGCGATTGCACTGGTGGTGGGATATTTCGGAACCACGGTTTTAGGAATTCCCAAGATCACTTCGGGCAAGCAGGAAGATCTGGTATTCGGTATCATCATTTTATTCGTCCTGATGCCGATTATTTCCGGCGGACTGGCTGTTTTCGGCTATTATGCCCTGACCGGAGAATATTCTGACGAGAAACTTTAATTATAAAAATAAATGATAATTGATGAATGATAAGCATTAGACATCCGTTCATCAATTATCTTTATTCATGATCATTATGAAAAAAAGACACGAACAAAAACTGGTTATCCTAAGCATCGGGCTGATGATTGCTTTCAGCATTCCCTTTTCTCTGCTATTCAACAGTGAGAGGGAGGTTTTCGGGTATCCGATGATCCTTATTTACCTGTTCACAGTCTGGATGATTTCCATCATTATTTCTTTTGTAATTGTAAAAAGGTATGATGAGTAGTTTCGCATTATTTTTTGTGGTTTTGTTTTACCTCGCTCTTTTGTTCTTAGTTGCCCACCTGGCAGAGAAGAAGAAGAGCAAGCTTTGGATCAACAATCCTTACATTTATGCGCTGTCTCTTGCGGTGTACTGCACGGCATGGACGTACTACGGAAGCATTGGTGTTGCGGCTACCAGCGGACTTAATTATCTTCCGATTTATATTGGTCCTATTATGGTCATTCCGGCATGGATCTACATCAATACCCGGATCGTACGCATCGCAAGAATCAACAAAATAAGCAGCCTTGCAGATTTTATTTCTTTGAGATATGGCAACAGCAGAAGCTTCAGTGCTATTATTACAATAGTCTGCCTGCTCGCTATTGTTCCTTACATAGGGCTTCAGATCAAAGCCATTTCAGAAACCTTTCACCTGGTTACCGAAACATCGATGTCCAATAACATTCTTACAGACAACGCAACATTTGTAGTCGTTCTCATCGCCTTATTTTCTTCTTATTACGGAACAAAATATGTGGATGCATCGGAAAAACGGCTAGGAATTATTTCAGCGATTGCCCTGGAGAGTTTTTTAAAACTTTTCTTCATTATTATCTTAGGTATTTTTGTTATCTATTTTGTATTTGACGGATTTTCTGACATTTACCAAAAGGCTAGCCAATTTGAAGATTTCAAAGAAAAAAACACCCTCAACGGTATTGAAGACGCTATGAACTGGATGGTATTGTGTATGATCTCTGCAACAGCCATCTGTATTTTACCGAGACAATTTCACACTGCCATTGTAGAGAACAGACAGGAAAAACATATTAAAACCGCTATCTGGTTTTTTCCTCTTTACCTTTTAATCTTCACTGTATTTATATTCCCGATCGCTTGGGGCGGAAGGCTTATTTTTGACGGCCAGAAAGTAAATCCGGAGTTCTACTCTATTCTGATTCCCCAGCATTTTGACAATACCCTGATTACGGTTTTTGTATTCCTGGGAGGGCTGAGTTCGTGTATCTCCATGATCATTATTTCTGCGATCACCCTTTCGATTATGCTTTCCAACAACCTCATCATTCCTTACGGGCTGCTTGGAAAATTCAAGTCTGAAAATGAGATTCAGAATACCCGAAATATTACCAATATCAGGAAGTTCAGTATTTTCGCACTAATCATTATGGCTTTTGTTTTCTATAAATATTTCATCCTGAGAACATCACTGGATTCTGTAGGTCTGATTTCTTTTGTAGTGATCGCCCAGCTTGCTCCTGCATTTTTTGGAGCTATTTTCTGGAGAAGAGGAAGCTACAAAGGGGCTGTCATAGGATTGCTTGCCGGACTTGCCGTATGTTACTTCGGATTGATCATTCCGCAGTATTATTTTTCTTACAATCAGGAATTTAAAGGTGTTTTGAGAGAGATGTATGATGCCTTTGGATTTTTCAGCATTCCTTACCTGAGCAGAATTTCTCAGATTTTCTTCTGGTCTTTACTGGTCAATACCGCTCTGTTTACCATTATTTCCGTGAGTGTTAAAGGAAATTACCGTGAAAGAAATTTTGCAGAACTGTATGTAGACATCGACAAATATATTCAGAACCATGAAAATGCCTTTATCTGGCGCGGAACTGCTTATGTTTCTGATATCAAGAATATTCTCGAAAGATTTTTAGGCAAGAATAAAACTGAACAGGCATTAAGAATCTTCAATTTAAAATATAATATTGATTCTCAGGCTGAAACCGCAGATTCAAGGTTTATCAAATTTTCAGAAAACCTTTTAGCCGGAAGAATAGGAACCGCTTCTGCCAAGATCCTGATTGAAGGAGTAACCAAAGAAGATAAAATTTCGTTAAAAGAGGTTTTAAATATTTTAGAGGAATCCAAAGAAAATATCACCCTCAATAAAAAACTTACGGAACAGTCTACAGAATTGCAGAAACTATCTGATGACCTCAGAAATGCCAACGAAAGCCTGATCATCAAAGACCGTCAGAAAGATGATTTTCTGGATTCCGTAGCGCATGAACTGAGAACACCGATCACCGCTATCCGTTCTGCAGGGGAGATTTTAGCTGATGATGATGATATTCCGCTGGAGATCAAAAAAGAGTTTTTAAATAATATTATAACAGAATCAGACAGGCTGAGCGAGATCATCAACGACATTCTTTATCTGGATAAACTTGAACATGGTGAAATTGCATTAAACATCAAGGAAAACAACATTCTTGAAACCTATAAAAAAGCAGTTAATCCCCTGCTCCATCTTATTCAGCAGAAAAATATCCATTTAAGTGAGGTCAATCTCCTGAATCAGCATATATTTGAGTATGACGAAGCAAGAATGATCCAACTTTTCCAGAATATTTTAGGAAATGCTCTGAAATTCACAGATGATCAGGGAACGATACAGACAAAGTTATCAGACAAAGATAATGAACTGATCATCAAATTTTTTAATACCGGAAGACATATTCCCGAAGAAGATCTGGAAATGATTTTTGATAAATTTTACCAGTCTAAAAACCAAAATATTATTAAACCTACCGGAAGCGGACTTGGATTGGCTATTTCCAAAAAGATAGTACAGGCCCACAAAGGAACCATAAAAGCTGAAAACAGCGGACTGGGCGTTACTTTCACCATCAATATACCTGAAAGAATACCCCAGGACAGTTAAAATGAAGTTGAACCCCTATAAAAATCTCCTATGAAAAAGATAATCATTGCAGATGATGAGCACAAAATATTAATGTCGCTGGAATACAGTTTTAAAAAGAACGGATATGACGTTTATATTGCCAGAGACGGAACCGAAGTTCTGGATTTTTTAAAAACCATGATCCCGGATGTTATCCTCCTCGATATCATGATGCCGAATCTGGATGGATACAGTACCCTGGAAATCATCAAACAGGACGAAAGACTTAAAAACACCAAAGTCCTTTTCCTCAGCGCCAAAAATAATCCGAAAGATATTGAGAAAGGCATTGAAATGGGAGCCGATGCTTATGTCACCAAGCCTTATTCTATCAAGAAGCTTATACAGCAGATCGAAGAAATGTTTGAATAAAAATAAGATTCAAAAACGAAAATTCAGAATAATCAGGAAAAAACGAAACACAGAATTGGCATGAATGCAGATCATTTATTTAAACAAAGCATAGACGATAAAGAGAATTTCTGGAAAGAACAGGCCCGGGAGATCCAATGGACTGAGTTCCCATCACAGATTCTTTCTCAGGATAAAAACAATTACCCGCAGTGGTTCGCAGACGGAAAACTCAACATGTGCCACCTGTGTATTGACCAGCATATTGAAGACGGTTTTGGAGAGCAAACCGCCATTGTATATGACTCTCCGGTAACCGGCCAGAAGAAAACCTATACATTCAGCCAGGCCAAAGAGGAAATCTCCAAATTTGCCGGAGGACTGGCTTCTTTAGGATTGCAGAAGGGAGATACTGCCGTGATCTATATGCCAATGATTCCGCAGACGCTATTTGCCATGCTGGCTTGTGCAAGAATCGGAGTGATTCACAATGTCGTTTTCGGAGGATTTGCCCCGCACGAGCTTGTAGTAAGAATAGACGACTGCAAGCCCAAAGCATTAATTACCGCTACCGCAGGAGTAGAAATCGCCAAAAGAATCCCTTATCTTCCCTTAGTAGAGAAAGCAATTGAACTGGCGCAGGATAAGGTGGATCACATTATTGTTTACAACAGAAAATTAGTGGATAACCGGCATGAAATGTTTGAAGGATTAATTGATTATGAGGAACTCGTTCACCAATCAGCTCCCGCAGACTGTGTACCGGTAGAATCCACTCACCCTTTATATCTTCTTTATACTTCTGGAACTACCGGCAAACCTAAAGGAATTGTCCGAGATACCGGAGGATATGCCACTGCCTTGAAATTCTCTATGAAATACATCTACGGTGTGGAACCCGGAGAAACCTATTGGGCAGCTTCCGATTTCGGATGGGCAGTTGGACATAGCTTCAGCATTTACGGACCTCTTATCAATAGAAATACTACCATTATTTTTGAAGGAAAACCTATCATGACACCTGATGCCGGAACTTTCTGGAGAATTATCTCGGAATATAAAGTATCAGCCATGTTTACCGCTCCTACCGCTATCAGAGCTATTAAAAAGGAAGACCCGGAAGGTGAACTGGTTAAAAAGTACGATCTGTCCTGCTTAAAAAAACAGTTTTTAGCCGGAGAACGATGTGATGTCGCTACCCTCGATTGGTTTGCAAAACATATCGGTGTACCTGCTATCGATCACTGGTGGCAGACAGAATCCGGATGGCCAATGCTTGGCTTAATGACTTTTGATGATCAGTACAAAATCAAAAGAGCTTCTGCCGGAAAGCCGATTCCCGGATATGACATCAAGATCTTTGACGATACCGGATTTGAACTTGATCCTCACCATGAAGGTTATCTCGTGATTAAACTTCCGCTTCCTCCTGGCGCCATGCTGGGAATCTGGAATGATTATGAACGCTTTCAGAATAGCTATCTATCACAGTACAATGGTTATTATTTTTCAGGTGACGGAGCGATCCGGGATGAAGACGGCTATATTTTCATCACCGGAAGAGTCGATGACGTGATTAATGTGGCCGGACACCGTCTTTCAACCTCAGAAATGGAGGAAATCGTTTCATCACATCCTGATGTAGCAGAATGCGCTGTAGTAGGAATAGATGACGATCTTAAGGGACAGATCCCTTTCGCCACGGTTGTTTTGAAAAATGGATCAAAGGTTTCCGAAGAACAGGTAGAAAAAGACATCATTCAGATGGTCCGTGAAAAGATTGGGGCTGTAGCATTTTTAAAAAATGCAATGGTTGTCAAACGATTACCCAAAACCCGTTCCGGAAAGATCCTGAGAAAACTGATCAGAACCCTGCTGGACGGAAAAGAATTCCAGATTCCGTCAACGATTGATGATGAAAAAATCATCGAGGAAATTCAGGAAAAAATCAAGGAATATAGGGGTTAAACGAAAAATTAAACATACATTTAATAGTAATAAAATTCAAATTTCAAAAAACGAAAGGATATGAGAAATTACTTAATAGAAGATCTGCCTCACTATTTTGAAGAGTACAAAAAGTCTATCAAAAATCCTAAAAAATTCTGGGACAAAGTTGCAGACCAGAATTTCGTGTGGTACCAGAGATGGAGTAAGGTCGTTAAGTACGATATGAACGAAGCTAAAATCACATGGTTTAAAAATGCAAAATTAAATATTACCAAGAACTGTCTGGACAGGCATCTTTCCATAAGAGGTGAAAAAACCGCTATCATCTGGGAGCCTAATGATCCGAAAGAGGAAGCTCAACATATCTCTTACAACGAATTATACACCCGTGTGAACAAAACCGCGAATGTTTTACGTGAAATGGGAATTGAAAAAGGAGACAGAGTATGCATTTACCTTCCTATGATCCCGGAATTGGCCATTACCATGTTGGCCTGCGCAAAATTAGGAGCTGTACATTCAGTGATTTTTGCAGGATTTTCCGCTTCAGCCGTATCATCCAGAGTGAATGACTGCGGTGCCAAAATGGTGATCACATCAGACGGAAGCTACAGAGGAAATAAAGTTCTGGACCTGAAAAGCATTGTAGATGAAGCCCTGGAAAAAACACCGAGCGTAGAATCTGTTCTTGTGGTGAAAAGAACCCACAACGAAATCAAAATGAAAGAAGGCCGCGATTACTGCTTCACCGACCTGTATGAAAAAGCCTCCTCTGATTTTGTAACCGTAATCATGGATGCCGAAGACCCTCTTTTCATCCTTTACACCTCTGGGTCTACCGGAAAGCCAAAAGGAATGCTTCACACCTGTGCCGGCTATATGGTGTACACTGCTTATACCTTTAAAAATGTATTTAATTATAAAGAAAATGACATCTATTGGTGTACGGCAGACATTGGATGGATCACGGGACACTCCTATATCCTTTACGGACCACTTCTTAACGGTGCTACCACTGTAATTTTTGAAGGAGTACCTACTTACCCGGAACCGGATCGTTTTTGGGAAGTTATTGAAAAACATAAAGTCACCCAGTTCTACACTGCTCCTACCGCCATCCGTTCTTTAGCCAAAGAAAGCACAGAATGGGTAGACAAGCACGACCTGAGCACCCTGAAAGTTATAGGATCAGTTGGAGAGCCTATTAATGAAGAAGCCTGGCACTGGTTCAACGATCATGTCGGAAAGAAAAAGTGTCCTGTAGTAGATACCTGGTGGCAGACGGAAACCGGAGGAATCATGATCTCTCCTCTCCCATTTGTCACTCCTACAAAACCAACTTACGCCACCCTTCCACTTCCGGGAATTCAGCCGGTACTGATGGATGACAAACGCAATGAAATTACTGGAAATCAGGTTACCGGAAATCTATGCATCCGTTTTCCATGGCCGGGAATTGCCAGAACCATCTGGGGCGATCACCAAAGATATAAGGAAACCTATTTTACCGCATTTCCGGGCAAGTATTTCACAGGTGACGGTGCTTTAAGAGATGAAGTCGGATACTATAGAATTACCGGACGTGTAGATGACGTGATCATTGTTTCTGGGCATAATCTGGGAACCGCTCCTATTGAAGACAGCATCAATGAGCATCCGGCTGTTGCAGAATCTGCAATTGTAGGGTATCCTCACGATATTAAAGGAAATGCCCTGTACGGTTTTGTGATCTTAAAAGAAAGCGGAGAAGGCCGTGATAAGGAGAACCTTAAGAAGGAGATCAACCTGTTAATCTCTGATCAGATCGGGCCTATTGCCAAGCTGGATAAAATACAGTTTGTTTCCGGACTTCCGAAAACGCGTTCAGGTAAGATTATGCGTAGAATCCTGAGAAAAATTGCGGAAGGAGATTTCAGCAACTTCGGGGATATTACCACTTTATTAAATCCTGAGATTGTGGAAGAGATTAAAAACGAAAGAATTTAATTTTTAAAATGATATTGAATGAAAACGGGCTCCGGTCCGTTTTTTTGTTTTTTACCATTTCCCACAGACTACTTTTTTATGATTGATTTATTTTTTATCGCTCGCAGATTGAGCAGATCTTTTGATTGATGTATTTTTTGTTGGAGTTTGCGCAAAGGCGCTATTTTTTACCTGCTTCATGGATATTAGGTCGCAAGATTTTATCTCCGATAAAATGCAATACCGTATAGCTTGCTGAAAATCTTCGATTTTCTTGCGCCTTAAAAGCAGCATAACAGACCAAAACCCTTGCGTCCTTTAGCGTTTTCCAACATTCATTTCAGTTTCCCACTGATTACACAGATTTTTTTAATTCAGCGTATTAGTTGATTGAAAAAATGGTATAGGTCTTGAAAACCAACAACGTTTGAATTTATTACGCAAACACCTGCTCATCTGCGAGAGAATTTTTACACTTTAAAATCTGTAAAGCATTGATATTAAACTAACTTTTCAACAATATTTAAAAAAATAAATTGAATTTGTAAATAAAATCCAAACGATTCGTTAAAAATATTATTTTTGACAACCATGAAATATACCCTGACTACTGCTGCCGCTCTGACATTCCTACTTTCCTGCAATAAAGAGAAACAAACTGCGAAGAAAATTACAAAGATCTTTGAAGCTGATTATTGCTATAAGCAGATGATGATCAATGACAGTCTTCCTCCTAAAATATCCTATCTGAATACAACAGCCTTCAGAGAGAAAATAGAAAAAGAGAACCTGAAGCCATTTTATACTGCAGACCTTAATCATGACGGGATAGATGATTATGTGGTTAATATTCAACAGAAAAAGGAATATAGAGGCAAGGAAATAGCGATTAATGTTTTCCCTCTTAATCGTTGTGACGGAATGGGAAATATCGCCATAGCTCTGAGTCAAAAATCAGGAAAGTACAGAATATTCAATCCTTACAAGGAGATGAATGAAGAACCTATTGCCGCAAAGATTTCTCCGGACGGAAAGTTCATACATGTTTTAAGGGTTAAATATACCCCATCAAGAAATGTTGATTATAAAGAATTCTATGAAACGGATATTTTAACAGTTAAAAACAATGTTACTACGGAATATATCAAAACACCTCAAAAACATACCATTAATGAGGTTAAAATAGAGCTTCACGGACAATTTCTCATGACGCTGGATTTTAAAGAGAAAAAAATGTACCTGGACCATACCCGACTCAATAAACTGGATGCAGAAAAAACCTACTTCAAAAAAATGTCAAAAGAAGATGAAGAACAGCTTCTGATGCTTCTGAATGATATGGATTTTACCAATATTGACAATTCAGAAAACACTCCGGTTAAAAACGTTGGAAACTATTTCCTTGATATCAACTACGACCAGAACCAGAATAAAGAGATCTGGAACTATGGCAAAAACGGAGGACTGAGAACGATGAACTTTTATGACCAGATTATACTCTATATCTATCAGTTTGGATGGACGGAATACGAATATATGAATGATTAAAAGAAAATATTTCATCTGGAAGACTACAATTTAAACACCTGTTCAATAGACATTATCAAATATTTTAACACTATTTTATAGATAAAACAATAAATTTCAAATTTTATTGAAATTTAAACAACAATATCGGAAAATATTTATTACCTTTAAGTACAATTTAAAAACTATTGCTTATGTCAAATATATTAGCTGGGGTATTTGCACATCACAGCGATTACAAAAAGCTTGAAGCCGATCTGGAGAATTCAGGATTTGGAGATTCAGATTACATCATATACTTAAACAGCGGTTCTGAACACGCTCAATATCTGGCGAGTGTTGCGGTAAAAGATAATAACCAAACTGATAATGCCCGAAATGTTTTCAGCGAAAATTCAGTAATGAAAACTTATTTGCTCGAGAATATGAGTATTGAGCAGGCTAACTATGATCATATTAAAAGATTCATTGACGCCAGAAGCAGAGCCGAAATCCATAACAGCCCTGATGTGAAGATAAAGGCATCAAGCAGCGGCATGGACTCAGAAGTGAAATTCTGACACAAACATAAAACCTAATAACCGTAATCCGCAGAGCGTTCTGCGGATTTTTTATGTTTGAAAAGTTTAAAAAATTTCGTATTTTCGTTTAAATATAGGCATTAACACAAATGAGTTACGATTTAGAACAGGAAAACAAAGAGATCCTTGCCCGTTATAAGGATCTGATTTCTAACACATACAGAACACTGGATGAAGAAAATAATAAGCTCATCCGGAAGGCATTCGATATTGCGCTGGATGCCCACAAGGACCAAAGGAGAAAATCCGGGGAACCTTATATCTACCATCCTATTGCGGTTGCTAAAATTGTAGCGACTGAGATCGGTCTTGGAGCTACTTCCATTGCCTGTGCCCTTTTGCATGACGTTATTGAAGATTCAGACTACACCTATGAAGATCTGAAAAAAATTTTTGGAGAAAAGATCGCCAACATTGTGAACGGGCTCACGAAGATCTCCATTATGAATCATCAGAATATTTCTGTACAGTCTGAAAATTACAGAAAGCTGCTTCTGACGTTGTCTGAGGATTTCAGAGTGATCCTGATCAAAATTGCAGACCGCCTTCACAATATGCGTACGCTGGAAAGTATGGCTCCGGACAAGCAGAAAAAAATTGCTTCCGAAACGGTTTATATTTACGCTCCGATGGCACACCGCCTTGGATTGTACAACATAAAATCTGAGCTGGAAGATCTTTCTTTAAAGTATAACAGTCCTGAGGTTTACAATGAGATCACCGAAAAACTAGAACTTGCCAAAGAAAGCCGTGAACGCTATATTGAAGAATTTAAAACGGAAGTTTCAGAAAGATTAAAAGAAGAAGGATTAAACTTTACGATTAAAGGCCGTGCAAAAGCCATTTCCTCCATTTACAGGAAAATGCTGAAACAAGGCGTTTCTTTTGAGGAAGTCTTTGATAACTATGCCATAAGGATCATCTATAAATCGGATGCGAAAAATGAAAAGTTCCTGGCCTGGAAAATTTACTCTATTGTAACAGATGTCTACCACAGTAATCCTTCAAGGATGCGGGACTGGATTACACAGCCACGCTCTACAGGATATGAAAGTCTCCATTTAACAGTTCTCGGGCCGGACAAAAAATGGATCGAGGTTCAGATACGTTCTGAAAGAATGGACGAAATTGCTGAAAAAGGTGTTGCCGCCCATTATAAATACAAAGAAGGCTATAAACAAAGCACAGACGACCGGAATTTCGAAAAATGGGTGACCGAAATCCGTGAAGTTCTTGAACAGCAGCAGAACCTTTCCACATCTGAACTTTTAGATAATATTAAACTTAATTTATATGCGAAGGAAGTATTTGTATTTACCCCAAAAGGTGAGATCAAAATCCTTCCGACCAATGCAACAGCGCTGGATTTTGCATTTGCAGTCCATTCCGACCTTGGAATGAAATGCCTGGGAGCCAAGATCAATGGAAAGCTGGTCCCTATTTCATACACCCTTCAAAACGGAGATCAGGTAGATATCCTTTCTTCCCAGAACCAGAAGCCTAAATCTGACTGGCTGGAATTTGTAGTCACTTCGAAGGCTAAGTCGAAGATCAAAAGCTACCTGAATTCCCAGAAAAACCAGTTGGTAGAGGACGGAAAAGAAATACTTCAACGAAAACTTCGTCACGCTAAAATTAACTTCAACGATGAAGAGATCAATAAACTTCAGAAGTTTTTCAATTTAAAATCATCTCAGGAACTGTTCCTTAAATTCCAGAGCAACGAGCTGGATGCAAGCAGTTTAAGAAAATATATTGAAAGTAAAAATGTATTCAATAATTTACTTTCAAGATTCAGAAAATCACCGTCCAAAAATCTACATTTCGAAGAACCGAAAGAACAGAATCTTGACATGATCGTTTTCGGGAAAGATGAAGAGAAGCTGAACTATAGCTATGCTAAATGTTGTACTGTAATTCCGGGAGATAAGATCTTCGGATTTATTACAATCTCCGACGGGATCAAGGTTCACAGTGATAACTGCCCGAATGCCATCAACCTGAGAGCCCAATATGATTACCGGGTGATCCCTGCCAAATGGGTGAATGCGGAAAGCTTTAAAAACAGGGTTAAGATCGAAATTGAAGGTCTTGACAGAATGGGTATGATTAATGATATTACCGCCGTAATCAGCGGAAGTATGGGAATGGACATGAAGAGTATGTCTATAGAATCCAACAACGGTGTTTTCACCGGAAATATTAACCTTGAGGTGAAGAACAAAGGACAGCTCGAGGAAACATTTAAAAAACTTAAAGACATCGACGGAGTTTCAAGAGTGAGACGACTACAATCTTAGACATGAATTTAACTCTCTATTTTAAAAAATTTTTCAGCAGCAACCAGTCATCAGGAATCATCCTTATTTTCTGTGTGCTCATTTCACTACTTATTGCCAATTCATCTGCAGGAGAAGCCTTTCAGCATTTCCTGGATAAGGAAGTCGGCACTCACCTTTTCCATCTGACCTACCCTGTCAGCATCTGGATCAATGACGGACTTATGGCTGTCTTTTTCCTTCTGGTAGGGCTTGAAATTAAGAGAGAACTGGTAGAAGGTGAACTTTCCTCCTTTAAAAATGCGTCGCTTCCTATTTTTGCAGCGGTGGGCGGAATGCTGGTTCCTGCAGTGATCTACAGTCTTTTCAACAGCGGAACAGAATATGGAAGCGGCTGGGGAATCCCTATGGCAACAGATATTGCTTTCTCTCTGGCCATTATTTCCATGTTGGGGAAAAAGATCCCGAACTCTATTAAAATATTTCTGGCAGCATTAGCCATTGTAGATGATTTAGGGGCTATTCTGGTGATTGCTATATTTTATACAGAACAGATTCACTGGACCTACCTTTTATTATCTTTCGGAACGGCAGCCCTTCTGTTTGTTCTTAATTTCCTGAAAGTTACCCGTCTTGTTTTTTATATCATCCCGGGGCTTTTTCTGTGGTATTTCCTTCATCATTCAGGAATTCATGCGACGATAGCGGGTGTTCTGCTGGCGTTTTCTATTCCAACAAACGCCTCGAATGTAGAAATATCACCATTGGAAAAACTTGAGCATAAACTTCATTTTCCGGTAAGCTTCCTGATTATGCCAATCTTTGCTTTAACCAATACCAATATTGCTTTCTCAAAAGAAATGGTGGAAGGAGTTACAAGTACATTAGGTCTGGGAATCATTTGTGGACTCGTATTAGGAAAATTACTTGGAATTAACCTCTTTTCCCTTATCGCCATCAAATTAAAACTGAGTTCACTGCCACAAAACAGTAACTGGTTACAAATGATTGGAGTAGGTTTGCTGGCAGGAATTGGATTTACCATGTCGATTTTCATTGCCCTTCTTTCCTTTAAAGACGATATTGCGATTCAGGATGAAGCCAAATTCGCCATTTTGATTGCATCTTTCTTAGCAGCTGTAACCGGCTTTGTGATTCTGAGCATGAGTTCTAAAAAAGATCCGGAAGCCATAGAAGATTAATATTCTTTCTTCTCTTCCAGTTTTCTGCGGTGTTCCTCGTCACTTTCCAGGTTGGGTTCAGTAACAGCAGCATGATAATGAACAGCTTCTTTCTGAATTTCATCGGAGAGCAGTTTTTCTATTCTCAATCTTCTGAGGGCCATATTCAATTCATTCCCGAACAGAAGCAGATACACGTTGACATTTACCCAGACCATTAGCAGAATCATACTTCCGATGGAGCCGTAAAGTACGTTATACCGGGCAATATCTTTTACATAGATGGCAAAGATATAAGTGGTCAGGACAAACAAAACGGTGGTTAAAATAGCTCCGGGAACAGCCTGCCTGAATCTTGCAATTTTAACGGTTCCCAGCCAGTAAAACAAGGTCAACAGGATAAAGTAAAACAGCGGAAAAGAAACAAATCCTATAATTTTGGTAAGGTTATTCACCAGCCACGAGATATCATAAGCAGGAGTGAAAGGTTTTATAACGACTTCCGCATAATACACCCCGAAAAGAGCCAGAAATACAATAACAATAAAGCCGATCGTGATAAAAAACGAAAGAATAAATTCTTTTACATCACTGAGTTTTTCCTCTGTATTTTCATTGAACCCGTTGATGAGGGAAAAAGTTCCGTTCGTTGCAAAGAGCAGAGCCAGCACAATGGTAAGGTTGCTGATTCCTTTCATATTCGGAATAATATTTTTCTCAATATATCCGCGTATATCTCCTTCCATATTGGATGGAAACACATTATGCATGAGTACTTCAAAAATATAGAACTGCAGCTTGTCATAATGCGGCATATAGGGTAATACAGACAGTAGGAAGAGAATAAACGGAAATAAACTGATGGTAAAACTCCAGGAAATCGCAGCGGCTTTTCTTCCGATCTTTCCTTTAAAAATCCCCGAAATATAAATCTGGAACATCTGCCACAACGATATTCCCAGAACAGGAATATGTATATTGTCAAAAAATTCCTGAATCTTCAGGACAAATCTTGGAACTTTTATACTCATCTATTTGTTTTAAGGTTCACTTTACAATAAAGCTGTTTAAACTTTTTTATTAAACCATAAAAGTCACAAAAGTTTTATTTTAAACACTTTAGTAATTTTTAAGTTTAAATACCTTTGCGTATAGAAGTTCACATAAGCCTTTAAAAATCTTTGATTTTTATTCTCTTGAGAACTTTTATCATATCTAATATCCGTGCAAATAGCTTTTGTGCCTTTGTGGTTAAGTTAAAACAGACTTAATCAATAAAAATCCGGGTTTCAACAGAATAAGCGGATATTATTTTAAAGATTTTCAATAAGTCTTCCCACAAATATAAACATTTTCTCCGTCCTTTATTCCCGGTTGGGATTGACCAATCTGTATTTATTTTTAAGAATAGATACACTCAAACGATTCTAAGGGAGAATATATTGTGTGAATGCCATTTAACCTCAGTTCAGGATAAGAATTTTTGATTTATAGAGCTGAGAAGCTGGGAGCTGGAAGAGGGCGGTTATGAAGGTCATCAATAATAGATTACCATCTTTTTTAGCTAATTTGATTTTACAGGGGTTTCACAGTATCTATAACTAAAAGTAACTTCCAGCCTCCTTCTTCCATCTTTCAACCTTTTATATTTAAAATTCAGATTATTTAAAGATTCAAAAATTAAAAGATTCTTAGAACCGGGAGAGTTTTCGCGATTAAAAGAAGCCGTCTTTTTTTCAGTTTTAAAAAATGGTATCTTTGCATTTTGAAACCTTTTATATGCGAATCGGCTTACTTTGTATCGGAAAAACAGACGATAAGGAAATCACTTCTCTGATCAGCTATTATCTTACCCGCCTTCCCAAACACTGGAATTTCGAGATTACTGAGATTCCTGATGTTAAAAATGCCAAAAACCTGTCTCCCGATCTTCTGAAAAAAGAAGAAACTAAACTTTTTCTCAATCATATTGATAAGACCGATCTGGTTATTATGCTTGATGAAAAGGGAAAACAGTTTACGAGCCGTGAATTCGCCCAGAAAATTGATACCTGGATGAATTCTTCCGTTAAAAAAGTACATATTCTTATTGGAGGTGCCTATGGCTTTTCAGACGAAATGTACAACAGAGCTAATGAAAAGATGTCTTTGTCTAAAATGACCTTTACCCATCAGATGATCCGGCTTTTTATTGTAGAGCAGATTTACCGTGCAGATCAGATTCTGCAGGGGAAACCTTATCACAATGACTAAAATGATCCTTTTTAATTGTATTTGTTAAAGCTCAGTATCATTTCAAATTAATCTGTCTTTTTGCTTCTCCCACTACAAAAGCAACAGAATTGGCAATATTAAAACTTCTGATTAATTTTGACATCGGGATCGTTAAGTGATTGTCAAAACGGTCCAGAATTTCTTTGCTTAGCCCAACGCTTTCCTTTCCAAAAACCAGCCAGTCACCATCCTGAAAGTCATTTTCAAGATAAGATTTTTCTGCGTGTGAACTCATGAGGAAAACCCGTGAAAGGTCCGGAACATTTTTTACCCATTCTTCAATATCTGAATACTCAGTTACATCAAGATGAACCCAGTAATCCAAGCCGGAGCGCTTCAGGTTTTTATCATTAATCACAAATCCAAAAGGATGAATTAAATGTAATCTGCTTTCAGTACCTACACATAATCTTCCGATATTCCCTGTATTATTAGGAATTTCCGGTTCTACAAGAACAATATTTAACATTTAATCTTTTTTTATTGACTGCTCTATTTAGCTTTAGCGGCTAAAAAGTCTCTTCTATTTAAGGGTTATTAATAATAGTTTGGATATGATCTTTATTTCTTTGCGCATTTAGTATAATACTCTGCCAAAACAGCTTTTTCATATCCTAGGCTGACTGCTTTATCCAGATTATCACAAGCCTCTTTAGGTTTTGAAGTATCAAATAAGACAAGTGCTTTGCTTACATAAGACTGGGCAAATTTCGGATCTATAGAAATGGCTTTATTAGCATCTGCCAGACTTTCTTTATACTTTTTCATCTTGAAATAAGTATCTGCCCTGCCATTATACAAAAGGGATTCAGGTTTCTCGGAGATCAACTGGTTGTAATCTTTCAAAGCACCTTCAAGATCACCATTGTTTTTTTTAAGATTGGCCAGTCCTGTTTTTGCAAAAATATTATCAGGAGCAAAGGTTAAAATCTGTTTAAGATCATTAAGTGCAAGATCTTTTTTACCCTGACTGTCATAGATTTTGGAACGGGTGAGATAAAACTCAGGATTTTCAGGCTCTATTTTAAGTCCTGTAGCAATATATTCCAATGCTTTGGCTTTACTGCCTTTCTGGCTGTGCAGTGAAGCGAGGTTGGCATATACAGATCCAGACATCGGATTGGCTTTCAATGCAGATTCATAAGACCTGAAAGCAGCTGTTATTTTCCCCTGTCTTCTCTGCGCTGTTCCCAGATTGTTGTAGTATTCAGACTGAAATTTCTGGATCTGTTCTTTTTCTGCAAGTTTGGAATATTGTTCTTCAGCACATTTATAATCTGCTTTTTTAAAACATTCCTCAGCTGTTTTTTTATCCTGTCCGTAAAGATAGAATGAGGTGCACATCAGTGCAGCAAGTAATAAAGATTTTTTCATTCGGATATCGTTTGTTTGTTAATCACTTTTTTGGCGAGTGCACCAAATATCACTCCCAATAAAGATCCAACAAACGCCCCCACCAAAATATCTATCGGGAAATGCACTCCTAAATAAATCCGGCTGTAGGAAACTACTATAGCCCATACAAATATAGCATATGGAAACCAATTGAGTTTCTTTTTTAATAAAATACTTAAATAAGATGCCAAAAAGAAGGTATTGGAAGCATGGGCTGAGTAAAACCCGTACTGTCCTCCGCATTTCACAATCCTCATATAATGTTCCAGAGAAGGATCATGACACGGCCTAAGTCTTGCTACCCCATATTTGAAAACACTGGCAAGCTGATCAGAAACGGTAGCGCCCAATGCGATGAATATCAGAACAAAAACTAAAGATTTTAGCTTGTAGTTTTTATATAAAAAATAAAGAAATATAATGTAGAGCGGTACCCAGATCCAGGTACTTGAAATCAGCATCCAAAGCTGATCAAAAGAAGGATCTCCCAAATTGTTAAGGAATAAGAAAACCTTTTTATCTTCCTGAATGATCTCCTCCATACATTATCTGCTTACCGGCCCTTCGTAGGTTTCATCATCGGCAGGCTTTGGTTTTGGAGGTTCATTATTAGATGTAGAAGACGGTTCTGTAAGAATATCCTTTTCAATATCTTTCATGGGATTGAAATCTTTGGCAGCGTCTTTTACCTTCTCAATTTCACGCTTAATCTCAGAAACAGGATTATCTGTTTCTTTCATGATCTCAGTTTTGATGTCTTCCACTGCACCACGCATTTTTCTTACACCTGCTCCCAAGTCACGTGCTATCTGAGGAAGTTTATCCGGGCCGAATAATACAACAATCGCCACCGCGATCAATGCCATTTCTCCAATGCTTAATTCCATGCTGTAAAATTACGAAAGTTTATACACTTATTTACGGTAAACCATAATTTTAAAAAAATTTTAAGATTTGAAAAGCTGGAAGATGTAAAAAGGAAACTGGAAGTTGGTTTAAGTTATTAGTATCAACAGTCGTTATGTAATTTCATTATCTTAAAAATATAAAAACAGATCAACACTTATTATTGATGACTTTCATAACTTCCTTCTTCCATCTCCCAGCTTCAAAATTATCTTAGAAATTCTTATCCTGAACTAAAGTTATATTAATGAAAATTAATTCAAAATGTAGAGAATTAAATAGTTTTTTCATTATCTTTATTACACACAAAATCAAATATATAATTTATGAAAAAACTACTTATTCCCTTCAGGGTTTTTACCATAGTATTGGTAATGGTCCTTACAGGCTGTCAGAACGAAAGCAGCGAAATAGTACAGGAAAATCCGGCTGTAAAAGTAACCACAGCAGATCTGAAAAAAGAAATGAGTACGGGATCTCAAACCATTTCTGAAAATGTTCAGGTACAATTGAATGATTCGAAGAAAAGCCTTGAAAAATACTTAAACAATGATCTTCAGATCACCGGAACAACTGTTTTAGGAAAACTCTCAACACAAAAAGGTCTCGAAATTTCTCAGAATTTAATTTCAGATAAGGATCAGTTTACTGCTGAAGGAAATATTCTTTATCCCGAGACCATGAAGATAGGAAAAATTGGAAGTCTGTATTCCGGGGACAATCTGACTGAAGCTCAGAAAGGATTAAAGGAAACAGCAGCAGAACAGATTAAAATAGGAACTGAAGTTATTGAAGTTTCCTGGAATTATAAAGGCGAAACATTCAATTCATTATGCTTTTATAACGAATCCGGCATCATCTGGGACAATGTATTTGCCGGCCTTATCATCATGGATAAAAGGGGAACTACAGAAATTTCCCCATCAGATAATCAGGCGAAAGTAGCGTCCAAATGGTATAAAGAATGGTGGACGGCAAGCTGGCTTTGGGGCTCTAAAAGAGGAGAAACAGGATACCAGATCACCATTTATTATTCCGGCTCAACTGTTTCTAATGTTGATGTGACAGACTGGGGCTATATCAGCTTAGGAAAAGCAAAAAGCGAAAGTAAAGTAACAAAAAGAACTGGGACATACGGGCAGTGCAGATTTGCTCTTGGACTATGTACTCCTACAGGTTCTTTAAGTTTTAATGCCAGTAATTTTTCGGTATCATTCTCAGGATTGGGAAGCAACTTAGTTCATAACGGAACAAAATCACTTTATCCATAGTTTATCAATTCATTATTATATTTTCATTAAAGACGGGGATGCTCAATTGAACTTCCCCGTTTTTATATCAGGATTTTAATAAGATCACTATATTAAAAAATCTTTTATTTACACTCTTTAACCAGCTCCGTTTTACAGCTTAATCTTTGGTTTTTTCTTAAAAGCATAATACGTAATAACCACACTTATTGCCATTAAAACAAAAGCCAACAGAAACGGTGCTCCCGCGAATTTAATCTGTGCATCATCTCTTGTAAAATAATGGAAGAGACTGGTCATTAGGACAGGTCCTATAATAGATGTTGCACTCATCAGACTTGTTAAAGCTCCCTGAAGTTCCCCTTGTTCGTGGGAAGAGACACTTTTTGAAATCATCGATTGAAGTGCGGGCCCGCAAATTCCTCCCAAACAGTAAGGGACAAGAATCACAAACATCATCCAGCCCTGAGTGGCAAAGGCAAATAAAAACATTCCTATAGCATAGAGTATCAACCCGTAATAAATACTTTTCTGTTCTCCCAGCCTTGGCGTTGTCCATCGTATAAGAAGCCCCTGAACCAAACCAACCAGAAGGCCTACTACTCCTAATGAAATTCCTACCATTCTGGTATCCCATTTGAACTGGAACATGGTAAAGAAATTCCAGTTGCTCTGTACGGCATGCCCTGCGATATAAATTAAAATAAGCGCTACAATCAATCCTGAAATTTCCGGGTGTTTTCTTAAAAATTTAAATGAACCTATTGGATTAGCTCTTTTCCAGTCGAATTCTCGTCTTTTGTCTTTATCCAAACTTTCAGGTAGGATAAAGTATCCGTACAGGAAGTTCAGAAGGCAGAGAACTGCTGCTGCATAAAAAGGAACCCTCGCTCCGTAATGTCCTAAAAAGCCTCCCAATACAGGCCCTATAATAAACCCCAGTCCAAAGGCAGCTCCAATCAGTCCAAAATTCTTAGCCCTGTCCTCATCAGTAGAAACATCTGCAATATAAGCACTGGCCGTGGTAATACTGGCTCCCGTAATTCCTGCGATGACACGTCCCACAAACAGCCACCAGATGGTTGGAGCAAGTGCCAGGAAAATATAATCTACAGCAAATCCGAAAAGTGAGATCAGAATAACAGGTCTTCGCCCGTATTTATCACTAAGGTTACCCACAATTGGGGAAAATACAAACTGGGTAAAAGCATAGGCAAAACCAAGCCAGCCACTATATTTTGCAGCTTCACTGATATTGGCATGAATAAGCTCCTCAATCAGCTTTGGAACTACAGGAATAATAATTCCCCATCCTGTAATATCAATCAGTAAGGTTATAAATATAAAGCCAATGGCCGCTTTTTTCTTTGAATTTTCCATAATTTGCAAAATTAATCAAAACATGAAAAATAATGGTTCTAAATTAGTTGTATAACTGAAAATTTAATATTCAGCCTGAGTAATTGGCTTGAAGCTGGAAGAAAGAAGCTGGAAGTTACTTTCAGTTGTACTTGGTAACAATGCCATATAATTAAAACCGCTTTAAAATTCTGAACTGATATTATTCAAAATCTGATATTAACACTTCTGATGTTTACTTTTCAACCATAAAAAAGGCCGCTTCTTTCGAAACGGCCTTTACTTATTTATTGTAGTCTATATTACTTTGAAGCAAGTACTTCTTTGTTGGATGTTGACTTTCCATGTACATCTTCTTCTTTTCCTGTCTTAAGGAAATCATAAGCGATTGCAGATGCAATGAAGATGGATGAATATGTACCAAATCCGATACCGATAAGCATTGCGAACATAAATCCTCTCAGGTTATCACCACCGAAGATGAAGATCGCCAAGATCACAAGGATGGTTGTAAATGAGGTGTTAAATGTTCTACCTAACGTACTCGAGATAGAGTCATCAAATAATCCTGCCAATGTTAAAGATTTCTTCTCTCTTAAATATTCCCTGATTCTGTCAAAGATGATCACGGTATCGTTAATTGAGTACCCTAATACGGTAAGGATTGCTGCAATGAAATCCTGGTTGATCTCCATGTTAAACGGCATATATTTGTGAAGAAGCGAGTAAGCACCCAGAATAATTACCGCATCGTGGAACAATGCTGCCACCGCCCCAAGAGAGAACTGCCATTTTCTAAATCGTACAAGAATGTAGATGAAGATTCCGGCTAGAGCAGCTACAACTGCAAGGATACCGTGTGTTTTGATATCGTCTGCTACTGTAGGTCCTACTTTTTCAGAAGAAATAATTCCGGCATGATCTTTATCTGCAGATTTGAAATCTGTCAGGGTAATTCCAGCAGGAAGGTTTGATTTCAGTCCTTCATATAATTTTTGTTCAACAATCTGGTCAGCTTTTAAAGATTCATCTTCGATAAGGTAATCTGTAGAGATCTTTAACTGCTTATCATTTCCGAAAGTTTTAGCTTCTACGGAAGAATTTTTTCCGTCCTCAGTTTTGAAGATTTTTACCAGGTTTTCTTCAATATCATTAGCGTTAACTGTTTTATCAAACTTCACTACATAGTTTCTACCACCAGTGAAATCGATACCGAATTTAAATCCGTGAGTTACAATTGAAACAACACAAATAACCGTTAAAACAGCAGAAATAATATAAGCGTATTTTCTTTTTCCAATGAAATCGATCCAGGTATTTCTGAACAGGTTCTTTGTAGGAGCAGTCCAAACAGAAAGACCTTTTCCTTTATCCAGTCTGCTGAAGATCATTACTCTGGAAAGAAGTACTGATGTGAACAATGTCATTACAATACCAATCATCAATGTTAATGCAAAACCTTTGATAGGTCCTGTTCCGAAGAAGAATAACACAACGGCAGTCAATAATGTAGTCGTGTGACCATCAATAATCGCATTTAAAGCGTGTTTGAAACCATCTTTATAGGCTTCTAAGATGCTCTTTCCTGCAAATAGTTCTTCTTTAGTTCTTTCATAGATAATTACGTTGGTATCTACCGCCATGGCCATCGTAAGAACGATACCTGCAATACCAGGAAGGGTAAGCGTAAAGTCACCGGAATCCATAATTCCGAAGATATAGAATAAGTTGATGATCATTGCAATCACCGCATATACTCCGGCACCACCGTAATAGAAAATGATATAAACGATAATGATAAGGAATGCAATAGCAAATGAGATCATCCCTGCATTAATAGATTCCTGTCCTAAAGACGGACCTACCTGCGTAGCTTGAACCACTTTTGCACCAGCCGGTAATTTACCTGCTCCTAAAACGTCTACCAATTCTTTAGCTTCTTCCTGAGAGAAGTTACCAGAGATCTGAGTTCTTCCGTTTGGAATAGCCCCTACAACATTCGGAGCTGTATATACTCTGTTATCAAGAGTTACCGCTACAGGCTTCCCTACGTTTTTCTCTGTTAAAGTTTTCCATTCTTTAGCTCCTTTGGAATCCATCTGCATGTCTACCACTACTCTTCCAAGTTCGTCATAACTGATGCTGGCAGTCTCTACCGCACCGTCTACCGGAGCTTTTTGATTGATGTTACTTCTGATAGCATACAATACCAAATCATCAGGACTTGTAGCTTCAGGTTTGTAACCCCATATGAACTGTGTATATTTAATGTTAGCCGGACGTAAAGACTGAGCTACTTTGCTGTTTAATATTTTGTTTACAACAGCTGTATCAGATAGTTTTACGTTAGCTACCCCATTGCTTCTTAATTTGTCAAGCTGCAGAAGGTTCATGAAGTTAACATTCTTTTTAACTCCCATAGAATCTCCTTTTGCACTCACCATAGCTGTTAAATTCTGGAAATAAGGAGCGATTTCAGCAACCTGCTGTACTTCCCAGAACTGAAGTTTTGCTGAAGTCTGAAGCATCTTCTTTACTTTGTCGATGTCTTTCATACCCGGCATTTCTACTGAGATTCTGGCTGTACCAGGTACTCTCTGAACGTTAGGCTGGATAGCACCAAGCTTATCAATCCTTGTTCTGATTACCTCGAAAGCTGTACCTACAGAAAGATCAACTCTTCTTTTAATGATGCTTTTTACCTGATCATCAGAAGTATTGTATTTGATCTCAGACAGATTGGTGTTTCCAAAAAGTTCAGGATCAGCAAGTTTAAGGTTAGTTCCTTTTGCCTTGTTGATCACCTCAAACTGTTCGAAGAAATTGTCGATGTAAGGTTTTGTAGAATTTTTCTGAACCTCGTCAGTTTTGTTCAAAGCTTCAATAAGAACAGGATTGGTAGAATAATTGGTAAGATCGTTCACCAGGTCTCTCTGGTTGATCTCCAATAGAACGTTGATCCCCCCTTTAAGGTCAAGACCAAGTTTCATTTCTTTGTCCTTTGCTTTTGAATAGTAAAGCTTTGTATAACCGAGATTAAGAGTATCTTCCTTGATCCGTTTGATCTCTTTCTCGTTCCCATTCGCAGCTTCAATCTGCGATTCAATTTTGCTGGCGTACCAGGTTGGCAACAGCTCGTTTAAGCATATCAGCCCTAGCACAATAGCAACAATTGTAATAAGTCCTTTTCCTTGCATTTTGTTATAACTACGTTAAATTAAGTCGGCAAATATAATGATTTTATTGATATTTTATGAATTTTTTAACAACAGAAATGGTTTATTTTCAGATATATCGGTGTTTTAATTTCTATTTAAGATTTAACAATTTTTTCACCGTATCATCATGAAATTTTCAAATTTTAATTGGTATAAAATTTTCATTCCTATATCAATACACTAAATATCAAAATATTATGAAAAAACTACTTTTTACGATGGGTATTTTTTCTTCTTTAATTATTAATTCTCAAAGTATTAATTTGGAAGAATTTGCATCCGGGCTTACCAGTCCCGTGGAAATTACCAACGCCGGAGACAGCCGTCTCTTCGTTGTACAACAGAATGGAATTATTAAGATCCTTCAGCCAAACGGCAGCGCTAATACAGCAGATTTCCTTAATATCAGCACCAAGGTTAACTTTAGCGGGGAAAGAGGTCTTCTGGGGCTTGCTTTTCATCCACAATATTCATCAAACGGATATTTTTTTGTCTATTATAACAATACCGCTGGAAATATAATTGTCGCCCGATATTCCGTAAACCCTACCAACCCTGATGTTGCCGATCCCGCTTCTGAAAAGATCCTTCTGAATATTCCCAAACCTTTCGACAATCATAATGGCGGGAGCATTCATTTTGCCCCTGACGGAAATCTCTGGATTGTTACCGGAGATGGAGGAAGCGGCGGAGATCCCAACAACAATTCCCAAAACAAAAACTCTCTCTTAGGAAAAATGTTGAGAATTGATGTGAATTCTACCGGCCCTTATAATATTCCTGCAGGAAATCCATTTGCCGGAGCTGGTGTAGACGGGGCTGATGAAATCTGGGCATACGGTCTCAGAAATGCATGGAAATGGTCTTTTGACCTCACTTCCGGAAATGTAATGATTGCCGATGTAGGCCAAGGCGCTATAGAAGAAATCAACAGGGTTCCGATCACACAGGCAGGTGTGAACTACGGCTGGCGATGCTACGAGGGCAATAATGCTTATAATACAGCTGGCTGTCCGGGAATGGCAACGATGACCTTTCCTGTTGCTGTTTATAATCACTCGGGAGGAAGGTGTTCCATTACCGGAGGCTATGTTTACAGAGGAAGCCAGTATCCTTCACTTCAGGGAAAATATTTCTTTGCAGACTACTGCTCTACTCAGATTGGTATCATGAGCACTGACAACTCCATTGTGTGGACCGCAGCAAGTTCTGGGAATAATTTTTCCACCTTCGGACAGGATTTTCAGAAAGAACTTTATGTAGCGGCCGTTACCAGCGGAAAAATCTTTAAAATCACAACAGGAACTTTAGCCATTGAAGAAACTGATAATTACAACCCTGTAAAAATTTATCCCAATCCTGCTTCTGAAAAAGTTTTCGTTGATGGTTTCAACGAAAAAAGACGTTCAGCAGATCTCATCAGCACCGAAGGAAGAATAGTTCTGGAGAATGCCAAAATTGAAAACGACGGCAGTATTAACATCACAGGGGTTCCCTCAGGGGCTTATTATCTGATCTTAAAATCCGGAGATATCAAATCTTACAGCCAGAAACTTATTGTTGAATGATTGATTAGGTGGGAAGATGGAGGCTGGGAGATGGAAGTTCCAAGAAGTCTGAAATATAAATTCCTGCATTATTATTCAGGAATTCCATAATCAACAGATAAAAATCCCCTACCTGATTATTTTTTAAAGCTGTAAAATTTCAGTCCCGGTTATATTTTTCCGGGGCTTTTTTATACAGATACCACACCATTGAAAAAATAGGAATAAGTATCAGGATTCTCACAGGAGTTGAAAACCTTTCCGTTTCATTTTCAAAAAGAAAATTGGGAAACATGGATACCAGAGCTATTGAGATTAAGAAAAAGACAATTTCAAATAAAGATAATTTATTGCCATGCTCATGTACCGGTTGAAATTTTCCACATAAAATCCAGAAGCCTGTAAAAAGGATAATAAACGGAAAGCTCCATATCCTGAATGTATCCCAGGCAATTGAATGCAAAACTAACGGTGATACCGATACCACGGCAAGGAGTAAAAGGATATAAATGTTTATTCTGCTGAACTTCTTATACACCATATACGCCATAAAAAGCAAAGGCACTCCATATTTGACGGTTCCTATGGAAAGAAAAACCCTCTTCAGAAAATAGGGAGCTTCACTTTTCAGATAACTTCCAAAACCTTCGGTATAAGCAGCTGCCACAGAATTAGCAACCCCTTTTTTAATTAATTCTGTATTCTTCAGATAGTTAAAGATAAGCTGACGGTTATCCTGCCCGTACAGTTCCTGATAAAGAGACACTGAAACGGTTGCAGCAACAGGTAGCAGTAAATAAAGTCCGATCTTTTTTAACAGACCTGAATTGAACGTCAGTTTGTTATCCTGAACTTCATTCACCAGCAATGCAAAAAGACAGACCGGGACCATCAGAACAAAAGAAACTTCATGGGCAACAATACAGAATACTGTAATCAATGAAGCCAGGATCATCTTTTTATGACCAATCAAATACACTGATAGTAAGGTCATCAGAAAAATAAGGTGATCAAAATAACCGATAAGATGCGCCGAAAGTATCATATACTGTGATAAAAAGAATATCACATAGAAAAGAACTTTCTCAATACTATAATTTTTCCAGGTATTTCTGACCGCAATACTCAATAGTGAGGCATATAACAAGAACAATATCACGGATGAGATAATCAGAATGTTGAATTCATTCTTCTCGAAAAAGAAACCAAACAGCTCTCCTATCAGACCTCTCTTGATGAATCCGAAACGGTAATCCATCAGCCAGTGTGCTATTGCCCATTTATTCGGAAGTCTTACCGTCTTAAAAAAACTGAAAGACAACGCAAACAGATATAAAAAAACAATAAGAAACTTCTGATTTCTGCTCATTAATTTTAGATGGTCATAGAGAAAATTCTGGTCTCCGGCTTATTTCGCATCATTCTAAGATCGAAAACCATCGCTACATTTCTTGTAAAAGCTCTTCCTTTTTCTGTAATTTTTATCTGATTGTTACTGATTTCCACCAATTCATCATTCTCCATTTCCTTCAGCATTTCCAGGGCATTATCCAATTCCGGGAAAGAGTTTCCGACATTAAAAGAAGTTTCAAGCTGGCACATCAGGTTAAGGATATGCCTTCTTACCGTAAGATCTTCTTCATTAAGGATATGGCCTTTTACCACAGGAATTTCACCTTCTTCCACGGTTTTCTGATATTCTTCCACCGTTTTTACATTCTGAGCAAATGCATACCATGAATCGGAGATGGCAGACATTCCTAATCCTACCATCAGCTGGGTATTGCTTGAGGTATAGCCCATAAAATTCCGGTGAAGTTTTTTATGGATCAGTGACTGGTACAGGTCATCATGTTCAAGGGAGAAATGGTCCATTCCCACTTCAATATAGCCCAGATCCTGAAGAAGTTTTTTACCATCTTCATACAGACGGCGTTTTTCTTCTCCACTTGGAAGGTCATTTTCATCAAAACCTCTCTGCCCTACTCCTTTCACCCATGGAACGTGAGCATAAGAATAAAAAGCCAATCGGTCCGGCTTCAGTTCCATTGTTTTTCGGATCGTATGCTCCATAGCCTCCCAGGTCTGATGGGGAAGTCCGAAAACAAGATCATGGCTGATTCCTCTGTAACCGATCTCTTTAGCCCATTCCGTAACATTTTTCACGTTTTCGAAAGGCTGGATTCTATTAATCGCTTTCTGTACTTTAGGATCATAATCCTGTACCCCGAAGCTTACCCTCCTAAATCCGAGATCATATAAGGTCTGAAGATGTTCTCTGGTTGTATTATTCGGATGTCCTTCAAAAGAAAACTCAGGATGTTCGGCAATATCTACGGTTTCAAAAATTCCTTCAAGCAATATTTTCAGATTCGCAGGAGAAAAAAATGTAGGTGTCCCCCCACCCAGGTGCAATTCTTTTAGTTTTGGCCTTTCTTTAAAAAGATCAAGATACAGTTTCCACTCTTTTAAAACACTTTCCAGATAGGGTGTTTCAACGCTATGCTGTTTGGTAATACGTTTGTGGCAGGCACAGAAGGTACACAATGCCTCACAAAAAGGTAAATGGATATAAATAGAAATTCCCTCCTCTGCATTGCTCTCATGAAAAGACCTGATGACACTTTCTTTCCATTTTTCAGGTGAAAATGTCGTTTCATCCCAATACGGAACGGTAGGGTAAGAAGTGTAACGAGGTCCGGGAATATTATATTTATCTATTAAAGAGTTCATCTTGAAAATTAAAATTTTATTGGAAGATGAAATTCAGCTTCATCAGATTCCATCCTGCAAAATTAACCATTACTGATGAATTTTAACCTATGAATTATATTAGGTTCTATTTTATAATGAATCTAAATACTCTCATAAAACCCTTCTGGCAGGCTAATAACAAACATTCCACCAAACCGGTTAATCATTCTGAAAAGAGGAAGTTATTTTCTATGATTACTATTTATAATTTCTTTAGAAAGAATCATCGTGAATTCAGGTTAAATCCCTGCTTAAAATTTCAACTTCATCAGCATAATCCTGCCATTCCCGGCAAATATGATGGAATTATTATCTACCCAGCTGCATACAAACAGTCCTTTTTCATCGGAAATCTTCTTCCATGTTTTCCCGAAGTCTGATGAATAACTGATATGCTGGTCTCCAACAGAGATGATTTCTTTTCCTTTTGATCCGGGCTTAATTTTCACACAGGTCGTATATCCTGCATTCTTCCCCGAAGCCTGAATCTTCCAGGTTTTTCCGGCATCATGGCTTGTCGCTATATTATTAACATTTTCAGTCTGCTTGGTATAATCTCCTCCTACAGCAACTCCAAACTGATCTTCAAAAAAATCGATTGAATACATTCCCTGTGCAGATTCTCCCTGTACAAAAGGGATTTCAAAAACTTCTGCATTCTGATTTTTCAGATTTATTCTTAAAATCCTTGAAGCCTTCCCTCCTGTTGCAATCCATAGGAAATTTTTGGATGAAGCGATATTGGTGTTACTGGCAGCAAAGGCAGCCTCTCCAGCGTTCAGTTTCACATTATTTTTGAACATGCTCCACTTTCCGTTTCTGTATTCAGCAAGTTTCAGCATATTATCCGGCTCTGAATCACTGAAAGTAAAAGCCAGTTGAGGATTTACAAAATGTAAAGCATCATAGAATGCCGTTTTTGTGGTATCCGTAAAGATAATCTGTGATTTAAGATCTTTTTTATCAATTTTAAAGAAGTAAGCCGGGCTTACAATATTGATTGCATAAAACGAATCTTTGTCCTGTGCCAGTGTTCTGAACTGAAGGTTTTTATCAGAAAGCTTAATCTGCTTCTGATTTTTATGATCCCTGAGATCTATATACCCGAATTTTGAATCCGTTCCGCTGTACCAGATTTTGTGATCATACAGTTCAAGTGCTCTTATACTGATTTTGTCTTCAAAAATTGTTTTAAAACTTTCAATCTGCTGGGCAAATGAACATATTCCCCAACACGACAATACAATGGAAAAAATCTTTTTCATAAGCATAAATAAAAAAACCGCCGAAGCGGTTTATGTGAATAATTAATCGATGTTTTTATACTTTTCAGGATTGTTAAGTTTACTGTTTGATTTTCCATAAAGGAAATAAATCAACCCTCCTAACAACAGCCATGCGGCGGAAAGCTCCAATGCATGAGCACTTAGACGCGAAATCAGAAATAAGTTAATAACCACTCCTAAAATCACTACGATCTGATAAGCCGGTACTTTAAAAGGTCTGATTAAATTAGGTTCTTTCTTTCTCATTACCCAAACAGCGATACAAACCAATGTAAACGCAAACAGGGTTCCAAAGCTTGTCATATCAGCCAATGTAGAAATTGGAGTAAATGCTGCAATAAGCGCCACTATAGTTCCTAACAGAATGATTCCTTTGTAAGGAGTTTTTGTTTTTGGGTGAAGCTCTCCAAAGAATCTAGGAATCAATCCGTCTTTTGCCATTCCAATGAAGATTCTGGACTGTCCCATCATCATTACCATTACTACAGAAATCAGTCCTACGGTAGCTGCAATGGTTACGATATTACTTGCCCAGTGTTTTCCTGCTATTTCAAAAGCGTAAGCCACTGGTGCTTTAATCGCATCCGGAAACTTTCCTTCAGGGTTAAAGTCTGTATAATGCATCATTCCTGTTAATACAAGAGATACACAGATATATAAAGCTGTACAGATTAATAATGAAGTGATAATAGCGAAAGGAACATCTTTTTTAGGATTAATCGCCTCTCCTGCCTGTGTAGAAACGGCATCAAAGCCAATATACGCAAAAAAGATAGCCGCTGCTCCGGAAATAATTCCCTGAATACCATAGGCTGAGACCATATCTCCTTCAGAGTTTTTGATTTTTATCTGATCGGGAATAAATGGCTTCCAGTTCTTCACTCCATCAGCTGCAGTATAAAGATCTGTGTTTGAAAAGATGATATAAACTCCGGCAATGATTACGAAAATAACAGCTGCTGTTTTCAATAATACAATCAGATTATTGGCTCCTGCTGCTTCTTTTGTCCCTTTTACCAGTAACGCGGTAATCAGTAAAACAAGAATGAATGCAGGAAGATTCATTGAAAACCCGTCTCCTGTATAACTGGCAGGATCAGAAGTAAGATAAGCGGGTAAATGTATCCCGAATATTTTCAAAAATTTGGTGAAATATCCTGACCAGCTCACGGAGACCGCCATACTTGCCATGGCATATTCCAGGATGAGACACCATCCCATAGCCCAGGCAAAGATTTCTCCTACCGTTCCATACGCATACGCATAGGCAGAACCTTCAACAGGAATAATAGACGCAAATTCTGCATAACATAATGCGGCGAAAACACAGGCTATACCTGCTATAATAAAAGAAATAGCCAATGCCGGCCCTGCGTGGTAATAAGCTCCGGTTCCGGTAAGAACAAAAATTCCACCGCCGATGATGGCACCTACTCCAATTGCTGTTAAACTCCATTTTCCAAGGACTTTCTTCAGCTCACTTTTCTGCATATCTGCCTCATAGGCACTTAGCGGCTTCTTAACCCAAATTTTAGACATGTTTTTTATTTATTAAGGATTTACGAAAATATAAAAATTTTACAAACCTTAACGTTTATTGATAAACTTTAATGATTTATTTTATAAAAAACCGCTTAAAAAACTGATTAGCACTTTATTTAAATTATTTCAGGAAGTGTTAATTTTTGTTTATTTTTGACCGCATGAATTTATATGATCTCTTTGTAAAGCCCTATGAAAATTATGATACTTTACAAATCATACTGGAAGCTTCAGGAACCGTTTTCGGTATTCTGAGCGTCTATTTCTCCATCAAAAAAAACATCTGGGTATACCCTACCGGTATTATTTCTACACTGATTTACGTATATATTCTTTTTAACTTCGGATTGCTGGGAGACTGTATGATTAATGTCTATTATACCGCCATGAGTATTTACGGCTGGATTTTATGGTCTAAAAACTCCGAAGATCACGTTCACGTGGAAGTTTCCTGGGCAACACAAAAGGAAAGAATGTTTGCAGGAATTCTTTTTGTCGTCAGCCTGGCATTGGTAACTCTTGTTTATTATTACAAACCTTATATTGACAATCATTTTTCTATGGAAGGAACCAGCCTGGGATTATATCATCTTGACTGGGCCAACTGGCTGGATGTAATCACAACTTCTATATTTTTGGTGGGAATGTGGTTTATGGCTAAACAGCGCATTGAAAACTGGTTTTTCTGGATCATCGGAGATTTTATTTGCATCCCTATGATGATTTTTAAGGAGCTTGGTATCACTTCGGTTCAATATTTGGTATTTACAATAATGGCTATCTTAGGATACCTTAACTGGAAAAAAAATTTAAAAGAAAAAGTACAATTAAAGTCATGAAAAATTTATTTAAAATAGCACTAAGTCTTACCATTATTGTTGGTTTATCATCATGTCTGGCCTATTCTGACGGGTATGCCAATAACGGATATGGAGATCCTTATTATAACAACGGATATTATTATGCTCCATCCGGATATTACGGCAATGGTGGTTATTATGGTAATGACGGCTATTATTACAGAAACGACATCAACTATTATTATGATAACGGAGCTCCTTATTATTACTACAATTACAACAACAGCAGAAGAAAAGTATATGTGGAAAGAAGAAATAATGGCGCGGTAACTTCACAAAGACCGAATAACGGGTTTAGAGGTGAGCCAACCGGAAGCGGTAATAACAACGGCATCAGAAACAGTAACACCGGAGGGTTCAGAAATTCTTCAGGTAATCAGAATAACAATAATTACCAGAACAATCAGGGAACCAGAAATACCGGGGGATTCAGAAACTCTTCAGGTACACAGAATAATAACAATTCCCAGAACAACCAGGGAACCAGAAATACCGGAGGATTCAGAAATACGCAACAGTATAATAATCAGAATCAAAATCAAAACCAGAATGGAGGGTTCAGAAATGATTCCAGTGGCGGTTTCAGAAACAGTTCAGGTTCTCAGAATACAACTCCACCAAGTACAGGTACTACCAGACAGTCGGGCGGATTTAGATAAAACGATTATAAATAACACAACGGGCAGTTTTCACTGTCCGTTTTTCGTTTAAAATATATTAATTTTGCTCGTTAAATTTAGATTAAAAAGAATATGGAATTTTATAAATACCAGGGAACCGGAAATGATTTTGTGATGATAGACAACCGTGATCTGCAATTCCCTAAAAATAAAGATATCATTGAAAAGTTATGTGACCGACGTTTCGGAATTGGCGCAGACGGACTTATTCTCCTTGAAAATGATGATCAGTATGATTTCAAGATGGTTTATTATAATTCGGACGGCGGTGAAAGTACGATGTGTGGAAACGGCGGAAGATGTCTGGTTGCCTTTGCTTTTTTTCTTGACATTTTCGAAGATAAATGCAAGTTCATTGCAATAGATGGTGAACATGAAGCTGAAATCCACAACGGCATCATTAAATTAAAAATGATTGATGTAAACACAGTTTCCAATGATGGTGAAGATACGGTAATGAATACAGGATCTCCTCACTATGTAAAATATGTAGAGGATTTGGTTAATTACAATGTTTTTGCAGAAGGAAATAGTATCCGGAATTCAGAAAATTATAAAGAAAAAGGGATCAATGTGAATTTTGTAGAAAAAATTACGGATAATGAAATCTTCGTAAGAACCTATGAACGAGGCGTTGAGGATGAAACTTACAGCTGCGGAACAGGAGTTACGGCTTCGGCTTTAACTTTTCTGCAGAAAAACAATCTAATCTCTGTAAAAGTTAAAACTTTGGGTGGAAATCTTAAGGTACATGCTGAGAAAAATGGAAGTTCTTTCCAAAATATCTGGCTGGAAGGTCCCGCAAAGCAGGTTTTTAGAGGTAAAGTAGATCTTATTTAAAAACAAAAAACTTTTAATCAACATTTTATAATAATGAAAAAAACAGTTCTCATTATCGTTCTGCTGATATTGGCAGCAGCAGGATATTTTGGTTTGAGATTTTATAATACCTATTATGGAAACAACGTTGTGAAAGACGGCTATGTGCTGATTCCTCATAAAGCAAGTTTTAAGCAGGTGCTTGACTCTGTTGCTCCGTATGTAAAAAATAAAGAAGCTTTTGAAACGGTAGCCAAAGACAAAGGATTGGATAAATATTTTAAACCCGGCCGCTATCATTTTGAGGAAGGAGCAGGAAATACCAACCTTGTTAATATGATTAAAGCAGGAAATCAGACGGCCAACAGTTTCAGAATCGGAGATTTCGGAGACATGTACCAGATGATCGGAAAGGTAACGAAGAAAACAGAACTGGATTCTTTACATTTTGTAAATGACCTGAATGAAATTGCTGTTGAAAAAGGCTATAAAAATGCTGAAGATCTGAAGAAATATTTTTTCATTGATACCTATAATTTTTTCTGGACAGTAAGCCCAAGAGAATTCTTCAAGAAGTTTGATGAGCAATATCAGAATTTCTGGACCAGCGAAAGACAAAACAAAGAGCAACAGTCCGGATTGACAAGAGATCAGATTTATGCATTGGCATCCATTGTTTATAAGGAATCCGGAGGTAAAAAAGACGAAATGAAAACCATTGCAGGACTTTACCTGAACCGTTACCGAAAAGGGATGAAACTTCAGTCTGATCCAACTGTAATTTATGCGATTAACAAGCAGACGAATTTCAAGGAGCCGATTAAAAGAGTTCTGTATAAGCACTTATCTACTCCATCACCTTATAATACCTATGCGAATGCAGGAATTCCTCCGGGACCAATCTGCGTAGTGGATAAAAACTCTGTAGATGCGGTTTTAGAAGCAGAAAGCAATAATTATATTTTTATGTGTGCAGATCCTGCAAGATTCGGATATCACAAATTTACAGCAAGTGCTGAAGAACATGCGGTTAACGCAAAAGCCTATCAGGACTGGCTGAATTCAAAAAATATCAAATAGAAAATAATTTTAACTTTATTTTAACAACTCAACAACTAACATTTAGGACTTAAATAATACTTATACACTATAAATAATAAACAAATCGTAATATCATGAAATCAAATCCAATTAACGATTTCACAATATTAAGAGATATACTTTCACGATTTTACACAAAAACTAACTTATGAATCAGACGGAAATTGTCAGTATTTTCACCAAAAAAACTTTAGCGCTTACTTTTGTGCTTTCGGCTGCAGCTATGGCCTTTGCACAGGAAAAAGCAGGGGTTTCAGGAACGGTTGTCAACAAAAACAATCAGCCGGTTCCTTACGCTTCTGTGACGTTCAGCAACAAAGCTAACAAAACGTTAAGTGATGCAGTACTGACCGATGAAAAAGGACAGTATAAACTAGAGCTTGTCCCTGGAAATTATGATATTACAGTAGAAGCTATCGATTACAAGAAAAGCACAGTTAACAAAAGCATTACAGGCCCCGGAAATATCGGAGCTTTATCCATACAGCCGGAAGCTACGACTACACTGGATGGGAAAACACAGGAGATCCAGGGAGTTGTCATCACTGCAGCAGCTACAAAGGCTTATAAAGTAGAACTGGACAAGAAGACCTACGACCCATCTCAGGATATCGTAAGTAAAGGAGGGAATCTTCAGGATGTACTTTCCAACGTCCCTTCTGTTTCTGTAGATACCGATGGTACCGTTTCTATGAGAGGAAGTTCCAATGTGAAATTTTTGATCAATGGTAAGCCTTCTGCCCTTTTAGGAATTGATGACGGTGCTAATGCTCTTCAGAGTATTCCTGCTGATCAGATTGAAAGAATTGAAGTAATCACCAACCCTTCTTCTAAGTTTGAAGCCAGTGGAACTTCAGGTATTTTAAATATCATTCTTAAAAAGAATAAAAAAATAGGTTTCAACGGAAGCGTGATCGGAACTTTAGGTTATCTTCCGAGAACTGCGCTTAACACTAATTTAAGCTGGAGAAAAAATAACTGGACGTGGTTCCTGAACGGCGGCGGCGGTTATTCTGAAAACAAGAGTAAAAACGACACGGAAACCACTTACAACAATATTGTATTTCCTGATGTAGATCCAACAGCTAATCCGTTTGTGCAGCCAAGAGATGTACCGACTTACCAGCTTCAGAACTCAAGAAATAAAAGCTATAACAAAAATTATAACGCAAGTGCCGGTTTTGTATATGACATTTCAGATAAAACATCCCTTAACTTTTCGGGAGTTGTAAGAACATTTGAAAGTGATAACAGTGAACTTCTGGATACCTACAACAGCTTTTACAGGTACAATAAGACTCAGGGAGCATGGAACCTGCTTAACCCTTTCGGACAAAGAGATTCTGAAGGAAGAAGTACCAACCTTGCTTTTCAGGGAGATCTAGGATTGGATCATAAATTTGACGACAAAGGACAGAATTTATCCGTATCGTTAAGTGTACAGCGAAACAGAAGCGTTAACAATTCCAATATTCTTGAAACGGAAGATGCAGCTTTCGTTCAGCAGGATATTACCCGCAGATATTCTGTCAATAAAACCATTATCGGAAAGGCAGATTATGAGCTTCCTATTGGCGAGCAGTCTAAGCTTGAGGCTGGATACAGAATAGATGTGAATAACAATGATTATGACAATACAGTAAACAGTACTTCCAATAATCCGTTTATTCTTGATTATAACAATAACACGAATTATCGTGAAATGTTCAATGCCTTCTATTTACAGTTTAAAAGCAAGGTTGGAGAAAAGTTTGCTTATCAGTTAGGATTAAGAGATGAACTTTCGAATGTAAAGATTGATTATGTAAACCAGAATCCAGCCAAGCCTGCTTTGAATAAAACTAAAAATTACAACAACCTATTCCCGAGTATATTTTTAAGTTATGATATTTCAAAGAACAATCAGATTTTATTGAATTATTCACGTAGAATTGACAGGCCAAGATCGTTCTTTATGGTTCCTTTCCCGAACTACAGCAACAGTCAGAATGTTTTTGAAGGAAACATTGATCTGAATCCATCGTATGTAGATTCATATGAAGTAGGTTATAACATTACAAGAAAGAAATTTACCGTTAACCCTACCCTTTACTACAGACATGCAACGGATGATACTAAAATGCTTGTCTACAGACCAGATGAAAGCCAGAGTGTTTTCTATACCAAGCCGATTAACCTTGGAAATGATGACCGTTATGGTTTAGATCTGAATTTCACTTACGATCCTTTCTCATGGTTAAAAATTATGGGTAGTTTAGACATGTTCGGATATAAAACAACCGGTATTGCCTATTATGATACAAAAGATCCAGAAGGGAATACGAAAACAGGATCGATGAATTTCACTGGTGATGGTTTCTCTACAAGAGCCCGTCTTAATACCACGTTTAAGATTGATAAAACATTAAGTGTACAGCTTCAAGGGTTTTACAGAGGAGCTCAGAAAACAGCCAACCAGAACACAGAAGATATGTATGCGCTGAATCTGGGTGCTTCCAAAACGATCTGGAAAGGCGACGGAACCATCTCTTTCAATATTCAGGATATTTTCAATACCAGAAACAGAGAGGTGCTAAGCTTCAACAGCGATTATTCCCGCCGAAACTATATGCAATGGCAGCCGAGACAGTTCTCTATTGCTTTAACTTACCGTTTCAAACAAGGTGAAAAAATAGAACAGCCTAAGAAGAAAAAAGACATCAACGCCAATGAATCCGGCGACGACCAGCAAGGAGGTCCTATGTAATCATAAAAAATCCCGAAAATTAAATTTTCGGGATTTTTTTATTTTACAGTTTCAGTCTGTTCAAATTTTTCTTTTTCTGCCTCGTAAATTCTTCTTCTCAGGTCGCTTGTGGAAAATCTGTGATCTCTTTTATTGTAAAAGATTTCTATTCCTTTTTCCTCACAATACTGTTTACCTGTAAAGTCTCTGTCCATGTAGTCATCACCAATGATTCTTACATCAATTACAAAAGATTTCAGGATATCCAGCAGGTCTTCTTCAGTGTAATAAGGGATAATTTCGTCAACAGCATTCACTGCTTTTAACTGAATGTACCTTTCTACGATCGTCTGGCTTGGTCTGTTTTTATTCGGTCTGTCGTGGGACGGATCAATCTGGAGACCTACGATTAAATAATCACATACTGTTTTGGCTTCTTCAAGCATTTTAATATGCCCTGCGTGCAACAGGTCAAATGACGAAAAAGTAATGCCTATTCTTTGTGTCTTCATATTGTTTTAAATTAAAATTGCCCTGAAATAAACGTTCTTTTAAAAGGATAAAAGACCGGTGATTCAGGGAAAATATGTTGTAATTCGTTTTTATATTCTTTTTTAAATTCTTCTTTCAGCTCATCAGGAAGTTTCTCTATATACGGAATAATTGCTGTTCCTGAGGCCCAGGTAAATACAGCATCAGCATTTTCAAGAACATGAGGAAACACCTTTTCGAAAACTGTGATCTCTTTTCCTTTATTCTCGAATAAAATTTTAGCGTAATCTTCAATCTTTAAAACCGTATACTCTCTCTGCCATGAGCTATAAGCCGTTTTATAGGGTTCTTTTTCAGCTACCTTTCTCAACAGCTGATGAACGATATATTCATGATTGGAAGGAATCTGCACGGCAAGCTGTCCTCCTGCTTTTATTTTACTGATAATCCTTGGAAAAAGCTCTTTATGGTTGCTGCACCATTGAATGGCTGCATTGGAAATAATAAGATCGAAAGTATCGGGTAGACTCAGTTGGTCTTCAATTGACCTCTGCTCAAAATGAAGCCGGCTTGTTTTATAATGAGCTGCTTTTTCAAGCATTTCTGCAGAAGAATCAATTCCTACAACTTTAGAATCTTCCAAATAGTCCAACAGTTTAGAAGTCAGCTCTCCTGTTCCGCATCCCAGATCTATAACAGAAAGATCTGTTTTTGATTTCACGAGCTTCAGCAGGTCAAAAAAAGGGGCTGAACGCTCTTCTTTGAATTGGTCGTATATTTCGGGATTCCAAGCCATGATATAGGTGTTTTTTAGTTATTTCTGGACTGAAGGTATTTCTGCCATTCCCAGGTTGTTCTTAAAGACTCTTCCAGTGAAGTTTCGGACTTCCAGAGAAGATCTTTTTCAGCTTTGTCTGCATTGGCATACGCTATAGTAATATCTCCTTCTCTTCTCGGACAGATTTGGTAAGGAACTTCTACGTTGTTTGCTCTTTCAAAAGCCTTCACAATCTCCAATACAGAAGAGCCTTTTCCTGTTCCCAGATTATAAATATCAATCAACGTTTCATCATTAGCACTTTGCATCAGCTTTTTAAGTGCATTTACGTGAGCCTTTGCAAGATCAACGACGTAAATATAATCACGAACCGCTGTACCGTCTTCTGTATCATAATCATCACCCCAGATGCTTAGCTTTTCACGGATTCCGGCTGCGGTCTGTGTTACATAAGGGACCAGATTGTTCGGAACTCCGATAGGCAGCTCGCCTAATATGCCTGAAGGGTGTGCTCCAATTGGATTGAAATATCTTAGCAACGAGATTTTTCGGTGATAAGCTTTTGCAAAATCAATTAGGATTTCTTCTCCCATCTGCTTGGTCTTCCCATAGACACTTTCAGGAAGTTTTAATGGAGTGTTTTCATCGATCGGCATTTTTTCAGCCTGTCCGTACACCGTACATGAAGAACTGAAAATGAAGTTTGAAATCCCTCTCTCTTTAAACTCCTGAAGAATATTAATCAGGGAGAATAAATTATTTTCATAATAATCTACAGGTTTCAGCTGGCTCTCTCCTACTGCTTTTGAAGCAGCAAAATTGATACAGCCATCTATTTTATGAGCATCAAAAACCTGGGTAAGAAGCTCTCTGCGTCTTAAATCAAAGGGATAGAAAACAGGTTTTTTCCCTGTAATTTCTTCAATATTATTTAAAATAAACCTTTCCGAATTGGAAAGATCATCAACAATAACAACCTCAAAGCCATTATTGATCAGTTCTACTACTGTGTGGGAACCAATATATCCCAGTCCGCCTGTAACAAGTACCGCCATTTTTTAGTAATAATTTTTTTTATTCTTTATGTTGTCCTATAAGATCAATACCTTCATATTGCGTACCCTTATATTTAAATTTATTGATTAATATAATTAGAAATATAAAACTGCCAATAATTCCGGAGTATTAAATGATCTGATGATGAAACACTTTTATACACATCACCAAATTTCTGAAAAATCAATGATATTGAAAGGATGACAATGAGAAAGCCATAATATATGTTCAGAAACATTACGCTTTTTGAATATTTTATTAAAACCATTACGATCGTTGCACAAGCTAATAAAAGAATAAATCCTCCCAAAAACAATACAAAATAAGCAATGGACGAAGCATCATCTTTCTCATTTATGAAAAGGTTATAAGTATCAAAAGTTCCGAAACCAAACAATAATAATATTAAAAAATTAAATACTGTTACAGTAGCTGTTACTCCTCTATATCTGAATAACCTCCTTTTCATCATTTCATTGCACTATTTCATAAACTCAAGCACCGCATCTGTAATATACTTCAGCTGCTCTTCGTCTAATTCTGTATGCATCGGTAAAGAGATCACCTGATCCAAAAGCTTGTCTGTATTTACAAAATCGGCATCATTGCTTTCCTGATAATACGCTTTCTGCTTTCTTAATGCTACCGGATAGTAGATCATGGCAGGGATTTCTTTTTCAGTCAGAAACTTCTGAAGTTCGTTACGTTTTCCGTTCAGAATTCTCAACGTATACTGATGGAATACGTGGGTAGAGCTTTCTGATCTTTGCGGGGTAAGAATATTTTCATGTCCTGCAAAGGCTTCGTCATAATAATCTGCAGCTCTTCTTCTCGCCTCGTTGTAAGAATCCAGATGAGGAAGTTTCTTTCTTAAAACAGCTGCCTGAATGCTGTCTAATCTTGAGTTCACCCCAACCTCATCATGGTAATATCTTTCATACATTCCATGGTTTACAATTCCTCTTAAACGGTGTGCCAGTTCGTCGTTGTTGGTAAAGATCGCGCCTCCGTCTCCATAGCATCCTAAGTTTTTAGAAGGGAAGAATGAAGTTGTACCGACAGTCGCCATGGTTCCTGCATACTTTTCAGTACCATCTGAAAAAGTATATTGTGCACCGATCGCCTGTGCGTTGTCTTCAATTACATAAAGGTTATGCTCTTCAGCAATCTTTAAAATTTCTTCCATATTCGCGCACTGCCCGAAAATATGAACAGGAATGATTGCTTTTGTTCTTGGCGTGATCGCCTTTTTGATTTCCTCTGTTGAAATCGTGAATGTATCGTAATCTACATCTACCAAAACTGATTTCAGTTTCAGCAAATGAATAACTTCTACTGTTGCGGCAAAAGTAAAATCTGCAGTGATCACTTCGTCTCCTTCTTTCAGGTCCAAAGCCATCAATGCAATCTGCAAAGCATCTGTCCCGTTTGCACAAGGGATCACATGTTTTACGTCTAAATAAGATTCCAATTCATTCTGGAAAGACTTTACCTCAGGCCCGTTGATAAAAGCCGCTGAATCCATTACATTTAAAACCGCATTATCTACATCATTCTTTATTTTGTAATACTGACTTTGCAAGTCAACCATCTGAATTTTTTTCATAAACAAATATTTCTGTAAAAATAAGGAATTTAATATCCTATCAAAAATTTTATTGATTTTGTTTTATCTTTATAGAAAATAACTGCATGAAAAAACTTTTACTCTTTTGTCTTTTAACAGGTTATTCTTATGCAACGGCACAAACAGAACTTGTTTTTGTTCATTTTACCGATAAGCCTAACAAAGCTGCATTTTATGCCAATCCTCTTTCGGAGCTTACTCAAAAAGCCCTTACCAGGCGTACTGCACTGGGCATTCCGCTCAATGATCAGGATGCTCCTATTGAAGCTTCTTATCTACAGAATCTTCAGAACCTGGGCTTTACGGTTACGGATTATTCCAAGTGGCTGAACGGAGTGGCTGTGAATGCTACCTCATCACAGATAACGCTTCTTCAGGGGCAGCCTTATGTATCTTCAGTAGAACGTTTTGCCAGAAATAGCCCGGCCATTCCTAAAACAGCATCGGCCAGTAAATGGAATGATATTTCCGGAGCACAGAAGGAGCTTACTGTTTTTGATTATGGTTCCGGTTCTGACCAGATCGATCAGGTTAACATACGTCCTCTTCATCTTGCAGGATATACAGGAACGGGAATTTCCATTGCCGTTATTGATACCGGTTTTCCTTATGTAAATACGGGATCGGCTTTTGAACGTCTCCGGACCAATAACCAGATTAAAGAAGGTTATGATTTTGTAACCAAAACCGCTGATATTTATAATACTTCCCTCCATAATCACGGTTCTGTTGTTCTGGGAGCCATTGGCGGCTATATTCAGGATACTTTCGTAGGATCTGCTCCCGATGCTGATTTTTATCTTTACCGAAGTGAAAATGCAGTAGGCGAAGTTCCACTGGAAGAAATATACTGGATTGAAGCTGCTGAACAGGCAGACCGGAAAGGAGTAGATATTATCACAGCCTCTCTCGGATATAATGTTTTTGATGACCCGCGTTATAATTACCAATATACAGACATGAACGGGAGCACTTCTTTTATTGCAAGGGCTGCCGAAATAGCCGCAGATAAAGGAATATTTGTTCTTGTAGCCGCAGGGAATGCAGGGCAGCAGACCTGGCATTATCTGACGACACCTTCCGACAACGCTAAAGTATTCAGCATCGGGGCGGTAGACGGAACGGGAGTTTCTTCTGGATTTTCTTCTTATGGTCCGAATTCTCTGGGTGTAGTGAAGCCGGATGGAAGTGCAAGAGGAACAGGAACCACTACGGTTAATAATAATTCAACGGCAATCGTCAACGGGACTTCTATCGCCACGCCTATTGCTGCCGGCGGAGCAGCGTGTTTCATACAGGCTTTCCCATCGATGAACAGAGAGCAGATCAGGACAAAATTAAGACAGACGGCTTCCCTTTACCCGGCCCATACCGATCAGATGGGATACGGAATCCTCAATTTCGGGGGACTTTACAATACTGTCCTGAATACTTCTGAAATCGTAAAAAAAGAAAAGTTTGCCATTTTCCCGAATCCGGTTAAAAACATCTTAAATGTTGCTACCGATCATGAAGTGCAGTCACTGGAAGTTTATGACAATCTGGGAAGGCTGGTCAGAAAAAACATCGGAATAAAATCTATAAAAGTTGAAGATTTTGCAAAAGGAACCTATTATCTGAAAATTCAGACTAAGGATAAAGTCTATTATGAGAAGTTCCTGAAGGAATAAACACTAATTGCTGTGATCTGATACACAAGCATAGCACCTTACGTATCTCTCATCATTTGTATTGATGAGAGATTACAAACTTCAACAATTATACTGCATCAACAATACACAATGCTTCCTTACTGAATTTCAAATAGGTAACGGATAACTTTGTTCCTATGGGATAAAGGGAATATTCTTCAGGTTTAACCTTTAATCTTATTTTATCATTTTGGGTTACTCCTGCAAAAGTTAAATATTCTCCATACTCTGTCGCATCCTTATTGATGACGATGCTTAATAATTTATTTTTTCCAACCACCTTATCCTTTTTCCAGTTAGCTGTATCATACCATACCACCAACAGAGCAATAAGATAACAAAACCCAAACAATACAAAACCAGCTGCCACAAATAAGAAATAATCATAGTATTTGAACTGGGTCTGGCTGTCCCTCATGAGAAAAACAATAAATCCCATAACCAGTAATGTTGCAAAAGCTAAAATAACGGGAATTATTTTTCTAAAACCTTTTAACCCGGCTTCAATACGTTCTATTTCTTCAGTACTCAGCGGGATATTTTCCTGTAATTGTATTTTGAAATTATCAGTCATGACAATATTTTTTGATCAACACCGGATTCAACTGCTCTGTTTAATCTGCTGGCGGATATTCTTGTAGTTCTCCGTGAATAATTCCGGAGCTGCTTTCATTTCTAAAAGAGATAAAATACGGTTAAATTTTGGCTGAAGATAGAACCCTTTTTGCAGGTCAAACTTCTTATCTGAATAATATATGGTAGCTGTTGGAGTTTTATATTTTCCCAATCTGCGCATATCTATCATGGTAATATCTTCCCAAGTGAAATGATGGCTCTTCAGACCACCAATGAAACGGATGCCGGAATCAGAAATAATAAGTTGCAGCTGGGTATACATCAACATAGAAATAGCAATGAGAAAAATGAAAGGCATAACAAAAAAAATCTCCTGTGGCAGGTCTTTCACCGTAAATAAGCCTACCCCCATTAACAATACAGCAATGCTCAGAATATAACACACTATTTTCATCCATTGAGGTGCGGAAAAAATCTCTTCAGTCAGGATCTGTTTCATACTGTAATAATACCATTTTTTAGTGATCCAGTCTTTTATTTTTCTTTAATGAAAGTTTGCTGTATACCAATTTTCAGCAGCTTACCTTCAGAATACATAATGAATTCAATTGAAATATTCATTAAAGTTACTAAATTAGTCCATACAAAATAGTATACCCCTATTAATGAATATAATTGATGAAATGCTGTCACAGTATGAATTGAACGCTGAAAACTCAATTTTATCTAAACTTCCTGATTTCATGAATGAAGATGAGATCAGAAAGTACTGCTGGCTTATTTTACAAACCTATCCGGATCTGAAGAAAGAAAGGTGGCTTGTGGGAATTGAAGGTGGAGATTATATTTACAGCTTTGAAGGAAATTATGTCTTTATCTCTGATGATATCTGGAGTTTCAATCTGATCGCTAAAGAATCTGTATTGGAGAGATTAGCTACAAAAATACTCAGCCTGAAGGACAGCGGTTTTTAAAATTGATATATGTAGAACAAAATAGCCTCAGGATTTATACATTTTTAAATAAAAATGCCTCTCTGACGAAAGGCATTTCTGTATCGAATTACGCCGAATTCCGGCTTGCATTAATGTTCCCGAATAAGGATCTGGTAACCAGTTTTTCATAGGCTTCCTTATTGCCTTCCCCTTTCTGGATCTTCATCAGTGCATATTGCTGAATACTGAGCAGCGGGAGTACAATTTTTTCACGGATTTTCACCGATTTTCTGGAAAGCGGGTCTTCTTCCTGAAGCATTTTGAATCCGGTAAGCTCCAGCATAATATCTCTGGAAAGCGTATATTCATCAAACAAAACATTCCAGAATGCACCGAATTTCGGATTATTTTTGATGTAATATGTCAGTGGGAAATAGGATTTATTCATACTCATCATCGAATTCAGAACTAAAGTTTTAAAGAAATCGGAACCTTTATACAGTTCTCTGACTTCCTCAAACCTTCCCTGCTCTTTCATCTGCTGCATGGCAAAACCAAATCCGAAAAATCCGGGAACGTTCTGCTTCAACTGTGACCATGAGCCTACAAACGGAATGGCTCTCAAGTCTTCAAACTTCAGTTCACTGCCGTTTCCTCTTTTGGATGGGCGGCTTCCGATATTGGTCTTTCCGTAATATTCCAGGGTACTCATCTCCTGAAGATACGGTACAAACATAGGATGCGCTTTCAGATCGGAATATTTTTTATAGCTGATGTCCGCCAGCTCAATGATAAGCTTTCTCTCTTTTTCCGTAAGATCCTTTTTGGAGTTTTTAAAGACATCGTTTTCTACTCCGGCGGTCAGAAGCTGTTCAAAATTGTATTTTGCCTGTTCTTTATTTCCGAAGATGCTGGTGATGGTCTGTCCCTGAATCGTCAGCTCTATTTTGTTGTTGGCAATGGTATTTCCCTGCGAAGCATAGAAATCGTGGGTTTTCCCTCCTCCTCTTGCAGGCGGACCTCCTCTGCCATCAAAGAATACCACCTTAATTCCATTCTGAACGGAAAGTTTCGTTAAAACTTCTTTGGCTTTGTAAATTTCCCAGTTGGCCTTCAGATAGCCTCCATCTTTGGTTCCGTCTGAAAAGCCGAGCATAATAGTCTGCTGATTGCCTCTTCTTTCAAGATGCTTTTTGTAAACAGGGTGCTGATAAAGTTCGTTCATCACCTGCTCTGCGTTGGCAAGCCCTTCCATAGTTTCGAACAGTGGAACAATATCCATATGAATTTCTTCCTCTTTATACCCGCAGATTTTGAAAAATGCGTATACATTCATCACATCTTTTACAGCATCAGAATTGGAAATGATATAGCGGTTCATTCCTCTGTTGCCGTTCAGCTTCTGAATTTCTGCCACCTGTGAAACCGTCAATAAGGTATCTTTCACAATATCTTCAAAATCATCCGGATTTACCTGCTCTGAAATCTCAATAAGTTTACTGAACTTTTCTGTCTCATCGGCCTGAATATCATTGTACACTTTTGCAAAAACCTCATCAATTACTTTCTGATGGATCCTGCTGTCCTGGCGGATATCCAATGTGGCAAAGTGAGTCCCGAAAATCATCACCCGGTCTCTGAAATTAACCAGCAGATCTAAAAACAGGGAATTGTGTTCATTGACGAGTATTTTCTCTGCTTCGTCAGCTCTTTTCAGAATATTATCTGCGGTAATATCTTTTCCATTAAAAATGGCATCATATAATTCATCATTCAGTTGCGACAGAACTTCTGAAACTCCTCTGAAGCTTAATCTTCTTCTGATAAATTTCAGATGGCTATAGTAAGATTTAAGAATTGCAGAACGGAGTTCTCCGGCTACTCTTTTGGTAACATCAGCCGTTACAAAAGGATTTCCGTCCCGGTCTCCGCCTGGCCAGAATCCAAGCTGTATAATATCTTCATGAAGATGGAAATGCCCGTTTCCAAAGGTCTTTTTAATCTTGGTAAAGAGTTCCCCGATGGTGTCGTAATACACATACCTCAAATAGGAGATAATGCTCAAAGCCTCATCAATCGGGGTAGGTTTTTCTTTGTTAACAAAAGGAGTTTTTCCCAGCTGCTGCAACAGCATATCGATCTGAGTAACGGAATCGCTGGTGATCGCTCCTCTCAGATCCTGAATGATCCGCTGTACAGAACTCGGATAAAACTGAGTCGGGTGTGCTGTAAACACAACTTTTACGGTGAAATCCTTCAGTTTTTCACGTACTTTTTCAAGCTTATGATCCTGATAAGAGCGTTCAAACATATTGGTTACCGTTCCGTTATCACTTTCGGAGTGAAGGTTGGGAAATGCCGCATCTTCAATACTGTCAAAAAGAACTACCTGCCTTTCGATATACTGAATAATCTTGAAAAGCAGTTCCAGTTTCTGTTCTTCTGACTGGAGATCTGTATGGTTTTTAAAGAATTCTTCAACGATTTCTTCGGGGGTCTTTCCTGCTTCATAGCCATTCCGGCTTTCTTCGTAAAGGAACGGTAGGAGCATCCCGATATTCGTCATTTTATCATAGGGCAGGCTCATAAATAATGAATTGTAGATCTGGAATTTATTCTCCACGATCTGCCTGAATTTTTCTGCGCGTTGGTCGTGTATCATATTAACAAATGTAGTGGATTTGCTTTTAATTTACGCGTGTTTTTTTTTCAAAAAACAATTAATTTCTACCTGCCTACAGATCTTTTGGTTATTCTCTGGTAATCATTATTTTTGCAGAATAAAAACGAACTAATGATGAAAGACTTTATAAAACAAATACTGGTAATATCCTTTTCTTTTATTTTTTTATGTTTTAAAGCTCAACACACGGAACAAAACGTAAGCAGCTGGATTGTATTTGTGAATCCTTCTGATTTTTCAAATTCTTTCAAAACTGAGCTATCAAAGCAGCTTAAAGAAAGTCTTTTCAGTTTGATTAATCTCGATAAAAACAGTGAAAACCCTGTAACTCTGGCCATCGGCCTGGAGAAAACAGAATATAAACTTCTAAATGGAGGTTTGTCCATCAATGCTACTATTATTACTAAAGAAGATGGTTCTTCTTATCCTGTAACAATAAACTGGAAATCTGATTCGTTCAGCGATGTAAAGAGAATTCAGAAAAGTGACATTTCCGGCAAGCAGGTTATTTTCAATTGGGGCGATGATTTTCCAAAGAAGGAATTGATTGAGATCATCACCCGTGAAAAGATATATGAAGTAACCAACGGATTGCATTATATCATTAATCCTATGTATTATCCGGACCTTTCTATTATTTTAAAAACAGAAAAAGAGCTTAGTCTCCCTGAAGCTAAAATCATCGAGAATATCTTTAAAGTAAGAAAGGATGTTTATGTTTCTGAATTATCTGATAATTTCATCATGTTGGATTTTCAGATTGACAGCCTAAATTTTACGGACAATATTTATAATAAGAACATGCTTTATTTAAAAGAATGTATTGATAAAATTTCAAAGCTGGATTTTGCAGGGAAAATTAAAAGTATAGAAATTAAATAAGGAAGTAATGAATATCACACAATTTTTAACAATAATTTCAGTAGTAACTTTAATGAACTCCTGTTCACCTCACAGGTCTATACCGAAAGATATAAAAAAGGAAATCAATACCATTGATCATAATAAGTTTAACACTGAGTTGGATCTTTTACAAGAATCAATGCTAACTTATATGGAGATGGGAAATCCTTCATATAAAAAGAAAGATGTTGAGGAATGTATTCATATTCTTAAGCTATATCTGAAGAATATATCAGCTTCAACATCCAAAAATGAAGGTATGAATCTTGTACAATCCACTATCGAAAAATTAAACAGTCTCAATGAGAGATGCAGTTCGACTTTAATAGAAACCAATGAAAGAGAAATCATCACAAATATCATTATTTCCGCAAGTGCAGACAAAGGTTACAACACTATAGACGAAGACATTACGGAACAATGGCGTAAATGGTAAACCAATACAATTAATTATGGGCTACATCAGGGCATATTACGAACAGATCCTGCCTCTTCAGGAATCAGAATGGGCTTTTATTGCATTGAATATTCTGACCTGTATTTTGTTATAAAACTTTTGCAAGATTTACAGCCGGAAATCATCTGAAGCCAATGACCAGAAAGCCGGTGGAATCGAAACTGAAGAGAATTATGAGTGGAGCTACAAGTCCCGGTTATGCAATGAAGTTTTTGTAAACATCTTGTATTTCAACTTCAGCGGGCATTTCGTAAATTTGCAGGAAACCTCTCTTCATGAAAATGATCTTTGCTGTTTCTCTGCTGCTATCCAATCTGTTCTTTGCACAGGTTACAGTTCCTGATGATTTTAAAAAGATCCCGGATATCATGGATAATGCTGATCTCCTCTATCCTTTCATTATTCCAGACAAAAGTTATGAATACTGGCGGGTCCTCCGAAATGATCCCGATCCGGATAAAGCAATCATTTACGACAGTCAGATGCCTGAATCAATGACCATCAATGATCCTGCTCCTGAAAAAGGCTTTTTCCAGCAGTGCTTGGGAAATGCATGTTTTTCATACATTCTAGCCTGTAAAAACAGCCGTACCATCTACTTCTCCAATGAACAGCAGTTAAGAGATTTTATTGGAACGGTAGATAATCTTCCGGAAGCCCTCTTATTGGCCAAAACCTATGGTTTTTCGGTAGATTTCAGCAATACACTGAGCAGTTCTTATAAAATAGACAATCGTCATATTGATCTTTACGTTTCCAAACCGAAGAACTGTCCGGAAGTTAAAGAATCTTACCGGGTTAAAATCAATAGGAAAACAGGAAAGGCAGAGTTCAAAAGTAACGGAATTTATGGACCTGATAAAGAATGTATTTCTTCCAAAAACTGAGTTTGAACTTCATATAAAAAGTTCTGATAATAATTTGTAACTTGGCGGTATATCTTAATTCTAACCTCTGAATATGAAACAACTGCTCCTTTTATTTTCAATTATTTTATTTTTCAGTTCCTGTGAAAAAGACTGCTACAATCCTCCGCAGCCTATAGTTTTTGAATTCGTTAACAAATCCGGGGAAAATCTTATAGAAAACGGAGAACTGACCAATATGACGGTTCAGGAAGATGCCGGAAACGGAAACTATATCGGAGTAGAGCTTACCAAAACCAGTGATCATAAAGTTATTTTAGAAAAGGTAGGTGCCTTTGACGGAGAAAAAAATTATAAATTCTATTCCAATGTCAATGTATTTGATTTTTCCATCAAATCATCAAAGTTTACAGCGGGATGTGAAGGATACCAGATCAAAAGTCTGGTTTTTAAGAATGTTATTAATGCAACTGATGAAAAGGGTTATTATAAAATCGTACTGAAAAATTAATTTCCTCCGTTTCACAAAAAAACTTCCATAGTTTTTATGAAAGGCCATGATAAGAATTTTAAAATTTCATTAACGCAGTTTTCATTAGTCTTTCCGTAAATTTGGATAAAATAAATTTAGAACAATGCTTAATTTCGAGTTTAAAAATCCAACTAAAATACTTTTCGGGAAAGGAGAAATCGCTAAAATCTCCAAAGAAGTTCCTCAAGACGCCAGAATACTCATGATCTATGGAGGCGGAAGCATCAAAAATAACGGAGTGTATGATCAGGTAAAAGAGGCCTTGAAGGGCCATGAGCTGTATGAATTCGGAGGGGTTCCTGCCAATCCTGAGTATGAGGTTCTGATGGATGCTTTACGTTTTATCAAAGAAAAAAACATCAACTTTTTATTGGCCGTTGGAGGCGGATCTGTCATCGACGGGACCAAGTTCCTTTCTGCTGCTGCCAACTACGACGGTGAACCTTGGGATATTCTGAGAAAATCCGTGAGAACTTTCGAAGGTGAAGGAATGCCTTTCGGAAGTATTCTTACCCTTCCTGCTACAGGTTCTGAAATGAACTCAGGCTACGTAATCTCAAGAAGAGAAACCGATGAAAAATTATCCTCTGGCGGACCGGGACTTTTCCCTCTGTTTTCTGTCTTGGATCCTGAAGTAATCAGAACCATTCCTAAAAACCAGATCGTAAACGGTATTACAGACGCTTATACCCACGTTCTTGAACAGTATATGACGGCTCCTTCTTCTGCAGACTTGCAGGAAAGAATTGCAGAAAGTATCCTGATCAGCCTTCAGGAAACAGCTCCCAAAGTACTGGCAGATGATTTCAACTATGATGCTGCCGGAAATTTCATGTGGTGCTGCACAATGGCTTTAAACGGGCTTATTCAGAAAGGAGTGATCACAGACTGGGCTGTACATGCTATGGGACATGAGCTTACAGCATACTTCGGAATTGATCACGCAAGGACATTAGCCGTTATTGCGCCTTCTCATTACCGATATAATTTTGAAACGAAAAAAGGTAAATTAGCACAATACGCGGAAAGAGTTTGGGGAATTAAAGACGGAACCTTAGAAGAAAAAGCCGAACAGGGAATTAAAAAACTGGAAGAATTCTTCCACAGCCTGCATATTAAAACCAGACTTTCCGAATACACAGAAGATTATAACGGAACCGCCGAAAGAGTTGAGAAAGCCTTTACGGAAAGAAACTGGGTAGGATTGGGTGAACACAAAAAACTGACTCCTCAGGATGCTTATAAGATTGTAGAAATGAGCTATTAATTTATTAAATTTTGCGTTGGGCTAAAGCCTAAAATGTGATTAATAATACAAAGTAAGCGGACTTTAGTCCGCTCCTATTGAATATGGCAGTCTTGTCATTATAATACCTAAAAAGCGAGTTGAAATTCATCATTAATTTGTATTTTTAAACAATGGTGATACTTGGAAAGTATAATGAGAGAAGCAGGCGGGCTAAAGGCCTCCCAGTGATATTTATTTTTCAAGGCATACTGAGATTCACTTGTGTTAGATTTTATTTTTTTTCGTCATTATTATTCTTTTCTGTGTGTTTCCGTGTTAAAAAACTCATATATTAACCCAAGAATCGTTTTATTTATAAACATTTGTTTAAAAAAGCTTTATTTCATTATAGATATTTCAAATTTATTTATATTTTAGCATATTCTTAAATTTGTGAAAATGAAAAAACGACTACTTTTATTTGCCTTTTCAGCGCTGGCACTTACTTCCTGTAACGATGACAATATGGAAGCCTATGAACTGGAGATGATGAGCGGGGATTGGAAAGTCAGCAAAATAGAGATTATTTCTGGAAAGGATAATAAAACTGTTATTAAAACTGAAGTTCCTACAGGTTGTATGGCCAATAATACACTTTATTTCAGAAGTGATCACTACATCAGCTATACTGCTTATTCAGGGACGGGGCTTGAATGTACACCCAATGCAAAAAATGATGGAGAATTTACTTACAACCAGGAATCCAAACTCCTGAGTACCAAATTTAAAAATGACGATGAAAAATGGTACAGAGTAGAAGTACTAACCAGCCAGGACCTGAAAGTTGCACAGCTTTTTGGGGCCTCCGATCAAAATGATGACGAAGTAGATGATGTTACCTACATTACTTATAAAAGATAATAGACAAGCTCCCGGTTTTATCGGGAGTTTTTCATTATTTTTACCTGTATTTTAAAACTGATTATAATGAAGAAGATTCTTTCAGCATTTCTGCTGCTGTATTTTGCCCTTTTCTTTTCACAGGAAAAAAAGCCGATGTTCTGGCAGGACATTCAGAATTTCAAAAAAGCCGATCAGGAAAACCCACCTCCCAAAGATGCCATTCTTCTCATAGGAAGCTCATCTTTCACCAAATGGACTGATGTTGCTGATTATTTTCCAGACAAAACAATTATTAACCGAGGTTTCGGAGGCTCACGCCTGACTGATCTCAATGATTTTGCTGATGACCTTTTAGCACCTTATCAACCAAAACAGATCATCATTTATTGTGGTGAGAATGATTTTGCTGATAATCATAAGCTGAAAGCACAAAAAGTAGTCAACAGATATAAAGCTTTTTACAGGAAAATACGTGAGAGGTTTCCCAATATTGAAATCGATTATATTTCCATCAAGTACTCTCCAAGCAGAGAAAAGCTATGGCCTCAGATGAAAATAGCCAATAAAAAGATCGCCGCTTTTATGAAGAAAGAATCCAATGCTGAATTTATTGATGTTACCAAGGCTATGGAAGATTCTAACGGAAAGGTAAGAAAAGAGATCTTCGTGGAAGATATGCTTCATTTTAAGCCGGAAGGATACCAAATCTGGGCTAAGGAAATGAAACCTTATATGAAATAAATTAATAAAAACTCCAAAAATAGACTGCCCCCAAAAAGTGTCTAACTTTTTGGGGGCAGTTTAAAACGAAGCTTTTTTTATTTCTTTTTCTTAGATTTTGAAATCGCTTTTTGCTGAGCTCTGTTGGCCCCAAACTTTTTAGGTGCTTTTCTTTTGGATGGGCCTCCCCAGTTTTCTTTTGTATTTTTGGCTTTCTTTTCGTGAAATGCTCCACCTCCTTCATTCAGTTTTACAGAGGCTGGATTTTTCATCGCAACAACCTCTTCTTCAGAAGCTATTTTCTTAGGATTGATCTTTACTTCTTCAGGGAAATCATTAAACTGAAGATCTTTATCCATTAAAAGCTCTATATCAAGAATTAAAGGTTCTTCCTTTTTAGTCACAAAAGTAATAGCCTTTCCATCTTTATCCGCTCTACCCGTTCTACCAATTCTGTGAATATACTGTTCCGGAATATCCGGTGTTTCAAAATTGATCACATGGGTAATATCTGAAATATCAAGACCTCTTGCCATAACATCGGTGGTAATCAATCCTCTGACCTCTTCCTTTTCAAATCTTTTCATAGCCTTAAGCCTGTAGTTCTGGGATTTGTTAGAGTGGATCACATCAAACTGCTCCGGGAAAAGTTCATCAATTTTGGTAAATAGGAGATCGGCGTTCTTTTTATTATTATTAAAAATCAACACCTTAGACATTTCATCATTATTCTTCAGTAAATGTTCAAGAAGGTTAATCTTAGTATTGAAATTTTCAACTTTATAAGCAGACTGTTCGATCTTTTCAAGGGGTGTTCCTGATTTTGCCAATGAAATTTCCACCGGACTTGCGAAATACTGATCCAGCATCTCATCTACGGCTTCTGTCATCGTTGCAGAGAAAAGGATATTCTGTCTCTTCTCTTTCATCATTTCAAAAATATGGGTCAGCTGCGGTCTGAAACCTAAATTAAGCATTTCATCAAATTCATCAATGATCAGCTTCTGTACTTCTTTCAGGGAAATAGCGTTGTCTATGGAAAGATCCATCACCCTTCCCGGTGTTCCCACTAAAATATCACAACCGTCATTGAATAATAATTTCTGAGTATTGATATTTTTCCCGCCATATATTCCGATCACTCTTGCGGTAATGTTTTCTGTCAGTTTTTCAAGAATTTCAGTTACCTGAACCACTAATTCTCTTGTAGGAACAAGTACCAAAACAGTTGGATTTCCTGTTTTACTGTATTTCCATGTCTTAAGAACGGGTAAAAGGTAAGCTAATGTTTTTCCTGTTCCGGTCTGCGCAATTCCCATTACATCTCTTCCGGAAAGTATAGGCTTTAAGCTCTTCTCCTGAATAGGGGTAGGCTCAAATAATTCCAGATCCGCTAAAACATCAAGAATTTTAACCGGCAGGTCAAAATCTGCAAAAGTGAGTTTTTCCATGGTGCAAAGATAGGCATTTAATTAGAAGTCAGAAATCAGAGACAGGAAGTTCACCACAAGAGTCGGAAGCCATCCGCTAAATGGCAAAAACTCCTACTACAGTTTAACACTTTTACTGCTTATTTTAATATCATCGTCCTCGAATTTGCTTGAGGTAATAATTACATATCCTTTCTTCTTCGGATCTTTTTTAATCGGGAATTTGTCTTCCTCCCATTGGGAACAGTGTGTGGAAATAGAAGGTACCAAAGGTTTCCAGCCTGTTTTACTTAACGTATATACATAAAATGCATGCCAGCAGCTGGTACACCAGTTAGGATAAAAGCCCAGATCATCTTTACCGTCATTATTAAGGTCTCCCAAATTGTATAAGGTTCCACTATTCGCCGTTGCAATAACGAATGGTTTCATGTTTTTATCACTGAAATAAACAGTGGTCTCACACTTTCCTTCGCATTCGTCTCCACAATCGCTTACTTTTACATAGGCATATTCTTTTGTTCCGTTTCCGTCAAAATCACCCTGAAGCTTTTCTCCAACTTCCTGAGCCATGAATAATGAACTGCAAAACGTTAGGACGGTTAAAATAAATGTTTTCATATTTTTTATAAGTGATGGTTATTTCCTGGCTACTCTCAACAACAATATAATGACTAATAATACGGAAAAAATAAAACCCAATATCGCTATCAGAGACAGCTCTCCTATTCTGGGTCCTGTTTCGGAAACAAAAACAATCGCCGTAGCAATGATATTGGCCCCCAGGATCATGGCTAAAACCAGATTAACCACGCTTGATTTGATCAGCTGGTTGGTTTTTTCAATGTTTTTGATTTCAGTGGATACGGTGAATTTATTTTCATCCAGTTTCTGTAAAACAGAACGGAGTTCTTTCGGGATTTCATCTACATTATCGGTGAAATTCATCATCCTGTCCATTCCGGTTTTTAACAGATTTTTGGGACTGATCTTTTTGGTAAATATTTTCCGGCTGTACGGGTGAAGGCTTTTCACAATATCCAGATCGGGATTGATATTTCTTCCTACTCCTTCTATCAGACTGATCCCTTTAAACAACAGATAAAAATAATCCGGCATATACAACCTGTTATGAGCCAGGATATCTTTCATTTTATTAATGATTACCTGTACATCAATATTCTGCAGCGAAGAACTGTGGACAAAATTGAGAATATCTTCCACATCATTTTCAAATCTTCTCTCATCGGGAATTTCATAACTGACCGCCATTTTTTTGAGATAACGGACTATTTTGTGTGGATTTTTAGCCACAAAACTCACAATAAGGTTTTCAAGGATCTCCTTATCATTGGGCTGAATCTTTCCTACGGCACCAAAATCAATGAAGACTACTTTCCCGTTCTTTTTCACGAGGATATTTCCGGCATGGGGATCAGCATGGAAAAAACCATAATCCAGGATCTGGGAAACGAACAGTCTCAATCCTACTTCCGAAACTTTTACCGGATCAATACCATTAGCTAAAAGCACTGATTTATCGGTTACCTTAATCCCATCGATGAATTCCATACAAAGAATATTGTTGTTGGAAAATTCTTCATAGACTTTCGGAACATAGGTTTCTTTGTTGTTCTTAAAATTCAGACGGAACTGCAGGATATTGTTTTTCTCATTGATGAGGGAAACTTCTTCCAACAGGGATCTTTCGAAGGTGGAAATAGCCTGTTTCAGGTTAAGCTTCTCTCCTATTTCCGAATAGGCAGATACCAGTTTTTCCATATCTTTGATCAGCAACAGATCATCTTCAATAACAGATTGTACATCCGGTTTTTTGAGCTTTAAAATGACAGGACTGCCATCAAGCAGAACGGCTTTATACACCTGAGCTATGGAAGCTGTGGCTAAAGGATCTTTAGTGATTTCCAGAAAGTGATCTCTAACCGAAATATTGAATTCATTTTCCAATGCTTCTTCTACGTTCATATCCACTGTTTCCACTTTATCCTGAAGCTTCTGCAATTCCTGAATCAGTTCCGGAGGCAGCAAATCTTCCCGGTTGCTGAATGTCTGGCCAAGTTTTACAAACGTGGGACCCAGCTCTTCCAATACAAGCCTGATTCTTTCGTAGACCGTTCCTTTTGATATCACCTCATCAGGATCTGAAGAAATCTGCTCCTGTTTATTTCCTGTATTCATCCTTGCCAGCATATCTTTAAATCCATATTTACTCAATACGGAAATAAGCCTGGCCGACCTTTTCAGTTTTCTTTGCTGCTTGTCAAACATAAATTTTAAATAGTAGGTGCAATTTACGTCAAAAAGTATTCCCATTTTTTATTACATTCGAAGACAGAAAACTATAATACCTTAATTATGAGAAAAACAATACTATTATTATTCTCACTCTTTAATTTTCATATTCTTTTCGGGCAATCTAACTATGATCTGGGCTACAAAGAATATGACCAGCAAAATTTTCAAAAAGCTATTTCTTATTTTGATAAAGCGATCAGCGCCAGGGAAAATATTTTTGATTCTTATTTATACAGAGGAATGTCATATCTCTACTCCTATGATGGTAAAAAATCCAAAGAGGATTTTGATAAAGTTCTTGAGTTAGACCCACAAAACTCCAAAGTTTATGCTTTTTATGGAAAATATTACGCATTAACCAATCAGTTTGCAAAAGCGGTGGAGAGTTATACTATTGCATTGGAAAGAACTCCCACAGATTACAGGCTGTATAGTGAAAGAGGAGCTTCCAAAGCTGAACTTGGCATGTATCATGAAGCTCTGGCTGATGCTGATATTTCTGTACAAAAACAGCCTCAAAATTATAGAGGTTATTTGAACCGGGGCTATATCAAAATGCGTATGGATAAGTTTGCTGAAGCGATAGACGACCTCAACACGTCATTAAGTCTGGAAAAATCAAAAAAAGGTTATGAGTACAGAGGAACAGCCTATGCTTTATTAAGAAAACATGATGCCGCATTGCAGGATTTTGAAAAGGCTCTGGAATACAATCCTAATGACCCTCTTATCCTTTATTATCAAGGTGAAGTTTTATTATCCACAGGCCAAAAAGAAAAGGCTTGTAAAAGTCTGTTGAAAAGCAAGCAATTAGGAAATAATGGTATTGATGATGTTATTCTTAAAGCAAAATGTTCAGAAACACTCAAATAAAAATTTCAACACAAAACCAGTATTTTGCATAATTAAATTCAATCATATTAAGAAAAAGCATCATTTATAATAAATTTGATATATTTACATGTACAAATATTAAAACAAATCCATAAAATATTACAACATGAAAAATTTACGTAACAGCAAACTGTCAAGAGAACAATTAAAAACTATTTCAGGAAGCGGTATCATTATCGGAAACTGTTCTAATAAGTGCTGTCCTGATGACGGAAGACCAAGATGCCCGGGAATGATTTGTCCGGCTGTGGTGTGCCCTAAATATGTATAAAATTTGAGAATATTTTAAATACAGAGCAGACTTTGATCTGCTCTTTTTTATTGGTTTATTTTGTAAATTGCACATATTTCAGAATAAGAATGAAGCTTGCCTATGAGAGAAAGATTTGAAACATTCCAACCGAAAAACCCGACAATCAAAAAGTATATTGATTATTATTACCTGGACCTGAAACCGCATAACAGCATCCATACATTTCAGTGTTTTCCGCACTTTAACAATACCATTTCTTTTCATAAATCCCATATTCAAACAGAAAAAGGGGATGTTGCTTTTGATGAGGCCGCTCAGGCACTTCAGATCTTCACTCCTATTCGCGAAAAGGTTCTCAACGTTGTACAATATGGAGAAGTTTACAGAATCGTGATTGTATTTCATCCTTTGGGAGTTCAGCAATTTTACAGAAACCTATCTTTTACGAAGAGTCTTAACCACCTTGAGTTCTTAAGTCCGGACGAACTAAATAAAGTTTTTTCGACGACAGATACGCAACTGCTTACTCATTTACTGGATGCTTCTCTGAAAAAAAGATTCATTCCCTTCGAAAATTCTATTCTGGAAAAGTCCATTCAGTATATATTCAATCATTGTGAAAGTTTTACCGTGACTGAACTTTCTGACACCATAGGAATCAGCAGACAGCATCTGAACAGAAACTTTCAAGCTCATTTAGGCGTCTCGGTTAAAAAGTTTCATGAAATTGTTCTCTTCAGAAAAACAGTAAATGAAAAACTGTTTGAAAATCCGGACAGAAGTTTTACAGAACTGGCTTATGAATTTAATTTTAATGACCAGTCACATTTTAACAAGGCCTATAAAAACCTTACAGAAAACTCTCCAAAAAGTTTCTTTGACCAAGGAACCGTTTTAGGCAGCCAGGATACTTTCTGGCGTTTACTTCCCTGATGTGTTCCATTTTTACAATTTTCCTCGGCTTTTTATCTCTAGTTTTGCCTCATCAGATTTTAATGTATGAGGAATTATTTAACAATAGGTTTCATTTGGGCAGCATCTCTTATAAGTGGGCAGCAAAGTTATTCAGTCCTGACCCAAAAGGCATCGGACCTCATGGAGGAAACGGAAAACGGAGCCGATTATCAGAAGGCCTTCAACCTATATGAAGAGGCTTTCAGAATGTATCCCGACAGCATCGACGGAACGGGGCTTTATAATGCGTCTGTTTTAGCTTCAGAACTGAAAAACTATGATAAGGCTTTCCAATATCTTACTCCACTTATTAAAATAAAAGCTACAGAAAGCACTTATCCGGGATGGAGCTATATTGAAGATGAATCTTCAGAAAGTGACTATAAAAACCTGCTGGCTGATCCAAGATGGAAAGCCCTGAAGCAAAGTACAGTGCCTTATAAAGAAGAGTTTTACAATAATTTAAAGAAAATTCAGGACGAGTTTTTCCAGATGAAAGAATATTCTTTTAATGAGAAGGAAAATGCTGATGTATTGTACAATCATATAAAAAACTATGCTCCGTTTCTACCCAAAGCACAGCGGAATTATTCTGTTTCATTCAAAATAAATGATTCTGCCACAACTTCTTATCTTGTTCATTTACCGAAAGACTATAATCCGAAAAAAAAGTATCCACTTTTATTTTTTCTACATGGAGCCGTACGTTTCAGTACTTTAGCAGACTTTCAGATCCCTCAGCAAAATCTTGGAAGCTGGAACAGGTATTATACCAAGTATGCCGACTTAAATGATGTCATCCTGGTTTTCCCACAAGCCAGCAAAGCCTACAACTGGATGACCTCTGATGACGGTTTTTTCATGGTTCCCGAAATTCTGAAACAGATCAAAAGAACAATTAACGTTGATGACAACAAGGTTTTTATTTCAGGCCATTCCAATGGAGCAACCGGATCATTTTCCTATCTGATGAAGCAGCCTTCTCCGTTTACCGGCTTTTACGGCCTGAATACCTATCCTAAAGTTTTTACCGGCGGAACTTTTATCGAAAATATAAAAAACCGTTCGTTCATTAATTTTTCTACGGATCAGGATTACTATTATCCAACTAATGCTAATGACGATCTCACAAAAATGATGCATGGAATAAAGGCCGATTATAAGGAGTACCGTTATAATGGATTTCCGCATTCATTTCCTATGTACAATGCCTCCGAACCTGCTTATCAGATTATTTTTAATGATATGAAAAACCGGGAAAGAAATCCGTTTCCTAAAGAAATTTCGTGGGAATCTGATGATGAAAGATATGGAACTATTGACTGGTTATCCGATATAAAAAGGGATACGCTACGATCTGCAGCTGTTTGGCATAAAAAACTGAACTTCAAAATCACAAAATGGCTGAAATATGATAAAAATGACAGTTTAGTTGTTGAAAATACAGATAAAAATGCTTTTGACTTTCCAAGAAAATCAGGAAAAATAAAGGCTGAATATGCTCAGAATGTTTTCCGGATAGAGACTTCCCGTATCGGATCTTTTTCTATTAATATTTCTCCGGAAATGATTGATGTTGATAAAAAGGTTAAAGTTTTTATCAATGAAAAATTATATTTCAATGAAAAAGTAAAATATGACTGTGAATTTATGCTGAAGAATTTTGAGAGAAACAGGGATCGTGAGCAGATCTGGATTAACTACATTAATTTTAAAGTCTAAAGTACCCATTAATATTTCTTCCTCTAATTTTCATTGTATAATGCAGTTAAGAATCTTACAAGTTGGGACGTTTTTTTTATTAATCGCAAAGGCAGACAAAGATAATTAACAGCTGTGTGTTTAAGATAAACAAAGCCGCTTCGCTTATTTTTGAAATACAAGATTTTATCTAGATCTACATTTTTGAGAACTGAAATTATACTGGCTAAAGGCGAAATAAATTAATAGGTTCGCTAGTGCAATTTAGGAAGCAGATTTATGCCATAACAAAAACCACCTCTGCCGGGGTGGTTTTAAGTAATATAATAGTTGTTGTTATTTCAGATAGGTATCGTAAAGGTCTTTCCTTCTGTCTTTCATTACCTGAACGGAACCGTGGTGATGAAGGTCTTTCAGCAGATTGAGGTCTACATCCACAATCAGGGTCATTTCTGTATTGGGAGTTGCTTCTCCTTTCACGGCATTGGATGGAAACGCAAAATCAGACGGGGTAAATACGGCTGCCTGTCCAAACTGAATATCCATATTGTTCACCTTTGGAAGGTTTCCTACACAACCTGCAATGGCTACGTAACATTCATTTTCTATAGCTCTCGCTGCCGCACAGTGGCGGACTCTCATATAGGCGTTCTGTGTATCGGTAAGGTAAGGAACGAAAAGGATTTTCATTCCCTGATCTGCCAAAATCCTTGGCAATTCCGGAAATTCTACGTCATAACAGATGACCAATCCTATTTTTCCGCAGTCGGTATCAAATACTTTTATCTCACTGCCTCCTTTCATTCCGTAGTATCTCTTTTCATTCGGGGTGATATGAATTTTTCTGTATTCATCCATACGTCCGTCACGATGAAGAAGATAGCTTACATTATACAGTTCATTGTTTTCAAAAACAGGCATGCTACCGGAAATAATATTCACGTTATAGCTGATGGCCAGTTCTGAGATCTTTTCTTTTATCTGATCGGTAAGCTTGGCCAGTTCGATCATACTGTCTCTTTCTGAAAGTTTATTAAAGGGAGCCAGCAAAGGAGTATTGAACAATTCCGGAAACAGGACAAAGTCTGATTTGTAATCTCCCATTACATTCACGAAAAATTCTACCTGCTCATAAAACGCTTCAATATCTTTGAAATGCCTCATCTGCCACTGTACCAATCCCAAACGGATAATGCTGTCCTGCATGGTATTCGGGCGCTTGCTGTAATAAATATTATTCCACTGAAGAAGAACCGCATTTTCTCTTGATGCTTCATCTTCGGGAAGGTATTTTCTCAGAACCCTGATCGGCAGGAAATTATTGGAAAGCTGGAAAGACAATACGGGATCATAAATCTCTTTATCTCTTACCTTACGTATATATTCTCTTGGAGAAAATTCATGGCTGTATTTGTTGTAATTCGGGATTCTGCCGCCAAGGATAATGGATTTTAAGTTTAATAATTCGCAAAGCTCTTTCCGGGCATCATACAATCTCCTTCCGAGACGCAGTTCACGGAATTCAGGGTCTACAAACACTTCTATTCCGTACAGTACATTTCCGGTATCTGAATGGGTATTGAAGGTATAATTTCCTGTAATATCGCTGTAGGTATGATCGTCCCCGAATTCTTCATAGTTAACAATAATTGAAAGCGCCACGGCGGCCAGTTTTCCGTCTACCGTAATACAGATCTGCCCTTTCGGAAACATCCGGGTAAGCTTTTCAATGCTTTTTTTAGACCATATAGACTCCGACATCTGCGGGTAAGCCCTTTTCATCGTTTCTGCCAGTTCTTCATAATCCTGAACACTCAGGGGCCTTGTTTCTATTTGCATTTGATGTAATTTTACTTAAATTTAGGGAAAATATTTTATTTAAATCTTTATATAAAGGTACTTCTTCCATCATTTATATAAATTTAACTGCCATATTGTACATTTTATGATTCAGGCTCAAAAGCTGGAATCAACAAACGACCAGGATGAACATAAGCTTAGGATTATTTTTTTCTTATTATACTTTTTCTTGAAATCGAAGCTTCGACGTAGTCAAAAAAAGTATACAAAATTCAAGACCGGAATCATTCGCTAAAAATTGAGACTGCTTCCTGGGTCAATCCGGCAAACCTATTGCTCTTAGTTGAACTCTTTTGCTAAAATCATAAACTTAACAAAGTCTTATTTTAAAGTAAATGAGGATGTTCCATAATTATAAAATATATTATTCTCAAATTTTGTGACTGATTCTATTTTATTTATTTCAATAATATCCAATAAAAAATCCTACCCAAATGGGCAGGATTTATATTCTCAATTCAAGTTTAAATTATTCCCACTCAATGGTTGCTGGTGGTTTGCTTGAAATATCGTAAGCTACTCTGTTGATTCCTCTTACTTCGTTGATGATTCTGCTGGAAACGGTATCCAGGAACTCGTAAGGAAGTCTGCTCCACGTTGCCGTCATAAAGTCGATAGTGTTGGCTGAACGAACGACTGCGGTGTATTCGTAAGTTCTTTCGTCTCCCATAACTCCTACAGATTTTACGGGAAGAAGGACTACGAAAGCCTGGGATACTTTTTCATAAAGATCGTTTTTATACAGTTCTTCGATGAAAATATCGTCCGCTTCCTGAAGGATTCTTACTTTTTCTGCATCTACAGCTCCCAATACTCTGATTCCTAGTCCCGGACCAGGGAACGGGTGTCTGTATACCATATGGTGAGGAATGCCTAATTCTTCTCCAACTCTTCTTACTTCATCCTTGAAAAGCTCTCTTAATGGCTCTAATAACTCGAATTCCATATCTTCAGGAAGTCCTCCAACGTTGTGGTGAGACTTAATTACTGCAGATGGTCCGTTTACAGACTGGCTTTCGATTACATCAGGATAAATGGTTCCCTGAGCTAAGAATTTAGCGCCTTCAATTTTATGGGACTCTTCGTCAAATACGTGGATGAATTCGTTTCCGATGATCTTTCTTTTCGCCTCAGGATCATCTACTCCGGCTAATTTGGAAAGGAATCTTTCTTTAGCATCTACCATTTTAATGTTCATATGGAAATGCTCTCCATATTGATCCATTACTTTCTTCCCCTCATCTTTTCTCAATAATCCTGTATCTACGAAGATACAAGTCAATTGATCGCCAATTGCTTTATGGATCAAAACAGCTGCTACAGAAGAATCTACTCCTCCTGAAAGTCCAAGGATTACTTTGTTGTCTCCAACTTTCTCACGGATTTCTTCAACTGTTTTTTCGATATAATTGGTTAGTTTCCAGTTTTTTTCTGCATTACAGATTCCGAAAACGAAATTTTCCAACATTTTTCCGCCTTCTTCGGTATGGGAAACTTCCGGGTGGAACTGAACACAGTAAATTTTACTTTCTTCATTAGAGATGGAAGCAATTACTCCTGATTTTGCATTCAGTTTAAAGCCTGCCGGTAGTTCTCCTACTTCATCAAAGTGGCTCATCCATACTACAGAGTTTTGAGTGACTCCTTTCAGTAAAGAGCTTTCTTTAACGATCTCTAGGTTTGCTTTACCATATTCTCCTTTTTCTCCTTTGTTTACCTTACCTCCCAAAAGATGGGCAGTCATCTGCATTCCGTAGCAAATTCCAAGAACGGGAATTCCCTGTTCGTATAATGCTTTTTCTACCAGATGGGCATTTTCTGCGTTTACAGAGCTTGGTCCTCCGGAAAGAATGATTCCTTTAGGCTGTTTTGCTAAAATATCTTGTAAAGGTGTATTGTAAGGTAAGATTTCAGAGTATACTCCCATTTCACGGATTCTTCTTCCGATAAGCTGGTTGTACTGGGATCCGAAGTCTAAGATAATAATACCGTTGTTCATTTTTGATAATTGATAAATGATGATTAATTTAAAAGCTTTAAGCAATAGGCTTCAGGCTATAAGCTTTCCATACCGCAATAAGCATACTGCCTGTAGCCTAAAGCTTATTGCTTATTTAACTGTTTTACAAAAAAAGACTTGGAGGTGATCCAAATCTTTTTTCGTGATTTTTATTAAAACTTTCCGATGTCTTCTCTATAGAAACCGTAGTCGAAGTGTACGTGACCTGCGTCTTCGTAAACTTTCTTGCGGGCTTCATCGTAAGTAGCTCCTGTAGCTACAATGTTCAGCACTCTTCCACCGTTTGAAACTACTTTGTCTCCTCTTCTGATAGCTCCCGCATATAAAAGTTTGCTGTGTTTCATTTTATCTTCACCGGAGATTTCAAAACCGGTTTCGATGTTTCTTGGGTATCCTCCTGAACACATGACAAGACATACTGCTTTTTCGTCTTTGAATTTAAGCTCGATATCTTTTCCGTCCATACAATCCTGGATCACGTCCAAAAGATTGTTTTCCATAAGGGCCATCAGTACCTGAGTTTCTGGATCTCCAAATCTCATGTTGTATTCAAGAAGGTAAGTTCCGTTTTTGGTAACCATTAATCCGAAGAAAATGATTCCTTTGAAGCTGAAACCTTCTCCTTTAAGACCTTTAATGGTAGGTTCTAAAATATTTTTCTCGAAATCAGCGTAGTGTTCCTGCGTAAATTCCGGGCTTGGAGCTACTGATCCCATACCTCCTGTATTTGGACCTGTATCACCGTTTCCGGCTTTTTTATAATCTTTTGCTGCGATACACGGGAAAAGCTTTTCACCGTTTGAGAATGCAATGATGGAAGCTTCAAAACCTTGCAGATATTCTTCAATAACTAAACGGATTCCCGCGTCACCATAGATTCTTCTGATCATGAAGTCGTGGATGGTTGCTTCTGCTTCTTCCAGCGTATCACAGATCACCACTCCTTTTCCTCCTGCAAGACCGCTGGCCTTGATTACTAAAGGAAACTGCTGTTTCTGAACGTATTCTTTAGCATCGTTGTATGAATCAAATACTACAGCTTTAGCTGTTTTGATATCATAGGTCTGCATAAACTTCTTAGAGAAAGCTTTACTTCCTTCCAGGCTCGCCACTTTTTGAGTCGGACCGAAAACTTTCAGATCGTGCTTTTTAAATTCATCCTTCAAACCTGCTACCAGAGGTGCTTCCGGACCTACAATCGTAAGATCTACCTTTTCTTTGATCGCGAAATCTCTAAGTTCTTTGATTTCTGATAAATGAACATTTTTCCCTATTACATCGGTAGTAGCATTCCCGTTGGCAAAAAACATTTTAGAAATTCTCGGGTCATTCTGAAGCTTTGCTGCTAGAGCAGATTCTCTACCGCCTTCACCTATGATTAATATTCTCATACTTTATTTATTATCTAGTCTTATTCTACAAATATATAATTTTGGATGCTATAAATACAATCTCTAATTATTTTTTAATTCTATTTTAATTAGTGAAAAAAGTGTCGGACTCCTGTGAACATCATCGGGATACCATGCTCATTGGCGGCCTCAATACTGTCCTGGTCTTTTACACTTCCACCCGGCTGGATGATTGCTTTGATACCCTCCTGTGCGCAGAAATCAACTACGTCACGGAAAGGGAAAAACGCATCGGAAGCTAATACAAGATCTCCGGAGAATTTCTCTTTTGCTCTTTCAATGGCCTGCTGTGTTGCCCATATTCTGTTTACCTGTCCGCCACCGATCCCGAAAGCCTGGATTCCGTTGGAAACCACAATAGCATTTGATTTTACGTATTTTACTACTCTCTGGGAGAAAAGCAGTGCTTTTTTCTGTTCTTCCGTAGGCTGTACTTCTGTAACTACTTTGATGTCATCAGAGAAATGAGTGTCGTTATCCTGAACCAGGATTCCTCCATCCACTTTTACCCATGTCTGCTTATCGGAAACAGGGTTTACAATCCTGATGATTCTAAGATTTTTCTTTTTTCTTAAAATTTCCAGTGCTTCTTCATCAAAGTTAGGAGCCATTACAATCTCAAGGAAGGTTTTATTTAATTCTTCAGCTGTAGCAGCATCAATTGTATAGTTCATTGCAACAATTCCGCCAAAGATGGAAACCGGGTCACATTCGAAAGTTTTCTGATAGGTTTCCAGTGCTGAAGTTCCGATGGCTACACCGCAAGGGGTTGAGTGTTTTACAGCGCAACACGCCATTTCTTCTTTAAATTCATTCACTACTTTCCAGCAAAGATCCATATCACGAAGGTTGTTGAAAGAAAGTTCTTTTCCGCCAAGCTGTTTGAAATCTTTCATAGCACCGTTCTCGAAAGTAGAAACGTAGTAAGCTGCCGTCTGATGGGGGTTTTCGCCGTATCTAAGGTCTGCGACTTTTTTGTAGGAAGCATTTAAGTAAGCAGGATAGTCTTCTTCTAAAAGCATTCTTGAAATAGCTGCATCATAAGCAGAGGTAAGGTTGAATACTTTTCCTGCCAGCTTTTTACGGGTTTCAATATACGTATCTCCGTTCTGTTCCATTTCCAGTTTTACAGCCGTATAGTCTTCTACATCCGTGATTACGGTAACAGAGTCAAAATTCTTAGCAGCAGAACGAAGCATTGACGGACCGCCAATGTCGATAAATTCTACTTTCTCGTGTAAAGAAATGTCTTTGTTTACGTTTTCGAAGAAAGGGTAAAGGTTTACGATCACCATGTCAATCAGACCAATTCCGTGTTCCTGAACGGTTTTCATATGCTCTTCGTTGGCACGGACTGCTAAAAGTCCTCCATGAACTTTCGGGTGAAGGGTTTTCACTCTTCCGTCAAGCATTTCAGGGAAATTGGTTACCTCATCAATCTGAATGGGATTTAAGCCAGCGTCTTTCAAATGCTTGAATGTTCCTCCTGTGGAGATCAATTCATAATTTTGGTTTTCCAAAAACTGTGCAAATTCAATTAATCCGCTTTTGTCTGAGACACTGATTAAAACTCTCTTTTTACTCATTTTACTTTCGATTTTTTCATAGGATTTCACCCTATGCTTGTTTTCAACCGCCCTTTCGGGACTTTCAATTTTTACTTTTTACAGCTATTTCAAACTGTAGCCGGTTCTTTCACCTCCGGACTTATTTTTATTTTACTTAGATTCTTTTATTAATGTAACAATGTATCAGTTTAACAATGTAACAATAAATGATTGGTAAACTGGTACATTGTTAGATTGTTAGATTGTTACATTATCAGTTTCCCAGGACCTTATTAATGGCTAATGGAAATATCTCATATTCAATCTGGTGGACTTTCTGAGCTAATGTTTCCGGGGTATCTTCTGCTGTTACTTCAAATGATTTCTGAAGAATAGCTTCTCCTTCATCAATTCCCGAGGTTACAAAATGTACGGTAGCTCCGCTTTCTTTTTCTCCTGCTTCAATAACCGCGTTGTGAACATTCATTCCCCACATTCCTTTTCCTCCGAATTTCGGAAGCAATGCAGGATGGATATTAATAATTTTTCCGTTCCAGTTTTCACAGAACTCAGGTTTTAAAATGGATAAAAATCCTGCTAAAACGATCAGGTCTGTATCTGCAGGAATTACTTTCGCCAGTTCACTGCTGAAATTCTTTCCTCTTGGAATCAGTATATGGTCTATAGCATGATTCTTTGCTCTTTCCAGTCCGTAACATTCTCTGTCTGCAACAACCAAAGATACTTTTGCATTTTCTATTTCACCTGCTTCAATGGTATCAATGATTCTCTGAAGATTGGTTCCTGAGCCGGAAACGAGTACAACGATGTTTTTCATTATTCAGATGTTAGATGTCAGATTTAAGATTACAGACTTAGAGTCTGATGTCTAGGATCTGAAATCTGATGTCATTTAAAATTTCAAATCAATTTTCTCGGCGCCTTCTGTGATCTCTCCGATTTCGTAAGCATCATCTAAAAGGTGAAGTACTTTTTCAGCGTGTTCAGCATCTACTACGATGATCATTCCTACTCCCATATTGAAGGTTCCGAACATTTCTTCACGGGCTACCCCGCCTCTTTTCTCCAGTTCAAGCATTACACTTGGAATTCTGATTTTGGAAGCATCAATGGAAGCACACAGACCTTCAGGAATAATTCTTGGAACGTTTTCGTAAAGTCCACCTCCTGTGATGTGGGCAATTCCGCTTACTTTTACTTCTTCAATTACTTTGTGAATGTCCTGGAAATAAAGTCTTGTTGGTACTAAAAGGGTTTCGTATAATGGTTTTCCTTCAAACTCCTCTTCGAAGTTCGGGAATACTTTTCTTACTAAAGAGAATCCATTGGAATGGAATCCTGAGCTTGGAAGGGCAATGATCTTATTTCCTGCTTTGATTTTGGAACCGTCGATGATCTCATCTTTTTCTACAATTCCTACGCAGAATCCGGCAACATCATAATCTCCCGGCTGGTACATTCCCGGCATTTCAGCCGTTTCTCCACCAATTAATGCACAGTTATTGTCTTTACAAGCTTTTACCATTCCTAAAACAATCTCAGCAGCAATTTCAGAATCTAATTTACCGCAAGCCAGATAATCTAAGAAGAACAATGGTTTTGCACCGTGGCACAGAATATCATTGGCACACATGGCAAAGCAGTCAACTCCAATAGAGTCATACTTTTTGGTATCCAAAGCTACTTTCAGCTTTGTTCCCACTCCGTCTGTTCCTGAAACCAGTACAGGATTTTTATATCCTCCGATCTCATAGAAAGCTCCAAAGCTTCCCAGATGGTTCAGTACATTGGAATTGTGGGTCTCGCCTACTGCTTTTTTGATCTTATCAACCGTTTTGTACCCTTCTTCTTTGTCTACTCCTGCTGATTTGTAAGTGTTGCTCATGTCTGCTTAGATTTTTAGATATCGGATTTCAGATTTCAGATGACTAATTATCCTGCATCTGATGTCTTACGTCTTCTTATCTTTTAATATTTCAATTACTTTTTATTTCAGATTTAGAAAATAAAAAAGCCGACAATCTTGGTAGATTATCGGCCGTTATTTTATCTCAGAATTTCAGAGCCCACAGTTTTCCCTTTCTTTGGAAAACATTCTTTAAAAGTGGTCTGAATTTTCATCTCTTTTCTTTTTGCAAAAATAGTAATTTTAAATGAATTTTCAAATTCTATTTTTCAAGGATGGTTTCAATGGCCGCAATCTTTGTGATTTTCTCCTTTAATTCAGTGTTTTTCTCTTCATTGGAAATTTTCTGTTCTGCTTTATCGAAGTTATCATTGAAAAAAGGAAGTGAAAAAGTTTCTACAATATTCCCTCCGTGGAAAGGGAAACGCTTCGTTGCTGCTTCCAAAACTCCGGCTCCACCTCTTCCGCCCGGGGATGTTGACATCAATAGCATCGGCACTTCATTCCATACGGTTCTGTCTTTAATTCTGGACACCCAGTCGAACACGTTTTTGAATGCTGTAGAGTATGTTCCGTTGTGCTCCGGCAATGCTACTAAAAGTAAATTAGCTCCGTCAATTTTCGATGCAAAATCATGAGCTTCCTGAGGTACACCACCCGCTAATTCTCTTTCATGCTTATAAATCGGCATTTCAAAAGGGTTAAGGTCTATTACTTCTACTTCTGCATTTTCAAACATGGATGCTGCATAGGCTACCAGCTGTCTGTTCATTGAAGCCTCTGAATTGCTTCCTGCTATTGCTAAAACTTTCATTATTGTCTATATTTTTAAGGTATGTATTATTGTATCGCAAATATCGCGAAGTTTTTATGATTATGGACCTTTTTCCAAGACAGATTTATCCTGGAAAAAGATCCGTAATTATTACGTTTATTTTAAGTAAGACGGCAGCTCCATCGGTACTTCCATCAACAGGATTTCAGTATCTTCCGTTGCTTCGATATTGAAACTCTGGGTATCCCAGATTCCAAGCCCGTCTCTTTCATTGAGAACCCTGTCTCCTACTTTGGCACTCCCTTTTAAAACGAAAGCATAAACCCCATTTCCTTTTTTGTTGAGCATATAGTTTTTACCGTTTCCTTTTTTAAAGTTGGCGATATTAAACCATGCATCCTGATGAATCCATACTCCGTCATCATTTTTATTAGGTGATAAGATTTGCTGGAATCCGTTGATCTTTTCTCCCTCTTTGATGCTTTTCTGGTCGTATCTAGGTTCCACGTTCAGTTCTTTCGGAAAAACCCAGATCTGTAAAAATTTCACCGGAACATCTTTATTTTTGTTGTATTCACTGTGCATTACTCCGGTTCCGGCACTCATCACCTGAATCTCGCCTTTTTTAATAACCGCCGTAGTTCCCATTGAATCTTTGTGTTCCAGATCTCCTTCCAGAGGAATTGAAATAATTTCCATATCCCTGTGAGGGTGTGTTCCGAATCCCATTCCTTGTGTAACGGTATCGTCATTCAATACTCTTAATACCCCAAAATTCATTCGGTCTTTGTTCTGATAGTTAGCAAAACTGAATGTGTGGTAACTGTTCAGCCATCCGTGGTCGGCATGGCCTCTTGAATCTGCTTTATGATATACTGTTTTCATTCTGTGATTATTTATGGTACAAATGTACGGGATATGGGAATTGAAAATTGTTGATGTAGGTTAAGAAAGGAGATGAAGGGGGGATGGGATTAAATTTGAGGCGGGCTGAAGCGCGCTTCTATTGAATAAAGTCTGCATTCTTTTAAATGATAGACGGTTTTTATAATGTCGTTTTTCAATTCAATCTGTTTTTTTTCCTGTTGATCTTCTTGTTCTTTTTTGGTTTAAATAAAACAAAGCGGGCTGAAGCCCGCTTCTATTGAATAAAGTCTACATTTTTTTAAATGGCAGGTGGTTTTTGTAATCCCATTTTTCAGTTTCATTATTTATTGAACCTGTGACTTCTTAAAAATGTACCTGTTGGATTTCTTCCTGTATTTCCTTTGGGGTTTCATCTTCTGATTTAACAAAAATCATAGTGACCAAGGCACCGATAAGCATGCATACCCCCCCTACAACAACATAATCCATTGCCTGTTTTCCAAAGATACCGCTTACAATAGGACCTCCCAATAATCCGTTGATGATCTGCGGTATAACGATAAAGAAGTTAAAGATCCCCATATAAACCCCCATTTTCTTTTGCGGAATCACTTCGATCAGCATCGCATAGGGCATCGCCAGGATACTTGCCCAGGCAAATCCTAATCCAATCATGGAGATCCACAGATGATCTACATTTTTAATGAAATACATTGAGATCAATCCTAATCCTCCGCATAATAAAGCTAAAGCATGGGTTTGTTTTTTACCAATCCATTTTGCGATAGGGGTCAGTAAAAATGCAAATGGAATAGCCCATAGATTGTACATCCCGAATAATTTTCCGGTAAGGTCTCCGGCATCATTGAATGCTTTGGAATGCGTATCTTCAGGAGAAAGCCCCAAATGATGGGTTGCCAGGGCACTCGTGGTAAATACCCACATGGTGAACAGGGCAAACCATGAGAAAAACTGAACGATCCCAAGCTTTTTCATCTGCGCAGGGATAGCTGCAAAATCCTTAAAGATATCTGAAAACTTAGAATGTACTTTCTCTGTTTCTGTACCTTCTTCTTCAAATTCTGCGAATTCCTGCGGAGAATATTCTCTGGTGGTGACAATGGTATACAGAATAGATATGAGAAGCAATACCGCCCCTACATAAAAGGAATAAATTACATTATCAGCGACAAAACCTTCGGGAGCTACATTGGAAACTCCAAGTTTAGTCAGCCAATCCGGCAGATAGGAACCGAGTACGGCACCAAATCCTATCAGAATAGTCTGCACCGAAAATCCAACAGTTCCCTGGTGTTTTGGCAGCATATCTCCTACCAACGCTCTGAAAGGTTCCATAGCAATATTGACGGAAGCATCCATCATGGCAAGGAAAACCACAGCCAGTAAAAGTGCACTGGCGGCAAACATAGTGGTTACAGATGCTGCATTGGGAAGCAATACCAATCCTATGGCGCAAAGAATGGCTCCAATTAAAAAGTAAGGTTTTCTTCTTCCCAGCGGGCTCCAGGTATTATCTCCCATATGCCCGATAATCGGCTGAACAATAAGGCCTGTAATTGGAGCTACCAGCCAGAACCATGATAATTCATGAACATCTGCTCCCAGATTGGCCAGAATACGGCTTGCATTACCGTTCTGCAGCCCGAATGCCATCTGGATTCCCAGAAATCCCATGCTCATATTGATGATCTGGAGCATGGAAAGATTGGGTTTTATTTTTTTTGAAACAGTATTAGAAGCCTTCATCTTTATTTCTTTAATTCTTGTATCAACAGATCTTCAATAGCTGTTTTTTCAGCAACTACTTTATCTACTACATCGTTTGGGACCGTCATGGAAAGTACATATTGCTTTACTTTCCAGCTGCCATTAATTTTTTCTACCACTCCAGATCCTCTGCAGATCTTCATCTGGGTATTGAGCAATTCATCAAACCATGCCAGCTTTCCGTCTTTGCTGAAATAGATGTTTCTTTTCAGAGCTGTAAAGTTCCAGGTTTTCTTTTTGTCAAAATAAGGTTTTGCCCAAACCATGAAGGCTTTTTTATCCCAGACTTCGGTAGCATCGGTTCCGATAAAGGTAGATTCATCGGCAAAATAATTGAAATAGGTGTTGAAATCAGATTTTGCAGCAGCGGTGTTAAAACCATCAAGCATCGTACTGATCTCTGATTTTTCTTTCTCAAATGTTTTACCAGATTGTGCCGAAAGCATCGAAAATCCAAATAAAAAAAGGATTAATGTATAAGCTGCTATTAATTTTTTCATAGGTATTATTTATTTTTCAAGTTCAATAATAAACGAAGTTCTGGCAGGAATTGTTGTGGTGTGCTTTAAACTCAGCTCCATTCCTGAAATAATTTCTTTCCCTTTGGAAAATCCTTTGAGGGACTCTTCAAAATATCTTAAGTCTACGACCTGTTCTTTTTTACTGTTATTGATCATAACCATTACGCTTTCCTTATCATTATATCTGAAATAGGTAAAAACGCCATCTTTAGGAACGTAATTTTTAGTTTTCCCGGTGTGGATGACTTCTTTTCCTTTTCTCCAGTTTAATAATTTCTGGGTAAACTGATAAAACTCTTTTTGTTCAGAGGTCTGTTCTGATGGATTGAACGCATTCTGCTTATCAGATTTCCAGCCACCCGGAAAGTCTCTGCGGATGTCAGCATCTCCTCCTTTTTTCTTGTTTCCGCGCATTCCTATTTCTGAGCCGTAATAGATCTGTGGAATTCCACGAGCGGTAGAAATCAGAGCTAGCGCCATCTTGTATATTTTAGGATCGCCTTTGAAAATCTCGTTCCAACGTTCGGTATCGTGGTTTTCAAAGAAGACTAAGATATTGTTGATATCAGGATATAAAAAATCGCTGGTAAAGGAATTGTAGAGCTTTATCATTCCGCTGTCCCAGCTTTCTTTTTCGTTAAAAGCTTTCGGCATATCACTAAAAAGCATAAAATCCATAACGGAAGGCAGATTGGAGTTGTACCCCGCCGCTTCTCCTGTTTTAGAATTCTTCTGCCATGCTGAGATCTGGCCAGCAGTGTAAAGCCATGATTCCCCTACAATGTTGAATTTAGGATATTCATCGGTAATTGCTTTTGCCCATGCAGCCATTGCTTCTTTATCGTTGTACGGATAGGTATCTACCCGGAAGCCTCCTAATTCAGCATATTCAATCCACCAGATGGCGTTCTGGGTTAAATATTTTAGTACCAAAGGATTTTTCTGGTTGAGATCCGGCATTGTTTTGTCAAACCAGCCGTCCAGAGCGTATTTTTTATCAATTTCTGATGCATTGGTATCAAACTGCGTAGTTGTTTTATAATTGGAACGTTTGAATCCGTTTTCTCCATCGGTAAACCAGTGGATCCAGTCTTTGGAAGGCATATCTTTGATCATCCAATGGGACACCCCCCAGTGATTGGTAACATAATCCATGACCAACATCATTTTCCTTTTATTCAGTTCACGGGAAAGTTCTCTGTATTCTTCGTTGGTCCCGAATCTTCCGTCTATTTTATACAGATCGGTCTGAGCGTATCCGTGGTAAGAATATACTTTTTCGTTATCTTCATTTACAGGAGTAAGCCATACTGCTGTAGCACCAAGATTTTGGATATAATCAATATTTTTGATGATCCCTTTTAAGTCGCCGCCATGTCTTCCGTTGGGAAGTTTCCGGTCTGCTTTTTCTGTCAGATCCGCTTGAAAATCATTTGTTTCATCACCATTAGCAAAACGGTCAGGCATGATAAGATACATTACATCTTTTGAGGTAAAGGATTCACGGTCTGCTGATCCGGGATTTCTCTGTTTGAGTTCATAAGTGTATGAACCCAGATTCTGTTTCCCGTTTTTGACATTGAGGGTGAATTTCGGAACATTAATTTCATTGGTATTGACGGTAACGAAGGCATAGTTAGGATTGTCAGTCTTCTGAATATCTTTCACCTGCACACCATCTGACAATTCAATCTGATGTTTAGCGATGTCTTTTCCATATACCAGGATCTGAAGTTCAGGATTTTTCATTCCTTTCCACCAGAAAGCAGGCTCTACTTTTTCAAGCGGTTTTTGTGAAAATGCTGCAACAGCAATGGTAAGTGCGGAAACAATGTATATTTTTTTCATAAGAGGATTCAATTTAATATTAATTTTTCTTTAAACAATAAGCCATTCAGGTTGTTGTATCATTTATATGGCCCCGGCTGCACGAATTTTTATTTTCTCGCGGATCTGGCAGATTGAGCAGATTTATTTTCATATCCCTTATTTTGTATGACTCATCTGTAAAAGTTTAAACAACTTTATCATTAAATAAAAGATCAAAAGGAATAGCCTATTCCTACCCCAAATGAAAAAGCAAATTTCTTTTGCGGATTATCTTTAAAAACAATCATCGGATAAGCCTGACATATCAATCCTGTATCCAGCATAAGCCTGTATCCGAGACTTAAAGAAACATCCGACTGAAATTTCTTGTATACCACATTCGGATTTAATGAGGTATCAATAAAGTCTTCACTGAATAAAGCTGTATATCCCACACCCATTTGCAGAAAATGCTTTTCTCCATACAATACACTGAGCACAACAGGTACTGTAGTTACTCCCTTAAAATGTTCCCCATGCACGTCATGGCCGGGACTTCTTCCTATTCCTGCCCTTAAAGAGTAAAGAAGATTATTTCTTTCACTCAGATAGAATAATCTCTCATAATTAGCGGAAAACAGGGCTTCTGAATGCCCAGCCAATTCAAATGCAGCGATATTTTTTCTTTCCTGGCCAAAAACGGAACAACAGCTGAGCAAAAGGATCAGCAAAAGACTTTTTTTCATTCGGTTATTAGTAATTAAAATAAATACCCCGGCCCATTTCCCAATGTATAATGAGCCGGGGCATAACAAACATATGAATTTTAAATTTAATTTACAGGCTTAAGAGAGATTGCGAAACCTCCGCTTCTTGCCATTTTGAAATTAATTTTTGATTTGCTTGTGATCTGTTTTTTATAGATGTTATAGCTTTGAGGGTTGTCTATATAATCCGCATCTTTTCCATCTTCATAAATTGTAGCCTCATATTTTTTGCCCTTGTCAAGGAAAGAGAAATCTACCGTGTATTCACGTTTGTTCTCATCGGTAATCCCTCCTACAAACCAGTTTTCCGTTCCTTTGGCTTTTCTGGCGGTGATTACGTAATCTCCCGGCTCTGCAGATAAGATCTTGGTATCGTCCCAATCAGCAGCCACATCTTTGATAAACTGGAAGGCATCCATGTGCTTTTTATAGTTTTCAGGAAGGTCGGCAGCCATCTGAAGAGGCATATACATGGTTACATAAAGAGCAAGTTGTTTTACCAATGTTGTTTTTACGAAACGTTTATCTCCAGGGAAATAATAATCCAGTTTGGTCTGGAAAATTCCCGGGGTATAATCCATAGATCCTCCCATCCATCTTGTAAAGGGAAGAACGGTCTGGTGATCCGGCTTGTTTCCTCCGAATGCTTCATATTCTGTTCCTCTGGCTGCTTCTGCGGAAATATAGTTTGGATAGGTACGGCTTTCTCCTGTTGGACGTACGGATTCGTGAGAATTCACCATGATTTTGTACTCGTTTGCTTTTTCAGCAATTCTGTAGTAATGGTTGATCGTCCATTGTGAATAATGATGTTCTCCTCTTGGAATGATATCCCCTACGTATCCTGTTTTCACGGCATCATATCCGTATTTGTTCATTAACTGGAATGCTTTATCGGACCATCTTTCATAATTCGTTGCAGAACCTGAAGTTTCATGGTGCATGATCAGTTTAATTCCTTTGGAATGAGCATAATCGTTCAGCATTTTGATGTCGAAATCCGGGTAAGGGGTAATGAAATCAAAAACGAATTCTTTTGAATGTCCGAACCAGTCTTCCCATCCGATGTTCCAGCCTTCAATTAAAAGTCCCTGAAAACCATTTTCTGCTGCAAAATCAATATATTCCTTTACTTTGGTATTGTTAGCGGCGTGTTTTCCGTTCGGAGTAAGCTTTTTAAAGTCCGTTTTATCCAAATGAACGTTTTCTGCTGTAGAATAAGCCCACTGAGATTTACCAATAATCATTTCCCACCATACTCCCATGTATTTGGTAGGGTGAATGTAAGAGGTATCGGTATATTTGGTCGGCTCGTTCAGGTTGAAGATCATTTTGGAATCCATTACCTCTTCTGCTTTAGGGGAAACGATAATCGTTCTCCATGGGGTAACGGAAGGGGTCTGAATATATCCTTTTGCGCCTTGTCTGTCGGCAGTAAGATGGGTTTTGAATTTAAAATTCTGTGCATCTACTTCAAGGTGAGAAGCTGGATAATCCAATACAGCAGCTTCAGCAACGTTTAGATAAAGAGGTTCTTTGCCTTCTTTTTTAAGCATTAACGGAGACTGAACAGCATTTTTGACTAACTTCTGGGATGCATTGGCATCTGCCGCCTGAGCCCATTTTGAAGGAATTTCAGATACTTTTGTTTCCTGATACTGATATTCCTGAGAATCATAGTCAGCAACCATCCACCAGGCTTTCATATCTGTAGGGAAATCGATCTCGGAATCTTCTTCTCTGATCACGAAATAGTTCAGATTTTTCTGCTGCGGGAATTCATATCTGAATCCAAGCCCATCATTGAACAGTCTGAACTTTACTACAATGCTTCTGTCGGTAGACGTCTGATTCAACGTAACCGCCAGTTCATTGTAATGATTGATATAATTTTTCTTTTCTCCTAAAACCGGCTGCCAGGTTTCGTTTTTGGAGTCTCTTTTTTCATCTACCTTCGCAAAACCGTTATTCAGATCGAATTTTGCATCTTCCGGTTTGGCAATTTCAGAAGCGAATTTTATGGCTGTGTCTTTAAATAATCGTAATCCTAATTTAGAATCTTCTACTACTACAGCCCCGTTGTATTTCAGGTTATAGTAAGGCACTCCTTCTTTCAGCTGGAAATTCATTTCAAATTTTCCATCCGGAGATTTTAAAGATTGGGCTTTTACCCCTACAAACATCATGGAGAGCAAAAGAGCTCCAACAGTAATTTTCTTCATAATGACTATTTATAAACTTAAAAAAAATAAAGTGCTGCCGTGAAGACAGCACTTTACTATACTATTTCATCTTAAATTATTATAATGGCTGAATTTTGTAAACACCCAGCTTCACGTCTACAGTAATTTTATAATTTCCTCCTGTTCCGTCAAAAGTGATATTTCCATTACTTCCTTTTGGCGCAAGATATCCTGTATTTCCATCAGCTGAAATATTTCCCCAATCAAGATCTCCCCAGCTTTGCTGGCCTAAAAACTTAAATTGTGATCCGGCAGGAAGAGCAATGGTATGTTCAAATTTTCCATTTCCTAAATTGGTCATGGCAATAGCTCCTCCGGCATTCCATCCGTTTATTGTTCCTACCATATATAAATTGGCAGGATTCCAAGTATTAATTGCTGAAGGGGATACCGTAATAGATTTCTGAGCAGGATCTGCATCTATAACAACCTTATACATTCCTGTAGCTCCGGTAAACTGAATATTTTCAGCTGGTGCAGCAGCTAAATTTGAAGACCATGTTTTGAAATATTTATAGGTATCATTCATTCCAGCAGTGTCCATACTATAGTTCAATGGGTTCCAGTCCTGCTGTCCTAAAAATCTGAATGATTTACCATTCTCCAAATATGTATAGATGGTTGAAAAGTTCTCATTTTTATAAAGAAGCTGAGCTGTTGAAGCATTCCAGCCCACAGCAGAAGCTTCTCCTACCAGATAGAAAGACGGAAGTTCTACCAAATACGGTGTTACCGTCATCGAAACCGGTTCAGAATACAACGTAATATTCCCTATTTTAGATTTTAATCTTACTTCAATCTGATTAGCTACATTCGCAAGAAATCCTGCGTCCAGAATTATTTTATTTAAATCCCGTACAGTGTAGGTTACTTTAAGATCGGGAGCAGATACATCTACAGTTTTCACACTTTGAAAGTTTGTGCCTGCTTTAGCAAATTCAAGGGAATTATTAAAGGCAACCTGAATATTGAATTTAGGATTAACCCATTCAAATTTTACGGCCTTATCATTTTCATGATCTTTCTCAAGAACCAACACAGTTGCATCAGCTGTTAAAGAAGGCTTCGTACCTTCACCCAAAACAGCCTGGTCTTCATCTTTTTCGCAAGATACAGCGAAAACTCCTATAACAAGAGCTATGAATATTTTAAAGAAATTTTTCATTTTTGTTATTTTATATTAGTACCCAGGATTTTGAGATAAATTGCTATTTAGATTAAGATATTTATTTGGTATTGGGAAAAGCAATTTATTATTTGTTAAGTCAGACCCATTCATACCTCCTCCTTTCCATTGCCATGTATATCCTGAAAGGAATTTTCCAAATCGAATTAAGTCCTGGCGTCTGTAGCCTTCCCAATATAATTCTCTTGCTCTTTCATTCAATATAAAATCCGGTGTCAAGGCAGATTGCTGAACAGTTGGAGCTCCAGCTCTTGTTCTAAGTGCATTAATATAATTTAATGCAGTACCTACATTACCTTTTCCATTTACTACAGCAAGTTCCGCATACATCAGATAAGCATCTGCCATTCTGAATAGCGGGAAGTCGGAATCCACAAAGTTGGCATCACTTCCGTTGGATCCAGTTGAGGTTTTATTAGAAAATTTAATAAGTTTTGTCCCCTGATCAAATTTTAAATAATCTGTAATAGAGGCTGGATCATTGTTTCCAGGAACCTTCATAACTCTAGGGTCACTATTACCTACCGACTGCATAAACTCTTGTCTTACTCTATATCCCTGCCATCCAAAATCGATCCCCAGGGTTGCGCCAACTTCATTGGTACAGTTTGCATGAACAAGAAAAGTAGTTCCACCATAGGTTCTTGTTTTAACTCCATCAAAAGCTATAGGAAAAATAATTTCATCCTGTGCCCCATTGATATGGTTATCTGCTTTGAATAAGTTAGCATATGGGATCATAGCAATTTTATAAGTAGATCCGGTTACTTTTTCAACTTCTGCTAATGCTTCTGTACTTTTATCTGCACCTATGTAAACTTTTGCATTAAGATATAGCTTAGCTTTTAGCATCCAGACTGCTGCTTTATCAGCTCTTCCATATTCATTCATTCGGGGAGCTGGTAATTCTCCTTCAATTTCATTAAGTTCATTAATTACATAGTTGAACATGAAATCTCTTGACTGCATAACCGGCTTGGTGAGCAATGCATCATTTTCTGTAGCAAAAGGCATTTTCCCATAAATATCTATCGCATGATAATAGGATAAAGCTCTTAAAAATCTTGCTTCAGCTCTGAAGGTTTTGATTTGTGCTTTCAAATTATCTGCAACTCCTCTTGAGTTAAGCTTTTCATCAGTAGTTTCTCTTAAATATTCATTCACTAATCCTATCTGAAAAAAGATTCTGGCAAAAAAGGCTTCATTAAAGACATTATCAGCATTCCATGTATTGAAGTTAAGATCTCTGATTGTTGGGTTATCACTTTCTCCCCAAGCAATAATTGCTTCATCCGTCGTTAATTCCTGCAGCTGCCAATATGCTCTTAAATATTGGGAAAACCCTTCATTTGGACCTCCATCATCTTCAGCTCCCAAGTCTGACTCTCCATTTCCCGCTTTTTGTCCGGTTACAGCCAATCCAGCATATATTTTTGCAAGAAATTGTTTGTAAGATGCAGGGTTAGCATAGAATTGCTCCGATGTATATAGCTCATCATCATTAACTTCAACATTAAGATCATTTAAACATGATGAGGTAGTAAAAAGAAAAATACCCGCAATGGCTATATTTCTTAATTTTATTATTTTTATTCTGTTAAGTTTCATTGTAAAAACGGATTAAAAGTTAGCATTAATACCTAAAGTGAACATTCTTGCTCTCGGATAAATTGAATTATCAATTCCATTATTGAATACCTCCGGATCTAAATTTTTGTATTTGGTAATAATAAGGACATTCTGTGCAGCTCCATACACTCTCAAAGAAGAATTTCCAATGAATTTATTGAATGTATACCCTAGTGTAACGTTATCAAGTTTTAAGAAACTACCGTTTTTAACATAGTAATCAGACATTTTGTTTGCTGTCAGGAAGTGTGTTGAACTAAAATCAACAGGAGCATTATTGATCGTATTATCTACCGTATTATTGATGTTACCCAAATGAGCTCTATCCGAAGAAATCTGGTCATAAACATAGTTTCCTATGCTGGCCCTCCATCCCATAGAGAAATCCCAGTTCTTACCGAAAGTAGCATTAGTCATTAGCCCCATTGTTACATCCGCCTGTGGTTTTTTATAGTTATACTTATCAGCAGAAGTAATTACTCCATCTCCATTTCTATCTACATAAGCTCCTTCAATTGGCCTTCCGTTACCATCATAAATCTGTTGGTATACCCAGAAAGCGTATGGGGAATATCCTTCTCTGAAAGTCTGAACAAATCCTCCTAAACCAACTCCTCCTTTATCAATCCCATTAACTTCAAGTTCTTTGATCTGAACTTTATTGTATGATACATTATAGTTAAAGTTCAATGTAAAGTTTTCATTTCTGATGGCTTTTACATCTAATCCCAGATCTATTCCTTTAGATTGAAGTTTACCTATGTTCTTAGGTCCAATAATTCTTAAATTCTCCAAAGGTCCCTCAGGAACAATTGATAACAGGTCTTTTGTATCTGCAAGATAAAAGTCTAAGGTACCTTTAATTCTGTTATTTAAAAATCCAAAATCTAATCCTAAGTTATATTTCAAACTTTCTTCCCATTTAAGGTTTTGATTGTATCCGTTTGCTTTTGCAATTTCATAGAACTGGTTCCCGAACTGATAGTAAAGGGTTGATGAGACATTGTATGTTTTAAAATAATCATATCTGTAGACGCCAATATCCTGCTGTCCTGTTTTTCCTACACTGGCTCGTAATTTTAAATCTGAAATAGAGCTGTTTCCTTTTAAGAAATTTTCTTCTGAAATTTTCCAGGCTGCAGCTACTCCACCAAAATCACCCCATCTGTTATCTTTACTGAATCGGGAAGATCCATCTTTTCTATAGTTGATGGTTAGCAAATATTTATTAGCAAATCCTAAGTTTAATCTTCCAAAGAAAGCCTGTAAATTTACATCCGGTTTAGAATCCGGATTATAAAAGTTGTTATCTGGATCCAATCCGTATAATAAAGTATTTCCTGATGCAGAACTTACTTTATGATAGTTTTGGTATTCATATCCGCCCATTGCTTCAAGATTAAACTTCCCGAAAGTCTTAGTATAATTCAACTGAATATTAGCATTTTTATTAAGAATACTTTCATCAGTGTAAGAATCCTCCCCATAAAACCCGAATACATTCTTAACAGAATAATATCCGTTTCTGGAATATTTGTTGGTTGTAATATGACCATCCAGTTCCTTACTATCCAATCCCGCATTTACAATCAATCTTAAATCGGGAAGGAAGTGGAATTTATAATCCATATTGATATTTCCGAAAAATCTTTTGAAGTTCTGAACATCACTTTTATTCCTAAGCATACTCACCGGGTTGGAAACTCCATAAGATTTAAGAACCTGTTGACCATTCTCCATATCATACCGGGTCCATTCGGTGTAACCTCCGAATGGTGAATTTGGATCGTATACTGGTTTTGTAGGATCAAAATACATTGCATTTTTTATGGCATCTTCATTTCCTTTATTCTGGAAAGTATAAGAATATGTTCCTGTAATATTGAACTTTAAATGATCATCAAAGAAGCTCGGACTTAGTGCAATGTTTGCTGTTGACCTTCTATACCTTGAAGTTATTAATAATCCTGAATTATCCATATTATCTACGGAAAAACGGGCAGGGACCTTACCAAATAAACTTCCTGAAACTGAAGCATTAATATCCGAAGTAACGGATGTTCTGAAAATCTCATTTTGCCAATCAGTATTTGCAGAACCTAAAAGGTTAGATTTTTCAGGAACATACTGGTTAATAATACTTCTGAATTCATCTCCAGAATATACTTTAATTTTTTTAGCCAGCGTATTTACTGTTGTAAAAGCATTTAATGAAACCCTAAGTTTTTTGCCACCTTTTTTTGTAGTGATGAGAATTACCCCATTAGATCCTCTGGACCCATAGATAGCTGTAGATGCAGCATCTTTCAGAATTGAAAATGATTCAATATCATTCGGGTTAATTGTTGATAAAGATACTCCATCCAATGGTAAGCCATCTACAACCAACAATGGGTCATTACTTGCGTTTAAGGATGATCCTCCCCTAATTCTTATGGTAGCTTCATTTCCGGGAGTTCCTGATTGTGTAATCACCAAACCTGAAGATCGTCCGTTAATAAGACCTTCAGCTGTAGTTACCGCTCCTTTATTGAAGTCTGCAGAAGACAAAGCTGTTATAGACCCTGTCAAATCTGTTTTCTTCTGCTTACCATATCCGATCAATACAACTTCTTCAATTTTTTTCTCCTTAGGCAGAGAGTCTTGTGCCTGCGCGTGCATTATTGTACTGGCCAATAAAAAAGCGGGCGCTATTTTTAATACCGTTGTAAAATTTCTCACAATATCGTTTTTTTTTAGTTTCGTTTTTCTAATAAGCCTGGCAAACCAGTCTTGCAATTTATAAAAAAAATAGAATTACCATAATTTTATGTGAATTTTAGATAATTTTATGTAAATTACCCGTCGTTTTCAAATTAAAAATCTGAATTTCATTTATTTATATCGTTCTATGCGTAGCATAACATATTTCGTTCATTAACAAAAAGTTAAACAATTGTTTAACTAAATGTAACATACTCCGCCTTCAAAACCTCAAAAAAAGGATTATTATAGAAGCTTCAACAGAATTCATGAGATAATCCTTATCTTTGCAGTTAAAATTTTACTATAAATGTCAAACAGGAAGATGATTACGGCAGCTTTGCCCTATGCAAACGGACCGGTTCATATAGGACATTTGGCAGGTGTATATATTCCTGCGGATGTCTACGCAAGATTTCAGAGAAGATCAGGAAAAGAGGTAGCGTTTATCTGCGGGTCGGATGAACACGGTATTCCTATTACCATCAGAGCCAAAAAAGAAGGAGTAACCCCTCAGGATATTGTAGACAAATATCATGAGATCATCAAAAAATCGTTTTCAGATCTTGGGATCTCATTTGATGAATATTCCAGAACAACGTCTAAAAAGCACTATGAAACCAGCCAAGATTTTTTCAAGGTGCTTTATGAAAAAGGCAAATTCACGGAAGAAATTTCTGAGCAGTATTTTGATGAGCAGGCAGGAGAATTCCTTGCAGACCGTTATATTGTAGGAACATGTCCGAACTGTGGTAATGAAAATGCCTATGGAGACCAGTGTGAAAAATGTGGTTCTACCCTTTCACCCTCAGAACTCATCAATCCGAAATCAATGTTAAGCGGAAACATCCCGGTTCTTAAAGAAACCAAGAACTGGTATCTTCCTTTAAATGAATATGAAGATTTCCTGAATGAATGGATTATTGAAGGCCACAAAGATGATTGGAAACCTAATGTTTACGGTCAGGTAAAATCATGGTTAAATGATGGTTTAAAGCCCCGTGCGATGACCAGAGACCTCAATTGGGGAGTTCCGGTACCGCTTCCGAATGCTGAAGGAAAAGTTCTTTATGTATGGTTTGATGCGCCTATCGGGTATATTTCATTCACCCAGGAATGGGCTGAAAAGAACGGAAAAGACTGGAAAGATTACTGGCAGAGTGAAAACAGTGACCTGGTTCACTTCATTGGAAAAGACAATATTGTTTTCCACTGCATCATCTTCCCTTCTATGATGAAGGCTCATGGTGATTACATTATGCCGAAAAATGTTCCTGCTTTTGAATTCTTAAATCTTGAGAACGATAAAATCTCCACATCAAGAAACTGGGCAGTATGGGCTCATGAATATGTAGAAGATTTCCCGGGACAGCAGGATGTGCTAAGGTATGCCCTTCTTTCATCAGCTCCTGAAACTAAAGATAATAACTTCACATGGAAAGATTTCCAGACGAAGAATAATTCTGAACTGGTAGGAATTTTCGGAAACTTTATTAACAGAGTTGCCGTTTTGATTCATAAATATTATGATGGAGTTGTTCCGCAAGGCGATATAAACAGTCCTGAATTACAGGAAATCAATAAAGCGGCCAGAGAGATTTCAGGATTCCTTGAAAACTATGAGTTCAGAAATGCATTATCTGCTTTAATGAATCTTGCCCGTTTTGGAAACCAGTACCTTCAGACTGAAGAACCATGGAAAACAATTAAGGATAGCCCTGAAAAGGCAGCACAATCTTTATTTGTCGGAGCACAAATCGCTGTTGCTTTGGCACAGTTATGTGAGCCGTTCATGCCTTTCAGCTCTGAAAAGCTATTAACGATGTTCAATGTTGAACAGGTTAGCTGGAGTGATGTTGAAAACACATCTGTTTTAATAGAAACTGGCCACAAAATTAACGAAGCTTCTCTTCTTTTCTCAAAAATTGAAGACAATGTGATTGAAGCCCAGATCCAAAAGCTGGAACAAACGAAACAAAACAATAAAAAGACCAACCCTAACGCGAATCCTATGAAAGAAGAAATCACATTTGATGATTTTACCAAAATTGATCTGAGAACAGCAACCATCCTTGAAGCTGAAAAAGTAGAAAAAGCAGACAAACTTTTAAAACTGACGGTAGATACAGGTGTGGATGTAAGAACGGTAGTTTCCGGGATCGCGGAAAGCTTTACTCCTGAAGAAGTAATCGGGAAACAGGTGATGATTCTTCTGAACCTTGCTCCGAGAAAAATCAGAGGAATTGAGTCTCAGGGAATGTTGTTACTGACGACCAAACCGGATGGAAAGTTATCTTTTGTAACACCGGATGACAGCAATGTAGAGAACGGTATTGAAATAGGATAATCAATATTTAAGATAAAAAATAAAGACACATGAAATTTGATTTTCATGTGTCTTTTTTATGTATATCTGCTGAAAACAGTATTCTAATTTTTTGTCAGCTTTGCCAGATAAGAATCTTCATCTTTCAATACCTTTTCAATCCTAAAACCATTATGCTCAGCAGCATTTTTAAGGGTATTAAAATCAAGATACAACCAGGTGATCGGGTTTTCGGATTCTCCTTTGTAATGAACCGTATATCCTAATTCGCCATAATAACCTTCTGCCGGAATATATACTCCGCCATCTTCATCACGGTCAAACATATAAAGAATATCTGTGCTGTCAATCAGGATCTGCCCGTTTTCATTCAGTAGAGAATGGAGCTTCTGAAGATACGTGTCAATTTTTGCGAGACTTTCAAAAATTCCGGTTCCGTTCATCAGCATCAGAATTGTATCAAATGTTTCCCCGGAAAGCTCCACCATATTTTCACAAACCGCTTTTTTTATACCTCTCAGTTTACAAACTTCAATAGATTTTGGTGAAATATCCAATGCCAGCACATCAAGGTTTCTCAGATTCTGAAGATAAAGAGCGTGTGATCCTGCTCCAGCTCCAATATCCAGAACTTTTCCTTCCGCCAGCTTCAAAGCTTTCTGCTCAATGTCATTCATCACCTCAAAATCCCTGAAAAGATAAGCTACCGGGAGCTCATCCAGTTCCGAAATTGATGTTTCTGTCTGCAGATCCTCGGGATCTTCATTATGAAAATAATCCCAGACCGCTTTACCCATTAAATCTTTCATAGTCGTTTTCAAAGTGGCAAAGATACGGGTTTATTGGAAATGAGTAATTGATAAATAAGTAATGGGTAATGAGCAATTGGTCAGTTCTAATAATTTAACATCAGCAATTCACCATTCATTGCAAAGCAAAATTCACTATTCATCTATCCCATTGAATCTTTCTCCTTATGTCTGTCTTTCTCTGATTCATTTTCTGCAACGCCTGCTTTCCAGTAAGAATAAGCATTCAGTTCCTTTGCAGTCCAGTTTTTTTCTTTTCTGAGATAGGTACGGATTTCTTTAACACTTGAAAATTCCGTGGCTATGTATCCAAACTTTGTAGTTTCAGGAATGGCAATACTTTTTACGGTATCGGCCATCTGGCTGCTGCTATGAGGTTCTGTGTTGTGTAACCATATGAATTCAATATCGGCTTTTGTCTGAATGATCTGCTCATCCTCTTTTCCGTGAACTTCAAGGATACAGACGCCTTTCGCTGTTTCCGGCAGGGTGTTCAGAATAGCACTCAGAACAGGAATCGCTGTTGCGTCACCCACCAGAAGATACCATTCCGCTTTGGGGCAGAGCTCTTTTTCTTCTGTTCTCATCATGATTCCCAGCTTTGAGCCGGCTTCTGCCTCACGGGCCCATTTCGATGCAGGGCCGCCGTCGCCATGATCCACAAAATCAATGATCAGCTCATTTTTCTCGAGATCAATTCCGCTGTGGGTGTAGGTTCTCACTGCAGGAGCAACTTCTTTAGGCGGATAGACCCATTGTCTGCTCTCATCCAGTTCCGGGAAATGGATTTCGTTTAAACCAGCCGGCGGAACAGCAATCTTATTGTTATCACCAATCGTAGTATTCTTAAACAGATGGACATCCGGAGAATACAGATAAACCCTGATAAAATGGTCTGTGATATACTCTTTTCTGGTCATTTCTACAACAATGCGACCTGTTTGAATTTTAGCCATAACTGAAATTTTAAAAGTTAAAATCCGGTTTCCGATGATCACAGAAACCGGATTTGTATTCATATTTGATGAATTTAAATCAAGGCTAAGAAGCTTAATTTAAATTTCTAAAAATTAAAGGTATAGGAAAGGTTGAATGTTCTTCCTCTTCCTTTATAATTAAAAAGCTCAGGAAGTCCGTACGTAGAATACAACACCTGGGAACGCTTGCTCCATATCGTCTGATAATCTGTATTGAATACATTCTGGATTCCCAGATTGAATTTACCCCAAGGGAAACGGTATCCTACCATAAGGTCTGAAGTATTATAACCGTCAATTTCATTTTTCAGATCATCCGTCAGCTTGAAGTTTTGCAGCGACTGGAATCTGAATGACCAGTTTTTAACATTATAACCTATATAAGTGACCAGTTTTGAAGGGGAAGCATTATAAATTTCCTGCTTCTGCCATTCGCCCTGATTATCTACTTCCGATTTGATTAAAAGGCCGCTGGCCCCGAAATAAACTCCATTATTCATAGAATAGGAAACTTCTGCTTCTATTCCCATATTTCTCAGCTTAAGATCATTAACAAGGATCTGGAATGTCTTTCTGTCAACCGTCACTGTTTTATCAGAATTACTCAGGAAACCTGCGATCTGCCCTCTGAATCCGCCTTTGTTCATACGATACCCTACTTCAAACTGATTGGTTTTAATCGCCTGAAGAGGCTGTTGCTTTACATTGATACTGGAAACTACGTCCCAGTTGTTATTGACCAGTTTATACGTTCCGATTCCATAATACTTGGAAGGGTCTGCAAGGCTTACTCCCTGTGAAAATGTTCCCCATGCCTGGTGCTGCTCATTGAATTTATATAACAGACCTGCATTCGCCAGGGTTACATTATATGAACTCTCACCACCCGGAATGGCAGATGCTGAATTTCCGTAGCCCATAGCCACCTGAGTCTGCTGTACGGAACCTACGAAATCATCTACTTTTACTTTGATATTCTGGTAACGGATTCCCGCATTGATCTGAAGTTTTGGAAGGATATCATATTTTGCCTGAACATATCCTGCATAGCTCTGCGAATGATTGGTAGGATATCTTCCCAGACTGTATTTTGTTTCGTTGATTAAACCACCGCTCGACATGGTTTTGGCCAGATCATAAACAGATTGTGTTCCTTCGAATTTCTCCAGATCTACATCTACTCCATACGTTACGTTCAAGGTTCTCCAGGATTTTGACAATAATGCCTTGATCCCTGAATAATACGTATCCTGCTGTGAAGAAGACATATAGGCAATCGGCCCACTTTGAAGTGCTACTGTTCCCGGGAAAGGATAGAACCCAAGCTTCTCTCCTCTTGCCGCCAGCTGTACATAAAGATCCTGTCCACCTAAAATACCGTTAGCATTATAAGCCAAGGTTCCCATAAAACGTTCTGTTCCTACATTTTTGTCTGATGAAAAACCGTCACGCATTTCCAGTAAGGACGCATTTTTTGTGGTAAAAGCGCTCAGACTCTGTCCTAAATAAAGACTTCTGTCACCATTAAATTTAGAATTATAATACTGAAGTGACGCTGTAATTTTATGCTTGTTGTTAAATTTATAACCTCCTGTAGCAAGAATATCAATGGACTGGTTATACTGAAGATCGGTTTGCGTAATATCGGTAATCACCTGATTCTGGTCTGCTCCGTACACCCCTCCATTCTGCTGGTAAGCGATTCCCAGCCTTCCGAAAAGTTTCTCTCCTTTTCCTGCAATAGATTGTGCCGCACGGAAATCATGATCATCTTTCCCCATAAATCCGGTTCTTACCCCTACTTCCGTTTCTCCGCTAATTCCGTTTTTAGAGGGAGCTTTGGTGATGATATTGATAATTCCTCCTGTAGCATTTCCTCCATAGATAGAGCTTGCTCCGGAAAGAACTTCTATTCTTTCAATATTAAATGGGTCAATAGCGTCCAATTGTCTGCTGATTGCGCGGATACTGTTCAGGGAAACCCCGTCTATCATAACCAACGCAGAGCGTCCTCTCATATTCTGTCCGTAATTGGTTCTTCCCTGAGGACCAATATCCATACTCGGAATCAGGATAGAAAGCATTTCTTTGATAGGAACTCCGCTTTTGGCCTGCTCCTGAATTTTTTCTTTCTGTACCACCCAAACGGTTCCCGGAATATCAGAGATTTTTGTAGGTTTTCGGGAGGCTACAATCACCACATCATCAATACCTTTAGAGGCTATAGAGTCATTAACGGTCTGGGAAAACATCATTCCCGAAGCTAATAATCCTATTAACGCATACTGCTTTTTCATTCTTTTATTTCAAGTTTTATAATGCGTCAAATTTAATTTTTATTCTTTCTAAATAAAAACAATTCAGTATGAAATTTTTCATATTTTCCAGAGGGTATTGTTCATCCTTAGAGTCTGTTTAAAATTTATATGAAACATTAAAATCAGCAGTTTTAGAAATGAAAATTTTGTGTGGTAAAACTCAACTTCAATACATAATCCTTTTATATTTTCGCTCGCTGATCTGGCAGATTATGCAGATCTTAAAAATACCTCATTCATAAAAAACGTAAGATCCCGACTTTTGAACAAAGTCCGGGATCTTACTGGTGAAAAACAAGGTATCTTTAAACCGCAGGTCCTGCTGCGTCTTTTATTTCTTCTAACATTTTTTTTCTTTCTTTTAGTCTTCTTCTGGCAATGACAGATTTACCTCCGATAACTCTCACAAATCTCATATACTGGAAACGTTTTGCCCCGAAATGATGGGTAATTACATACAACAACACCCCAAAACCTGTCAGGATAATATATCCGAAGATCTTTTTAGTGGCAATAATAATGGCATTCAGCTGAATGCCCTTCATATTGGCTGCAACATTCTGAGGGGTCACCGTCATCCCATCCATATATACCGCGAGATCTCCTACAGCTGCCACCTGAAATCTGTACTGAAACCATGAATATAAGGTTGAAAAAATACCTACCGCCAGGAAAGTTCTCCAAACCAGCACCAATCCGATAGCGGCCAGCATTTCATCCATTTCAAGTTTATCCAACGTATAGAACCAAACGGAAATAAATAATGAGCACATTCCATAACCTTTTAAGAACATCGGAAGATACCAGTTGTCATAACTGAATTCTAATACCATAGAAAAGTACATAATTATAGCATATCCTATCATCGCAGCAAACCCTGAAAAAATGTACATTTTTAACGGTTTTTCTTTTTTGAACCAGAATATAGCAATTGCGCCTGCTAGAATAATGCCCGGAACCATCAGCATGCTGAGTCTGGCATTCGTGAGCTGATCATATCCTAAAACTCCTACCGCAAAAGTATTCTGAAGAGATGCCGTTCCTAAAAACATTCCCAGCCAGAACAACATAAATAAACCATGCTGTACATTATTTTTGGTGAATATTTTAAAGGACAGGTAAGGCCGTTTCAGCGTTGACTGACGGATGGCCAGCAATGCAAAGCTTACAAAAGCAGCTATACTGGCATTAATGATATTTTTTGAATTCAGCCAGTCCTGCTGTCTCCCGAAAGAGTATACATAGGCCGAAAACATAAAGGTGGAGATGAACAGTAAAATACTCAGCCAGTCGATATAATGCAGAGGAACTTTCAATGCGAAATATTTATTATGCATAAAAATCCAGTGAATAAGTGCCAATATAAAGCATAAAACCGATGTCAGTAAATAAAACTGCTGCCAGTTATACAAAAGGGAGAATTCTGCGGCATAATAAACTGCTACCTGGTTCATGATCAGAACAAATGTATAGAATACTCCGTAAAACATTCCACGGTTTCCAATCATCATCATCAACGGCAAGAATAGTTCTATGGTGACCATCATCTTCATAAATCCAATCAGTAAAGACGTAAATACAAAGATCATAGGCTGTAAAGTCGTTGCATTGATATAGCTCATAAGCCCTAAAAGCACCAAGAGGAGCACCATTTTATCTCTCACCTTGAATCTCATCTTCATTCTGAGAACAATAGGCATACAGGCTCCCATACCGATTGTGGTCGCATAGTTGGCCCACATAAAATATTCTGTAAGAGCTCCGGTACCGCTCACCAGATAGCTGATATTCCCTGTGTACACACCGCCAAGAGGCATCACCACTGCAAGAAGCAGTACGATCAGCAGCAGCTGTACGGGTTTCGGTACCCAGTCGTTATATAGTCCTTTGTTGTACATACTTTTTAGATCATTGATTTCAGATATCAGATGACAGACTTTCAATATTCAGCGTTAGCATTTCGCACCGCATCATGTCTGGAATCTGATATCCTGCATCTTCTAGTCTTTATTAATATTTACGTTCATGTTCATCCCTGCGCTCAGTTTATCCAGATCTTCTTTTTTATTGGAAGACGTAAATTCTATTCTTACAGGAATTCTCTGCTGTACTTTGATGAAGTTTCCGGTAGAGTTATCAGTCGGAACGCTCGAATATCTGGATCCGGTAGCCGCTGAAACCGCAGTTACTATACCTTCAAATTGTTTTCCGCCTAAAGCATCAGCAGTCATCATCATTTTCTCTCCGATTTTTATGTTCGGCATCTGTCTTTCAAGGAAATTAGCGGTTACCCATTTCTGACCGTTCAGAACGATCGTGGCTACCTGTTGGCCGGGTTGAATTAATTGTCCCTCGGCAATTGTTCTTCTTCCCATTACTCCGTCATAAGGAGCTGTAATGACGGTATAGGAAAGGTTGATTTTCGCCATATCCAAGGCTGATTTTGTTCTTTTGATCTCTGCATCATTAATCCCCAGACGGCTTTTTACCTCTGTTGTAGAAAGATTGGCAGACTGCTTTTGATTAACCAGCGTTTCGTAAGCTGCTTTCTGGGCATCATATTCTGTTTTTACCTGGTCATACTGCTGTCTTGTTACAGCCTCAGCAGCGAGAAGGTTTTTATATCGGTTCAGGTTCTGCTCTGCATTCCATAATCTTGCTTTTGCACCTGCAATATTGGATTCCATCACATTAACATTGTTAGAAACCGTATTAACGGATGAACTTGTTGCTGATCTTTGTGCCATTGCATTCTGGTAAGCTGCTTCTGCTTGCCCAAGCTGGGTCAGAATTTCGTTTTTGTCCAGAATAACCAGCGTATCACCTTTTTTTACTCTTTGATGTTCGATGAATTTTATTTCTTTGATATAAGCAGAAACTCTGGTATTGATAGGGTTTATAAACTCTTCCACCTGAGCTGCCTCTGTATAGGTTTTATCTCCAATGTGGAAATATTCACGTACCAGCCAGTACAACCCGAATCCTATCACCAGAAAAACGATAATATTCGAAATAATAGCGCGGATTTTATTGGTTTTATTCTTTTTCTTTTTATCGGAAGCAGCCGATTGTGCCGGAGCTGCCTGTGTATTTTGAGTAGTTTGTTCCTTGTTTTCCATTGTTTTGTTTTTCAGTTTTAAAAGATTAAAGTGTTCCCGAAGCTTTGATAAGATTATAATACTGATAAAGTACATTGATCTCTCCATTGGCATAATCCAGCTCAGACTGAAGTTTCTGGTTCTGGGCATCAATCATTTCGGCCTGTACTGCCAGCTGGTTCAGATATTTTGCTTCTGTAATCTTATAGTTTTCTTCTGCAAGTCTTTTAGAATCGTTAAGGATTTCCGCCTGCTGAATAGCTTCCTGGTATTTCACATAAGCTGCATTTATCGCCATATCCACATTCTGCTGTACCAGGGTCATTGCATCTCCGGCCTGGGTTTTCTGAAGCTCACCGAGTTTCACTTTTTCTTTTGTTCTGTAAAGGTTATCGATATTATAGCTTAAAGAAACTCCTGCCTGCCATCCTCCGGAATACATATCCAGAACTGGGTTTCTTGTGGTGATTGGACGTTGCAGCGTATAGCCTCCAAATCCGGCAAGGGTCGGCATTTGATCTGTTTTGATAATTTCAATATTTTTGCTGACAAGATCAATATTCTTTTGGGCAGATTTAAGCTGGGGATTGCTTTCATGGGCTAGATTCAGGTAGTAATCCATTCCTATTCCCGATTCTTTATCCGTTAAGCTTTCCACGGGGATGATCTCTGTGTCAGACGGAAGTCCTAATGCAATATTTAGATTATAATTCAGGATTTTTCTGTTATTGCCCAGCGTAAGGATTCCCTGATCAAGGTTTTTGATGGCCAATTCGCCACGGATCACCTCGTTTCGGGTTACCATTCCCTGCTGATAGAATTTCTGAATATTTTTGAGACGTTCCTGAGCCAGTTTTTTGTTGTTCTGAAATACGGATTCCTGGTTCATAATCTTATACACATCCAGATAATTGGAAATCACGAGAAATTTCACATCCTGTCTGTTTTTTTCCAGATCCAGTTCAGAAAGCTGCTCACGGAGACCTGCTACCTCAATAGATTTAGTTACCAATCCACCTTTAAAGATCAGCTGGGTAGCCTGTACCGCATAGGAACTTCCGTAGTGAGGCATCGGAACTTTGGTGGAATTTGAAAAGTCTTTATCAATAGCTACCGCATTTCCTAAATAGAACTGGCTCGTAGAAGCCGTAACGGTAGGAAGCTTTTGAAGCTTTGCCACATTAGTATTCTGTTTGGCAATGTCTATATTCTGAGCGGAAACTTTTAACTGCTGATGGTTTTGTACTGCCATTTCGGCGACTTCATCTGCCGTCATTTCCCGCGTCTGTTGTGAAAAAAACAGCGCAGGGAATAGAGCTATCACGAATGATAGTGCCGTTTTTACATTCTTTGTCATTGTACCTTGTTTTACGGGAACAAAGTTACAGCAGTTCATAATTCAAACAAATGTTTGATTATTGGAAAAAGATGTTCAAATGTAAGATTTTAATTTTCAAACTGATGTCTGTACTGGCTTGGGCTCACTTCCATATGCTTTTTAAAAAAGTGCGAAAACGAGTACTGATCACTGAATCCGAGAATAGACGACACCTCAGAAACCGGTTTTTTGGAAGAGTTTAAAAGTACTTTCGCCTCATTCATTACGATCAAAGCAATGATCTGGCTTGCTGATTTTCCGGTAATGGATTTTACCACTGATGAAAGATGTCTGGTTGTAATCGACTGGCGCTCGGCATAGAATTCCACGGTTCTTTCGGTAAGATGATGTTCTGCAAGATCGGTAAGAAAAACAAAAACAATTTCCTCCTGCCTGGACATCTGGTTCATGGAATAGTTGTCTTCTTTAGAAATAATACCGGCCATCTGGTAGCAAAAAACAGAGAACAGATGTTCCACCATCTCTTTTTTATACAGCATTTCCGTTTCGGAATCTAAAATATATTTCAGGAAATTAACACTTTTCCAGACCACTTCCATTTCATCCTCCGGAAAAGGAACTCCTTTATTCATCTGCTGTCTGAAATAACGGTAGGTGATCAGTCTGTTGAATTTCAATGATAATGCCGAAATAAATTCTCTTTTATAGGAAACCATCCTGGACTGGAAATCATCACTCACGGAAACCATTTCATAAATAGTCTGTGGATCAGTTACCATAAACATATTCGCAGAAAGCTCCAGGTCACTGAAATGCTGACGTAGTTTTATAGATCCTGATTTGATAAAGATAAAGGCAGGATTTTCCGGACGGAAAGGCTTATCCGCAGAAATTCTCTCGAAAATATTATGCTGGGTAAAAATTTCAACCCCGAATTTTTCTAGTGCAGACATAGCACAAATGTAACCAATATATTGCAAACTTACCACGCAAAACGTAGGATCAACTCTATTGATTCCATGAAGCGGACATTTAGCAGCAAGCTTCATGAATGATGAAGTCGCGTTTCTTTAATCATTTAATCAGTAATGCCTATAAATCAGGTTTTGCGTTTACGAAAACAGTATTGGTGTGTTTTTTATTTTTCTCGTGGATTGCGCAGATTTTTTACCTCAACCACGCAATACATATTACGCAACAATTTCTATAAAAACAATAACATCTTACAATAAAAAAAAGCATTTAAGTATGATTTTTGTTAATATTCATAAAAACTTAACCATGAAAAAAATATTTTCAGCATTATCATTAAGTATTATATTAATGAGTTGCAGCCAATCTGATCCCCAAGCAGTCACAATGGCAGATCCTCCTCTGGAAAAAGAAATGACCAATCATCTTACTATTTCTGCGAAAACAGATTCAGACGAAAATATGCCTGCTCCACCATTAAGCCATCATAAAACAGATACGATCTCTAAAAAGATCATTAAAAACGGGAAAATGACCATTCAAGTAGGTGACCTGAAAAAAGCACAAAACCAAACTGCAGAGATCCTAAAGAAAAGTAACGCCTATATTCAACAGGAACAGTTTCGGAATACCGATACGGACGAAAACCTGTCTATGATGATCCGTGTTCCCCATCAGAATTTTGATAAGCTTATCAATTCTTTCTCGGACGGTGTGGGATCTATCCTGTCTAAAAATATTTCCTCCAATGATGTTACTGAGGAATATACTGATGTTTCAATAAAACTGGCCAATAAAAAAATCTATCTTGAAAAGTACCGTGATCTGCTCAGAAATGCATCCACTACAAAAGACATACTTGAAATTCAGGAGAAAATCCGTGGGCTGGAAGATGAAATTGATGTGGCTGAAGGCACACTGCGTTTTATTGACGACCGGGTCAATTACAGCACTTTGGAGCTCTCTCTGTATAAGGAAAAGGCAAGGAGCTCCACCACTTCAAAAATAGGATTTGGAAGCAGGTTTTCCGATTCTCTTACAGAAGGCTGGAACAGTTTTGTAGGCTTCCTCCTGGGGATTGTTTCTTTCTGGCCTTTCCTTTTGTTTATTCCTTTAGTAGTATTTCTCTGGAGAAAATGGAAAGCACGAAGAAAAAAATAAATCATGCAGATTCTGTTTTTAAAAAGCAGCAATAAAGATAAACTAACTTTAACGATATCATTCATTCATACTCCTGATGTGCTCACTGATTTTTATCCAGTTGATGCTGTCTGATACACGCAGTTCCTTATCAAAATGCTGTTTCCAGTTCTTGCCCAGTTTTTTCTCAAGACTTTTGAAATAGACTTCATTGGTACGGTCTGCTTCTTTTTGAATTTTCCGGGTGCTGTCGGTTATATCGCATCCGGTTTCTATCCTTTCGTAACATAGATCCCATTTTTTCACGAGACTGTCGATGGCATCATAAGCACCTGCCGGGGGAAGTTCTCCGGCCCTGATATCCTTCCAGCAAAGAGGTTCTGTTTTCTTTACATCATTGGATATTGCTGATTTTGTCTTTTTTGCGGCATCAGGACTGCAGGAAATCATGAAAAGTGCAACACTTAGCAGAATCATTGAAGTAGTCAGTTTTTCCATAGCAGAGATTGTTATATATTTTTATTGAATGAACTCCAACAGGCGTTTTCTTGTGATTACCTGATTCCCTTTATAAAACTCTTCATCATCCAGCCGAGCCAATGAAGCTGTGGACTGCATGGAAAGCCAGGAAACAAACAGATCCCTATTTTCAAATATTTTCGGGTTATTAAGATCACCATCATATATTTCTCCGTAGAAAAACCTTTGGTTTTCATCTGACTGCATTCCCATTCCGCAGTAATCACGGTGACGATAACCTAAAAAATGACCGTTCTGCAGCTGATCTGCAACATCATTGGCAATCAAAGTACCAAATGGTACAGCATCTTCTTCCTCTGTATGTAAATTTTGTACGTTATTCATGCTTTGAATGATTTGAGATTTGAGGTTTGAAATTTGAGCGTTAGCCTTTTAACTAAGATAACTAAGTTTTTCAGATCACGATGCCAAAAAGTCAAAGATTTTCAACTTCATGCAACACATCAGATTATATCTCAAACCAAACTTTCATCTTATACTTCATACAGCATAAATCATTTTCCGAGAACAAAAACAGCCGGAACTTTATGCAGTTCTGGCAGGGCTTTCTTCCAGTTGGCTATGGTTTTGGTCTGAATAAATTCATGTTCAGGATCATTGATATTGGCTGCAATACAGAGTTTGGTATTGGGGGAAAGGAATTTTGTCAGGTCTTCAAAAAGCTGGTTATTTCTGTATGGGGTTTCCATAAAGATCTGCGAATACCCTGTTTTCTGCACCAGGCTTTCCAGATGAAGAATCTGTTTTTTCTTTTCACTTTTATCAATCGGCAGATAACCGTGGAAGGTAAATTCCTGCCCGTTGAATCCACTTGAAATCAGCGCAAGGATAATAGATGAAGGTCCGGAAATAGGAATTATTCTGATATTTTTCTCGTGGCACCATTTTACGATCAGGTTTCCCGGATCGGCAATACAAGGTAATCCGGCTTCGGAAAGTAACCCGAAATCCTGTCCTTTCAACATCAGATTTTGCGCTTCTTTAATATCTGCATTTTCGGTGTACTTATCCAGTAAAAACAGTTTCAGATCTGACTGTTTCTTTTCAGGAGCAAAGAATTTAACGACTTTTCTGGCTGTTTTTTCATTTTCTACAAAGAAATAATCGGTTTGCATGATATATTCTTTTATCACAGGTGAGAAATGAGTGATAGAAGTATTTTCCGAAAGGTAGGCTGGGAGTAAAAAAAGCATTTTATTGTTTTATAGTTCGTTTTTTAAGTGAGGGAATAAAAAAATAGTGGTTCAATATTAAGCAACAGATACAATTTCCCCCTTTTATTTCATCTGTTTTAAGATGGCGTCACATCCTTTATCCAAAAGCTGGAAAACGTTTTCAAAATCATCCATTCCGCCCCAGTAAGGATCTGGAACTTCTGCATTTTTGTGGTCACCTAAAGCTTCCAGAAACAGAGAAACTTTTTGGCGTTGCTCTTCATTTCCTGCTTTTGAAATTACGTCTTCATACACATCAATATCCATACAGTAGATCTTGTCAAAGTTTTCAAAATCTGCGTTGGTAATGGGCCTGGACTTCTGTTTTGAGATATCAATTCCATGACTGGCCGCTGTTTTAACAGCCCTTTTATCAGGATGCTCTCCTTCGTGAAGTGATATTGTTCCTGCGGAATCAATTACCCCATTCCCGAGCTTTTCTTTCATAATTCCTTCTGCCAAAGGACTTCTGCAGATATTCCCCAGGCAAACCATCAAAATATTCATATATTCTTTAATTAAAAAATGAAAAAGAAATTCTAAATTCCTCTTTTAACAAAACTAAATAAAAAATGAAGAATAAAACTATTCTTCATTTTTATTATTTTTAATTCAGTTATTTTTTACTGCTTGATTCTTTCTGTAAGATCTTTTACGTATTTCTTAACTTCTTTATCAATTTTTGATACATCCTTGATCGTGTCACAAGCATACATTACCGTTGAATGATCTTTTCCGCCCATTTCTTCTCCGATCTTAGTGAAAGTAGAATTGGTAAATTCTTTTGAGAAGTACATCGCCAGCTGTCTTGGCAAAGCAATCTCTCTTTTTCTTGTTTTAGAAAGAAGCTGTTCTTTTTTGATTCCGAAATAGTCACATACCACTTCCTGAATATAAGGAATGTTAATGACTTTCTTCTGATTAGCAGCGATTCTGTTGATTGTTTCTTTCAGCAATTCAAGACTCAGATCTCTCTTATATACTGTAGAATAAGCAATCACGGAATTGATTACCCCGATCAGCTCTCTTACATTTGTTTTTGCTTCAGCGGCAAGGAAATCAAGCATATCTCCCGGAAGAACGATTCCGTCTCTGCTTAATTTATCTTCAATGATCTGTCTTCTTGTAGACAAATCAGGAGATTTAATCTCTGCAGAAAGTCCCCATTTGAAACGGGAAACGATTCTGTCCTGAATATCCATGATATCAGCCGGAGCTTTATCTGAAGTAAGAATAATTTGTTTTCCGTTCTGGTGAAGGTGGTCAAATATATGGAAGAAGCTGTCCTGCGTGGCAGATTTACCGGACAGGAACTGGATATCGTCAATGATCAGAACATCTACCATCTGGTAGAAATTTGCAAATTCTGTCTGTTTATGTGCTTTGGCAGCAGAAATAAACTGCTGGATAAATTTTTCAGAAGACAGGTAAAGAACAACTTTATCCGGAAACTGATTTTTCACCTCAAGACCAACAGCCTGGCCTAAGTGGGTTTTCCCTACTCCATACCCTCCATAAAGAAATAATGGGTTGAAAGCAGTTGCTCCTGGTCTTTTAGCGATAGATCTTGCTACAGTAGCAGCAAATTTATTGCTTTCTCCTTCTACATAACTATCAAAAGAATAATCCGGTTTCAGATTAGAGTCTATATTTACTTTTCTTATTCCAGGGACCACAAAAGGGTTTACAATATTTGCTGAAAATCCTTGTGGCATTGTTTCCTGAGTTTTAGGAGTAGGAACGCTTTGTCCCTTGATGTTCATGGTAACTGGTTTTTCCTGACCTTTCGGTCTGTTTTCCATTACTGAATACCATAGTTTTACTCCTTTTCCAATATTTTTCTTCAGGGCAGCAGAAAGCAGGGACAGGTAATTGTCCTCAATGTATTCCTTGTAAAAATCACTCGGTACGATCAGTGTAAGGTTATTCGCCACCAATGAAATTGGCTGAACCTTATCAAATAACATATCGAAAGATTTTTCAAGTTTTTTCAGATCAGAATTATCTTCAGCAGCGTTTAAATTATCCCGCATAAACTGAAGGCATTTCTGCCATATCATCATTAAATTTTCATCCAT